>JBBRPT010000048.1:0-46410 GCA_038227635.1 Leptolyngbyales cyanobacterium | reverse complement strand
GAGCCTTGAAAGCTTTGCTGTGTATGGGTTGTAACACTTTGGCATTTATCCTTGCCTGCTGAGTCCTTTTGAATATCTTATCTATCTTATCTGAAGTCTGCGTATCTTACTCTGTAGATGTGGCTATCTTATTTAGTATTTGAGGTAGTCTATGTCCATAGATAAGTAACTTAAATCAGTCTGATTTAAGTTGAACTTGGGAAAAGATAGAGATATTCAATCAGGTGAAATCGCTTGTAGGGAGGGTTCGTCGGTAAGTTGCTTTGTGAGCGGAGGGAGGTCAGGGTCTCGCTCGCTTGCCTGCTAAACTGAACAAGGTTTTCTCAGATGCCTTGAGTATGAGCTTTGATAACCTCTGTAAGCTGCTGGCTGAAAAACATCCCGATCGCTTTGCCGCTTGGCTCTTGGGCGAATCGTCTACGAACGCCATTGAGGTGCTCAAAACCGAGTTGAGCATTGAGCCAATTCGGGCAGATTCGGTGACGTTGTTACAAACTCGTGGACAAATCCTCCATCTGGAGTTCCAAACTAACTGGCAATCTGATCCGCCAATTCCATTACGATTACTGGATTACTGGGTGCGGCTGCATCGTCTCTACCGATTGCCGGTCACTCAAATCGTCGTCGTTTTGTTGCCGCCCAGCGAAGGGACAACGATCGAGACCCTGTTTGAGTTGGGATCGACCCGCCATGAATTTCAAGTCGTGAAGCTCTGGGAGCAAGAACCTGACCTGTTTTTGCAGGATGCGGCGCTGCTGCCGTTTGCGGCGCTGACTCGCACTCAAGATTCTACTCGGTTACTTAATCGTGTGGTGCAGCAGGTGGCTGAAATTCCTGAAGTGACAGAGCGACAGGAGATGTCTTCCTATGTGCAGCTTATGGCAGGCTTAAAGTACGATAAAGAGGTAATTCGGCGCGTGTTTCGGGAGGGGATGATGCGGGAATCTGTGATCTATCAAGAAATCTTGCTCGAAGGCGAGGAGCGAGGACGACAGCTTGGACAGCGATCACTGGTCATCTTGCTGCTCGAACAGCGGGTCGGGACGCTCTCTGACGCACAGCGAGATCGCATCTCTACTCTGAATTTAGATCGACTGGGAGCTTTAGCGATCGCACTACTCAATTTCTCCAGCCAAGACGACTTGGATGCTTGGCTCAATCAACATCCGTAAACCTGGGTGAGTCTCACAGTAGATGTTGAATGAGCCATCGGTTGAGACCTTCTAGAAAAGTACACCGCTTCATTTGAGAGTCTCGGTTGGGCAACCCTCGAACTAAGTCGATTTTCGGCTGGTTCGAGGGTTGTTTTTGGATGGGAAATTCAGCAGAGTCGCTCGCTTTGGCAACTCTTTCACGATCGTCGCTCACTACCTTCTAGATCCTCTCTGTTGAACTCCGCTGGGCGGTGGACTAGCGGACAGCAATCCGAGTTGATTCAGAGCAGATAAGATATGCTTGCAAAAGGTGAGTAAGCTAGGTAAGATAGAGGGGTCAAGTGAGGTTAGTAATCATGCGGAAGTGGCTCCAGACTTTGGTCGATCAGTTTTTATCGGCTGTGGAGCGGTTGCAAGACACGCCGGAGGGTCGGGCACAAGGGCAAAAGTGGGCGACCTGGATGCGCCAGCAGTGGGTGGAGCATGGACTGGCTGAACTGAAGCAACAACGGAATTTAATGACGGATGTGAGGAACGCGATTAAGCGGCAGTTGGGAGAGGATCATCTAGCGCTGGACTGCCTGAACTTTACCGTGGCGGAGTGGACAACGATTAATTCTCCGATCGAGGAGCAGGTCGCGAGTCGGAACGAAAATGTGGTGCTGTTGGAGAACCCGGACGCGATCGTCACTCAAGCCGTTCGTCTGTTGGAGAGCCGGGAGTGGGCTGAGGTGGCGGCAGGACTCGTGGTGCTCACGGGGAGACGGTCGAGCGAGATTCTGGGCACGGCACAGTTTCAACCCAAGTCTCAGTGGAGTGTTCTGTTTACAGGAGCGCTGAAGCGCAGAGGGGAGTCGCAACGCCTGTCGTTTGAAATCCCAACGCTGACGACGGCGGAGCGGGCGATCGCTGCTTTGGCGAAGTTGCGGCAGATGTGTCCGGCGGAAGGGTTGACGGCGGAACAGATTAATCAGAAGTATGCTCAGGCGGTGGCGACCGCGTGCGATCAGCACTTCTCGGAGTTGGTGCCGAACCGCAATGGACGAGACAATCTATTTTCTCATCTGTTCCGTTCCGTTTATGCCGCGATCGCGACCCTCTAGTATGCGCCACCGACGGTCGATGCCAATGAATACAAGGCAGCAATTCAGGGGCACTATGCCATCCTGGAGACCACTGATGGCGAACTGAAAAGATCTCTGACTGCTTCAAGACACTACAACGATTACAAGATTGGCGATCGCACAGGTAATATTGACGGCAGGCAAGGCATTAAGTTGGGCTATGGCGGTGTGGAGGTCATTGATGTGTTTAACAAATCTCGTCAGCCAGAAACGATAGACACCACATTTCAGCTAGAAGTAACCCCTTCTTTAGTAGATAAGCAATCTGACGATTTGGAGGTAATGGCTATGGATACAACCCAGGAGGTTTCTCAACAGGCGATTGAGTCCCTCTCTGAAGTGTTAGAAGCATTACCAGAGATAGAAAAAAAGGAACACTCAGAAGATTCAATTGAGGCTAAACGGCGGCAACCTCGACGAGTCAAGCCTGTGGCTGTGGATCTAGAATTGTTGAAGGTAGTGGCAGGTCGCTTTGATATTGAAATCCGGAGCGGCAAAGGACAAGGCTATGACCATGCTTTGTCAAAACTCCTGTTGCTGCTAGAACAAGACGCGATCGCGCCAAGTGACTCACCACATGCGATTGAACCCGCTGCACCCGTCTCGCAAACTGTGGCAGACCAGGCAAAAACATTGGCTTGGCTCACGGGCAGAGTAGAAGGATTAGAAGCAGAAATCAATCGGCTTCAACAGGAAAAACAAGAGGCGATTGGGGCAACTCTATCCCTAGAGAACGAACAGTCGCAGCAGGAAATCGACCAACTGCATGATGAAAATAACCGCCTTAAAACAGAACTCCTTCAGACTCAATTTAGACTCGAAGGCATTCAACGCTTTCTCAATGGTGGGGCGATCGAGAGGACTAAACCGGAAAGAGGGGCAACAGCAGAGATCGCAATCACCAACCAGGTAGATTCGATCAAAGAACAGCCATCATCACCGGTGGCTTTACCAATTCCTCAAAAAGTTGCTGCTGCTAGTTCATCCCAGGCTGACTCAGATCCAGATGTCCTTCGAGCACTCCAGGCAATTCTCGATTACAACGAGTATGAGGCAACCTCCCATCAGCAAAGGTGGGCGATTAGTATTCCAGTCATGAAGGATCTCCTCAAACAATTGGGCAAGGCAACTCAACCTAAAATTGAAGCCGTCCTTAGAGCCAAAAGTGAGGCGATCAACCAACATCATCGTCATCATGGTCTCGGTCAACGCCATAACCGCGTTCATCAGGGACATAGCATTTCTGAGATTATTAAGCTCTAATGGCTGAACTTTAGAGAAATTCATGTCGATGAAACGAGAAGATATCCTAAATCCAACCCTCTCTCCCTCAACTGCTTTACTCAATCCAACCGAGATCATAGAGACCATGATTGAGCTACGAATTCAGTTACGAGAGATTGAAGAGCAGATTCAGACGCTACAACCTGCTTTCTTTACAGCCTGCCTTGCACTCAACACAGACAAAATTGCTCTCGATCGTGCCACGATCTCGCGCCGTCTCACACCCGGTCAATGGGCTTACTCTGTTCCTGTCTTGGAGCAGGAAACCTTGTTCAAACAACTCAAGCAGCAGTTTCAACAGACCCACGAGCCGATCGCAGGCAGAGAGGTGATTTGGGCGATTAAGTTGCTGTTGACCACTGCCTAACTTTTCTGACTTGGAGCGATCGCAGGCAATTGTCGCAGCTTCTGGCTGGACTGCTGATGGGATTGCATCTGACTGAATAACAGCCCACATTGTTCACAGCAGCCGTCATCCCATAAGGCAGGAGTCCGAAACCCTGTCTTGCAGACCGGACACGCCGAGAGCAGAGGGAGGACATGACGCTCACACACTGATTTTCCAGATCTCTGCCATGCCGCTTGATGAACAGGCATTTCGGCATAACAAACGGCACAGAAACGCGTTTGCAGATGCAGGGGAGTGGGCGGCAACATTTCTGCCAATTGCTTTGGACTCACCTCAACTAATCTCGATAAGGCAATCCGCTGAAGCTCGGTGGGATTGCGCCGCCGTGACGGGATTTCCCAGTCCTGCACCCACGACTCGCGCACACCCAAGTGCTCTGCGATCGCTCTATGGCTTAACGCATTGGCACGGCGAAACCGTCCCAGAAAATGTCCTAAACTTTCATTGGAATGGGGCACGACTCGAAACACCCAGCTTTCTAACTTCATCAGTGATACTCCGCTGCTGCTTGACTTAATAGAGCCAGGTCAATTCTAGATTGATTCGATTGCAATGCTCGTCGCGCTGCCGTTCGTAATATCTCATCAAGTAACCCTAAATACCCACGAGTCGAACCCCCCAGAATCTTCTGCATGGGTGCACTCGTCAGATTTGACGGTTGTGGCAGTTTCAACACATACGTTTCCCAAATCGCCGTGGTGTCTTCCAAGGTCTGACTGTCCATGCGCTGGAAGCGATGACACGCCATGAAGCGGTTGTACACTTGCTCGTCGCGGCGCACCACCGCATCCAGGCGATCTGTTCCTACTAGAACCACTGAAATGTTGAGCAAGTCGAAAATGTCGCGGATTTCTGAAAAGGTTTTCGGACGCAATCGATGCGCTTCATCCAAAATGATCATCTCGACTTGGCAAGTCTTTAAAAGGCGATAAACGCGATCGCGCAATTCTGAAATCGTCCCGCGTGTGATGCGGTATTGCAGATACTCTAGCAATCCAACAAACAGTTCTCGCGGTCCTGATTCAGTGGAAGCATGAAGATACATCACCGGGATAATAGGGGCATCGCCATTATGCAATTGCTTTTGAGTATCTTTGTGGCGATAAGCATTGCAAGCTACTGTCTTTCCAGTGCGAGAGTCGCCGATCAACCGACACGCTTGCCGACACTCGCGTTTGTCATCAAGCCAGGAGTAAAACTGCTGTAACGCTTCAAGTTCCACAATACTGTGATTCTGCAAGCGTTCGATTTGCTGCTGCGTTTGGTGATCGGAGGCACGATTTCGGGGGGGTGGAACAATAGTTTCCAGTTCTGCGCGGGCTTTCGTCACAATAAGTTCGCCTCTCGTCTCAGTTGGTCATAGTCTTCGTAAACTCGCACATACGGCACGGGCTTTTTCGGCTTCACAGGTTCAGCAGTCAGGAAAATCGCTGCTTCGGCTGGGGATGAAATCATCGTTGGAGTGGGTTCTGATTGAGCAGTTGATCGAGGTTTTACGACTTCCGTTTTTTGTTGCTTATGTTGACGTTGCAGAGTATTGATCTCAGCATCTCGATCGCGCACTTCATTGAGGAGCGAGCGATTACTAATCGCTTTGCCTGCATCCCGAATCCGCCGACTCATCGCTTGAGCTTCCGCATATGACAAGGCTTCCGTTTCTAACCCTTGAGCATGAGCACGGGTCAGGAAGATTTCTTTATTGTCCTGAAGCTGGTAAACCCAAACCGTGGTGATGTCACGCGGATCGTATCGCAGAACAATCGCTTCCCCCACATAGGCAGCCAAATGCTCTCCTTGGTAAGTGAGATTGGCAAACTGAAGGTAGCCATTCCGATAGACCGTGCGGCGATCGCGGCGCATCAGGCAAATATCCAATTCTCGCTCTCCCAATAAGGGCAGTTGGGCTTTGCCTCCCGCTTCCCAGCGCCCAACCCGGCTTTGGTTGCCCATGCGAGCATCAATCATTTGGTTGTAGTGGTCGACGATGTAGCGCACCAGGAGACGTTCTAATTGCCCGATCGTTAAACATGCATCCGATTCTGCCTTCGGCGATCGCGTTTGGACTTCGCTGCTGGTATATCCCGGCAAGGTGCAGAAGAATTCGCGATTGAAGGTGCCAAACGGTCGCTCCACAATACCGCCGTCCGAGGGCTTGCGCCGCAAACACAAGATGATGCCGAGTTCCGTTGCCACTTGCTCTAGATGCTGCGAACGGAAGTCTTTACCACCATCGGTGTAAAGATACTGCGGTAAGCCATACGTGTCCCAGGCTTGCTGCAATTCATAAGTCGCTGGGTATTGCTTGGGCAAAATCGCATGACGCAACGCTAAACCGACCACTTGAGCACTCGGTGAATCAAAGCCGAGATGCAACCCCATGATGCAGCGCGAATAGCTATCGACCACGATCGTCATCCACGGTCGCCCGATCAACTCACCCGATTGATCCACCACTAATACATCCGCTAACGTGTGATCGCATTGCCACACCTGATTCGACCACTCGACTGAAATCTCTGTGCCTTCGCGTGTCGTAATCATTAATCGGTCGCTGCGCCACCCGATCGATCGTTTTTGCTGTTGTCTTTTAATCTGTGGCTGCAACACTCGATAGATGGTTGTACGGCTAGGGTAGTCTTGAACGCTAAGGTTCTCGGCATGGGCACGCACCCGCAACGCAACCTGAGCCGGGGTCATCTGCTGACTGCCGCGATTGCCGTCTCGGTAAGTTTTGAGAATGAATTTGTGCCACTGAACGCTGATTTTTACAGCACCTTGATCCGATCTCGCTTGTTTCGTTAATCCAGATAGCCCCCGTTCACGCCACGTTTTTACTAGCCGTTGCACACTGCGAACGCTGATGCCTAATTTCCGCGCTGCTTGCTGTTGAATGGCACCATATCCAGGCGTACCTTGAGCCGCAATTAATCCTTGAATCACCTCTATCTGCTGCTGCATCTCGATCGATAACGGGGCAGACACGATTTCCCACTCTCCATCCGTTTCATCACAAAACTTTTCCCCAGCAACGGGCGATCTCCTCCGCAGTAACTCTGAATCCAACCCTTCAAAGGGCTGTTCTAACTGATTTTGATGCAGCAAAGGCAACTCAGACATCAGATCCTGACAAACCACTAACACGTCTGATTCTACGATGCTCACGACACTCAACGCGTTACTTTTTGTGGCTAATTAATCATACAACTTCAAGCCCTTCCAAGCTTTGTGGCTGAATCGGTGTAATTTGAACATTGCACTCGCGACAAAAAGCGTGGAACAAAATTACAATCGCGACAAAAAACGCAGGATCAACACCCAAAAATCTCGCGACAATCAGCGCAATACTCCAAAAAACTCCCGTACTACATCCCTGTAATTCCCTTCCTGACTGAATTACAACTGATTAAACTGCCCGACAAAAAGCGCAGGATCAACGACAAAAAACGCGGAACTCGACAGCGGGGTTGAAGTACGATAAAGAGGTAATCCGGCGCGTCTTTCGGGAGGGCATGATGCGGGAATCTGTAATTTATCAGGAAATCTTGCTCGAAGGCGAGCAGAAAGGCGAAGAGCGAGGACGACAGCTTGGACAGCGCTCACTGGTCATCTTGCTGCTCGAACAGCGCGTTGGGTCGCTCTCTGACGCACAGCGCAATCACGTCTCGACCCTGAATTTAGATCGACTTGGAGCTTTGGCGATCGCATTACTCAATTTCTCCAGCCAAAACGACCTGGACGCTTGGCTCAATCAACACCCGTGAACCTGGGTTGAGTCTCACGTTGGAGGGTGAGTGATCTATCCTTTGAGACCTCCTTCTAGAAAAGTACCCCGCTTCATTTGAAAGTATCTGATGGGCAACCCTCGAACAAGGTCGGTTTTCGGCTAGTTCGAGGGTTGCTTTTGGGCGATAAATTCAGCAAAGTCTCTCGCTTTGGCAACCCTTTCGTCTGGCAACTCTTTCACGATCGGCGTTCAATGCCTTTTAGATCCTCTCTGTTGAACTCGCGCTGGATAGTGGACTTGCGGACAGCGAACTCTGTTGATTCAGACAGATAAGATACTCTTGCAGAAGATGAGTAAGTTAGATAAGATAGAGGGGTCGAGTGAGGTCAGCAATCATGCGGAAGTGGCTCCAAACTTTGGTCAATCAGTTTTTACTCGCTGTGGAGCTGTTACAAGACACGCCGGAGGGTCGGGCTGAAGCAATCCGGTGGGCAGCTTGGATGCGCCAGCAGTGGGTGGAGCATGGTCTGGTGGAGCTGAAGCAACAACGCAATCTGATGACGGATGTGAGAAACGCGATTAAACAGCAGTTGGGGGAGGATCATCTGGCGCTGGACTGCCTGAACTTTACGGTGGCGGAGTGGACAACGATTAATACGCCGATCGAGGAGCAGGTGGCGCGGCGTAACGAAAATGTCGTGCTGTTGGAGAATCCAGATGCGATCGTGGCTCAAGCTGTCCGGTTGCTGGAAAGCCGCGAGTGGGCAGAGGTGGCAGCAGGATTAGTGGTGCTCACGGGGAGACGGTCGAGTGAGATTTTAGGAACGGCTCAGTTTCAACCCAAGTCTCAGTGGAGTGTCATGTTCACAGGGGCATTGAAGCGCAGAGGGGAAGCTCAACGGCTCTCGTTTGAAATTCCAACCCTGACGACGGCGGAACGGGTGGTGAAGGCGTTAGCGAAGTTGCGGCAGATCTGTCCAACTGAAGGGTTGACGGCGGGGCAAATCAATCAGAAATACGCTCAGGCGGTGGCAACCGCGTGCGATCGTCACTTCTCGGAGTTGGTGCCCAATCGTGAGGGAAAAGATAATCTGTTCACTCATCTGTTCCGTTCCGTTTATGCCGCGATCGCCACTCATTGGTACGCACCGCCGACGGTAGATGCTAGTGAATATAAGGCGGCAATTCAGGGGCACTACGCGATTCTGGAGGCGACCGATGGCACGCTGAAGCGATCGCTCGCCGCTTCTCGCCATTACAACGACTATAAAATTGGCGACCTTAACGGCAATATCGATGGCAGGCAAGGCATCAAGTTGGGCTATGGAGGGGTTGAGGTGATTGACGTGTTTAGTCCAGAGAGGCAGGGTGCGATCAAGGAGGTAACGGAGGAGGGGCATTCTGAGCAGGGGGAAAAGGCAATGACAGATGAGGTGTCTCAGCAGGCGATTGAAGCGGCTTCACTCGCACTGTCAGCAGTGGTCAGACAGGAGCAGCCGGAAGATCTAAAGGAGGCAACTGGGTCTAAACGCCGGGGAGTTCGACGAGTCAAACCCGTGCCCGTAGATTTGGAGTTGTTGAAGACGGTTGCCGAGCAATGGGGCATTCACGTGAGCGGTGGCAAAGGTCACGGCTATGACCATGCACTGTTGGAACTCCTGTCGAGGCTCCAACATGGAGAGGTGGGGGTAGGGGAGGCAGTTCAGCCTGTGTCTCAAACCGTGGCAGATCAAGCCAAAACACTCGCTTGGCTGACAGGACGGGTCGAAGGACTAGAGGCGGAATTAGCTCAGGTGAAACATGAGAAAGAGGGGGCGGTTCAGAATGGGGAGTCGCAGGGGATGGAATCTTTGCACCAAGAGGTAGAGCGGTTGCAAGCGGAAAACCAGCGGCTCAATGCCGAACTTCAACAAACTCAATCTCGATTGAAGGGCATTCAAGGCTTTCTCAATGGCGGCGCAGCTCCAGCAGATCAGGGGAAGGGAACGGCGATCAAGACAACGGCGATCACCGTTGTCGAGCCTGTGGCTTCAGCTACACCCCGGACGGCTCCGCTCAGTCCGAGTCCTCAAAGACCGGAGCCACCACAGACTGACTTAGACCCCGATGCACTCCGGGCGCTTCAGGCGATTTTTGACTATAACGACCAGAAGGCGATCACTCATCCAGAAAAGTGGGCAATCTCCATTCCCGTCATGAAAGAGTTGCTTAAGCAGGTGGGAAAAGCCACTCAACCCAAAATTGAAGCCGTGCTAAGAGAAAAGAGAGAAAGGATTGAACAGCATCATCGCCAGCATGGTCTCGGTGAACGCCACAACCGTGTTCATCAAGGAAAATCTGCGAGTGAGAAAATTAGACTGTGAGGAGGGTTGGCGGGAGTCGGCATCACCGTTACTCAACATGTTACGCAAAGCTTCCTACTGTCCTTGGATAGACGCTTCTCCATCTCGATACCAAGTACTTTAGTGATTGTGAGTGTTGCTACTTCTCAAGTCTTAAAGATTTTTGGTGAAGCTCCAAAAGATGTGGGAATATAGCAGACGAGAGGGTTATGACTGAAATCTTGGAGCACGGCTTTATGGCATAGTGCCCTTGCTGTTGAAGTGAATGTGCTAGTCGGTAGGAGTCATTTGAGAGATCTATGCAGCGTTTCTACTGAATGCAATCGGCTCGAATCAGTAAGAGGTTGATTCTCAAGTTGACATAATTAGCGGAAGGAATAACATGAGCACAGGGTTCTCAGCAGGATCGCAAGCACTTGGTTACTTATACCAAGCTCGATATGCCCTGTTTCTCGCACTATCCAATTCTGAGGAGTATGATCTTTCAATCGAAAGCCTTGACGATATCTCCTTTGAAACGGACGGAACTCCCTGTGAACTTCTCCAGTTGAAACATCATCGTAGTCCTGGAAATTTGACAGACAGTAGTAGCGATCTCTGGAAAACGATTCGCATCTGGAGCACTTACCTTAAGCAAGGGCGCATTGCCCTACCAAATGCTTCACTAACTCTTGTGACGACCAACGAAGCATCTGAAGGTTCTGTAGCTGCATTGCTCCGCCCTGGCAAAGGGCGAGATCCTAGACAGGCAACACAAAAATTGCTTGCAGTCTCAGCAGGATCTTCTAGTCAAGGACTCCAGCGTTCATTCACAGCCTTTAAAGAACTAACCTCCGCAGAGCAAGAACTTTTGGTTGGTTCAATTCAGGTGTTGGACTGTTCGCCTAACATTGTTGATACTGAACCTAAGATTCAGTCAAAGTTCATTGGCGTTAGAAGGGAAAATCGCCGCAGTGTCTATGAGCGACTGGAAGGCTGGTGGTTCAACAAGGTTGTAATGCATCTTGATACTGATTCACTAGAGTTAATTTCGGGATTTGAGGTTCGCGACAAGCTTTGTGAAATAAATGAGCAATTTAAGCCCGATGCGCTGCCGATTGATTATCTCGACTATCAGCCACCCGAACAGCCTGCCTCCAGTTCGGATACTCGTCAATTTGTGACTCAACTTAAGGCAATCGCACTTCACAATAAACGGATCGAGAAAGCGATCTTAGACTACTACCGAGCTTTTGAGCAACGATCTCGTTGGGCACGCGAAGATTTACTTATTAATGACGAATTGGAGAAATACGAAAGGAAGTTGATTGATGAGTGGGAACGGTACTACTTTATGCTTGAAGAAGAAATGAATAACCCTAACGAAGAGGAGCCTGTTTACCAGGATATAGGGCGTAAAATTTATAACTGGATGGAGCGTGAAGCTGACTATCGGATTCGATCACAGGTAAGTGAAGAATACGTCATGCGAGGCAGCTATCACATGCTAGCTGATCAAAATCCTCCTCGGATCGCTTGGCACTGCAAATTTGTAGAACGACTCGCTCAATTGCTATCGGTTTCTTAGGAGAGTAATTTCGTGCAACCGTGGGAGCATCGCCCTACTGAACTTGCCCATCTTTTCAACCCCGCCTTTTGTTCGATTATTCTTCAGGGCACCATCAAGGGGTTCGAGGCGGAACAGGAACAGGGAATGCCCTATGCATTGCTCTTTCTTGTGTTGCCGCTCGTATTACACAAATCTACCCGTAGCGTTTTACCTAAAAAGAAAACCACCAAGCTTCACGTTTGGTTACAGGAACAACCACAAGTTTCAATTGGTTTTGCGGAGCGCACCCGCAGCTTAGTTCCGTATACAAAAGAAGCACTGGCTTTTGGGATTCACACGAGCATCATTATGTTAAATAGCAGTGGGAACCTGACTTGGGTTCGTAGAAAGTTGAGAGCGGCACCGTGGGCTAGTGAGACCGAACCTGCTGAATGCTACAAAAAGGCTCAACTAACGGGACGCTGGTTAGCACAGTCAGGGGACGCTGCAACGATTTATACTATGTGGGGAATTCGTCCATAGAGTCAGTAGTGATGCAGATTAAGTCAATTATTTTATACAGTGCTTCTGGAGATAAACGAGTCTTAAATTTCAGGCTAGGCGCTGTGAACATTATTACAGGACGTTCTAAGACTGGAAAAACGGCAATAATTGACATCATCGAATATTGTCTTGGACGATCTGACTTTCGGATTCCTGAAGGTGTGATTCGCGAAGCTGTCGAGTGGTATGCAATCTTACTTCAGGTCAACGAAAATCAAGTTTTTATTGCGAAGCCGAAGCCAGTTGCATCAGCCAGTTCACAAAGCCAAGCCCTCTACTTGATTGGAAGCAATATTTCAATTCCCGAACTTTCTGACTTGTTTCTTAACTCAACAGATGACGCGATCGTAAATGAACTTTCACGACTCATCGGAATTTCTCCAAACCAAAGCATTGTCGAAGAAGGACAATCTCGCGATCGCCTTGAGGCGACCATCGCTCATGCCAGGTTCTTTTTATTTCAAAAGCAGAGTACCATTGCTAATCAAGAACTGCTGTTTCACCGACAACAAGAACCGTTTATCCCTCAATCCATTAAAGATACCCTGCCTTACTTTCTAGGATCAGTTCAGGAAGGTCGTTTGCAACTAGAGCAGGATTTGCGTAATGCTCGACGGCAATTGAAATTAGCTCAACGAAGATTAGAAGAGGCAGAGTTCATCGTCAATGATAGATCTGCACAAGGAAGAAGCTTGATTGCAGAAGCTCAGCAAGTAGGACTAGTCACTTCTAACATTGAGATTGAAAATAATAATGACATTCTTGAAATTCTCTCTTCAACACTAGATTGGACTCCTCAAGACATTGTTGTTGACGGTAACAATTCAACATTACAACTGAGAGCAGAAATAGAAGAATTACGGCAGAACTATAAGCGAGTTCACGATAAAGTGACTGCAACCGAATTATTCCTCAAAAAAGAGCAGGAGTTCTCCAGTGAAGCTAATCAGCAGCTTCTGAGATTAGAATCAATCAATCTATTCAGTACTGATAGCATCGCATCAAGTGAATGTCCGTTTTGCCGCTCTCAGCTTGAAACCTCTATCCCTAGCCTCTCTGTCATTCACTCATCTTTAAGGAAGCTAGAGTCCAATGTACAAACTGTAGAAACTAAGCAACCTCGGCTTCTAGAGTACATTCAAGGACTAAAGGAGGAACGGGAGGCAATTAAGCGAGAACTGCGGGATCAAGAATCAAGAATCCAGTCTGTCATTGAAGAACAAGAAGCATCTCAACAGATGCGAAACATCTACACCCGAATAGCACGAGCAGTTGGTCGCATCAGCTTGTTTCTGGAAACAATAGCTTTCGTCGATGAGGATTCTCAACTCCGAACAGATGTGGAGTCAGCTCAAAGTTTAGTGAATTTCTATACTGAGCAACTAAGTATGACCGAAGTCGATGAAGCTTTAACTTCAGCGCTTAATCGAATTGCACAACAGATGACGGAATGGGCACGTCAATTAAATCTCGAACATCTTTGCCCCTATCGACTAGACCTCAATCGATTAACTGTCGTAGCTGATAGACCTGATCGCCCCATTCCGATGAATCGAATGGGTGGTGGAGAAGATTGGTTAGGATGCCACTTGATTTCTTTGATTGCTCTTCATAAGCATTTTGTCGAGCGGCATCGCCCAGTACCAAGATTTTTGGTGATCGATCAACCTACTCAAGTTTATTTTCCGTCTGAGGAAGTGTATCGCAATCTTGAAGGTATTGCCCAGGAAGAGATCAATAGCGCGAGTGCAGACATGGTTGCTGTTGAACGAATGTTTAACTTCCTATTTGACGTTTGCCAAGAATTGTCACCTGACTTCCAAATTATCGTCATGGAACATGCAAACTTGAGCTATGATGAGCGATTTAGAAATGCTCTAGTTGAAGCCCCTTGGACGAATGGAAGAGCCTTAATTCCCTCAAATTGGTTCTCTTGACTGGAATTGGGGTGGTTTACCACTCTAATTCTAGTTTCACACTACAAGTTTTAGAAGACCCAGCTTGCGTTGTTTGTGAAATACGGACAATATCGAGGCAAGGTCACCGTTCCAGCTTTGACATGGAAAGTCACTTTAGTCCTTGATTGAATCGGTATCGAGACGAAGGATGTGACGGAGCGAGTCAGTCGCACGATCGCGATTAGCATCCCACATCGACAGGGCGTAAAGAGTAAGCTGTGGAGAGCGCATCCTACATCCGTCGGTGAAATTAAAAAGTTCATAGGCTATGGTTTTTTCAGTAACGCGCGTCAGTCGATGGAGGGGAAGATCGAAACGAAAGGCAGGGTGGTTTCATACACCAGAGGGAAAATTCAAAAACCTGATTGCTTGGTTCATATGCTCACAGTTTTAGGAGAGCATCAACGAAAGAATCAGGAGTCCAAACAATTCTTTTCTTGTATGAAACCACCCTGGGAAGATCGAAACGAAAGGGGACGACTGGTAGGCGAGTACCCTGCTACATGCCGCAACCGCCTGCGCTATGCTCGAAATCGTGAACTAACACAGAATTTGAAGATAGAAAGACTTGAATTGTCGAAACTTTGAAATTGCATCTAAGCCCTCAAAAGCATGGCTGATAGCGAAATAGACAACGAGGTGAGTTTGATTCCATCGTTCAAAATCAAATTTTTCTCGTCCGTGTCCTTCACCAGTCCAGTAACAAAAGCTGAAGTCTCTAATTGAGATTTTGCCCCCTCTGTATAGTCACGCAGAAGTTTCTGAACAGACTTAATTCCCCTCCAAGCATTTAACTTTTTGAGGGTATCTTTCACGATTTTACGATCGAGTCCATCAGGCAAGGAATCTAGAGTACTGATGCGCTGCTGAATCTTATTGAGCCGCTCCGAAGTGATGGTGACGTTTTCAAGTGTTTCGGGTTGAGCTAGATCAGACGATCGCTGCTGTTTCAGTTCGACTAACTGGGTGTAGAGCTTTTGAGCCGATGAACGCAGATATCTGGCAGAGAAGACATCCCCAGCTTCTGGAGTTTTAACCGCCGTGGAAAGCGCCATCCCATAACCATCGCGCTCCCCAGTCTGATCGTTCCAGAATAATAATTCCTGTCGATCAGAAATGACTTCGCCATTGGGACCAAAATACTTGACGGTAATCGCGACCAATCCAGTCGGCTCGCCCTCCTCCCCGGTCTTTCGCCCCAAAGCGATTGGGTTAGCTTGATAGTCATCACCCATTGCTTGCAGCCGCTGACTAATGTCTTCGCTGAAGACGATTTCTTGTTGGGTGTAGAGGTCGCGCGATGCTTCTTGCTGGCGGTAAAGCGTTTCTTGAAAGCTTTCCTGGGTCTGTCGTCTTGCTACAACCAAGTCACGAATGAAGTTGACATACCCTGGCAGAATCGTATCGTCAAACAAGGTATCCCCATAGATGGAGGCTCCCAGATCATCGACATTTGGCGCGTCCTGAATCGCACCATCTTGCCCTGTCTGGTTCTCACCAATCAGCTTTTTATTGAGGTTAGCCAAGCGACTGGCTTGGCGTAGCAGTTGGCTTTCACTGTTAGCGTAGTAGATATAGAGGTTTTCGCAGAGATGCTGTTTAGGGCGATCAATTCTACCAATGCGCTGTTCCAAGGTCATTGGGTTCCAGGGCAAATCGATGTTGATCAAGTAGTCAGCATCTTGCAAGTTTTGCCCGACTGAGAGCGTTTCAGACCCGATCAGCACCATCACTTCTTCGTCTGGGCTGGGGCGTTCTGCCACGGTCTTACAGGTTGCCGCTGGTGCGAACATGCGAAAGAGATCTTGGCGTTTAATGCCTGCGCGTTGCCTTCCAGTTCTAAGCGCGTTGTGTGGGGAAACTTGGATTGCTCCTTCTCCCGTGGTGGGGAAGTATCGCTTAGTCGAGCCGATCGCCATCCCGATGCCGCGACGGTCAATCGACTCATCTTGAGACATGTAACGGTAGTAATCGATCACAGTGTCAGAGAAAATAGAGATCAGCAAAACCTTCTTGCCCTGGCTCACCAATTCTCGAACCTTGCGAGTGACTTGCTCTCGTTTGTGGTCTTTGACAAACTCGTCTGCCAACAGGTCTTGAATCTCTTGCAGTTGCATCAAGTCATTGTCGCAAGCTAACCACATCAAGTTATAGATCCGTCGGGCTTCTATGGGGTCAGCCTGCAATCGCACGATCGCTAAGTCAATCGTGCGACGAAGTTGCTGCCGTTTTTCCTGCTGTTCAGCTTGAGTTTCCTCTTCGTCGTCCTCGTCTTCTTCATAATCTTCGTTCCAGGCTTCCCGCTCGTTGAGAGAACCAAGGTCAAGCGGCTCAGGTTGGTCGGAGTCAAACCCGTAGTGCAGAAGGAGAAATTGCCGCAATCCATCGGCATCCAGCGTGACGCTGCCTAATCGCGATTTCATTTGTTCAATCCGCCCTCGGAAATTGACGATCGTTTGACGCAGGGCATACATGCTCGACTCTGCTCGTTGCAGAAAGAAGCGACGCTGATTTTGCAGTAGTCCACGCTGTTCTGCACTGCCTGTCAAATAACGCACAGGATCGGCAAATGGAATATAGAGCTGGGTTTCAAACTGGGTAAAAATTTGCTCCAGTGCAGCTTCGGTGCTGGTTTCAAACTCGACTGGGAGCCACTCCGCCTGACGTTTAGCATAGACATTGAGATCGGGCATGGCATCGCGTAGCATCTGGCGGGTGCGCTGGAGGAATAGCTCTCGATAAGTGCGCCGAAACAAGGTGGAGTCATCGGTGAATTGCTCCACTCCAGTTTCTCGATTCTGAAACCATTGAACCACTTCTGGAGGAAAACTTGCTTCAGTGAAGCCTTCCGGTCGAGTGAGAAAGGGCTGAAGAATGTTGTAGATATCCTCTCGGCGGTTGTTCCAGGGAGTTGCGGTCAGTAGGAGAAAGTGGCGCTGCCGTCCAGAGGCGCGATCGCGTTCTCGGATTTGCAGACAGAGTTTGTGAATTCGGTTTTTGTAGTTGCGGATGCCTTCGTGCGCCTCATCAATAATCACCAGGTCGGGACCGCCGTAGCGGTTGAAATCATCTATAAAGCCGTTGCCCTTCCGACTCATTAAGTTTTTATTGTAGAGTTCGTAGTCACCGTCTTGGAAACCAAGTTCTGTCATCTCACGCTTCCAGTTGTTATGAAGTTTGCTGGCAGCAACGATCGCAATTTTGGCTTGTCCGTTTGAGGCGCGATAGAGTCGAGAGACGGCAGCGGCAAGGCGCGTTTTACCCAAACCTACGGCATCCGCACAGACGGAAATACCAAAGTCTTGCATGACGCGCAGGCAGTGTTGAGCACCAGATTTTTGGTGTTCAAACAGCGTTCCTTGATTCACCAGTTCATCAAGTAAATCGCTCCGCTCAACTCGAAACTGGCGGGGGCGTTGCTGCGCCAACCAGTAGAGAAAATCGTTGGGTGTTCCATATTGTCCAGACAGAATGAGTTCAACGGCTTGCTGGAAACCTTCAATTTCATCGAAGTTAGGAACTGCTTCAGTTTGGCTGATCTGGGGTGGGCGTTGAGGGTGAGCATCGTACTCACTGCCTGACTTATCCTTGACTCGAAAATCGGGGATAGGTTGAGGGGGATGATCGGGAGAGACAGTCACATCCGCCGTGATTTGCTCGGTCGTTTGCTCAGTAATCATAACTTCGATCAGGTTGTTATCTGGAACAGTGATGGTATCGACCTGATCGAGGTTGTCACCCGTAATTTTGACTTCAGTTGTCTCACCGGGGGAAAGCTCGTTAGGAGTAATTTGCTCAATGCGAGGCTGTCGCTGTTGAGCGCGGCGATCGTATTCTTGCAGAACTTGCTGTAAGAATTCTTGAGTCAAATCGTAGGCAAGGTCTGGCTGCTGCCACTCGCTGTCAAATTCCTGAATGCTTTGCTCAATGGTTTCCTGGTCTAATTTCTCCCACGAATAGAGAAAAGTGACGCTTTCGGCATTGCGAGAATGAGCGGCACGGGTGAAGTTATCGGAGCCTTCGTGCAGAACATGGTTGTTGGAGCGATCGCTGAAAATGCCTGTTTTTTTGTGATAGAGGGAACGACTCTGATCCATTCTGATCAGCTTGAGTTCTAAAAATCCTAGACGAATTAATTCAGCCAAGATTTGAGTGCCGCTAAAGGCATTGTCTTCGAGTCCCTGGAGAAATTCTTGTAGGGATCGCTGAATAAATTGGGCGCGATAGGTAAGATCGTGCAGTTTCTCTAATTCTGCAACGTCAGCGCGTTTAGTGAACCCTTGCCAATCCATCAGGAGGCGAATTTGACCCTCTGTTTGAACGATTGTTTGTAGGGGTTCTTCATAAAGCTTGAGCACACCACTATCAAAATAGGCGGTTGAGCGGCGGTAGAGATGGCTCCGCTCTAGCATCTGGGAGATGGCTTTGTTGTAGGAATCAAGTTGAGCAGGCAGGTTAAACCGCCTTTTGAGTCCTTTGATCTCTCGAAAGCTACCGCTGAGAAGTGAGGGTTCCTTTGTGGTGCGTTCTAGCGTTAGGAACTTCTCAATAATTTTTAGATTGGCAGTGCGGAGCAGTGCGGGTGAGGGGAGATCGCCTGGTTTGCGGGAAATGTAGGTGAAAATTTTGGCAGTCAGGGGATCAATGCGAAATAGCTTGTGGGCAGCAGGTTTATCTTTGAAGCCCAACAGTGAAGCAATGTTTTTAAGAAAGTTGCCGCCTTTCTCGGCATCGCGATGCTGAAAAACCAGCCAATATTGACCACCCACACCCTTGACAGCACTTCCTTGGGGTAGGTAATAGGGGCGCTGGTGGCGAATAAGGTCTTGGATGACGGCTTCAAGCATGGCTGTAGATGGGTGGGTAGTTTTGATCGAGTTTAATTTCTGGGCTGCGCTGTACTTTATCTAGGGGTTGGGAGGGCTTACTGTTCTGGAGTCATAGGACAATCCCTTCCTGCCGAATATTTCGTAAGAGGGGCGAGTTCTCGGTTTCAAAGCGCGAACGGCTTTGCCGCACCGGAGGTGTTCGCGGGATGAAGAGGCGAGAGATGAGCAGATTATGGTACAGACAAAGTTGGGCGATGAAATAACTGGTGCGATCGAGTTCTGCACTGGCATTAACGGGGTCTTGCAGCACAATCAGCACGTCAATGTCAGATGAGGTTTTGGCATCTCCTCGCGCTTGAGAGCCGAATAAGATAACGCGATATAATCGCTCTTGGTACTCTGCCTGAACGTACTCTCGCAAGGATGCAAGAACAGAAAGTACTTCCTGGCTGAGGTGGGATGAGATTATAGCCATAGGGTTAAGGTTCCAGGATTCTGACTAAAATTCGCAACAGATCGTCTAAATCGGCGGGAACACGATAGAGATCGAGGTCTTGAGTCACTTCACGAGATGATCAATCGAGCCGACCAAATTGCCAGATATTTCTGGTTGAAATCGCACCTTGCAGGATGGGCTGATTAGACTCGATCCATCGCGCTATTCAATAACTTCTTCAAAATCGTTCCTACTGGCAATTTCTTTATGCTTTCGCATCTCAGCAGATATATCGTCTAACGATAGATTATCTAACCATTGATGGCGTTCTTTGGTGTAGGCACCATAACCAGGGTTGAAGTGCTGGATAAACCGAATCACATCGACAACTCGCAACGCATCCACTAAAGCTTTGTATCCTCTGTCTAGAACTTCATGTTGCATTTTCATCACTTGTTTCCTCTTGGGTTGTTTGCACTGGCGAGTTAGCTTTTCTAGCACGAATTTGCTGAATATCTTGCCAAAATTCATCTCGTGTAACTGGGGAAAGCCCTTGATGCCGTTCGGCAGTGTAGTTGCCAACACCCCAACCTGCTTGCTGTAGAAACAAGATGGCATCGATCGCCCCCAAAGAATCAACGAGTGCTTGGTATCCTTTTTGTCTGAGTTCAATCGGTGTCATGATTTTCCTCTCCTTCAGTTAATAAAACATCCATTAGCCACGTAACCGGGTTACTCAGTTGAACCTGAATACTATCGTTGTAGCGCTTCGCTCTTTTGAGCAGTCGATCATCTGTAGTGAGCAGAATATCCACTTGAAATGCTTCTGCACAAGCAATGTGAAAAGAATCATAAAGCCCAAAACCCAGGTTTTCTAGTACCTGAGATCGCTGGTCGATTTGCTGGTCAAGCATGACTGTCGTTGTTACCAAGCTCAGGAGTTGCCCAATACTCGCCAACTTTTCAGGATTGGAGAGTCGCTCCAGTTCTGCTTCAATGGCTTCACTGCTGATTAATTGCCATTCTTTGGCACGGATTCGTTTCAAAATTGCCAGTACCGCTTCTCCTTCAAAGCGAACTCGCTCTTGCACCCAGTCATCGAAGGGGCGGTTGAGGCAGCAAACGTCTAGATAAATTTTGTACTGGTTTTCCATAATCCTTCTCACTCGATCGGGAATCCAGGGATGGCTTCGTCAATTTTCTGCATCAGGCACATGGTTTCTTGCAACGCCACCACAATGCGCTGATAGTGGATGATGTCATCTTCGCTAAGAATGCGTCCCTTGCGGTCTTTCAGCCACTTCTGACAGACTTGATAGCCCCCAACATAGAATTCCCAGACGGCTTTGGGGACTCCGATAAATTTGTCTCCCTTCTTGTTAATCAGAATGCTGCTGGAGCTTTCGTCATATTTCGGATGCCCTGGGTCAACAGTGCGATCGCCTCCAGCATCTACGAAAGTAGTGGCAAGCGTATTGAGTCTGGGAGATTTCATCAGATGCAGGGCAACGAGTTCTTCACCGTAGGCTGAAAGTTGACGAAAGAGGGCGTTATTGCTAGTAAAAGGAACACGAGGAAAATCAATTTTAAGAAATTCCGCATAGCGAGTACGATAGCTAGGCGAATGGAGAACAGCATAAATGTAGTAGAAAATGGTTTCTGAAGTAGGAATCTGTCCAAGTTTTGCACGAAGAACGGCTAAGTAATTTGATGAGAAGTTATGAATACGCTCAGTTAATAAGTTAGCTTGTTCACATTGCGTCTCCGGATATAAATAAAGTGGAAAGTAATAGTTGAATTCTCTAGACTTAATAGAAATTGCATTGCAATCACCTAAAAGATTAGTTGCGAAAACGTGGTGAAATCCGCTCTCTGTCTGTTGACGACACAATACTAGAGAAATATTTTCATGTAGCATATGCTGCATAACTTCTGTGACTGGTCTTTTCAAAACCCGCTTGCTAAAGTAAATCCATCTACTATCGAAAGGTCTGTAAAAGTAAGGATTTAGCAATTCAGCCTTATATTTCTCAGAAATAGCTGTTTTGCGTTCCGCTTTAAACACCCATCCTGCCTTATCAGTTAACTCATATCGAGCTTTTAACTCATCGTCTTCTATTTCCACTTTGTAGAATTCTTTTAGCCGTTTCTGTAAATTTAGTTGTTCAATATCTACTGCAAAATTATCGTGACCTGTCTGAATTCCATTTTTGTATGTATTAAATATCTCTAGTGTAGAAATGAATTCGTGATATTCACTTTCAAGGGTTAGATTTTGAGGGAAAAAGAAGAAGTTTGGAGCAGACGGCTGAATTTTTAATGAGAGCGACGAAATATCTATCGTCGATAAGCAATCATACTTACAGCTTCGACTTCCCCACAAATCGCTATGAAGAACTATCGAAGGTTTAGCTTTTGAGCTAACACTTGAGGACAAGCTTCTAATTCCAATCGTAATTGCTACGCCTTGCTGAATATCGAAAACATTTTGATCTTCTTTAACATTAATTGGAAGACGTTCTCTAATTTGGGAGTTGCCGTGAATGTCTAGAACATAAAGCTCATCTAACTCTTTTAAGATTTCTTCGCGCATACCTCTATGAACCAACCCCTTCAGATAAGAACTATTTGTTATGTATGCAATAATCCCATAGCCAGTTTTCTCAATCTGATATTGTGCGTAACAGATAAATTTAATGTAATCGTCGCTTAAGGGCTGAATATTTCTTTCTGACCGCACTGCTTTCTTATACGGTTCCATTATTCTTTCTATAAAAGCACTTTTGTTAGAAGAACTAATTGAATAAGGAGGATTTCCTATCATCAGCATTATTGGCTTATCACGTTTAACAGAAGTTGCTTGATCAGCTTCATCTGCAATAAACTCTTCAAATAGTGTTTCGGATTTTCGGGCAGTATCTTCTAAGCTATTAGTTAAATAAACTCCCAATCGTTTTCCACTATCAAACTGATATCCCGTTTCTTCTAAAAATAGCCCTAACTTGAGATGCGCGATCGCATACGGAGCCATCAGCAACTCAAACCCGAAAATGCGAGGCAACAGGCGCTCTTTCACATACCCTGACCACGAGCGATCCTCTAATCCTTCTGTCAAAGCATCTGGGTTTTCTTGAAACCGTTGGTGAATCAATTGGAAAATCCACAGCAAAAACGTCCCAGTTCCACAAGCAGGATCAAGAATCATCACCTCTGGGTCAGCCAGCCCCAACGGTTTATCAAACTTCTCCTTCAGCAAAATATCAACAGAGCGCACCATGTAAGAAACCACTGGCTCTGGCGTATAGTAAACCCCCCGCCGCTCCCGCATCTTGGGCTTATAGGCTGCTAAAAAGTCCTCATAGAACCGAATCACGATGTCTTCACGGTTCATCTTGGCGCGAAAATCAGCCAAAATTGCATCCATCTTGGCAGCCCTAAGAATGCTGAAGACCTCAGCGATCGCATCCACCAAGTCTTCGCCTAGCTCTTCCACGGGCTGCTGAGACACATCCTTAAACAGTCGTCTCAGGAAAGGGTTTGTTTCGGGCAGCAGTTCCCAAGCAGTTTGACGGTTGAAGTCCGTCTCCTTGCGCTCTGGGTTCTGCTCCTCTCGCCGCTTGCGCTCATCAACGGTGTAGCTAAAAACTCTGGCGGTAAACAGTCCATACGCGATCGTCTGGGCATAAATATCCGCAAAGCTATAATCCTTCTCGTTATCCGCCTTCAGCTTGAGAGTAGGCAACAGTTCTCGCTGAAAACTTGTGAGCAGCGTGTGGAGATACCCATCTTGCCGCTCCGCCTCATAGACCGCCGGGATTGCCTGCTCAATTCTGCGCGACACCTCAGCCAACTTCTGAGCAAGCTCCTTCGCCGTCTCGATCGGCTTGTAAAACGCCCATTCCACCAAGGGGATGACCGCCAACGCCTTTTCCTGCATTCGGTCAGTACGAGCCAACTCCGATTGTCGCAACCGATTCAGCCGTGCCTGCAAATCCTGATCCGTCCAAGCAAACGTTTGAATCTGGCGTTGCCGCAACTTGCCCTCTGATGGCAAAACCATTGCCACCCGACCCATCCTTTGCGAAACCGTTTCTCCTTCGCGGTCAACACCCTCTGGCAGAAGCAAATACATTACTGGCTGCTTAGGGACGATGCGCTGTGCATAGTGACCATAAATTTCCGTCTGCTGGTCATCAGTCGTCAAAAACTGGAGAGCTTCGCTGTGACTCAGTTGATCAAGCTCTGAGTAGAAACCAACAGCGATCGGGCAGGTGTCTTCTGCCTCGTCTTCATCCGCTCCAGGTCGCAAAAACCAAAACCGCGACCCTTGTGAATCACGCTGCTTCACAGGATATCCAAGAATCTGCCGAAGCGCCTCAACGCGGCTCTCCTGACTCCCTACCGTTACAGACTGTAACTGCTCTTTAGAAATGGACATATCCTGTGAACCCTGCTGAATTGATGGTGATTTGCTAGACAAACACGCTCGTCTTATTGTAATCAAGCGACTTTAGCTGACTTCGCTCGATCTCTAAAGCTCTCAAAGTTGATTGCCGGATTGCTCCGTGCATCGTCTTCGACCTCTTTATCTAACTGCCCCAGTGGGTCGATCCACTCAAATACCAACTGTCCACTGTGTTTCCCGATGACCTCCGAAACAAGGCGTTCCCCCAACTCATTCTTTCCTGTCTCCAGGCAAAGCACTGAATTAATGAATAGCAGAGGCTTATTATAGAGTCCGTCTTCATAACCGCTCTCGCGCAAAAATTTCACCACCTGCCGAATTTGCTGAAGCGAAAGTTTATCTCGCAACTTAGCGATCGCTCTCAGCTCCAATAGTTGCTCCCACGTATAAAGCACAACAGGATGCTTAAGATCTCCTATTTTCTCTGGTTGAACCAAATGAGTGCGATCAAAGTAGCTCAATCGCCCCGACTTAAATCCAGTCAAAGACATAACCTCCTGGCGGGTAAAGCCCCTAGTAACCACGTTCTACCTCTCAGCGTAACTGCAAACTTTTTTCACAAAAGACCAAACTGTCTGGCACTGTTCTATTTAATACCAACAAAAGTCGAACGAATGGCTAAAATAGTAAGATTACTTAAGAACAGTGTTTGAAGTTTGTGATCAATTTTAAAACATAAGGCAAAATATAACTAGCCAAGTTGAACATAGAGTATGAAAGAGGGGAAAAAGGGAAATGTAAGACGAAGCATTCCTCCCAAAGAGATTAAATTGCTTTGCCTTCAATCTGGCGGCATTTGTGCATTTCCAGGGTGCGGAAAATCGTTAATTGAACCAGGAACGTCTGAAGATGATCCTGTTGTCTTAGGTGAAATCGCTCATATCGTTGCTTATGAAGCTGGAGGACCTAGAGGCGATGCATCAATGCCTGAAGCCGATCGCAATAAGCACACAAATCTAGTTTTGCTGTGCGGGGATCATCATAAATTGATCGATTCGCAGCCCAACACATACAGTCTTCCGGTTTTGCGTCAGATGAAAGCTGACCACGAAAAGCGAATCCGGCGAGAAATGGGAACTCAATCAGCAGAACCAACACTAGAGTTGAAGCAAGAGAGGATTTTAAGCAGCTTACTTACCGTCACACATTTACCAAGCGCGGTCTTTTCCGCTCCATGCCGCTTCAAAGACGAAACGGAAGTGAAGCAACGAATTTTATATCCACCTGACCCCTGGGAATTGACCCCATTTCTCATTCGCGAAGGCAAGATCTACAGTTTCCAGGATCTTCGAGAGCCGAATAATCCTTTTACGACAGTTATAGAAAAATCTTCCATTGAAAAGCTCCGCGCAATTGAGCTTTGGAATAATGCAGAAGGTAAACGTCGCTATCAAAATCTTCTCAACCGCGCACTCTACAAGTACACGTCAAGATTAGCGATTCAGTACGACCCAAGTCATCATCGATTCTACTTTCCAACATCCGAGGGACAAGGTGAGCGGGTAGAGAAGTATCGTCCGCTCAACCGCGCCCAAGACGAACGAAAGGTAGCTTGGCAGCCAATGCGGAAAAGCACTGGCGAGAAGCGCAATTTCTGGTGGCACCTTGCAGCCGCTCTCAGGTTTGACCAAATGGCTACTGATCAATGGTGCTTTAGCATTCGACCAGAGAGGCACCTAACTTCTGATGGGCATACTCCTTTGCCCTCCAAGCAAATCGGTCGGCGGGTCACTCGGCAAAAAGCTCGGATGTACAACGCTGGGTATCTGAGTGAAGTTAATTTCTGGCGCGATTATCTTGCTAAAGGCAAGCCTCAAATTATTCTTAACTTCGGCAATCAAGCTGCGATTATTGATGCTCAGTTTCTTCCATTTGACATGGAGTGGGTTGGGATTTTAGAAGATGAGATGCCTTTCAAAAACCAGATTTATGAAAATGATTTGTTCAGTTTTAATGATTGGATCGAAGCGATTGAAGGAAAGAACTTAGATTGGGATAACTCAGATGACGACGAAGAATAAATTTGCGCCTCTTCAACTCAGTAAGCCTCAAGTCTCAACAGAATGGTTTGAAGAGCCTGAGCTACAGTTCGCCAACGGTGCGACTCATATCGACCCCAAGGTAGGAATCGCGCTGTACGGTCCGCGATCTCTAGGTACTAATCGACATAAGCAAGAGGTACACATCGGCTTCATTGGGACAGGAGAAGCCATCGAACGAGCAAGGCGCTTTTATGAGGACTGCGCGCAGGGTGTTGCTGGGGATGCAACTCATATTTCGTTTCCAGGTTGTCAGGGAGATCGCGGCTTTCGTTGCGATTTACGAATGGATGAGACTCAAGCGGAAGTCATCACTCGCAAAGAAATTCTAGAAATTCTAAACATCAAGAACAGCCGTGAACGATTTGAGCATACCCTTGAGGTACTGAAAAGAAAGCTAGAGCTGCTCACTCAGAAGGATTATCCATTAGACTACATCGTCTTCATTCCGCCAGACGATATTTATCAAAAATGCAGAGTTGTAGACTACAAAATCAAAGAGGTTGGATCGATTCACAGAGATTTGCGTCGTGCCTTTAAAGCGATCGCGATGCAGTTTCACTGCACTACGCAAATTATGCAAGAGTCCACGATCGGGCTGATTTCTAGCAATCGACAACTGGATCATCCATCTGAGATCGCATGGAATCTTTTCACAGGTCTGTACTTCAAAGTTGAAGGACTACCTTGGTCACCGGTCGGACTACCGCCCGCCACTTGCTTCATTGGCATCAGTTTCTTTCGTCCTTTAGGTGAGGTAAGTACTCTACGAACCAGTGTTGTTCAAGCATTTGATGAAAATGGAGAAGGCTTAGTTCTTCGAGGACACAGCTTTCATTGGGATGAACAGAAATATGGCAAATCTCCTCATCTTCCTGAAGAGCTTGCCCACAAGTTGTTGGAGATGGTTTTGGAACGCTATCAAAGCGAACGTAAGCAGTTACCGCAGCGAGTGGTAGTTCACAAAAGCTCACGATTCGAGCCAGAGGAACGATCCGGCTTTGAGAAGGCCCTGTCTTCAAAAGTAGAATCCTATGACTTGATTTCACTTCAATCTTCAAACAGCATTCGCTTAATTCGGACTGGGAAATATCCGCCACCACGAGGAGCTAGTTTTACCATAGGAAACACTTCCTATCTATACACAACGGGCTACCTACCTTCTCTTGGTAGTTATCCACATGGGCATGTACCATCACCCATTCAAATTGCCGATCATGTCGGAGACACTTCTAAAGCCCAGATTCAGAAAGAGATTTTAACCCTTACTAAGATGAACTTTAATTCTGCTGGTTTTGCGGGGTCGGAAGCAATTACTCTGAGGTTTTCTAGGGTTGTTGGCGACATCCTGAAAGAGGTGCTGCCAAGTGAAAGACCGCAGCCTAAGTACAAGTACTATACTTGACCACTATGACATCGCTTTTACTAAATCAAGTACTACAGCAAAATTGCTGCGCTTACAAACTGAGCGATGCACGTAACTTCTTTTCTGTTAAGCCTTTAAGCCCGTCCAACTTGCTATTAAGCAAGTCCACAGCCACTCGCGTCAACGTGTTTTCTGTGATTCGCTCGGCTTTCTCGCCTCCACTCTGCTGAGGTTCACGGGAGACTTTCTTTTGCCGATTCAGCTTTCGCCCCAAGTCCGTTAGCTGATCGATCTGATCGCCCCGCAATCGCGCCTCTTTGCGCTCGAACGTTAAGTGACGTGGAAGTTCCGACTTTTCAAACGCTGTAAGTTCGGAAGAAACAGATTTAATCTTGTCTCTTGCTGCATGACCAGACTAGGGCATATCTGCAAAGGTCAGATGTAGTGTGAAGCGTCATTTCAGCCAAATCACAAGGGCAGCAATGGTCAGCATGGCAAGATAGTTCTCAGCTCGTTTTTCGTAACGGCTGGCAATGCGACGAGATTGCTTGAGTCGGTTGATCAATCGCTCAATCCGGTTGCGTTCTCGATACAGTCCGCGATTGAATCGCGGTTTGTGCTCGGCGTTTTTACCCTTAGGAATGACAGGGGTGGTGTATTAACGACGCAAGGTGCGACGAATCGCCTCAGAATTGTAGGCTTGACCGCCCAGCAAGTAGTGAGGACGTTGCTTCGGTCTGCCCAGCCCTAACCGCTCGACTTTGACCTTGGCATTGAGGGGTTCAAACCCTCTGACATCACTCGTCTGTCCGGGTGTGAGCACAAATTGCATTGGCTTACCCATTCCCTCGGCTTGAAGATGAATCTTTGTGCTAAAGCCACCTTTCGAGCGTCCCAGTGCTTCCTGCTGTTGCATTTGCTCTGTGCTCAAGGGAGCACTCGTCTCGATTAGCCCCCCCTTTTTGCCCCCGCCGCATGTGGGTGGGCACGGACGACGGTGCTATGGATGAAATGGACTTCCCAATCAATTTGTTCGGTGGCATTAGCTTGCTGTTGTAATCGCTCTAGAATCTGCTGCCACACCGCTTGTTTACGCCATCGGTAGAAGCGACTAGATACTATAGCGCTCTGGCAGGTCATCCCACGGCGCTCTGGTACGCTGTATCCACAGAATGCCGTTGATAATTTGGCGATGGTCGTTGGCAGGTCTGTCCGTAGGGGCCTTTAGGGGAAGCAGAGGTCACAATTTTTGCCATTGCTCATCACTCAAGTCACCGCGATGCCAGCTCATCCTACACAACTCCGATCGCTTTTCAGGCGTTAGTGTGCTCCGTCTTGAGTAGGTTCTCTCACTACATCTAGAGTCCTCTTTGAGTTTGCAGATACGTCCTAGTTTCAACTAACGTACTGGGACAATGAATTGAAGCTTCACAAGACTTGTTGCAGGCATCGCACACCGTTATAGTAGCCACAAAAGAGTGCCTAGAGTATTGGTTTTAGCTTCTACAGATTACGGCGTTTTGATGATAGCGCGCTGTTTATACTCAAGATTTAAGGCGCACCTCAGAGAGATTCAACATCAGCATCAGCATCTAACCAAATACAAACAGTTCAGGGTAGATCATCGAGATCGAGTCGTTGCAATTCTAAAAAATCGGGTCGGTGAGATTGGATGCGGAACCAAGCTGTTGCCTCTGCCACCAAGATTGGATCACCCGACTCCAAAAATTGATGCATTCGTGCCAATTGTCGTCGGCTTCGAGACTGTCCTGGTTCCTGAACCATGCGGTGGGCTTCTTGGTTCACTGCTTGCCAAGCTTCAGCACTAATCAATAACGGTTGAGATGCGACGTTGGTATCATTCAACGAATCGTCTCGTTCAATAGGTTGGCGTTCATCGGTTGATAGCTGAACAAGCGTTTCAGAATCGCTAGAATCATCACGAGAGATATCATTACCGCCATTACCAGATAATAAGCTTGGATCAATCTCAGTCCTAATTGGAGAGCTTACTTTCCGATCGACGCTATCGATCTGATCTTCGACTCTTAAGTAACTGGGATGCCAGAGATCCTTATGACGATATAACGATCCTCCACCAATTCGATATTCAAGAAGACTTTTGAATCTTTGAGTTGCAGCACTTGGAAAGATTCCTTTTTCAAGCAAGTCCGTGATCGCACTTCGGATCTTCTCTCTCGCAGATTTAGATTGTTGTTCATTCCAGTTCGGGAGATCCTCGATCGGATACTCTTTCTCTTTATCTTGAGCTTTGTACTTCCCAAGAGCATCCCCATAGTGAAAGTAGTGGCTTGACTCAATGCATCGTGCCCACTCCTCAGCGCGATGTTCAATCTCATGCTGATGTCGGCACCAGTCTGAATACCCCGGCAGCGATCGCGCAACTCGCACAATTTCACTTACGAGCGTTTGTCCAGTTAATGGTTTCCCACTAGTGAGTACATGGTGGAATACATACGATCGCATCGTGATTCGACCCAGCAACCGATTTGTCTGCCCCGATCCTGTCCAGCCAATTTCAATTTCTGCATTTAAATCATTGAGATACTTATCCGCTTTACCAGAAATGCGGAATGGGTGTCGCTTGAACTGTTTGATAATTCGTTTGATGGTTTTGGCATCGACAGAGTTGCGCGATCGAGCAATGCTCCAATGTCGAACAAAGGTATGACGATCGCTCCAGATGGGTTGAAAATCGTCATTGAGCAGATACGAACCAATTTGAAGTGGAAGCCGATGCGCGTTAAACAGGCTAAATGTCCCATCCCCGCGATACGGCTTGGGATTGGGGAACACTTCTAGCTGTCCAGGTTTGAGAATGAACCCAGCATTTTCGAGCAGGGTTGAGATCGCGATCGACAATTGCCAGGTACTTTGAGCTTCTTCAAATGGTAAGTAGAGATGAATCCCGCCACTATAGCTCGATGTGCAGGCAAGGTAACTGACGATGCCTAGCGGCTCTAGGGCGGTGATCATTCTTGTAAAAGCAAAGGAACTTTCTTAGGGTGATAGAGGCTGCCTGTGTCGATGTCGAGCAGGCTATAGCCCGTTCTAGAACCGAAACGAACTCCATAGAGAGTGCTCCCTTGGTCAAGGATGCGATCGCTTAACGGATAGCGGCGCTCGGTTTGCCACCCAACGGGTTCTCCAGGATTTAGATACTCTGCCCAGATGAAATCATAGCGATGGGGAAAGAGCGCAAAAAATTCCTCATTTCGCTCCTCAACGTATTGAATTTGCTCAGTCGAAATGGATGTAACGATATCGCCCCTCCTCACGCTCCTTAACCAAAGCGCAGAAACTTCGATTAGCTGAGATCGTGATGATTTTGCCAGACTTTGAAAATTTGCATCACCGAAAGGATTAGTCTTATCAGACTGATTGCCTTGTCTCAGTCCGCTCAAAGCTTTGATCACAAAGCTTTCCAAAAGAAGCAAGTGATGTGATACGGAGAGGATGGTAATATGATCGGGGGATAGCAATGACCTAATACGGAAGAATTTGTCTTACGGCTAAACCCTTGCTGCTTCTTGATTTGAGCTAACTTTTGTCGAAAACTTTGAGTGAGACAAATCTAAATTTCAGAATGCTAGCGGCGTGGTTGTCTCGATCGCTCCAGTTTTACAAAATCACTAGAGTCTTATTCCAAGCTGGTTTCAGCTACTTAGACTGCATCATCTATCTTGAAGTAAGGTAAAGCGCAAGTGATAAGGCACGGAGCAATTTGTCTCATCTACTGACCCGAATCAAATCAGCCCACTTTGGTATGAAGTCCTCGCTAAAGCTCACTGCTTGGACATTCTATAAATTCCTATGCTGCTTGTAGTGATAGGATACGGAGCGATCTTGTCTTAAATTAAAGGACTGACAGACAAAACTTTGCTGAAAAAGTAAGTGAGCGGACACGGAGACGCTTGTCTCACGTATCTACAGCGAAGCAAACAGTCTGCTGAATCATTAAAGTGAGCAGACACGGAGACGCTTGTCTCATCCCAAAGCCTATACTCTAAAGGGGTTTTAGCTTTGAAATAAGACAAGAAACAACTTTGTGCAAGTCTATATTTTGAAGTCGTGTCTGTTTTGGACAATTGCCATAAAGTCTTGTCTCACCAACAGTTGAAGGAATTTCAGAGGGTGTAATGTGCAAGCACTCATCCTGAACTGAGTGAGGCGATACGGAGATATTTGTCTCATTGCACTTAGTAGTATTTAGGAGGTCTAGCGTACTGTTCTTGTGAATGAAATAACCTTCAAAAGACGAGTGAGGGCATACGGAGATGTTTGTCTTAGGTTAGAAGCGCTGCAAGCCTAAAAACCTGGGGGATTTGCCAAGAAGACACAAGTAAGAAAAGACCACAACTTGTCTCATGCATTTAGCGCAAATTCATTTCTTTTTCCTTTCAGAGGTGTAAGAGTTTTCGGAGTTTTGCTTCAAGCTCCGGCGTGATCAGACGATCGCCACGTTCTAATTTGCCAATGTAATCCGCGCTCAAGTCTAAGAATCCACCTAGCTCCTTACGGTTCCATCCCTGATTCTCACGAGCTGTGCGAATGTCTTCTCCTATCAATTCTTGTGCCGGAGTCGCTGCGATCGCTTTTGGCTTCTTTGGATCTTTAATAACCGAGAGAAGACTAGGGATTGGATGAGGAGGTTTGATCGTCAACTTCGCCTGAAGCAATCGATCAATCACACGAATTTTCCGCCAGTCGTCGGGTTTAGGTGCTGTACTGCCTGGTTGTAACCAGTCTGGATAAGTTTTGGGGTCAAACTCGATTTGCCAACCCAAACTCATTAGCAGTTGTAAGGCTTTGTTCCAACGAGTCTTTAGATCACGCGCTTTATGTTTGTCCTGTAACGCTCTCTCAATTTCGAGCTTGGGAAGCACCTCCTCCAACAGACTAACGACTTGATAATCGTAAGGGTGTTGATTTCTGACTCGAATGCGAGAATCAAGCGTCAGTTGAATTGCCAACCGCAGCGCCATTTCATTGTGATAGGGGTCGATTCTAAGAATATCTTGCGCGAGATATCCAAATTGATGCAGCGCTTCTTTCGCGCGGCTCCCTGCACGATTCAAGAAATGCTTTGTCCATAGGCCAGGACTGACGGTAATGTAAACTTCTTCTGGCTTCTCAATTTTGCTGCTCATCCAGTCCATTTGCCCGTGAATGTCGATCAGCACATCCCACATTCTGCCGATCGGGGTACTGGCATCAACTTTCTTTCTTCCTCTTCCTTCGACCCACACTGATCTGACGAGCATACAAGACAAAGCGTAAGAGGTACTAGCGACTGCATTGCGCTTATCAGCCAGCGTTGTATTGTGATTACGATCCCATCCTAAAAGTTGAACAATATCTGTTGCTCTTAGGGTAAAGGTGCTATTCCACGGCTCATCTTCTTCCATGGTTCGAGCCGCGAAAATGAGCTGTAGCTTTACCGTGTCAAACCCAAACTTGTTAATGATTTGTTCAGCCGCTTCCCACGGCATCATTTCGATATCACCAGGGTTCGTAATGTAATGCTCAATGTAATTGTTAGGATTAGAGCGACTGCGATATTGAAACACCGCCAAATCATCTGAATTTTGCTGCCATAAATCTGGGCGAAGCTGGGCGCGAATACTGCTGGCGATGGGAATCGACGTTGGGATTACTGCGATCGGGTCTAGTTCCAGAGATCGGCTACTGCTTGAAGGTGGACGCTGCTTGAGTCCCAGCAGTTTATCCATTTCCTGTAATGAACACTCTGGAAGATTAAATCCTTGAATAATTTTCTGAGTGATGTCTTGAGAATAAACCTGTCCGAAGAAGCTAATTTTTTCTTGCAGCAACTCGGAATCAAGCTCAGTCAGCAATCGACTGATTTTTTCGATCAGTTGATTTTGTGATATCGCCTTTAGCGCTTTTGAACTCAATTTCTCCTCTAAATGTTCAATTGCCCACGCGACCAGGTTTGCCCCGATCGCTTTAGCAAACTCTCCCCAAAAGCCGACATGATTGAAGAGTTCAGACAGGGAGTTTTTCAGGTATGCCTTAATTTTCTCGTCGTCAAACGTGAGTTCAAGTGTTTTTGTGTTCTGCTTGCGATCCCTAATCAGTTTGAAATGGGGTAAGTCGGTATCGATCGCATCAATGCCCTCACTTTGCAGCGCGGTCTCGACTTTGTGTCGGTAGACCTTGACTAAATGTTGAAACAATAAATCTGTTACTAATTCTGGAAGAGCAGAATTGTCTCGTAGAGTGGCAATCAGCTTGGTTAGATAATCTGCTGTCAAAATTTCAATGACCAGTCTGCCCCAGTCGTAGCTTTGACTTATCTGTTTGAAAATTTGAGAAACAGCAGGCTCGCCCTTCTGTGCGGAAAGGATAATGATCTCTTTAGAATCATTGGCTTTCAGCATGACGGATCTCTCTCCCTGGTTGGGCAAGTGCCCAGGGTCAAAATCATAAATGCTAGAAGTACCTGAACCAGAAAATTTTGCCATTTGCCAACAGTCAGCGATCGTAGATAACAAGCTGGTTTCCAGCCATCATACTACTCATTTTGTTTCGGGTCATTTTTGCACACAGAGCCGTTTTCGGAATGATTTAAGACGGCTTCGTACAGCTTTTACTGTGCGCTCTAAGTTCTTGTGTAAAAAGTAGCAGAATAACACCCGAAATTACACAAGAAGTCAGTATTTAACTGTTTCTTGTGTAATTATTGGTTTTATTACACAATATTTTTAGCGAAGTAGCAGCGGCAAAGTAGGGCGCAAAGGTCATTGATCTACTAGCCAAGAAACCAGAGCGAGAATTTCCAGAGATGAGACCGTCCAAAACAGCCATCTTTGCAATTCTGTGGATAATGGATGTGACACACGTCATATCCAGCCTAAAATGCCTTTAAAGAAGCCCCACTCACCAAAGCAACCTGAAGTTGGACAGTTTGTTCGATCGCTGCGTCAGTTGACTAATCTGACCCAGGGTCAGTTTGCAGATCAGCTTAGAGTGTCTTACGAAACCGTGAGTCGCCGGGAAAAGGGCAGGATGCAGCCATCGCCCTTGGCTTTTAAGCAACTAGAGCGGTATGTCGGCAAACGTGCACCGTGGGAAAGATCTGATGACTCTCTCGATAGGCTTCATCAAGATGTGAATAAGTGATGCGATTAACTGCAAAAACTCCGTGACTGCTCTGGCACGGGCAGAGCACAGCACATTAGTGTCAACTTAAACAAAAGTAGCGACTGGCAAGGGGTTGTCGCCGAGAGGTTGGGCTAGGGATAGAAGTATTTTCAGCCTCACCATGAGCAACCCCCGCACTGGCAATCCAGATTTACGCAGAGCCGTCACCGTCCCTGCTCCTAGCTGTAGCGACCTGCAATACTAATCGCTCAAACCTGCAATCAAGACACTTTCAAACTAGGATTAGTTGCAACTATGAAAACGCTCAAACCAGGATTAGTTGCAACTGAGCCGAGATTAAAGTGCAACGAACCTGCAATCATCCATGCCAACCAGGATTCATCGCAAATAAGCTGCATCCATTGCTGGATTAAGAGGGAGAGGAAAAGCAGCTCAGGAAGCGTTAAGAAACTCGTGGCGCGTCTGGGTTTGTTGACTTTGAAAGATAGACGACTTTCTTGACACCAAAACGGGGGAGTTTCGGTCTTCCATAAAGGTTAAGTGCCAAAGTTATACTGAATACCAAGAAAAACAGCACGGGAAATGGATCACAGAACGTGACGACAACTAATATCGAAACGACGATTAAGATCGTTTGGGCTGAATGACCTGCTTCTCGGCTGCCTTTGATGCACCAGACGTGCGATCGCAGTAATCACAAGCCAAGAGATGCCCGTAACTCCTCTTCCGTTAGCCCTTTAAGCCCATCCGACTTGCTTAATAGCAAGTCCACAGCCACTCGCATTAGGGTATTTTCTGTGATTCGCTCGGCTTTCTCGCCTCCATTCCGTTGAGGTTCACGAGAAACCTTCTTCTGCCGATTCAACCTTCGTCTCAAGTCAGTTAGTTGGTCGATCTGATCGCCCCGCAATCGCGCCTCTTTCCGCTCAAACGTCATATAACGTGGAAGTTCCGAACCTTCAAACTCTGTAAGTTCGGAAGAAACAGATTCAATTCTTGTCTCTGGCTGCATGACCAGAGTAGGCTGATCATGTTCCTGTTTCACCAAGTCGGACAGCTTACGCCTTTTCGCTACCATCATTTCATCTCCCGTTTCAATTCATCCGCAAACCGTCGATAATCTGCTTGAGCATTTACGACATCATTACCTACCATCTCGGTAATCGCTTTTCCTTCTACAACCGATTGGTCATAAGCGGCATAAGAACGAATCATCGAGTTAAATACAGGAATCTCAGAGTCCATCAAACTCGCCTGAACCTCCATTGCAGATTTGATTCGTCGAGGATCGACACGAGTTAACAGAACTCGGTAAGGTACACCCAGATGTGCGAGAGTAGACCGCACCGTATCCATCAACGCTTTGATATCCAGTGAAGCAGGAGGAGACGGAAGCACGATGTAATCTGATCCCTTCACGATCGTAATCAGAGATTCTGACGCTAATCGCGGAGGGGTGTCGCACACCGCGAAGTCATACTCCACTGAGCGCAACTGACTTAGAAGGGCTGGATCAGTTTCCTGAGCCAACTCGAATTTCGGGTCTCCCTGCTCCGCCCAAAACGTGGCGCTCCCTTGAGGATCGGCATCAACCAGTAAAACTCGTGTTCGACGCTTTGATGCCCAAATCGCAGCTAGGTTGATCACCGTTGTCGTCTTTCCTACTCCACCTTTGCCATTGACAACCGCAATAATTTTCACTTGACACTCCGCAACTCTGTAAGTTTGTGATTATCGAATATACAAACTTTTGGTCTCTGCAAATTTGAAACTTTGAAAGGCTGTCATCTAGAATAACAGAGCTTTGCCCAGAAACCCAAATTCTGTAAGTCTATGCTTAACAAAGTTACGAACTCTGTAAGTTTGCAACTTTGAAGTTTTGTGATTAGAGCAGTGAAATGGCGTGTTGATTAAGCCTCATTTCGCCAATAATGTGGACCAGGAGCCGGAGGAGTGCGATCGTCGCAGCGATGTAGAAGAACAGGCTGATTCTTCCGTGCTAATTGCCGCTGCTTTTTCATCACTGCCCTGTCCCGTTCAGAGTCCAGCCACAAATGCGCTTTCTCAACATAACCCGCATTCAAGAGGCTTAAGAATAGTCACTCAATCGCCTTTTGAGCTAAGTCTGGGGTGACTTAGGAAATCTCTTGACCGTAGATGATCACGCTAGCATTCGAGGTGATGATATTGGAATCTGCGGATTTCTTCGGGGCAATTAGGTCAAGCAGTTTCAGCGTCGGCATCTCAAATTCTACGGCTTCAAAGTAACCCGACATCTGAGTGAGAGAACCTGATGCGCTGAATTTTGATTGCCTCATCTGCGAAGGCGCTGTTGAAATTAAATAGCAATCCCTCTCGTTCTAGGTCATACTGCTCCATTGCCTCTCGTATCTGTTGAGCAGCATGAGCCGGAATCCTTGATAAAGTCTCTGACTCAAGCTCTCAACACTGAAATAATCAAGCGCGTCTCGATTCATCGTAGAACGAATTGCCAAGCCACGACCCTGCGTTTGATAGCTAGATTGAAAGAATGACCGGAGGTACGCCGAGGCTCGGTGCTGTAATTTCGCACTCGATGGATTTGGTTGTCAAATCCTCCCGTAATCGGAATCAGCGAGTTTTCTTCGCTTTGCCTCTCCCATCGCCCCACCTCCAGACTACTCTAATCGTGCAAGACCAATTTTCTGGTAGTAATCGCCCAGAATTTGCAAGTGGTTTAAGCCTAACGCAGCTTTCTGCTGTGCCCCAGTCTGGCTCATCGACGGATGACCCGCATGATGTTTTGCCACAACTTCATCCGTCGAGGCGTACATTGCCTCAAAAACCTGACCATTCTCCACTAAAAATAATCCGCGAGTACCTTCTACAGCCAATTGAGACTGCGAAGTTTCCGTATCTATGCCGCCATACACCTGATGGCGCTCGGTGTTTGTCAAGTCGTACCACGGACTCGCAGGGCGCTGGCGATGAGCGAGAGCGTAAGACCGAGCCGCGATCGCTTGTGCCTTTAGTGCCTCAACCGCCCAGTAAGACGGCATTTCTGCCCCAACAACTGAATAGAGATACTGCTCTAAATCCACGTAACTAACCACTAGCATTGAATTGCCCTGCGGAATCAGCAGAATTTCTCCGCGATACCAGCGATCGCCAACAAGCACAAATCCGTCATCTTGTAGGTGCAGCCAGATCGGAGTAGCACTTTGAACTCCATTCCAAATGATGCTTTGATTGGCTTGAAAGACCAGCGCTGTAGATGCCGGAACTTCCTGCACCATGCGCCGTTCTAAATCAAGGATCTGAATTGGAGTTGAACCACCTGCGACCACCGTATGAAGCCCTTGCCCGATCGCAACCCGTAGGGTCATCGCAGGAACTAGATTCTGAGTCGGCGGCGGTTCGGCTAGCGCCGAAGTCACGGCAAGTCGGTCAACTGAAGGTAAATCTGTTAGCGATCGGATCGATCGCTCAGATTGAGGTTGCTGAGGATATCTCCGTTCATGAATAACCACAGCAGAGGGGACACGCTGTAATTGGGCATGTCTTACGTTCTGCTCTTCTTGCCAATGCTGCAACTGTTGAGCTTGGAAGCTCAACGCCTTCTGAATCAGAACGACATTTTGCACTTCCAACCTGTCTTTTCCCCGTACCATCGCAGACTTGAATGCTGGATGGGGCTTGATTTGAGCAGTAGGTAAGGCCTGATTCTGTGGCGAGGTAAGTGACAGAGCCGTGAAGCCAACCGCGAAACTGGAGACGCTAATCGCTGTGCCTAACCCTAAAAATAATGCACTTCTTCTCATCAGACTTTGGCTTTTGGCTGACTCGTCTTCTGGGGGCGAGAAGACATGGACAATGAGGACGCGGACGAAGAAGGTTTCGGTTGTGGTCGTTCCCACTGCTTTGTACGATCGCTCCAGAACATCACAACGTCTGGACATCCGTGCTTACATTTGAGAAAAAATCCACCTGTCACCTTTTGGCTTGGAATCTTACTCAGGAGCTTTGAGCATTCCGGGCAAGGCGAATCTGAGAGTTCATCCTCTTGCTGAGACGGCGTTGATGCCTCTCCGATCGCTCCAAGTTCTTTATTCCACCACGTCCCGTGTTTTGTCTTGAAGAAAACAATATCCTTACAAGATTTGCGCCGATTTTTAGGGTCAGAGCAACGAAGCAGCACCCTAATTTCATTGTTTCTTTGATATTGATACTCCTCTAAAAAGTTTTCGCAAACTGGACAAGGATATTCAGTGAGCTTGCCAGCCTCTTCAGGTTTAGGCGTGGGGCGTTCAGCAACACCCAAGCGCTGACGGGCACGATCCAACGCAGGCTGAAAAGCATTCTGATTCCAGTCGATCAAGTAGCGTTGCCAGTCTCGTTTCCCATCGGCGATCGCGTCCAGTGATGCTTCCATCTCTGCGGTTAATCCAGCATCAATTAAGTTCGGTAAAATTTGGGATAAAACTTCGTCAGTTTTCAGCCCCACTTCCGTTGGAATCATCACCTTGCCCTTCACCTGCACGTAGCCCCGCTCCTTGAGAATTTTCATCGTAGTAGCGTAGGTGCTAGGGCGACCCACCCCCAAACGTTCGAGGGTTTGAACCAACTTCGCTTCGCTGAAACGCGCTGGGGGTTGAGTTTGTTTTTCCGTGTGAGCCGCTTGCTTCAACGTGAGGGGCTGTCCATCGTGGAGCGTTGGCAGTTGAGCATCTTGCCCCAAGTCATTCCAGTATTTTGTATATCCTGAGAAAACAACAATACTGCCCCGCGCTTCCCACACTACGTCACCAGAACGGGTGACAGCACGGGTTTTCTGTAATCGAGCCGAACCACACTGAGATGCCATTGCCCGTCGCCAGATCAGGTCGTAAAGCTTAAATTGATCAGGTGATAAGTGACTTTGAATCGACTCTGGTGTGATTTCAAGATAGGTGGGGCGGATTGCCTCGTGCGCTCCCTGTGCCCCAGATTTGTCACGGTGTTTAACCGTCTTAGCGGGTACATTCTCAGGATCATGCTTGCCAAGCCACTCCCGCGCCGCTTCACAAAATTCAGGCGCAAGGGTTACGCTGTCTGTCCGGTGATAGGTGATCAGCGCCTTTCGTCCCTGCGGCAGATCCACCCCTTCAAACAACGTCTGAGCAATTTGCATGGTCTTTTCCGCACCGAAACTGTAACGAACCCCTGCTGCTTGCTGAAGGGAACTCGTCGTCAGTGGCGGTGGCGGATTTTTCTTCGCGTCTCGTCCTGCAAACTTGATTACCTGATGGGGATGAGATTGGGCGATTTGAACTAATCGCTCTGCCTGAGTCTGGGATAGCACTCGCTTCGATTCAACCTGCTTGGTTTGAGAGGTATCCGCAGCGTCATCGGTTTGCAGATCGTCACTGTCGCCATCCACAACTTGAAGCTCATCAAGTCCACCCAAGTAGTAGGCTCGAAATCCTTCTCCATACTCAACCCAAACGCTCCAATAATCGGTCGGCTTGAAATTTTGAATCGTCCGTTCCCGATCGCAAACGAGGTGCAAGGCTGGTGACTGCACCCGTCCTGCACTCTTCCCACCGCTAGACTGCCAGAGGATCGGCGAGACTTTGTAACCCACCAGCTTATCAAGACACTGCCGCGCCTGCTGCGCTCCGACCAACGCAAAGTCTAACTCTCTCGCATTTGCGATCGCGGCGTTGACCGCAGCTTCAGTAATTTGAGTGTACGTCACGCGCTTGTACTGCCCTCTTTTAAGCCGTAGCTGCTGCATCAAATGAAAACTGATGCCCTCACCTTCCCGGTCGGGGTCAGTCGCCAAATAAACCGTTTCAGCTTTTCTAACGGCTTCTCGAAGTTGAGCAATGATTTTCTTGCCGCGATCGGCACGCGGTTGGTAGCGACACTCAACCTGATCAGGGTGGAGCGTAAAGCCCAGTGAATCTTCTCCATCTTGAGCCAACTCCGTGATGTGTCCCAACGAAGCTTGAATATTCCAATCTGACCCCAAAATAGACTTCAGCGTTTTAATCTTATTTGGCGATTCAACAATCAGTAGTTTGGTCATGGGGATTGTTTAGTACATTGATTTGGATACGTTCACAGTTCAGAAGTTATCTTCCCTGCGCGATTTCAGAACGAGACGGCTGCTGGGGGCGACTTGCTTGCTTCTGGTGTTCATTGATCGCGTTTTGCATGGCGATAAAATCTTTTCGGCTCAACTGGAAGTTTGGGTTAGAAAAATTAGGATCTCGCGCACTGGTGGGCTTGGCTTCCTGATCTGTTCCTTTTAGCTGCGCCTGCCCCAGTTGTTTGATGTGATTCAGTTGATCCTCTCGCCCCATTTCCCGTGCCGCTTGAAACCAGGTGATTAACTGCGATCTGATTGGAGTGCGAACTGCTTCCGACTCTGAAGCATCGCGAGTCATCGCTTGATGAGCGGCTTCCGACAACTGAAATTCAGGATTGCTATAGCTGGGGTCGCGCTCCTTGACAGGTAATTTGGCTTGTGGAGTGCCGTCTAGCATATCTTGGGACAACGCCTTGACACGCTCCGAATACTTTGTCTGACGATCCAAGATCCGAGCATCTAAAGACCAATCTCGCATTTCCTGTAATGTTGGGCTGTGCTCGTTCATCTCCGGTTGAGCGATCGGAACCACATTTGAGTCCGCCACTTCGGAAACAGGCTCAGGCTTTTGAAGCGAAGATTTTACCGTTTCATGATCTGATGGTTTTTCAACTTCCGCAGATTGCAACTGAGCTTCTAGTTCAACAATCTCATCAACTACACTTTGAGTGGCTTCACTCACTTCTTCTAGGTTCTCCTGGTGTAGTTGTTCCCGTTGCTCTTGAGACTCTGTATGAAGTTGCGTTTGCATTTCCTCATTGGTTTTAAGCTCTTGACGGATTTGTGCGATCGCTTCTTGCCAGCTAACGCCCTCTTCCTCCATAATCGCGAACATTTCTTCAGCAACATCCGCGAATTCGAGCGTTGAGTAGTCTGATTCAAGGTTACGAATTGCCAGCTCAATGTCAACCGGCAAAGCCGCCACATCATCGAATTCTGAAGCAGGGGTTGCGCCGCTCTGAATCGGGGCATCACTTCTTTGAAGTAAAGATTCCAGTTGAGCAACTACGGCAACTTGATCCGCTAGTTCAAGCTCTTCGACATACGGAGGCAGTTCTTCTAATAGCGCCTCAGTTGCTTCCTCGATCGTTTCCAGATTGGGCAACTCAACCCCCAGCATTTCCCGCGCCTTTTCACGCTTCTCAAAGGCAAACAAAGGCTTGTTATTGTCGTAGAGGCATTGAAGGACTTGCATTGCTTGCTCTGAACCCACGCGCATCTCCATGCGATCGCCAATCGAGACAAATTCAGTCTGTGCGGCTTCAAGCAATTCTTCATCCAGGTAGTACCGCCCACCTGTCGCCTTTATCTTGGGCGTGACCAGAACCAAACCATCATTGCTAGTTTTCCAAACCTGAAGCACCTCATCCTGTGTCTTCAGTTTGGCTTGGGTAGTGTCGAAGAACTCCTGGCAATTGGCGATTGCGGGCATTTTCACTGGACGCTCATCCAGAGCTTTATCGATATCAAAGCCTTGCTTCATCAGTAAGCCTTGGCGGACGCTTCCCTTGGCATCGGTGAAGTTAACCAGCTTACCGTTAGGAAACTGCTCAAACGCTCGAATCACGTTGCCTGTAAAAATTTGGCGTTTTTCTCGTCCCAGAGTCTGCCGATGATCAAACACATCGTAGACCTGAGTGCCTGACATCGTTTGCTCTCGTCCTTCCACCAAAATGCCGTTGGCACGATCTGTATTGATTCTCGATAATGGGACAACAATTTGACGAGTCGAGTCTGCAACCTGAATTTGCATCTTCCAGTTTGAGGGCAAGGTCGGATTAGCACCTGCGCCGGAGCGATCCATGTACTTCTCAACCACACCATAGAAAACACCGTCTTTTTCACTGGAGATCAGCACAGGCTTGCCAATTGGCAGATCCCGCATCGTTCGAGAAACCTGGGCAAATTGGGCATTCAGCTTCTCATCCAGTTTCTGCATTGCCCCAGACAACTTGTTAATTTGTTCTTCGGCATCCAGTGTGGCGTATTGCTTAGTGAGTCGAGCTTGATGCTGAGCGCGATATTCCAGCGTTTGAGACTGCAATGCATGAATCGTTTCCGTTGTCTTCGTCTTAGCGAATCCCTCAAACTCCATCTGATCATGTTGATCGAGTCGTTCGACCGGATTCAACTCTAGTTCAGAACGCACGGCATTGATCACTTCCAGCGTAGTCATTGGCTTGCGTTGAGCTTTTGCATCCATCACCTCTAGATACACCGCAGCCGTGAACGGACTATCAATGGTTGCCTTAGCCGGAGAAAGCTCCATTCGAGCCAGCGTTTTGGCATCAAAATCAAGCGTTTCTGCCTCTAAAATGCTCTGACCCATTGCTTTCTCACGCTCAACCAGTTCGCCATACTCCTGCTCGATCAGGTTATAAACAGCTTCCTGTTGAGCGACGGGCAGAAGGGGGATTCGCCCTGTCACTTTATTGACTAAGCCATCTGTCTCAAAGCTGTCGATTTCTGACTCTTCACCCAGCCCGCGAATCGGGTAGCCCAATTTGGCATGAAGGTCAGGGCGATTTGCCATTAGTTCCAGCACGACCTGATCGCCGTACTCGTTCATGAAGTCGGTCACATTTCCCAGACTAAAGCCACTTTCCCTGGCAGCCGTTGTATTGGCATTGAGACTCGCCATTTTCTTCAACAGCACCGCAGCCGGACGTTTCTCAGCCGGAATGTCACCCATCAAGATCGTAAAACTCGGATTTTCAACCTGTCCAGTGCGATGAATTCGCCCTAGCATTTGCATGAATTGGTCAATGTTGAGTTCAGGTTGAGCAATAATCATGCGCCGGGGACGCTGATCCACAAACTTTTCTGACGCATGAAGGCTGATCCCTGTCGAGCCGGAGCGATTCAGAATCAGGACATCCAGATCGCCAGCGTTAAAGGAATTGACGTTTTTAATCGCGGCAGCCGTGCCTTTCTCGCCGCTGGTGCGAACCTGGTAAAACTGCTCTCCGTTTGGGGCGTACTCTAGTCGGTCTTCGCGCCCGGTCACTTCATTGATGCGATACCCTTCTTGCGTAAGGCGATGCCGAATATAGTCGATCGGGGAAACTGGAACGCTACTCCAGTTAGTTTGATCAATTAGCTCAGAGCATTCCTCATACAAATCAAGGGCTTCGCCCTCAAGTACCTCATCGCTGAGTCGGTGTCGAGTGCTGTTGCCTGCATAATCTTGCAGCGTGACTTCTCGCGATCGCTCCAGATATCGACGCAGCAAATCTCCCACATCTAGACGAATGGGATCGCCAGGACGCAATCCCTGCTCATCCGCCGCCCGTCCAATAATTGACCCCATTGTGTTTGCCACCGTGATCACAGGTTTTTCACCGCGTTGCAGCGAGTCGAGCGTTTCCTGAACGGTTGCCTCTGCCTTCATTGCCAGTAACGTCTGGTTGATGACGTTATGCATAATCGCTGTAAAGTTGGTACTTGTTGCTCCGGCTCCACCCGTCGTGTTGTCTCTTAGCTGTCGCTTGGCATCGGCTTTAAGAGCATCGTCCAACCCTTTGACAGACTGCTTTTTCGCGAGGTCAAACTCCATGATGCGGCTCATCACGCCTGCCAGGTTTTCTGCCATTTTGGTATCGACCGCAGCGACTTTGGCAGAAAACTCGATCCCTTCGTAGGAACGTTCCCGGCGGATGTATTGCCCTGCTTCACTGAGCTTGGCGGCTAACATTTGTTGAAGCGGGATGCCTCCTGACTGAATCATCGGCACTAAGTTTTCTTCATTCTCGACCGCATGGCGCATTCCAGTTTTCGTCGAATACAGCGTCATGACATAAGGGTTCTTGGCGTAGGTAGCAGAGGAATACACCACGCCTGCGGAGCGGCTCACCAGATCTCGTACAAAGTCAGCGCGATCGAGTGCCTCAAAATTTCCTTTCCACTGCTTTGCAGTTCCCCCGGCGTTGTGGCTTTCGTCCAAGATCAGAATTGAACGAGATGCAAAGGTGCGTAGGAAATCACGACGGTCAGTATCTTTGCCCTTAACCGTCTGCATCTGAGAGTAAGTGGTGAAGACAGCATCGTACTCACCTAAATCAGCTGCTACAGTCAACTTCTTGATCAGCTTTGCGTGACTATCAGCCGCCGCTGTTTTGAGCTTGGTTCCGTCAGGTAGGGGAATGTTGAGTCCGTTGTTCGTGGGTAAAGGCTTAACATCGGTGATGCCAATATCGCTCAAATCCCGCATGATGTCCCCATACAGTTTGGGGTCTTGCGTCACGAAGATCGGCGTGAGTCCCTGCTGTCGAGCATACTCAATCACGCCTGCTACAAAGCGCCCTTTGCCGATTCCGGTCTGATCGCCAATAATAAAGGACTCATTCTTTTCTAAGTTCGCGATCGCAAGTCCTAAAGCATCGACCTGCTCTGCACTAAAACGATTGTGCAGCGTCTCGGTATCGTCAATACCAAGCCTTCCGGTCACGTAATCATCAATCTGACCCACCCGACCTTCAAGACGCTTTAAGGCGTTGGAGACGGCAGTTTGCATGTTGACCGGAACCAGCGTCTCAACAGAGTTTCCCTGACTGCGAGGCATGTAGGGAACCTGCTTAATCTCTTGCTCTTGAACATCTAGCTGCTGTTGTTCTATCATGTCCTGCTCTCCTAGCTGCATACTGCTACCATTCGCTCTAGCCACTCGTCCAGCGTTGTCTCTCGGATTAATTTTTTGATCTTCGGAGTTGCTGAGATGGTCTCCAGCGGAAACTCCAGAAGGTTCTGTTCCTCGGTCAAATCGTTCGGGTGCAGGAATATCAGACGTCCCTGAAGCTCGAAATTGTGAATCGTCAGAGCCTGTGCCCATTCCAAGTTCGGTGCGTCCATCGGCGGCAATTCGATCTGATAAAGCTGCGCCTGCACTACGGCTTGACGCATCTGAGTTTGGGCTGTCTGAGAATCGTCCTGCATCATCCACTCCAGCCGCCACATCAACTGGTTCATGTAATCGTCCATTCGCTGAAGCGGTTTCCCGCTGCGGCTCAAAACTGCGGTTAGCTGGCGAACGGTCGAATCTTGGGTCAGGGGTAGCCATGCGTGTTCGGCTTCGAGGTACATCAGGAATCAACTCCTTAAGGTCATCAAAGGTGGTGTAAGTCTTTGGCAAATCAGCCGCAGGCAAGCGGCGCTGAGATTTACCGCGTCCTTCAATCACAATCACGTCAACAGGAAAACTGGTGCCCTGCCTTGCATACAAATTTCCGGCAATGCAAAAGTGCTGAGTAACGTTGTAGTTATCGTAGAGGCTTTTATAAAACGCTCTGTTCTGAGCATTGTTATAGGTGCCAGAAGCATTCTGGTCATTACCCACCTTGTTTGACATAGGCGCACCCAGGATCAGCACGGCTTGACCCTCATCTTTCATCGCTTGCAGAGCATGAAGCGCGATCGCGTGGTCGATCTGGGTAGTGCGGTACGGCTGAGTGGCAGAACCGCCTCGAACTCGCCATTCCTGGTTTCGTCCTGTTTGTGGGTCTTTTACCGCGCCAAACGGTGGATTCATGACGACGATATCCACAGGCTGTTGGGGTAAATACTCAGCCGCGTCATGCTGAGTCACCATGTAGCCCTGGCGTTTGAGATCAGCAGCCCGATCTGAGTTAAGTTCGTTGACGATCGCATGAGCGGGATTAGCATCTAGAATCAGTGCCCCATGCCCCGCCGATGGCTCGTACACTGTTTTGTCAGGAGTCAGTCCAGCTAACGCCCCAGCAAGATAAGCGATCGGGATTGGGGTGCTGTACGCCTGCTGACGAATGCTTGTGGACGATCGCGTTGCCAAATTTGGCTGGCGTTGGTACAAGTTAACTAACCGATCGAATCCATCTCGCGCTGTGTCTGCCTCTGCCAAAATCGCTTGCGCGGCTCTGACCAGTCCAGACTCGATCGATTCTTCAGCCAGCTTT
>JBBRPT010000047.1:0-46432 GCA_038227635.1 Leptolyngbyales cyanobacterium | reverse complement strand
TCGAGTTGGCATCTTGCTGCTAGTGGGTGCGCTGTTAGGAGATCCCAAGCCTAGTTTTGTCCACTACCCCGAAGAAAATCTGCTCGTGGGCTAATTTGCAGGCTCAACTCATTAGATACTGATCAGTAGTGCTCGCTTTCTCCGTTCATTACCCTTGTAAGATTGTGAATCTATCCGCGCTTAAATTTTTTCATGGGCTTCGATTAGACTCCAAAAACAGGCAGTTTGCGGTGGTTGGTCTGGGGCGCTTTGGTCGGGCAGTCTGTTCAACACTGCATGGTCAGGGCTATGACGTTTTGGGAGTCGATGCCAACATGGAGAGAGTCGATCAGGCGTTAAGCGATCGCATCGTTACCCATTCGCGACAGCTTGACTCGACGCAGCCCGCTGCCCTCAAAGAAGCTGGACTATTTGAGCAAGACACGGTGATTGTGGCGATCGGGAACTATGTCCAGGAAAGTATTATTACAACGCTAAACCTCAAAGAGGGCGGCGTTCGGCATGTGGTCGCTAAAGCCTCGTCTGAGATTCACGAAAAGCTGCTCAAAAAGGTCGGTGCCGATCATGTGGTGTTTCCAGAACACGATGCCGGATGTGAGTTGGCTCGATCGTTGACGAAACCCGGCATTCTCGATCGCTTTGAGCTTGACCCCGAAAACAGCATTGTCGAAGTGATCGTGCCCGAAGAGTTTGATCAGCGCACGATTTCTGAACTAAAGCTGCGGTCTCGCTATGGGCTAAATGTGCTGGCATTTAGTCAAGAGGGCAAGTTTGTAATCAATCCTGATCCGATTACGATTCTTCGCAAAGGGTCAGCGATCGTGGTCATCGGGTCAAATAAGGACATCGATCGATTACCGATTTAGGATTTTTGATTTCGTAGAATGCCAAGATCAAATGGCAACTGTCGATCGATAAACATAGGTTCTCCGATGCAAAATGATGTCGTGTCCTTATTCTCAGGTTGCGGAGGACTAGATTTGGGTTTCTCTAAAGCAGGTTTTAATGTCCTATGGGCAAATGAATTTGACAAGGTTATTTGGGAAACTTACGAAAAAAATCACCCTCACACAATATTTGACAAAAGAAGCATTAGAGATATCTCTTCATCAGATATCCCAGATTGTGCTGGAATTATTGGAGGTCCTCCTTGTCAAAGTTGGAGTGAGGCAGGTAATCAAAGAGGGATGGAAGATGAACGGGGACAGCTTTTTTTAGAATATGTTCGCATCTTAAAAGATAAACAACCTTTATTCTTTCTTGCCGAAAACGTCTCTGGAATGCTTCACAAAAAGCATGGAACTGCTCTACAAAATATTATTGCGGCTTTTGAAGAGGCTGGCTACGTCGTAACCTATAAGCTTCTAGATGCTAAAAACTATAATGTTTCCCAAGAAAGAAAGCGCGTTATGTTTGTTGGATTTCACGCTAGCTTAGGGAAAAAATTTCAGTTTGATGCAGTGAAGCCTGCCCCCAATAGACACACTTTAAAGCAAGCGATCGGAGATTTGCAGGGATCTGAGTTGCCCGCGATCGGTAGAAGTAAAACGAATGGAGACTCTTGTCTTGTATCAAATCATGAATATATGCAAGGCGATTTTTCTAGTATTTATATGTCTCGAAATCGTGTCCGATCGTGGGATCAACCTTCTTTTACGATTCAAGCGGGTGGTCGTCATGCTCCTATTCATCCACAGGCTAATCGCATGATTCATGTTGGAAAAGACAAGTGGATTTTTGATCCATCTTCCCAATTGCCCTATCGCAGATTGACGATTCGCGAATGCGCCAGGATTCAAACATTTCCAGATGATTTCATTTTTTATTATCAAGATTTAGCGGCTGCATACAAAATGATCGGAAATGCTGTTCCGGTTAGCTTTGCTTACGAAATAGCAAGATCTATTATTCAAGAGTTAAATAAAAGCTCGTATTCAAGCAGTCAGTTGGATAATGAACAGGCTGTCCAAATGCTTTTAGAAGTAGGTTAGACATTTAGTAGATTAATCCTATGACTTATCAGGCTGCAACTAACATTCTTCGAGCGGTTAGAACGATCGTAGACAGCGGAATTCCTGATGTGATTGAATACTATCGGAGCGAAAATCGCATCAATTCTGTTGGAGATGCTTTAGAGCTTTTTGCAAAAGATATATTTTCAGACTCCATTAGAATTACCGATCTTGATGAAAAAGCTAAAGCTCACAGAAGTTTTTTTTCTTGGGGTGGCAATGCAAATAATCCGCCAGATTTTATGATTAGAGGTGGCGACGCTGTTGAAGTGAAAAAAATTACAACCCCAACCGCGAGGATAGCTCTTAATAGCTCTTATCCGTCAGCAAAATTGTTTGCTGATAGTTTAATGATCCTTCCTGACTGCCGAAGATGTGAGGATTGGACTGAAAAGGATAATATCTATTGCATTGGTTACGTAGGAGGACAAAAACAGCTATCCTCATTGTGGTTGGTTTGTGGCGATTGTTATGCAGCCAACAAAGAGGTTTATGAAAGAATCAGAAGTACTATTATTAGTGGCATTGCTGATATTCAAGGAGTTGAATTAAGCGTAACCAAAGAATTAGCAAGAGTCAACAAAGTTGATCCATTAGGGATTACTAATCTAAGAGTGAGAGGCATGTGGGATATTGCTCATCCGTTCAAAGTTTATGATTATTTACCTGTCATCTCAGATTTAAGTAAATCGTTTCAACTGTTTGTTTTGATGAGAACGTCAAAATATCTTTCTTTTCCTGAGCCTGACAGAAATCAAATTGAAGCACTGGCAAGCTTAGGTTCAATAGATTTTAGAGATGTAGATATTAGATCTCCAAATAATACGATGGAGGCGATCGCTGCCAAGCTAATCGTTTACGAGATTTCCTAAAGTGACGTGATTCTAGGCATTCAGAGAAGCTACACCTCGACGCACCGAAACAAGTTCGGCAGCGATGCTGACTGCGATTTCTTCAGGTGTTAGCGCCCCAATTTTTAGCCCGATCGGAGCATAAATTCCTTTTAGCTTACTCTCAGAAATACCAATCTTTTCAAGTGCCTGATACACTTGTCGGACTCGTTTTTCACTACCAATCATGCCAACATAAGCGCAAACACTATCCCGCTTCAAAAGACATGCTAAAGCGGCTAAATCGTAGTGATATCCGCGTGTTACAAGAGCAACGTATAAGTTTGAATAGTCTGCAAATTGCTCAACGACTTCAGCGATCGAGCCATTAAAAATCACAGCAGCTTGAGGATAGCGTTGTGAATTTGCCCACTCTGAGCGATCGTCCTGCACCATGATTTGAAATCCGATTAAGTGCGCGACTTTTGCCAACTGTTCGCCCACATGACCTGCGCCAATGATTAATAAGGTTGGGGGTGGTTGCAGCGTTTCGATAAATGCGTTGGGTGTGGATTCGGGGTGATGCACGAGGTAGGGAGAGTGATCGGCATCAAACGGAGTTACCAACGTGGCGGGCTGTCCAGTGTTGAGCAGATGCAGAATGGTTTGAGCACGCTCGATCGAGACTTCTCCTGACCAACGCTCTAACCACACGCGCATTTTGCCGCCGCAAATCCCTTGGGTTTCTCGTTGCGGTGCGCCTGTTAGATCAATTTCAACACTCTGTTTTTGCCCCGTTTCGAGAACGATGCGCGATTGGTGAATGACTTTTGCTTCGCCTGCGCCGCCCCCGATCGTGCCAAAGATCCGATCTCTGCACACGATCATTTTTGCGCCCACTTCTCTCGGAACCGATCCTTGAACCCTCGTCACCGTTGCCAGCACAACAGGTTCTTGCGTTAACCATTGGGCAAACTGCTGATAAAACTCGATCATTTGGAAGGCACTAACACGTCGAGATCGGTTGGCACGTTCATCGGAGAGGACTCGACGCGAACTTGCTCGATCGCCCACAAAATCACTTCAGGCGTAGCGGGAGACGTGAGGGAAACGTGGCTCGGTGAACCAAATGCCGCGATCGCCGCTCGAATGGCTTCTCGAACTGAGATCGCCAGCATGAAGGGAGGTTCTCCGATCGCTTTACTGCCATAGATTACGCCATCTTGGGCGGCTCGTTCGAGCAGATGCACTTGGAAATGTTCGGGCACTTCTCCGATCGTCGGAATTTTGTACGTGCTGGGCGCGTCGGTTCGGAGTCGTCCTTGCGCGTCCCAGACTAATTCTTCCATCGTTAGCCAGCCCATGCCTTGCACAAATCCGCCTTCGATTTGCCCTTGATCGACGAGGGGATTAAGTGATGCGCCGACATCATGGACAATATCGACCTGACGCAGTTTGAAGGTGCCTGTAAATCCGTCCACTTCGACTTCGCTCACCGCCGCGCCATAGGCGAAGTAGTAAAACGGTCTGCCTTTGCCTGTGGTTTCATCCCAATAAATGTTGGGCGTGCGGTAATAGCCCGTCGCCGAAAGACTGACGCGATCGCTATATGCCTGCTTGACGACATCGGCAAACAAAACGCGATTTTGAGGATAGCTGCGGCAATAAATCCAGTCGTCGGCAAATACCAAATCTTCTGGCGTGTCGAGGGTCATCATTCTGACCGCGACGGTGGCGAGACGCGACTGAATCGTTTCACAGGCGTTTTTGACGGCTTGACCGTTGAGATCCGAGCCGCTTGAGGCTGCGGTTGCCGAGGTGTTGGGCACTTTATCGGTGCTGGTGGGCATGATGCGGAAGCGATCGAGACTTACGCCCAAGGTTTGCGCCGCGACTTGCAGCATTTTAGTGTGCAGCCCTTGTCCCATCTCAGTGCCGCCGTGATTAAGTTGAATGCTGCCATCCGCGTAGACGAGAATCAATGCCCCGGCTTGATTGTATTGGGTTTTGTTGAACGAGATGCCGAACTTCACAGGCGTGATGGCGATGCCGCGTTTTTTGTAGAGATTGGCTTGATTGAATTGCTCGATCGTCTCTCGCCGTTCTTCAAAATTGGCGACGACTCCAGACGGAGAACTGCTTCGCAACGCTTTTGCTTCGTTCCAGATTCGGGCGATGCGATTGTCGTAGAGTTCTTGTCCGTAATGGGTTGTGTTGGTTTCACCTGTGCCGTGATAAAAGTTGCGTTCGCGCACCACATCGGGCGGCAGATTTAGCGTTCGGGCGACTCGATCGAGAATATCTTCAATCACCACCATTCCTTGAGGTCCACCAAACCCCCGAAACGCCGTGTTTGAGACGCGATTCAATTTTGCAATCTGTCCCCTGACTTCGAGGTGCGGAATGTAGTAGGCGTTATCGACGTGCAGCATCGCTCTAAGCAGCACGGGAGGAGACAAATCAAGACTCCAACCGCCATCGGCATAGAGGTCAACGTCTAGCGCGGTGATCATCCCGTCTGCTGTGAATCCAACCTTGTATTGCCCCAAATAACCGTGTCGTTTGCCTGTGAGAATCATGTCGTGATGTCGTCTCAGTTTGACTCGTGACGGACGACCTGTCTTGTGAGCCGCGATCGCTGCCATCGATGCAAAGGGGTTGGCTTGCGATTCTTTGCCGCCAAACGCGCCGCCCATTCTCAAACAGGTGACGACGACTTGGTTGCTTGAAATACCTAACACTCTTGCCACAATAATCTGAGTTTCGGTCGGGTGCTGGGTCGATGAATAAACTTGATAATGTCCTTCGCCATCCGGGATCACCCAACTCGCTTGAGTTTCGAGATAGAAATGGTCTTGTCCATTCATTTCCACTTCTCCACTCAGGCAGAAGTCGGCGGATTGGAGAGCCGTTTTGGGATTGCCGCGACGCACGACTTGGGGCGAGTTGTGAAAACTTTGAGCCACGATCGCGTCTTTAATGCTGAGAATCGGGTCGAGTGGCTCATACTCAACGACGACTTTTTCGGCTCCCAGTCGCGCAGCTTCCTCGGTTTCACCTGCGACCCAAATTACTGCCTGTCCCCAATAGCTCACTTCGTCGGTGGCGAGCAGGATCTCGTCGTGGACAATCACCCCAGTGTTGTTTTCACCGGGAACGTCGTCTGCGGTCAAAACGGTAACGACACCCTCGACTTCATAAGCCGCAGACACGTCGATTTTGGTGATTCTCGCTCTCGCATGGGGAGCCAAAACGGGAAACAGAGACAACATCCCAGCCGGAAGGCGCTGATCGTCAGTGTAGATGGCGGTGCCGCTCACATGGGCTTCTGCGCTCTCGTGGCTTTTGCGTTGACCGATACTCATGCTCTCACCTCCACGGGTTGAATAGATGCTGTGCTGAAGTCTACAAAGAATTTCTCAAACAGATTGGCGACTAGGAGTCTACGATAGTCTGCACTGCCTCTTAAATCAGTCAACGGCGTAAATGCCTGCTTGAGCGCTGGTTTGACGTGCTGAATGGTTTCGTGATTCCAACGTTTGCCGATTAGCATTTGTTCGATGGCGATCGCTCGAATCGGAATCGCCGCCACTCCCCCATAGGCAAGTCGCGCGTGAAGGATGCGATCGTCATCATCCAGATCGATCACAAATGCGGCAGCGACAATACTAATGTCATCGGTTCCCCGTTTGCCGATTTTATACGCCTGACTTAAGCGACGAGGCGAGGTGCCCTTGGGAATTTTGACTGAAACAATTATTTCTCCGGGCTGCAAATCGGTTTGCCGATAGCCTTTGAAAAAATCGTTAAGGGAAATTATTCGTTCACCTGTTGAGCTAGCAAGTTTCAGTTCAGCATCGAGGGACAGCAAAACGGGAGGAAGATCTCCGATCGGAGACGCTGTTCCAATATTGCCGCCTAATGTGGCACGAGTCCGAATCTGTCTTGCTGCGAACCAAACCAGCATTTCATCCAAACTCGGAAAGACTCCACGCAGCGTCTCCTCGAAATGACTTAACGGCACGGCTGCTCCAATTTCCACAAAGTCTGGTGTGTTCTCCAGCGTTTTTAGTTCTGTCACCGCTTCGAGTGAAATCATCACCTCATAGTGTTGACGGTGATAGCTAATTTCCAATCCTAAATCTGTTCCGCCTGCAATCAGCGTCGCATTCGGATGCTGTTCCATCAGGGTTAATACGTCCTGTAATCGCGTTGGACGATAGAACCATTGATCGTTGCCGTTATAAGAAATTTCGCTCAATTCTACACTTGTAGTCTGTAGGTGCTGGTGAAATCGATCGTCAGAACCATCCGATTGGTTCTCTACAACCTCTTGAGCGGCTCGACGAATCGCCAAATAACCCGTACAGCGACACAAATTGCCCTCGACGCAGGCATCGTTTAGGGTGCGATCGTAATAAGCCGCAAATAAACTCATCACAAATCCTGGAGTGCAATAGCCACACTGCGATCCGCCCGTCTGCACCATCGCTGTTTGCACCGGATGCAGCTCGTCGAGACTCACCCCTTCAACCGTGACGATTTCTCGCCCCGCCACCGACCCTAACGGAATCAAACAGCTATTCATCGCCTGATAGTGAGGCTTGCCATCAGAGCCTTGAGCGACGATCGCCACCGTACACGCCCCGCAGTCCCCATCGCCGCAGCCTTCCTTAGTACCAATCCGTCCACTTTGCCGGAGATAGTGTAGCAATGTCATCGTCGGCGACACATCTTTGAGGCGAACCGTTGCGCCATTGATGACGATCGTGAAATGGTTTTGCAGAGCTAAAGTCACGCGTTCAAGTTGAATAATGGAATCTTGCTTCATTATCTCGTTAAAAATACTGTATGCACTCCAAACCGAATAGAGTGTACTCCCATATACCTTTCACCCCAAAAGACTGATGAATTTTGACCCCAAACTCTACACATCAGACACGATTCTTTTGACTTCTTCACTAGCAAGATAGAATGAATCCAGCAAACGTTCTCAACATTTAGTTAGACACGCGAGGAGCACCGCAAGGCATGGGAAGAGTAGTCGGTATTGACCTGGGGACTACAAACTCGGTGGTGGCAGTTATGGAAGGCGGCAAACCCGTCGTCATCGCCAACGCAGAAGGAATGCGAACAACGCCCTCCGTGGTCGGCATTAATAAAGAGGGCGAACGGCTGGTCGGGCAGATGGCACGGCGGCAAGCGGTGCTCGACCCTCAAAATACCTTTTTTGGGGTCAAACGCTTTATTGGTCGTAAATATGGCGAGCTATCACCCGAATCGAAGCGGGTGCCCTACACCATTCGTAAAGACGAAGAGGGCAACATTCGGATCAAGTGTCCGAGGCTCGATCGAGCTTTTGCCCCCGAAGAAATCTCGTCGATGATTCTCAAAAAGCTGGCAGCCGAAGCAGCGCGCTATCTGGGTGAGCCAATCAGTGGAGCCGTGATCACCGTTCCAGCTTATTTCAACGATTCGCAGCGACAGGCAACCCGCGACGCAGGGCGCATTGCTGGCTTGGATGTCAAACGAGTTCTCAATGAGCCAACGGCGGCATCTTTGGCATATGGACTCGATCGCGGGCAGAGTGAAACTATTCTCGTGTTTGACCTGGGCGGCGGCACGTTTGACGTATCCATTCTTGAAGTGGGAGATGGCGTGTTTGAGGTCAAAGGCACGAGTGGCGACACGCAGCTAGGCGGCAATGACTTCGACGAAAAAATCGTAGACTTCTTAGCTGAAGAATTTCTAGAAAAAGAAAAAGTCGATCTGCGGCGAAATCGGCAGGCACTTCAGCGACTCACCGAAGCGGCTGAGAAGGCAAAGATCGAATTATCTGGGGTGGCAGTCACCGAGATTAATCTGCCCTTTATTGACGCTAATGAAGACGGACCGCTGCATATTGAAACTCGACTGACTCGATCACAGTTTGAAGGCTTTTGTGGCGATCTGCTCTCTCGACTGCGCGGACCGCTCAAACAGGCATTCCGTGATGCAGGGATGACTCCGGCAGATATCGACGACATTGTGCTGGTCGGCGGTTCGACGCGCATTCCAATGGTGCAGCAAGTCGTCCGATCGATCATCAATAAAGAGCCTAACCAGAATGTCAACCCCGATGAAGTGGTCGCTGTCGGTGCCGCAATTCAGGCAGGAATTCTTGCCGGAGAGATTAAAGACATTCTGCTGCTGGATGTTACGCCATTGTCATTTGGTTTAGAGACGATCGGGGGAGTCATGAAGAAGTTAATCCCTCGCAATACGACGATTCCGACCCGTCGATCGGACACATTCTCCACCTCAGAAGACAACCAAACGATGGTGGAAGTCCATATTTTGCAAGGCGAACGGGATATGGCATCGGGCAATAAATCTCTCGGTCGCTTTAAGCTGATGGGCATTCCTCCTGCGCCGAGGGGCATTCCGCAAGTGCAGGTGTCGTTTGATGTGGATGCCAACGGCATTTTGCAAGTCACAGCAATGGATCGCACCACGGGACGAGAGCAGAGCATCACGGTTCAGGGCGCTTCGACGCTGGGCGAAGAAGAAGTGCGGCAGATGATTCGCAATGCTGAAGAATTTGCAGAGGTCGATCGACTGCGCAAAGAAAAAATCGAGAAGCGCAATCGGGCTGACGCGCTCACATTTCAAGCCGAACGGCAACTTCGAGAAGCGACGCTCGATTTTGGAATGCAGTTTGTCAGCAGCTATCGTTCTCGCATTGAGCCATTGATCCGGAAATTACGAGAAGCGTTGGCAGACAACAACGATCGCGGCGTTGACATCGCTGAAGCCGATCTTAAAGACGTTCTCTATGAGCTAAATCGAGAAGTCTATCAGCAAAATCAGGGTGACGAAGAAGGCGGCTTCTTTGAATCGATCAAAAACTTCTTTCTTGATGACGACGACGATTACGATTATTACGGCGATCGTCGCGATCCTTACGATTATGGTGCTCGACGCGATAACGGTTGGGATGCGCCTCGCCGCGATTCATCTGGCGGTCGCGATGCCTACGATTATGGCTCTCCTCGCCGCGACTACGATCTGCCGAAACGCGATTCACGAGACGGATACGAGTCTGGAAACGTGCCTCGCGACTATTCTTCAGGGGAGCCGAGACGCGATCGAGATTACGACGTACCCAGACGCAACAGCGATTCTGGAAATCCATCTAGTCGAGATTACGATGCGCCGAGACGCAATAGCGATTCCGGAAATCCACCTAGTCGAGATTACGATGCGCCGAGACGCAACAGCGATTCCGGAAATCCACCTAGTCGAGATTACGATGCGCCGAGACGCAACGAGTCTGGAAATCCACCCAGCCGAGATTCTCGCAATTCTTTTGACGATCGCGACTACAATGCGCCGAGACGCAACAGCGACGCTGACTCACCGAGACGGAATAGCGACTATCCGCCTACCCGTCCCCCACGCAGCGACACCTCTGGAAATCGCGACTACGACGCGCGACGGGGTTCTCAAAGTGACCCCTATGGCAGCCGTAATGATGTTCCCTACGACTCCGGCGATCGTCGCCCCAACCGGGGTGAAAGCGCTAAAAAACGTCCGGGTCGCCCCAACTACAGCCAAGACAACTGGGACGACGAAGACGATTGGCTATAGCTATTTGAAGGATGATGTTGTCTCAGCAGCATCCTTTGCCTCTGATACTTTTTTCCTCCTTGCTTGAACGCTATGCAGAATTTTAGAAATTATTACGAAATCTTGGGGGTTGAAAAAGATGCGACGGGCGACGAAATCAAAACGGCGTATCGCAAACTAGCCCGCAAATATCACCCGGATGTCAACCCGGGCGATCAAGCGGCTGAAGAGAAGTTTAAAGAACTCGGCGAGGCTTATGAGGTGCTAGGAGATGTCACCAAGCGATCGCAGTATGATCAGTTCGGCAAGTTCTGGCAGCAGCGAGGGTTTCAAGGAGCCGCCAGAGCCGCGAAGAATGCTTGGAACAAATCAGGCAGCAATGGCTCTCAAGAAGTCGATTTTGGCGAATATCGCAACTTCAATGATTTTGTCGATCAGTTGCTCAATCGGCGGGTGACGACCAACACCACTAGCACCCGACCACCCCAACCTCAAACTGATTACTATCGTCCCGGCACCAGCAAAACGAGCTACACCGTTCCGAGCACCCGATCGACGACTCGTCGTGATGCCGAAGCGCGGCTGACTGTGCCGTTAGAAAAAGCCTACTCAGGTGGACGGGAGCGGATTCGGCTCGAAGACGGGCGATCGCTTGAAGTCAATATGCCTGCTGGCATGGTCACCGGGCAACGAATTCGACTTAAAGGACAGGGGATGTCGGGGGGCGATTTATATCTCAAAATTGAGGTTTCACCCCATCCATTCTTTAAGCTAGAAGGCTCTGACGTTGTGTGTCAGTTGCCGATTACACCGAGTGAGGCAGCATTGGGTGGCGCGATCGAGGTTCCAACTCTTGATGGGTTGGTAAAAATGACGATTCCGAGCGGGGTGCGGTCAAGTCAGCGATTGCGATTAGCAAACAAAGGCTATCCCGAAATCGGCAGTGATGCGCGGCGCGATGCGCCTAGAGAACGAGGTGATCAAATTGTTGAGTTGCAGATTGTCATGCCCAAAGAGTTAACGACTCAAGAACGTGACCTGTATGAAAAGCTGCGTCAGTTAGAGACGTTTGATCCTCGTGCAAATTTGCTGGTTTGAGGGCGCGATCGCTCAACATTCTAGAAAATTTTAATAGCCTTGGCTGTGTTGCAGCTAAAGACAGACGCGATCGAACGTCTCATCTCGCAGACCGTTAAGTCTAGCTCGATTAACCGCTTGGCTAAATCGGCGATCCCCCTTCAGTCACAATAGCGCGACTGATTGAATTTACTCATCTAGGTGTGCAGCTAAAGCAACTCTAGAGGCACCGCAACCTATGTCCCAAAAAATCAGCTTTTCTCTCTGTTTCACCCTGTTTCTCACGTTGCCATCATTGCCCTGGCAACCTCTAGCAGCGATCGCTCCGCCTAAATCGATCGCACAAACCGTTCCACAGCCACTCACACTCTATCAACCGCTTCAGCACTTACAGTGGGAAGGAGACCAGATCAGCAAAACTGGAATTGCTTACTTTCCGCTAAAAGGGGTTTCAAATGACTCTATTTCTGAATCTGATTTAGACGCAGCACGCGCTATGCAAGATTCACATCGGATCGCTCAAACACTGGCTGCGTTAGGATTATCACGTCATCTTCAAGGTGAATATGATAAAGCTATTGATTACTATAAGCAAGGATTAGAAATCGCAAGGCAAAAATCAGATTTAACACTAGAGTTAATGCTTCTAGGAAATCTGGGACTCGCACAGGTGCAATCTGGGAATTACTATGCTGAGACGATTGAGTATCTCAATGAATACGCGACATTAACTCAAGAGCACAGCAAGATTCAAGCATTAGGAAACTTAGCAAATGCTTACTTCGGGGCAGATTTGTATGTCAAAGCGATCGCCCTTCACCAAAAACGGCTCACCCTATCTCGACAAGCCAAAGATCAAGCCAGCGAAGCCAAAACATTGAGTGATCTGGGCATTATTTATCAAGCACTCGGCGAGTCTGCCAAAGCAACCAAGTTTCAAGAGCAAGCTTTAACGTTCGCTCAGAAAATTCAGGATCGCTCGCTCGAATCGGTTGTACAAGGCAACTTAGGGATCATCTACCAAACTCAGCGTGACTATGCCAAAGCAATCGACTATCAGCAGAAGCGATTAATAATTGTTCGACAACTCAAGGATCTGCGAGGAGAAGCCGAAGCCTTAGCAAATCTGGGCGGAATTGCTTATTTTCAAGGAGATCAGCAAGGTGCGATCGCCCAATATAATCAAGCCTGGAACATTGCCTGGAACACTCTTCACGATGCTGATATTCTCTATCGCATTCGGGGCAATCAAGGACTCGTTTATGCACAGATGGGCAATTCTGACAAAGCTCTAGAGTCCTATGGGCAATATTTTCAATACGCCTCGTCGCGCAGCAATCGTCGAGAGGAAGGCATTGCTAAAATCAACGCCGCCGCCGCTCGCGTGCAATCGGGCAACTTAGCCGGAGCTGCCAAAACCCTTCGCGAAGCGATCGACACTTGGGAATCTTTGCGATCGAGACTGGGCAGCAACGATGGCTTTAAAGTCTCCATCTTTGAGACGCAAAATGCGCCCTACAGCAATCTCCAAAGCGTTCTAATTGCTCAAAATCAGCCCGAAGCGGCTCTCGAAATTTCTGAACGAGGACGCGCCCGCGCCTTTGCTGAGCTACTCGCCCGCCGCCTCTCTACCCCTCCCTCGCAGAAAGAATCGTCTCGGTTGCCGCTTGCTTCTCCTACGATCTCGCAAATCAAGCAAATCGCCCAAGATCACCGCGCCACCCTGGTCGAATATTCGATGATTCCGGGACAGTTTAATGTCAAAGGCAAGCTAGAAACCCACGAATCAGAATTGCTGATCTGGGTCGTGCAACCAACAGGCAGCGTTGCCTTGCGTCGAGTCGATTTAAAACCGCTTTGGCAGTGTCAGGAAACTCAGACCTGTCACTCAAAAGAGTTAATCGATTTAACCTCCATTACTCGTCTTCTATTGAGTGTGAAAGGGAGCAGCAATGCGTCTCCACTCCATCAATTGCATCAATTGTTGATTCAACCGATCGCCGATCTATTGCCTCAAGACTCCACTGCCCAGGTGATTTTTATTCCGCATCGCTCTCTGCTGCTGGTTCCGTTTGCGGCGCTGCAAGATGCTCAAGGCAAATTCTTAATAGAACAACATACGGTCTCGATCGCGCCTTCGATTCAGGTCTTAGGTCTCACTGATCAACTGAGAAAACGATTGGGAACTCCCACTAAAGAACAGACAGACAAGACCTCAACGACTGGATCGATGATTATTGGCAATCCGACTATGCCCAAAGTGGTGACAGAAGTAGGAGAGCCACCCGAACAATTGCCTCCTTTACCGGGTGCGGAGCAAGAAGCAACGGCGATCGCCCACTTGCTAAAATCTTCAGCTTTGATTGGCGGAGCGGCAAAAAAATCTAGCGTGCTGCAACGCATGAGCCATTTCAGAATGATTCACCTGGCAACTCATGGCTTGATGAATGACTTTTTAGGATTGGGTGTGCCGGGTGCGATCGCCCTTGCCCCAGATCCGATCGCCACCGGAAACCCTTCTCTAGAGGAGAATGGACTGCTGACCGCTAGTGAGATTTCCGATCTTAAACTCAATGCCGAATTAGTGGTTCTCAGTGCGTGCAACACTGGGCGAGGCAAAATTACGGGAGATGGGGTTGTCGGCTTATCTCGCGCATTGATTGCTGCACGAGTGCCGAGTGTGATTGTTTCGCTCTGGTCAGTGCCCGATGAACCCACGGCGTTGCTAATGACCGAGTTTTATCGCAACCTTCAGCGTCAGCCAGATAAGGCTCAAGCCTTGCGCCAAGCCATGTTAACCACAATGAAACAGCATCCCGCCCCTTTAAATTGGGCAGGATTTATGCTGATTGGCGAAGCGAATTAGACCTCTCCTGGTGAGATGAGGATCGAAGGGGTTTTATAGCTATTTGCATCTGAGTGAAGTACGGGTAGGGAGTAGGGAGTAGGGAGTAGAAGGTGTACTTTATTGGGGTAAAAACCGCCATAATACACCCTGAGCGTTACACCTGCTCAAAGGTTGTTTAGAGCACCCCAAATCCTCCCCCACCGGGCGTTTTAATCACGAAAACGTCTCCGGGCTGCATCGTGACTTCGGCTTTGCTGCCTAGAGGCTCGATCGAGCCATTCGATCGTTCTACCCAATTTTTGCCGACGAGTCCCGGTTCGCCGCCTTGCAGCCCAAACGGGGGCACCACGCGATGACCTGACAAAATCGCTGCCGTCATTGACTCGCGAAATTGCAGCCGACGCATCACGCCATTGCCGCCAGAATGCAAGCCTTTGCCGCCACTGTTGGAACGGATTGCAAAGCTTTCTAGCAGCACCGGAAAGCGCCATTCTAAAACTTCAGGATCGGTGAGGCGAGAATTGGTCATGTGGGTTTGCACGGCATCGGTTCCATCAAACGTTGCGCTGGCTCCTGACCCGCCGCAAATCGTTTCGTAATATTGGTAGCGATCGTTCCCAAAGGTGAAATTATTCATCGTGCCTTGAGAGGCTGCCATCACGCCCAAAGCTCCGTAGATCGCGTCGGTGACGGCTTGCGAAGTCTCGACGTTCCCGGCAACGACTGCTGCCGGATAGCGCGGATTGAGCAAACATTCTTCAGGGACGATGATGTCTAGCGGTTTGAGACAGCCTGCATTCAGGGGAATGTCATCGTCTACAAGGGTGCGAAACACATAGAGAACGGCGGCTTTGCAGACGGCTAAGGGCGCGTTGAAATTGGTGGGCTGTTGCGGGGAAGTGCCCGTGAAGTCGATCGTGGCACGACGGGATGCTCGATCGAGGCGAACGCTGACGCAAATCTCGCAGCCATCATCCATCGGGTAGGTAAAGCTGCCATCGTGCAATGTCTCAATCACTCGCCGCACAGAGGTTTCTGCATTGTCCTGCACATGCTGCATATAGGCTTGAACGGTTTCTAAACTGAAGTGAGCAATCATTTTGCGAAGTTCTTGCACGCCTCGCTCGTTGGCAGCGATTTGCGCTTTTAAGTCTGCCAAGTTTTGAGCAGGATTTCTGGCTGGATAAGCCTGATGAGTGAGTAATTCCAAGATCTCTTGCGATCGGAAGTGTCCTTGTTCAATTAGTTTGAAGTGATTGATTAAGATGCCTTCTTGCTCGATCGAGGTACTGTTTGGCGGCATTGATCCGGGTGTCATTCCGCCAATGTCGGCATGGTGTCCACGAGAGGCGACAAAGAATAACGGTTTAGAATCGTTGTTGTTCGGATTCTCTGCTGCGAATACAGGAGTAATCACAGTAATATCTGGTAGATGAGTTCCTCCGTTGTAGGGATTGTTTAAAGTATAAACATCACCTGATTTTAGAAATGTGTTTTCTGCATTCATCAAGCTAATCACGCTCTCACTCATTGATCCTAAATGAACGGGAATATGAGGCGCATTCGCAACGAGTTGACCCTGTTGATCAAAAACTGCACAAGAGAAGTCTAATCGTTCTTTGATGTTGACTGACGAACTCGTGTTTTGCAGCGTGAATCCCATTTGTTCAGCGATCGCCATGAACAGATGATTGAAAATTTCTAACAAAACAGGATCGGGGGAAGCGAATTTTAGAGTTTGAATTCTGGATTCTGGATTAGCAATTTCTGAACGCGTCAAGATCAGGTGATTGTGATCGTTCAGTTCGGCTTGCCAGCTCGGTTCGATCACGGTTGTACTAGTTGGGTCGATGATCAAGGCAGTACCCAAAATCCGATCGCCTGGAGTTAAGTCACTACGCTGAAAAACAGGTGACTCGTGCCAGCATCCCTGGGTATAGATGGGGACAGTCGCGATTGCGGCAAGCGGAGTGGGGCGACGATCAGAAACGACAGCTTCTTGAGGCGCAATCGTGGTGCCAATCATTTCTACTGAAACGGCTTCGACCATCAGCGCTTTGGTGTCGTCAATAAAGCCATATCGTTGGCGATGCACCTGCTCAAATTGGGTCAGCATCGCGTCTAGAGTGCCAAAGTCTACGATTAGGGCTGAGTCTGTTCCTTGATAGCGCAACCGGACTTGAGATACCACCTGAATCTGAGTATCTGCAACCTCTTGACGCTGCAATGCTGCCATGCCCTCAGTGGCAAGATCGGTCAGAATTTGAGCCAATTCTGGCAATAATTCATCGGTGAGAATGGCTTCGATCGCGCGATCTCGCAACACTCGCAAGTCTGCTAACCCCATGCCATACGCCGACAAAACCCCTGCATAGGGATGTAGGAAAATTTGTTTCATTCCCAGTGCGTCTGCGATTAAACAGGCGTGCTGTCCTCCTGCGCCTCCAAAACAGCAGAGCGTATAGTCTGTGATGTCATAACCACGTTGAACGGAGATTTTCTTAATCGCGCTTGCCATTTTTTCAACAGCGATCGCTAAAAATCCTTGAGCAACCGCTTCGGGCGATCGCTGATCTCCACTTGCAGTCTGAATATCTGCTGCCAAAGCCGTAAACTTCTGCCCCACAATCTCGGCATCAAGTGGCAAATTGCCAGTCGCCCCAAACATCTTCGGAAAGAGATCAGGCTGGAGCTTGCCGACCTTGACATTGCAATCGGTGACGGTCAACTTGCCCCCATTGCGATAGCACGCCGGACCCGGATTTGCCCCTGCCGATTGAGGTCCGACTCGATAGCGTGAGCCGTCAAAGCTGATCAGAGAGCCGCCGCCCGCCGCAACGGTGTGAATCGCCATCATCGGCGCACGCAGCCGCACCCCCGCAACCTCGGTCTCAAAGGTGCGCTCATAGCTGCCGTCGTAGTGAGCAACATCAGTCGAGGTGCCCCCCATGTCAAAGCTGATAATTTTGTCAAATCCTGCCTGTTTGCTGGTCTGCACCGCTCCAACAATGCCTCCAGCCGGACCCGATAAAATGCTGTCTTTGCCCTGAAAGCGATCAGCATCGGTCAATCCGCCGTTGGATTGCATGAACAGGAGTCGTGGAGAGTTCTGCGGGTGGGCGCTCAGTTCCGTCATGATTCGTTCGACATATCGCCTCAAAATGGGAGACAAATAAGCATCGACAACGGTGGTGTCGCCCCGACTCACCAACTTCATTAAGGGACTGACTTGATGAGAAACAGAGATCTGAGTGAAGCCAATTTTGTGCGCGATCGCTGCAATCGTCTGCTCATGATCGGGATATCGATAGCCGTGCATCAACACGATCGCACAGGCTTGAATTCCAGCGGCATACGCTGACTTGAGAGCCGTTATCCAAGACGTTTCTCCAATCGTGGAGAGGGTAGTCAGTTCTTCACCTTGGGCGCTATATCGCTCCTCAACTTCGATGACTTGCTCATAGAGCAGTTCGGGCAACACAATGTGACGGGCAAAAATATTGGGGCGATTTTGATACCCAATTCTCAGGGCATCGCGAAACCCTTTTGTGATCAGCAGCACGCAGCGATCGCCCTTGCGTTCTAGCAGCGCATTTGTCGCGACTGTGGTTCCCATCTTGATGGCTGCAATCTGCTCAGCCGGAATAGGACTCTCTGCACCGACTCCTAAAATCTCGCGAATGCCCTGCAACGCAGCATCTGAATAGCGATCGGGGTTTTCTGACAACAGCTTGTGAATCACCAACTCGCCATCTGGGTTTTGTGCCACGATATCGGTGAATGTGCCCCCGCGATCGATCCAAAACTGCCAGCGCTGCTTAGAAGATGGGGTCATGATACCTGAGTGTGCGAAGAACAAAACCGTTTATTGCTCAGTCTATAAAACTTGTGCAGTTTGTGTCTTGCCGTCTCCGAGTCACAGAGCGGCGATCGCAATCCTTACGCTGTGATTGCGCCCTAGATTAGAGTTTTTGCGACACAAGCCCCATTTGCATGTCGATTGAAGGCGTACACTCGCTTTCCATGTGAATTCTTTGTATTATTCAATACAGAGCTGGATGTATTAAGATATACGCAACGGTCTTTTAAAGTCAGTATTTAATAAACATCAGTCCTGTTTAGTCATAAATCATAGACATTTCTCAGTTCACTAGACCTCATGCATGAATCCTTCGCCCTCACCCTAGCCCTCTCCCCAAGGAGAGGGAACAAGAGAAGAGGTTCTAGCTTCCTTCTCCTTGTCTGTTCATAATTTATCCGCTTCTAAAATAATTCCCTTGAAATCAATAACTTCAAGGGAACACTGGTTTGAGATAATTCTGATATTGCTGGATGCAGTTAAAACCCGTCTATCGAGCTTCTAAGACGAAATCTTTTTCAAACGATCGCCGCGTCATAGGCTGATCTAACATCAAGCCTTCACCGCCTAATGTTTCTAGCGGTTGACCGCCGACCGACAAGAAGACAGGTGCACTCGGATTGGTGCTAGTTGCGGTATAGAGAACCTGCCCGACCCGACCCAGCATAGACGCGCTGCCGCCGCCCTTTGTGAAAGCAGACGACAAATCGATGTGAATGCCATCAGGCTTGACTTTGAGACTTCTAAGCTGGGTGCCTTGAGGAATCGTAGTTGTGAGAGTCTGATCAGGAGAGCTATTTAGCAAGGTGTCGATCGCTTCGCTTAAGACTGACTCTGAGCGATCGCTCGATTTTAGCTTGACGGGCACTGCCTCTAGAACTCCAGAATCTTTGAGCCAATAAACTTTAGCCGTTGCCTCTACGACGGGAGGTGCCACTTTAGGAGTCGATTGACGAATCGGTTGAACCGAGGGTGCTACTGACGGAGCCACTGATGCAGAAGGCGAAGGTTGTGGTTCGACCTTAGAGATTTCAGGGGCGGGTTCTACAGGTTTAGGCTGAGCTGAATGCCAAGCTAAGAATGCAGTCGCGCTTCCGGCAGTCACTGCTAGCGCAGACAAGCCTGCAACAATTCCGACCGGAATGCGGCGAGTCGAATGTTGGTCTTGCATTGAGGAGTCCCTCCTAATGTTGGATCTCGGACTTTAAACAATCAATCGGTGGAGAATGCAGCATGGTTGACTACACCCGCTTCTGAGCCGATTCCGGAGCGTCTTTGAAAATAATTTATTTCTGGGTTGCTTCAGCAACCCACTGACTTAGGGTAGAAACGACTTCTGCGATCGCGATCTCCTGAACGGCTTTTGTCGCGCGTTGCACCACTTCAACCTTGCCGTCTTTCAGCGATTTTCCGGTGACAATTCGATACGGAATGCCAATTAAATCAGCATCTTTGAATTTTACCCCTGCTCGATCATTGCGATCGTCCAATAGGGTTTCAACTCCCGCTTGATTCAATTCGCCATACAGCTTTTCAGCCGCCGCAACTTGATCGGCATCTCCGACATTAGGAATGATCACGATCGCTTGATACGGCGCGATCGCAACGGGAAAGATAATGCCGTCTTTGTCGTAAGATTGCTCAACTGCTGATTGCGCGAGTCGAGATACGCCTACGCCATAACAGCCCATCACAAGCGGCACTTCTTCGCCCTGCTCGTTGGTGTAGGTTGCGCCCAAGGCGGTGGAATATTTGGTGCCAAGTTGAAAAATGTGCCCAATCTCGATCCCGCGTGCAGTTTTGAGCGTTTGGGTTGAGTCGTGAACGGCACGATCGCCCGCTTTCGCCTTTCTCAAATCGACAACACGCGTTGAATTCTGAAACTGCGCGCCCCAGTTTGCGCCGACGACGTGATAGTCCGACTCATCAGATCCAGTAACAAAGTTTTGCAGCTCAGCAACGGTTTGATCCACAAGCCGAACGAATTTTGGCGCAATTTCCTTGGACGATCGGATGTAGTCATCGCTAATGCCAGGAGACATATAGCCCAGTGGCAAAGGCTTTGATGCCCATTTTTGTTGAGCTTCGGCATCGGGAACGGTGAGCGATAAAACCGTTTTAGCGCCGTATTGATCCGCTAGTTTGACCAGTTCGTTTTGCAGTTTAACGTCGTTGACATCCTGATCACCTCGGATGTGAATTAACACTAGAACGGTGATTCCACTGTCATAAACGGCTTGATAGAGGACGTTCTTAACGAGTTGAGTCGGCGAGCACTTGAGAAATTTGCAGACTTTCTCGATCGTCTCCGTTCCCGGTGTTTCTCGTTTCTCGTAAGTGGTGAAGGGTGACGACTCAGCATCCGGTGGCAGGGAAACCGCTTTCTCGACGTTAGCAGCGTAGTTGCCATCATCGGTGTAGAGAATTTCGTCTTCACCTGCGTCTGCCAGCACCATAAATTCTTGAGATCCTGACCCTCCGATCGCGCCCGAATCGGCATCAACGGCTCTAAACTTCAGTCCACACCGTCTGAGAATGTTGTGATATGCCTGATTCATCTTTTCATAAGTCAGCTTCATTCCCGCTTCGTCAGCGTCAAATGAATAGGCATCTTTCATGATGAATTCTCGACCACGCATCAAGCCAAACCGAGGACGAATTTCGTCGCGAAACTTAGTTTGAATTTGATAGAGATTTTGAGGCAACTGACGATAAGACCGAATCATGTCACGGGCGATCGTCGTAATCACTTCTTCGTGAGTTGGACCTAAACCCAGTTCGCGCTGCTGGCGATCAACCAAGGCAAACATGATCCCTTCGGCTTTTGTGTAGGTGTCCCAGCGTCCTGATTCTTGCCAAAGCTCGGCGGGCTGGAGTTGGGGCAGCAAACATTCTTGTGCGCCCGCTGCGTTCATTTCTTCACGGACAATCTGGGAGACTTTTTGCAGCACGCGCCACATCAGGGGCAGATACGCATAGATGCCACTGCCGATTCGACGGATGTAGCCAGCCCTCAGCAATAGCTTGTGACTGGGGATTTCTGCCTCCGCAGGGTCTTCTCGCAGTGTGACAAATAGCATCTGAGATAGCCGCATCGTCCGTTCCCTTTCGCAAATTCACACTTCAGTCTACGGCATCTGTTGAAGGTTAGCGCGGCGATTTCACTCACTGTGGAGCTTTGCAATTTGAAAAACTAGCCTGATACAGTTTGATCTCGCAGGGGTCTCATTGCGGCAATTTCATCTTCTTTTGCCTGTTGCAAAAACTCGTATAGCCATTCATTAGGGACGGTTCACGCATGATGCTCGCTAGGTTGTCTCTCTGCTTAGAACCCCTTCCTCAGGTTGAAAATAGTGATAAAGACTAGCCATCGTGTAATTTGATACGGCTTGCAGTTTATCTATAGTCAATGCTTCTAACCCATTGCTTTGGGCTTGTTGACTAATCACAGAAGCATACTCTAGTCGCATTTCTGGAGCCATCATTAGCCGAAGTTGATTACACAGAGTCACAGCGTTTGACTTTGGCTGAAGTTCTTCGTAGAGAGTCTGCTCAAGCGGTACTTCTAACAAAGAGTTTGTCTCAAATCCTTCTAGATCAATCGGGTTGAGTTCTGAACTATTTAACAGTCTGATTTCATCTGGAGGTAACGTTTGTACCCAATCAATTTGAGTTTGCCAGAGGTTGAGAGCCTGCAAGTCATGGTCGTGAATGCGAACAAGTTCGGGGAAGAGAAAATCAAGTTCAGCTTGAGAATTGAGCTGGTTGATCGCAGTCAGAGAATCTCGGCGAATCGCCGTATAGAGTGCCTGCAATCGATGACTGGCACTTGCTTGCTCACCTTGTACTTGATAGGTCAAGGCGATCGCTTGTTGAATTGCCCAAACGCACTCACGACGGCGAATATAGCCAGCCGCATTTATATTATTGAGTAGTTGAGGGTTGTCGTAGTCTGCTAACGCTTGAAACATCATGTCGCGGACTGAGTTGATGTCGGCATTCCGACGTGCTAGATCTTGAACCGTGAGCGCTGATTGCAGACGAATCGTCGCCTGGTTAAATAACCCATAAGCTCGCGCCAGAATTGTGCGATGGTCGCGAAACTCAACATCTTCGGCGACACGATTGATATGTTCAATCACCTCTAACCCTTGGTCACGCAATGCCTGCTTGAGGTCAACAAAGCCGTCTTTGACCTCTAACCGCAAGGCTGCAACATCTTGACGAAGTTTTAGCGTTTGATAGAGATTCACAGCAGCGAGGGCGGTTGTTGCTGCAATCCCAACACCAATCACCGCAGTAGTTGCTTGCAGAATGTTCACAGATTGCGAGAGAGCATTTACCGCTTGCAGCGTTTGACGACCCTGATTAAGAATCTTTCCGCTTTGATAAGCATTCAAGCCATTAATTATCAGTCCGGGAATTCCTCCTGTCAGTGGGTTTAATCCTGTAACTCCGATCGCTTGTCCTGCAAATCGACCTGTTACCGCATCTCGTACAAGACCCAGAGGCACACCACTTTTAGAAAAAACCTGAACTAGCTTACCTGCATCAAGCGCTAGTTGAATCGCTGGCGGAAATTGAAAAAGCATACTTGTATGGTGGTTGGGTATTGTTCAAAAACTGGATGGCTGTGAGGTCTAAGCCAATAAATCGTTAAGCTGAGACTGGAACGTAACTAACTTAGAATGCTGGTCTTGATACCACTGGCGTTCTGCTGCAACTTCGTTTAACGTGTGCACGGTTTCTGAATCGATTAACAACGAATTGAGCAGAGCCATATACTGTCGGGTAACAGCTTGGATTGTCTCCAGTCTTTGATTAAACAAACCTTCGACCAAAGTATCGAGTGACTTCATCAGTTGCCCCGTGCCATCTTGGGCATGAAACTGCTTAAACCCTTCTTCGACGACCTCTCGCTTGATCGCTTCTTGGTCAGGCGGTATAAGGAATCCGAGTGCACCTCCAACGGCTGTTCCTAAAGCTGCACCTCCAGCAGCGATTCCGGCAATTGCTCCGCCTGTTAGCACTAACGGAAAGAAGGCAACACTACTCACGGCAAGTGCGATTCCTCCTACTAATAATCCGCCGCCACCTAACCCGCTGATACTCCCAATGCCAACTTTCCAGGCGGAATCCCATTTGTCGGAGCTAGCACCAGCATCAAACTTGAACTGGGGAGCCACTTGCTTCATACCCAAATCAAATTGAATGGCTAGTTGAGAGCCTGTCCCTTGGTCGATCGCTTCAGCACTCTTTTGAAACTGGTAAATCTTACTTTGAATGTTGGAATCAATTGCTTTAAGCGTGGCTGTGAGCGTTTCTTGGATGACTTTGGTTTGCGTCCACTCGCTAATGGCATCTGACAAATCTGATTGAAACCTGTCGGAGAATTCTGTGAGAATCTTGCTCTTCTGATTCTGCTTAGAGTTCCAAGATGCAGATTTTTCGCTAATGTAACTCTTCAAGTGTTGTTTGATCTCAAGACGCTTCACCGTGTCCCGTTTTTGCTCACTGGTCGATCGGATCAACGTCTGCAAATTAGCTAGATATCCACTCGCTTCACCAATCTTGTCCACGATGTCTTGCTTGGCAGCATTGGAGACTGCAACTTCTCCATCAATAATTTCTTCTGCTTGCTTGAGTTGCAGAGTTAGCGCCTGTGCCACGCTATCCAGATCGGCTTGACTGCGTTGATTGACGATCGCCCCTCGTTCTTGAGTAAGAAATGTCTCCAATACCTGCGTAAATCCTCGAAATGTTTGCAAATAATCGTTTTGGTCATCATCCTCGACAATTGCCTCTAGCGCAGCCTGAGCAGAGATAAAGTGAAGCTGCTTTGGGGTTTCAAGGATGGGGACTTTGCCAAAAACGGAATTTTCAACTAACTGCCGGACTTGCTGACGATCGGGTTCACGCCGCAGTAAATCCATAAAATTCACCAAAACAAACAGATTATTAGCAGGACGATCAGCTTGTCCCCCATTCAGTTTCAACTTTAGACTTTGCAGTAGTTCCCGTTCGCCCTGGGTTATTGGTCGTGAACCATTGGCTAAGAAGATCACCGCATCCACATTTTCCAAAAGCTGGTTTGTGATCCGAGTGCGCTCAGGATGCTCGTTTAAACCAGGTGAATCGATTAACTCCACGCCGTGCCGACACAATGCCAACCCAGGATGCTCATACACAATTTCTAAAACATCAGAAGTTAGCGCATCTGTCCGATCGCCGAGAGCCACATCGTCAGGAATCGACGCTCTAGCCTGATATTCTTCTAGGGGAATAATTTCTTCTTGTCCATCGCGATAGCGACAAATCACCCGCTTTCGCTCACCGTAGCGCAACACCGTAATGCTGCCACTGCACGGAATGACTCGCGTGGGCTGAATTGCCTCTCCTAACAGCGCGTTCAACAATGTCGATTTTCCTTGACTGAATTCGCCCACAACAGCGACGCGGAACTTTTGAGATTGCAGCCTTTGAGAGATGTTTTGCAGATTAGTTTCTATCTGCTGAGGTAGGGGAGTGTGATCGTCACACTCCGAAACGATTTTCCCAAGCTCACCGCAAAAGCGATCCAACTGTTGGCGCTGGGCTTGAAATTTCTCCAGAGTTTCGTAGCCGACTTTTACGCGTGTCCCATTAGACTTAGTGCTTTCTGGAAGTCGTGTCAGCATTTGGCTAGCTGCTCTGGCAAATACCGGATCAAGTGCCTGGAATCTAGCGGGATCAAGCAGATAGCGCACTTCACTCAAAGCATCACTTATCTGCTGATAAACTAATCCTGCTTCCACAGCTCCGATCCATTCATCTTTCAGGTGGAAATGTTGAGCAATAATGCGAAGATATTTCTGCTCTTTGGGGTCAAGGTCTCCATCGGCGGTTGCCATCTCGTAGCCAAACATGATCAGCAACAGCTTTTCTGATTCAGCGAATAGGCTTGTCAGCGTAGCTAATTCTGCTGGCTTCGCGTAAGTTTTACTCTCGCGCACACCTTGCACTAGCGATCGCACCAAGCCACTCAACGCATTGCCAGACGGAATAAACTGCGTTAAAGTCTTTCCCAGCCGCTGCTTCTCTGCTTCTGTAATCTGACCATCGGCATGGGTAACGCCGACCAGTACGGCAGACAGCGCTCCTAGATAAGCTAATAACGGATTAGCTTGCTGTTCATGAATCGGTTGATTCAGCAGTTTCGACAAAACTTTAGCTACTGCGGACTGGGAAGAAGCGATCGCAACCATCAGATTTTATCTAATTGACATCATTCTCCATAGTATTCCCGTGGATGGATGATCTTAGATTTGTCTTGTCACCACAGCTATATCTTTAAGAAGGCGAGTGAAAATGGATTTATTCGATGAAGCCTCACTCTACCTCAGAGCCTAAATCGGTTTCAGGAGAGAGGGCTTGAATCTGCTCGATCGAGAGTCCCGTCACACGAGCGATGAGTTCTATTTCAACCCCTTCTTGCAGCATTCTTATGATCATTTCCCGCCGTCCTTCCTGAAGTCCTTCCCGCCGACCTTCTTGAAGTCCTTCCTGAAGAATTTCTTGATAGATGACTGACTCTCTCACAATTCCCTCCCGAAATGTGCGGCGAATGATGTCTTTGTTATATTTTAACCCTGCCAAAACTTGCAAATAGCTTGACACTTCCTGCCGTCTTTGAGTGGGTTGAATTTGGCTGATTTGCTGGGCGGCTCGATCGAGCAACTGGGCGGGATTTTGGGTCGCGGCTAAAGGCGCAAACGGCAGCAGAACCGGGTCTTGTAGAAAGAATTCAGCATCTTGCCCCCACATTTTCACGACTTGATATTCGTGGCGAGTGGTTTCTAGCTCAAAGACGGTTTCGATCGTCGTTCCGATCGGGGGTGGCAGCAGCAACACGACAACTTGAGTGACGGGCAATCGATACAGGCGGTGTAGGCGAACCCAATAATCAAGCATCCGCACGGGGAGCGGTGGATTTGACTTTAACTCGGTCTGAAATTCTAAATGCAGAATTCGATGGGTGGTTTGCAAAAACGTGACTGAATCTGCCCGAATCGGTTCAATACCCAACTCGGTTTAAAGGACTTCTACCGATCGGGCTTCTTCTCCTAGCAGCCAAGCGGCAAAGCTATCGAGATATTTCTCTGAGAGCAGTTTGCAGAGGTTATCGAAGGACATTGAGAAATAGCTTGACTCGCGAATTGAGCATATCAGTACAAACGCTCTCTGTCTAGAGGAGGCGATCGGGAGTCAAGATTGTCTGCGCGGTCGTCCCAATGTGGTGATATACAATACGGCTTCATCGGCAGGAATGCCCAACACGTCATTGACCTGATCGTCAAAAAAGCCCGCGATGCCGCTCACGCCTAAGCCCAGATGAATGGCGGCAAGGTTGAGGCGTTGTCCCAAATGTCCGGCATCTAAATGGAGATAGCGGTAGGCTCGATCGCCATATCGCCCGATCGCCGCTTTGAGATCTGCTGTGTGAAACAAAACCGCTCCTGCATCGCGCCCTAAGTCTTGCCCCAAACAGAGATAATGCAATTCTCGGCGAAAATTCTTAAAGCGAATTTGCCGCAACTCTTGGGCTTTAGGTGCGTAATAGTAGCAGCCTTCCTCAAGTCCGGTGACTGACGAAACGGCGATAAAGGTTTCTACTAAACTCAAATCACAATAATCAGGGAAGCCGTCTAACTCTTGCTCAACATAATGTTGAGGTTGGTAGGTGAAATCTAGCAAAGCGTTTAGCTCATTTAAGGTGAGGGCAGCACCGTTATAAGCGCGGGTCGATCGCCGTCGCAAAATCGTTTGCTCAAGATCTTCTAGCTGGTCGCCCCACTCGATCACCGCTGAAGTTGTGGATACTTTAAGACAAAATGGAAAATTATATTTGTCTTGTTCTTCGGAAAGAGTCGGTTTCCAGTTGACTTTGGCGGCGGAATTGACTGGAATTTGAGTCGTTTGGTGAAAATAGCTCAGCATCGCTCCGTCGTTTAGATTGGGATACTCAAGTTGAGTGTCTGATGGGAGCGCAGTTCGAGTTAGGGGCAGATTTTGAGTGACTTCGCGCACATCGGCTAAGGGAATCACGGCGATCGCGCCTTCTTGCTGCGAATCTAAATAAAGCAACTGATTCACCGCTTCATCGGCAAACCCAGCGATTAGATGTGGACGAAAATCATTGAGAGAACTGGCAAGCTCTAAATTTCCAAGTAAGTGCCCGGTGTCAAGAAAAATTCGGCGATAGGCACGATCTTCGTAACGCCAGAACGATCGATAAAAAACAGCCGAGAGGACGATCGCCAGTTGCGTTCCTTCTAAAACCGGATTCCAAAAACATGCAGATTGTAGCGATGTCCAAACATCGCTCTCCCAAAATTGCAGTAGAGAGTGAGTTTTTGCCTGATAGTTATAAAGCCCTGCTGGTAAGAACGGCGTGCCGCGAGAGATCAGATAAATCTCAGCGGGATACAGCCCTCCAGCCGACGGTGCCGCTCTCATATAGTGCGGTTCTGCACCTGTCGGCACCATGCCCGTCAGCCCATAGCTGCAAAAGAGCAGTTTTGATAATCGCTGCCACCAAGCCCCAGCCGCATCTTGAGGAGGGTCGTTGAGATAGGGCTTAAGGTCAAACGAGACCCCAATTTTGTAGTCTTTAAAAGGAACGGGCTGCTGGCTCCAATCTAGAGACTTACTCTTAGCGTGAATCGTCTCCGGGTCGTATTTGGTGCGCTCGTGGTAGTGCTCGGCGATCGAGGTCACATCAGGCATAAGAGTCAAGTCAGATAGGCGATGCCTCTGATCTTGCCACGGGTTTGAATCAATTGGGCGAGAAATCAATCTCCTGACACAAACGCCTGCATCATCCAACGTCCGTCAACATGGGCAAAAATGGCACGATATCCGAGCGGATGATAGGCAAAACGGTTAGAGACATAGCCGCGGTTGTCGTTGGGCAAAATCACGGGTGTCCAGCCGTCGAGATTGTCTGGCTCTAGCGTGGTTTGCTGCATTGGCATTGGAGATTTCTCAAACGTGTCGCGATCGATCTTCACAATCTCGTCTGACAAGACTGCAATGACTGAAGCACTAGGGTTCGGCTCCGACCGGACGTTCACATCTTTTCCCACGATGACGATCGAGGTTTCAGAGGTGAGCGGGTTTTGGCTGACAGGCGCATTTTTAACCACCTCGTCAAATTGCCGAAACACCGTTGAGCAAGAGAAAACAGTTCCTTTTGAGGGAGCCTGAGGTAGGACAGTATTGGCTTCATCCGTGCATCCCGGCGCGATCGCTTTCTCTAGCTGCGACCAAAACGGCGACTGAGGATTTTCGGGATTGAGATAATTAATCGATCGGTGTTTGCCAAAGTCAAATGCGGTTTTAGACGTGACGCGATCGCGGATAAATTTAGCGTCCCGATTTTGCACCGCTTGCCGAAGCTGCTGAATAAACTGAGCAAACTCTGGAGACTGATTTGACTGATCGACTAAATTGATTGTTTGGTGAGGAAAGTCGCTCAGATCGGAACGGCTATCAACAGAAGGCGTTGCCGGATTGCCGCTGATTGACGCATCTAACCTAGAGATCAGGGCAGCAGTTGGAGAGATCGCTGCCTGAGTCGGAGCAGCAGTTGGTTGAATAGACTTGGATGTCATCGCTGCTAGTGTAGAACTCGCAGCCACCGTTGAAATCATAGCCCCAGTGAGAAGCAACGCTCGGTAAGTCATGATGCGTATCCGCCGCGTAACAAAAGGGCGGAATATCCTTATGATCACAGATTCACCAACCCCCGTCATCATTCCGGATCGAACCGGGCATTTGTGATCGATGAGTCAACGGGCGCGGTCGAATCCTGAAATAATGAATCAAATGGTCGATATTCGGTAGAGACGTTTCGGTGGAACGTCTCTACGCCATCGGGTAAACGCGTGATTGATCGCATTTATCCATGAAACCGATACAAATATCGATGAAACTGATACAAATATTGCACAACCAGATTCTGCAATGTCATACCCATTTGATTTCTGAATGCGACCACTGATCGGTCATGGCACGATCAACGAGACGTTTCACCGAAACTTTGATTTCTGAATGCGACCACTCATCGGTCATGGCACGATCAACGAGACGTTTCACCGGAACTTTGATTTCTGAATGCGACAACTGATCGGTCATGGCACGATCAACGAGACGTTTCACCGAAACTTTGATTTCTGAATGCGACCACTCATCGGTCATGGCACGATCAACGAGACGTTTCACCGAAACGTCTCTACAGCATCGGGTGAATCCATTATCTGTCCTGTTCATTGGTTGATTCGATATCGTTAAATACTCAATGAAAGAATCCTTCTTCAACCAGGTCGCTAAAAACCTAGAGCACTATCCCTATACGTCTGGACGGAGGGTAATGATGGGCACTCAAGCTGCCGTCGCAACCAGTCAACCGTTAGCTACCCTCGCGGGATTGGAAATGCTGCGATCGGGGGGCAATGCGATCGATGCGGCGCTGGCAATGGCGATCGCCCTCACCGTGGTCGAACCCACATCTAACGGCATTGGCTCAGATGCGTTTGCGTTGGTGTGGGATGGCACGCTGCACGGCTTAAATGCGTCGGGCAAAAGTCCGCAGGGCTTGACGCTAGAGCCTTATGCGGGATTGGCAGCAATGCCTGTTTTCGGTTGGTCAACGGTGACAGTTCCAGGTGCAGTCTCAGCATGGCAAACCCTTTGGAAACGCTGGGGAAAATTGCCCTTCGATCGCTTATTTGAACCCGCCATTCACTATGCAGAATCCGGCTTTCCGGTGTCTCCTGAGACAGCACGCGCCTGGAAGCGGGCAGAACGGGTCTATCTACCCCTGACCAGTGCGGAGTTTCAGCCCTTCCAGCAGGTGTTTTTTCCTAACGGACGGGCACCGAATGCTGGAGAGATTTGGAGCAGCCCACTTCATGCAAAAACGCTGAAATCGATCGCTCATAGCCACGGTGAGTCTTTTTATCGAGGAGAGTTGGCAGAGTCGATCGCCCAGTTTGCTGCTCAAACCAGTGGACTGATCACGCTAGACGATTTGGCAGCCCATCAAGCTGATTGGGTCGATCCAATCTCAACCGATTATCGAGGAGTCACCGTCTGGGAAATTCCGCCCAATGGTCAGGGCATCGCGACGTTGATGGCACTCAACATTCTCGAAGGGTTTGATCTCTCTCGCTATCCCCGCGAATCGATCGAGAGTTTTCATCTGCAAATTGAGGCGATGAAATTAGGGTTTGTTGATGCCCATCGGCACGTTGCCGACTCACGATTTATGGCAGTCGAAGTTCCGCATTTACTCAGCAAATCCTATGCGGCAGAGCGACGGCAGTTGATTGGAGAGAACGCACTGGCGATCTCGCCTGCCGGACTTCCCAAAGGAGGCACCGTTTATCTGGCTGCATCTGACGGTGACTTGATGGTGTCGTTCATTCAGTCAAACTTTATGGGCTTTGGGAGCGGCGTTTTGATTCCTGAAACGGGCATCGCTCTGCAAAATCGCGCCATCGGGTTCTCCTTAGAAGCTGGACATCCCAACCAGATCGAAGCGGGAAAACGACCGTTTCACACGATTATTCCAGGATTTCTCAGTCAATATGGGCAGGCGATCGGTGCTTTTGGGGTGATGGGCGGACCGATGCAGCCGCAGGGACACTTGCAAATGGTCGTCAATCTTGTCGATTATGGCATGAATCCGCAGGCGGCGCTGGATGCTCCTCGCTGGCAGTGGATGGACGGAAACCGCGTCTTGTTAGAGCACACCGTTCCGCAGGGCGTGGCAGTCGGATTGAGCGATCGTCACCATCAAATTCAACTCAGTGCCGAACCCAGTGCCTTCGGTCGAGGACAAATCATTCTGCGTCAAAATGACATATTTATGGCAGCCTCAGAACCTCGTGCCGACGGGGTTGCATTGGCATATTAAAGAAATGCGGTAGGATTTGGGCAACTCCAGAAACCTCTACCCCATGAAGCTTTCTAATAGACAGTTTGTTCGTAAACTAATCGGCAAACGGCAGCCTCAAGAACCGATTTCACCTACATCCGCACGGATGGTCGATGAGAAAGGACAAACGAATATAGTGCGGCTGGGTATTAAGAAGTCTCCTTGGGACGACCTCTATTATTTGCTGCTGACCATCTCCTGGTCTTGGTTTTTTGCCTTGACACTGCTGCTATATGGGGTGGGGAATACTTTGTTTGCCTGTCTCTACCTGATTGGTGGCAACAATCTCGCCAACGCTGAACCAGGCTCATTTTGGGATGCTTTCTTTTTCAGTGTACAAACGATGGGCACGATCGGGTATGGAGCGATCTCGCCCAAGACGTTTTATGGCAACGTGATTGTCTCGATCGAGGCAATGTTAGGACTGTTAGGCGTGGCGGTGATTACCGGATTAGCATTTGCTCGACTGGCTCGACCAACAGCACGAATTTTATTCAGTCGGGTCGCTATCATCTCTCCTTATAACGGAGTGCCGACGTTGATGTTCCGCACTGCCAATGCCCGAGGCAATCAAATTTTAGAAGCTCGACTATGGGTATTTGTCGTACGTGATGAAATTACCCAAGAAGGTCAAGCCATGCGGCGGTTTTATGACTTGCCCCTGAGTCGTCACCAATCGCCCGTGTTTAACCTGACTTGGACAGCAATGCATCCGATCGACGAAAATAGCCCTTTGTATGGTGAAACTCCAGAGTCGCTGAGAGAGTGCGCGACAGAAATTGTAGTGTCATTAACTGGAGTCGATGAAACCGTTGCCCAAACCGTTCATGCCCGCTATGCCTATATGACTCAAGAAATCTTATGGGATATGAAGTTCGCTGAGATGTTGACCTATAGCAGCGATGGACGACGCGCGATCGATTTCAGTCGATTCCACGACGTAGAATCACCGTAGAGGTCATTTCCTGATCGCTATCCCTCCTGACTCAACACCAAGTTGTCTCGATGCACGATCGTATCTGCCCCTCCATACCCCAAAATTTCTGATATCTTTTCGGAGCGGCGCCCCTGAATTTTCTGCAACTCTTCGCAGCTGTAGTTGACCAACCCTTTCGCAATTTCGTGACCTGCACGATCGCACAGCGCTACAGCATCGTGGCTTTCAAACTCGCCCTCGACGTGCACAATTCCAGCAGGAAGCAGAGATTTTCCTGCCTTGCAGATGGCTTCGACGGCTCCCTCATCTAAAAAGAGCTTTCCCGTTGAGATAAGCCCGTGAGCGATCCAGCGTTGACGAGCGTTAAAGGGGCGCGGCTGGGGTTCAAATTGAGTGCCGATCGAGTCTCCTGCCAAAATCTTTAAGAGATTGAGCGGCGATCGCCCTTGCGTAATCACCGTTCTTACCCCAGCACCCGTTGCGATCTGGGCAGCGGCAATCTTCGTCACCATGCCGCCTGTGCCCCAACGAGAACCTGCGTTCCCGGTCTGCACGTCCGCCAGTTGTTTCATATTCTGAACCAACGAGATAGGTTGAGCATCGGGGTTGCTGCGCGGATCGTCGGAATAGAGGCGATCGACATCCGTGAGCAAAAATAACCAATTCGCGTCTACTAAACTGGCTACTAGCGCAGATAGGGTGTCATTATCACCAAATTTAAGTTCATCCACCGCAACCGTATCGTTTTCATTGACGATCGGAACCACTCCTAGTTGCAGCAACTCTTGAAAAGTGCGATAGACATTGACGTAGCGGCTTCGCTCGATTAAGTCGCCGCGAGTCAGCAACACTTGCGCGATCGGCTGCTGCATTGCCGTAAAAAAGTCATCATAGATTCGCATCAGGCGACCCTGACCAACGGCAGCGACGGCTTGCTTAAGCGCGATCGCTTTGGGGCGCTCGGTTAACCCCAATCTCGCGCACCCCACTCCAACCGCTCCCGATGATACCAGCACAACTCGATTTCCCTGCTGTCTTAAGGTGCTGAGAACCTCAACTAGCGCGGCAATGGTTGACAGCGAGAGTTGACCCGTCTCAGGCTGAGTTAAGCTAGACGTACCGATTTTAACCACTATTGTTTGAGACATAGCAAATTTCAAATAATGATTAGATGATTAACTCTGTCAATTACTAAAGAGATGAAGAGCCAATCATGAATCTTACTCTATGGTGCATAACTTATCATAGAGTGACGAACTGTATAGTGCAGGATAAAGAATGTCGATCCTGAGAAAACGGCAAATGTACTAGCATTTATAGTTAAGCACCTGAGAAAACTCAAAACAAGACTTGGAGCAAAGCTAACGCCATGACTCAAACTAAGCAGCGATTCTCAACTTTTGAAGAGTATCTTGACTATGACAATGGAACGGAAAATGTATACGAATTGTTCAATGGGGAATTAATCGAAGTGCCGCCAGAGTCAGGATTTAATGTCGGGATTGCAGTTTTTCTACTGGCTCAATTTCTTCCACTGGTAGGGCATCGGAGAGTTAGACCTCACGGGCTAGAACTCGAAGTTAGAGGTGAACCGCGCAACCGATTTCCAGATTTGACGATCATTCGTGAGGAACACGTTGAACAACTGAGACGGCGCAACACGATTCGTTTATCGATGGCTCCTCCATTGTTGGTGGTTGAAGTAGTTAGCCCTGGAGACTTGCAGCGAGACCGCGATTATGTGGCAAAACTGGGGCAATATGCAGCGATCGCGATTCCTGAATACTGGATTATTGACCCCGAAGCTCAAAAGATATCTGTCTGCATTTTGATCGGTGGAAGCTATGAGATGAAGGAATTTCGAGGTGGCGATCGTGTTCAATCCCAGCTTGAGATCCTCCAAGATTTGCAATTAATGGTCGAGGAGATTTTGAAGGCGGGGATTTAGAAGAGAGATGATTTCTGTAGAACTTAGACGTTAGTTTTCCATAAAGGGAGATAAAAGTATTTGGAGGAAATTAAAAGTCATGATCTTTTTGATTTCATGTCGCAAATCAGCCAAGAGATGTCCTCAGAGTACGATCGTATTCAAAAACGTGCTACCGAAGATCCTGGTACTGCTGGAGATCAAGGAGAGGAGAACTGGGCTGAACTACTAAGGGATTGGTTACCACCTACCTACCAGATTGTGACGAAAGGCAGAATCATAAACCAGGATGGTAATACCAGCCCTCAAGTTGATGTAATTGTACTAAAGTCATCTTATCCCAAGAAGCTACTCAATAAGAAGGTTTATCTGGCAGCAGGTGTAGCTGCTGCTTTTGAATGCAAAGTCACTCTCAAGGCTGCTCATATTGCTAAAACTGTAGAAAACTGTGTTGCAATAAAGTCATTCTTCACGCCAAGAAAAGGCTCTCCCTTTAAAGAGTTAAACGCCCCGATAGTATATGGGTTACTAGCACACTCCCATTATTGGAAGGGCGATAGGTCAACACCAGTTGAAAATATTGAAAATAAACTCGTTGAGGAAGATCGCAGACTGGTTGATCACCCAAGAAAAGCAATTGACTTGATTTGTATAGCTGATCTTGGATTGTGGCATTCCTCAAAGCGTACTTTTTCAATACCAAAGCAATACTTCAGTGTAGGGACTGCACCAAATTAATCTGGACGGTCACTTGAAACCACTACTGCATATATAGGGCATACAAACAAGTTTGAGAATCAAGTGGAGCATTTCAAACCAATAGGCGCTTTTATCTTTTACTTGTTTCACAAATTGGCATGGGAGAATAAAGAGTTCCGTAGCCTTGCTGATTATTATGAACTGACTAATATGGGTGGTTCTGGTAGTGGTCCTGTCCGGTACTGGAACAGCAATATTTATTCTGATGAAATCAAGGCAAAGATAGAGAGACACATAATGGGTATCGAAAGAAGCATAGTGTCAAATGGTGAACTCTGGGACGAGTGGCAGATTATGTTTTGAGATTACTCTTCTAAATCTCGGCTGAAAAGGTTTGCTCTGCGGTTAATGTCAACTCTGGGAAAGTGTCGGAAATAACCTGATCGCTCCCTCGAAATTGCTGTACCTGATACTCGCCCTCAACCAACTGATAAACCGAAATTGTTGGTTGCTTGGGAGAGTCAATATATCGCTTTGCACCCAACCCTTTAAAATTGACAGTCAATACTCAGGAATGTCTATCCATTCGTAGTCTCTCACCTTGTTTCCATAGTCAGTGCCCCAATTGGTACTTACCCCTTCTACGGCTAGTTTGATCGACTCGCCACGCTTGATCGTTGATGACTTTTTCCAGCGCAGTTCATACTGAAGTGATGCTCGGTCTAAAACAAGAGTGTCTGGATTAATAGTCACAACGATGAGTTATCACAACTCTCTCAGTCCGTGGGTGATTTACCGTCACCTGCCCGATTTTCAGCGTCAATTTATTGAGCGATTTCGTCGTCGTACCCACGCTGAAGAATATTTGAAGGTGATTCAGCACCTTAGCCCCCATGCTGAATTTGAGATTGTCACGAGATTATTCAAGAAAAGCCATGCGCCTTTGACGACAGCCCGATCAATCGCAATCGTTACCTTACCCAGCTTTTAAACGACTGATAGGGACATTCCGAAGAACGCCCCTATCAGCGGTGAATAATTTGTTTTTAGTAAGTCGGATTGAGTGCTAGAGAGTTGTTCAACGTTAATGACAAATCAGTTTGAGGGTTCACGACCACCACCTCTGCACTGTTGCGTCTCAGCAAGAATTGACCGAGCGCACCTAAACCGCCTCCAATTAAAACGTTGGTTCTAGAAATCCGGCGGTTACCCGTGATGCCTGCAATAAGGGCAGCAGCACCCGCACCGATCCCCGCGCCAGTCAAAATCGTGCCCACATCTGCTCCTTTTTTGATGGTTTCTGTGCGGGTCACGACATTAGAATAGGCATCGAGCGGAAGGCGATTGCCATTGGTCAAAACCAGCGTTTTGGCAAAAAACTGAGTGCCACCTTGCGACGGTCTGAGTTCACCTTCTACTTGACTTCCAGCCGGAATTAACAACATGCCGGACGAAGTGCGAACGTTTCTCGCAATCTTCAGCGTCACTGCACTGGTTTCATTAGGGGCAACGATGATTTTGTCTTTGTCATAAGTGACAGGCAAAACCGTGCCTCTAGGGATTCTGACCTGACTTGTTTGTGTCTGTTGAGTCGAAGGATATTGAGGGTATTGAGGATATTGCTGTGAAGGGAACAAGGGCGCAGCATTTGCGGCGTTGCTGAAGGCAAAGGGTGCGAGACTTGTGGAGGTCATGCCCAACGTGAGAGCTAGGACAGTCCCCGTTTGCCATTTTCTGAATTTCAACATCTGCATGTCCTTTAAGAGTCTAAATCTAGTAGCGATAGTGTCAGTGACCGAAGGAAGTTTAGCAAGGTTCCTGATGAGGGAAAAATCTCCCCAAAGGGGTATCAAGTAGTCAACAATCAGTCACGCCTTGCTATCAATGAAGCTCGATCGCCGATCCCCTATCCACGGGCTGACTTCTCTTAAACGCTCGATCCTCCCTTAATTCTTGAGAGTTTTTCAAAAACTATTTCGGATGAACCCTTCTAGCGCCTACACTACAAGAATAAGTGCGAGTGTACTTCGGTGCATTTGTACTCAATCAACTCACTAGGGCAGTCCGCTCCTAATGATTCCTCAGCAACTCACACTCAAGAATTTTTTGAGCTATCGTGCAGCCACTCTCGACTTTCGCGGGCTGCATACTGCTTGTGTGTGTGGGTCTAATGGTGCAGGCAAGTCATCATTATTAGAAGCAATTTCTTGGGCGATTTGGGGCGAAAGCCGAGCCGCGTCCGAAGATGACGTAATTCACGTTGGCGAAACGGAAGTCAGAGTTGAGTTTGTGTTTAGCATTCATCAACAGACCTATCGCGTTATTCGCACTCGACAGCGGGGAAATGGCGTAGCGTTAGAGTTTCAAATTGCCCACGGAGAGGTAAAAAGCCAGGATTCAGATATTCCTCGCTCAACTGCATTTCGATCGCTGACTGAAAAAGGCATCCGTGCCACCCAAGCGCTAGTTCTAGAGCATTTAAAACTCGATTACGATACGTTTGTCAACTCGGCTTATTTGCGGCAAGGTCGCGCTGATGAGTTTATGCTCAAGCGTCCGGGCGATCGCAAGCAGATTCTTGCTGACCTGCTCAAACTTCAGCGATATGACGAGTTAGCCGAGCAAGCAAAAGATAAATCACGCCAGTTTAAAGGGCAGGTGGAACTGCTAGAGCGCAATCTGGCATCGATTCAACAACAGTTGCAGCAAACCGACGCGATCGCTCAAGAGCGCACCGCATTGGAATTAACGCTGACGCAGATGCAGCAACAGCAAACTGCCTATAACGACCAGTTGCAAAGTCTCTTAGCCAGCCAACAACAACGCCAAAGCGCACAGCAACAACTCACTTGGCAACAGCAGCAACAACGCAATCTTAATCAAGACTGTCAACGATTGCAAAAAGAACTCACGCAGATCGATCAACAACGACAAACGTTAATTTTATTGCTGCAACAAGAAGATACGATCGCCCATGGATATCAACAATGGCAAGCCCTGCAAATGCAGGAAGATACCCTAGCCGCAAAGTTTCAGGCACATCAAGTTGCTCAAGCCAAACGCCAGCACTATCAGCAGCAACAAGCCGCAAAACTCATCCATCTCCAAAGTCAATTCCAAAATTTGCAAGCGCAGCGAGTCGCCTTAGACCAGCAGTCCGATGAGATTCAGCGCACCCTTAGCAAAGCTGCCGACATTGAAACCGGGATGGAACACCTGCGGCAAGCCCGACTTGAGCTAACCCAGCTTGACCAGCTTCAGATGCAAGTGGCTCCTCTGCTTCAGCGTCGGCAACACTTGCAGAGCGACCTTGATCGCGCCTCTACCCGACTCACTGCCCGACTGGATGAACTGCGAACGTCTGCCCATCAGCTTCAAACTCAGCAGCAGCGTCAACCTACATTACAGCGTGCTGTTGTCGAAGTTGCTGTCCACATTGAGGAGCTAGAGAAACTCAAACATTATCAAGAACAAGTTCGTGAAAAGGGGCTAGAGCGACGCAGTTTTATGGAGCGACTGCAAGCCTATCAGCGCGACCATGAAGCCCATTTAGCTGAATTAGATCACAAAATTCGGATGCTCAAACAAGGGACATTGGGCAACCAAGAACGGGTTGAACTAGAACGAGAGCTAACCCCCGATCGAGGAATAGATGAACGCTCGATCGAGCCTGAAACTCAATCGGTGGCGACTCTGACTCAACCCTCCATCCTTGACCCTCAAAATGCCCTCTATCCACCCTGTCCTCTGTGCGATCGTCCTCTCGACGAGCCTCACTGGAATCTCGTCCTCCAGAAACACGAACAGCAGCAGCAAGAAGTGCTCGATCAAATTTGGGTGATTCGAGAACAGTTAGCGGTATCTGAGCGAGAGATTCAAGTTCTGCGGCGAGAATATGCCGAACTCGACACCAAACTCGCTCAATTTGGTTCTGCACTAGAGCGACGCGGACAACTGCAAGAACAACTCCAGACCACCGCCGAGGTGCAAAAAAGCCTAGAGCAACTTACGACAGAAGCCGCTCAGCTTGAACAACAACTGCATGATCGAGACTATGCTCATGAGGTGCAAGAAGAATTAACGCTGCTCGATCGTAGCCTTCAACAACTCAATTACGACGAAAAAGACCATGCCCTGGCACGAGGAGCCGTCGATCGCTGGCGATGGGCAGAGATCAAGCTTGCCGATGTTAAACAGGCACAGCGGCGACAGGCACAGATCACTGCCCGTCAGCCAGAGCTAGCCGCCCAAATGTCTCAGCTAGACCAGCAGATCGAGCAACTTCAAGCAGAGACTGCCGCTGGATTTAGGCAGAGCGATCGCCAAATTGCAGACATTGGCTATGACTTAGCCCAGCACAACGCTCTCAGAGTCGCGCTTCGACAAGCACAGCCTTGGCAGCTACGGTTTCAAGAACTGCGTCAAGCACAGCAGCAATTTCCGCAAGTGCAGCAGCGTCTTCAAGACTTAGCGCACACGCTCCAGGTACGACTACACGATTTGCAAACCGTGAGTCATCACACTCAGGAACTCGTTCATTATTTGCAGCAGACTCCTGACTTTAGCGCTCAGATTCAAGCGATCGAGCAAGAACTGCAACGCCAACGCCAACAGCTTGATCGACAGCTTGCTCGCCTGGGTCGGCTTCAGCAACAGCAACAGCAGCAAGATGCCCTGAGAATGCAAGATGAAGAACTCAGAACTCAGTTGAAACTGGCCCGTCAGCAGAGCCGAGTCTATCAAGAACTCGCCTTAGCCTTTGGCAAAAACGGAATTCAGGCACTTCTGATCGAAAACGTTTTGCCGCAGCTAGAAGCGACGACGAATCAAATTCTCTCTCGGCTCAGTGCCAACCAACTGCATGTTCAATTCGTGACCCAGCGCACTGCCCGTAGTTCTAAATCGTCTAGCAAATCGGCGCGAGGCACGACTCAAAATCCTAAATCGTTAGAGACGTTAGACATTCTCATTGCCGATGCTCACGGAACCCGCCCTTACGAAACTTATTCGGGTGGAGAAGCCTTTCGAGTCAATTTTGCGATTCGTCTTGCCCTAGCTCGATTGCTGTCTCAAAGATCGGGCACTGCTTTGCAAATGCTAATTGTCGATGAGGGGTTTGGCACACAAGATCAAGAAGGTTGCGATCGACTGATTGCTGCCATTAACGCGATCGCTCCTGATTTCGCCTGCATTCTCACTGTGACACACATGCCCTACTTTCGAGAAGCATTTCAGGCGCGCATCGAAGTCACAAAAACCTCTGAGGGATCGCAGCTGATGTTGTGTCTCTAGTCGGCTCTTTGATTCTCAATACTGTGTTTTTAGCGTTGACGTTAGCAATCATTTTGGGATGTCTTGTTTGTTTCTATTGCATTTGTCCTGGTGGTATGGCTAGTTCGGGTGTATTCTATAAAGACTTTGATTGGCTCGCTTCATGCTCGATTTCACCGGAAAAACCATCTTAGGAATTGACCCAGCGATCGCCACGATCGGATACGGCGTGATTCGAGATAGCGTGGTGATTGATTATGGAGTCATCAAAACGTCAAAAGATATGCCGATTTTTGAGCGGCTCAAGCAAATTCATGATGATATTTGTGAGCTGTGTCAAGCTCTCAAGCCAGATGTGGCGGCACTCGAAATGCCATTCTTTACGCGAGAGAACACCAACGCGGGAAAGGTGCTACGGGCGCTAGGAGTGATTGAGTTAGCGCTGGGAGAATGTGGATTAGGGTCGCCAATTTTTTTGCACCAGTCGCAAGTTAAATCAGCCGTCTCAAAATATGGAGCCGATAAATCAGAGGTTCAGCGCGCTGTGATGATGATTTTTAGCTTGTCAGAGCTTCCCAAACCCGATGACGCGGCAGATGGATTGGCGATCGCCTACGCCGCCCAAATCGGCATGAGCGCTAATGTGAAATAGGGCATTGCTGAATCCAGATATGAATTGTCAGATTCGCCCTCACCCTAGCCCTCTCCCAAAAGGAGAGGGGACAGGATTTCTGGTTCCCTTCTCCTTGGGGAAAAGGGTCTGAAATAGCTCTACCAAGGCAATCGACTACCATCCCAAGAGAAAAATTCTCCACTGTCGCTGGTCTGCAGGTTGTCGATCACCTGCAACAGTTGCGTAACGGTACGATCAACCGAAAACAACTTATCAGGGGCAACACCGCGCTGAAACGGACGAGATAGCTGAGTGTCAGTGGTGCCGGGATGGAGCGTGACTACGATCGTGCTAGGGCAGGTGCGCTGATACTCGATCGCGACGGTTCGCATAAACATATTCAGCGCGGCTTTAGAGGCGCGATAGCCATACCAGCCGCCTAACTCGTTATCACCAATGCTGCCCACCTTGGCAGAAATTGTGGCAAAAACGGCGCGATTTCGATGTTTCAAAAAGGGCTGCACATACTTGGCTAACATCACGGCACCAATGCTATTCACTTGAAAATAGTGCAGTAGTTGGTCAGCATTGAGATGTCGCAAACTCTTTTCAGGCTGCATCGCGCCGTCATGTAATACACCCACACAATTGACGATGGCGTGCAGCATTGTCGTCTCGGTCTGAATGCTTTGAATCACAGAGGCAATCTGCGCTTCTTGGGTAATATCCATTTGAAGACAGCATAATCGAGGATCGGTGATGGCATCTAGTTCCGTCGATGGAGTTCGATACGTGGAATAGACTCGATCGACCCGATTTTCTTTGAGAAACTGCCGCACAAACTCTAAGCCAATTCCTTGACCTGCTCCAACAATGAGCGCAGTTTTGGGGTCACGATCGTTCATTCTGATACTGAGATAAAAAACGCACTGAGTATATCATCTAACTTTATTTAAAAGAGCCTTCTGTAAACCCAATTCATAAGTTAAACTTAACTCCGATATCATCTTCTACCATTGGGAGGTAGCGTTGATCATCAGTGTGGGGTGAGTGATTTGCAACTGAAAACTCTTGCTTTGGTGAACGGCAATCAGAATGAAACCACGATCGATTCTTCTCGCGTTTTTACTTGGGCTGCTTCTGGTGGTGATGCCTCTAGGCTTCCACCAATGGTTACCGGATCAGCTGAGTGCTCAGACTCCTATGGCAGAGGCACCTAAAAAGGCAGCCGCAGAAGAGGAAGACAGTGAATCAGAAAAGCCTCAGTTCAAACCCTTTGACCAAGTATTGCAAGGAGCGACTCGATCACAGGGGCTGTTTTCTCTTTACAAAAACAAGAAAACAGGAAAGCTGTTTGCTGAAATTCAGCCTGATCAGTTAGAGCGCAATTATCTCGCCGCCATGACGCTCGAATCGGGTCTAGGAGAGCGCGGAATTTATAGCGGATTGCCCTTAGGCGACTTTCTCTTTACCTTTCGCCGGGTCAACAACAGCATTCAGTTTGTCATTCCTAACACCTTTTTTCGCGCCAAAGCGGGAACACCAATGGCACGATCGGTCGATCGCTCCTTCAGCGATTCGGTGCTAGAAGTCTTGCCCATTCGCAGCATTCACCCTCAGCGAAAAAGCATTCTGGTCGATCTGACTCCTCTACTATTGAGCGATCTGCCTGGGCTGACTCCCGTGCTTGCGAGCTATCTCAAAAGCAGCCATACGATCGATGCCAGCAAATCCTACGTGAGCAAAGCAAAAACTTTTCCGCTTAATGTTGAGATCGAGTCAGTTCTTGGCTTTTCGGGTGGCGATGGCGACAGCACGATGCCGAGCTATATTGCTGCACTGCCTGATAGCCGATCGTTTAATTTGCGGGTTCGCTACAGCCTCTCTAAACTGCCAGAAAAGAACGGTTATCATCCTCGATTAGCTGACGATCGCATCGGCTATTTCATCAGTGCGTTTCAAGATTTAGATGATGACACCCCTCGACAGGCATTTGTTCGCTACATCAATCGTTGGCATCTAGAGAAAAAAGATCCGACTGCCGCGATGTCTGCGCCCAAGAAACCGATCGTGTTTTGGATCGAAAACACCATCCCCGTTGAATATCGCGATGCGGTGAGAGAGGGCGTTTTGTTATGGAATCGCGCCTTTGAAAAGATTGGGTTTAAAGACGCGATCGAAGTGAAGCAGATGCCCGACAACGCCAGTTGGGACCCGGCAGACGTGCGCTACAACACGATTCGCTGGTTTAACTCAACCGATGCGATTTTTGCAATGGGTCCGTCGCGGGTCAATCCCCTCACGGGGGAGATTTTGGATGCAGATGTGATTGTGTCAGCCGACTTTGTGCGATCGCTGAAACAAGACTATCGCACCCTCGTCGAGCAAAATCAGATGTCAACCGCACCTTTTGCCGCCCATCTGACCGGAAATTCTAACCTCTGTAGCTATGGCATGGCGGCTCGATCGCTCCAGCGCCATTCGGCAAAAACCGAGCAGCCAGCCGTACCAAAACTCCGGTTTGGGTCTCACTTAGGAAACTACCAAGACCTATGCTATGGGCTAGATGCCACCAAACAGTTTGCAGTCGGCAATATGGCGTTATCGATGTTTCAAAACGTCTTGCCGAGCAGTCTTGAAATGAAAAACTATGTGCATGAATTTGTGCGCGAATTAATTGCCCATGAAATCGGGCACACCTTGGGACTGAGACACAATTTCCACGGCAGCGCCATGCTGAAGCCAGAAGACTTAAACAACACCGCAATTACTCAAAAAAACGGACTTGTCGCCTCCGTAATGGACTACAATCCCGTTAACTTGGCTCCCCAAGGCACTAAGCAAGGTGATTTCTTCACCTCAGTCATTGGACCTTATGACGAATGGGCGATCGAATATGGCTATACGACCCTTGATGCCAAAGTGCCGCAAGCTGAGACGCGCACTCTTAACAAAATCGCCCAACGGGCACCAGAGCCAGCCCTGTCTTATGCTACAGATGAAGATGCCTCAGCATTTCTCGACCCCACGGTCAATGTGTTTGATTTAAGCAGCGATTTGCTTACCTACACGCAATGGCAAATGGATAATGCGCACGAGATGTGGAAGAAAGTCGATAGTCGCTATCCCAGCCAAGGAGAAAGCTTTAACGAAGTTCGCGTCGCGTTTAATGCGGTGTTTGATTACTACTTCCAATATTCGCTATTTTTGACCGAGTATGTCGGTGGACAATTTTTTAACCGCTATCGCTATGGCGACGCAAAAGGACGGTTGCCCTTTGAGCCAGTGCCTTTAGAGCAACAGCGTCAGGCATTAGCAGTGCTCCAAAAAAATGTCTTCAACGAAGAAACCTTTCGATTTTCACCAGAGCTTCTCAACAAACTCGCGCCCTCCCGCTGGAGTCATTGGGGCACTGAGCCAGCCAGCAATCTCGACTACCCGATTCATGACAACATTTTGTTTTTGCAATCGATGGTGCTGTTTGATTTGTTGAGTTACGATCGCCTCGCTCGTCTCAGAGATGCCGAACTTAAAACCGAACCGGGGCAATCTATGACGATTCCAGAACTGTTTGACACGCTGCAAACAGACATCTGGGGCGAAGTGCTGCAACCCGGCGATCGAATCAAATTGTCGAGTCTGCGTCGTGCGCTGCAGCGCGAATATATGAACACTCTGATCGGAATGGTGTTAAGGCAAGTTAATGCCCCTGAAGATGCTCGCACGATCGCCCGTTATGAGCTTAAACAACTTCACGGCAGACTTGATCGAGCCATGCGAAAGGTCAATGATAAAGATCTCTACACCAAAGCTCATTTAGAAGAAGCGCACGATCGAATCGGCAAAGCATTAGACGCACAGTTGCAATCGCAATAAGTAGACGGACTTCATCAAATGTAAAACGCCGAAGGTGCCCTCACCCCAACCCTCTCCCACAGGCGAGAGCTAGAGTCTGGTTCTTCTTCTGGTTGGGGTGAGGATCTTCAGGTTAATTCCGTGTATCTACTTAGTCTGTCCTTTGTGGTTTTTTGAAGGTTAAGTAAAATTTCTGACCTATTGAGGTTGAGCGCGTTGCTACCAACCCAGCATCGGTAATACTGCTAAAGTGGGAATTGTTTTTATTTAACCAGTGGGGTCATGGGTCAGCCTCCCAATTCAAAAGCCAACTATTTTCTTCATCAGGGGCGAAAATTGAGCAAAGCCAGAGCCTATGAAAGTGCGATCTCTCAGTTTGATAGAGCGCTAGAGATACAGCCTAACTGGTATGTCGGTTGGTATGAGCGCGGCAAAGCCCTGCACGATTCGGGATATTATCGAGCGGCGATCGTTAACTTTAAAGAAGCTATTGTCCTCAAATCAGATTACGCGCCCGCCTGGAACAATCAGGGCATGGCGCTAGCAAAACTAGAGTTCTACAACGAAGCGGTTGCCAGCTACGATCGTGCTATTGAGCTATATCCCAAAAACTACAAGGCTTGGTATAACCGAGGCAATGCCCTGATGAAGCTCAACTCCAGTCAGGAGGCGCTTTATAGCTATGAAGAAACTCTCAAACTTAAGCCCGATTATGCCCGTGCCTGGTATAACCGCGGCATTGTTTTAACGTATTTGAAACAGTATGACGCAGCGATCGTCAGTTATCAAGAGGCGTTAGAGGTTCGTCCTCACTTTTCTGACGCTCACTACAATCAGGGCAATCTATTTAATCGACTGGGACGCTTTGAAGAAGCTCTCAGCAGCTACGATCGAGCTTTGGAAATTAAATCAAGTGTCCCGGAGGTATGGCTTAATCAAGCTTATGTCTTGCATAAGTTGGGGTTTTATGAACAAGCTTTGCAAAGCTATGACAAAGCATTGCAGCTAGATTTTGACTCCTATGAGGTTTGGTACAAGCGAGGCAACACCTTAGAGATGCTGTGGCGCTATGAAGATGCGATTGAGAGCTATGCTCAAGCGCTCGACCTTAAGTCTGATTTTCCGGAGGCACTGTATCATCAGGGCTGTGCCTTTCAGAGGCTAGGTGATGTGGAGCAGGCGATTGGCTACTACGATCAAGCAGTTTCAATCAAACCCGATTTTTATGAAGCTTGGCATAGCCGTGGAACTGCCCTTCGCAAATTGGGACGCTATGAGGACGCGATCGTCAGCTTTGATCAGGCGTTAGCGCTCAATCCCGCTTGCAGTGAAAGCTGGTATCGCAGAGGTCGATCACTCGATCATGTTGGGCAGAGCGAGGCAGCGATCGCGAGTTATGACCAAGCGTTGAGCCTGACTCCTGAGTTTGACAAAGCCTGGTATAGCCGGGGAGTTGCGCTGAGCCGATTAGAGAATCATGAGGCGGCGATCGCGAGTTATGACACCGCTCTAGCGCTGACCCCTGACTTTTCTAACGCTCAAAGCAGCCGCAATTTCTCGCTGAAGTATTTGAAACAGAGTCAGTGATCGGAGTCTCATTCAGTTAAACCGCTTTTGGCGACGATCGCTAACTGGTCTGTTTGCTAGAAAGGCAAACACAAGTCTTTCCTCTCATTCTCATCAAATGATGGTTTCTTAGGCGTTGCTGAATCGATCTATGAAGCACAGATTTTACCCTCACCCTAGCCCTCTCCCAAAAGGAGCTACCGTGTACATACAAGTCTTCTGATCCCGTCACCGCAGAGATTTTCGCCCCCTAAATCCCCCATTCTGGCAGGGCTAATTTATTGTGCGAGATGTAAAAGGAGGGGAATGTCATGAGAAATAGCTCTCAACGCCTGAGTAATCGAGTCAATC
>JBBRPT010000046.1:0-47270 GCA_038227635.1 Leptolyngbyales cyanobacterium | reverse complement strand
GTTTTGGCTGGATGTCGCGGTTTCGGCGATTAGCGCGAGATTACGAGCGGCTGGCAGAAACCTTAGTCGGGTTTCACCTGATTGCGTTTGTGATGTTGATGGTCAGGCAGTTCGTGGGTATCAAATTTAAAAGTGCACAACACCCTCTAGCGAAGCAAGGGTGGCACTGATCACGCTGCTAACCGTGTCCTACTGCATCCTCATTTTCATCAACAAGTCCATCACCAAGGTCTGGAGGTTGTGAAACCGCGTCCTCAAACAGGCGTTTGAAAGGCTTGAGCTGCTTGAAGGGAAACTTTCTTGAGCAGTTCTTAGGGGAGGGGGTGATGGTAACGTCACCTTCTTCGGCGGAGACTCTCAACAGTGGATGGCTGAACCATATATATGGCATTCTCGTGTTCCGAAAGGCGAGAGCAACGGAGAAAACAAACCATGCCTAAGACATTGAAGGAGTCTCTCTACTCGACGGCTCAATGCCCTTTACAGGTTCTAGTACCATTAGAGTCTTCCCAGTATTGGACATAACGGTTCCCTAGACCATTGGCTCATTCCAAGAAAACCTTGTTTAGAACATTACCTACTTTCTACCACGCTGGTTGTACCGATCCTTTGCGATCGGATTAGTTGAAAACTCGCTGTCAATTTCAGGATGATTCAGAGCTTGTTGTGTTGTACCGAACCTTTGCGATCGGATTAGTTAGAAACCATATAGTATTTTTCAAATCACCCGTAACAAAAGGTTGTACCGATCCTTTGCGATCGGATTAGTTGAAATCGCGGCTTCACATGGGATTTTCCACGCCGCGATCGCTCTTTTTTTGAATCAGTTTTGACTAATTAGCGATCGTTCTATACCGTGAAGATGCTGGAGTGAAAAGCGCTATCGTAAGAGTAGTCAACATGTTAAACCCACCGTGACAGATTCTGATACACACCAAAAAGTTTTGCACGAAGTGGCTCAGCTTTCGTCCGATCAACTTGCGCTAGTCGCCAACTTTCTAGAATTCCTACACTTTCAACGCTCAGGAATTACTACAACCCAAACAGCGCCTCCGATCGACGATCAGCCCACGCTGACGGGTTCTATCGTTGCAGACCTCTTGCCGTTTGCCGGAACCTGGCAAGGCGACGATTTTGAAGAGTGCCTTCAATCCGTTTATGGTTCCCGATCGCCTGCTGAATTCTGACCATGTACCTGCTTGACACCAATCATTGCAGCCGCATCATCTCTGGCGATGCCGCCCTTCTTCAGATGCTTCAACATCATTTAGAAGAGGGTGTTGCGACCAGTGCGATCGCGCGCGGTGAACTCCTCTACATGGTCTATAAATCTGCTCGCATGGCTGAAAACTTCCGAACGGTGAATGCCTTCCTACAAACGATGGGTCTATCGGAATCATTGTGCAGATGGTCACTACGAACTTTTCATAGTGACCAAGAAGACTTAAAGCTCTTTAAGATGCGTTGAATCGTCTAAACATAGGGTTTAGCTTGCATAGTTCAGTCGATAGACCCCAAACGATTGCCCTTTATCCTGTGAATCGGGAAGTCTCTAAAAATTAATCCATACACCCGTCGCAGCCAGAGATTGCAGCCCAACAGCTTCAGAAACTTCACAGCAACATTCAATCAATGCAATCGCGACACGCTCAACTGCACTCGCTGAGCCTTCAACAGCGTCAGAAAGAATTAGCTTGCTCGAAGAAAGAATCTATACAAAATTTGCTCGATCTGGTCTACTAACGATTCGCCCCTCTTGATGATGCAGAAGAGGCTTGAGCCTTAAAGCAGTGGACTGAATGACAAAAAAATAATGCCAAGCTGCTAGAGCTTGACATCTTGTAATCAATATTAACAATTTGTAAGATTACGATGGCTTGAACCAATTACAAATTGACACGATCGTTAGCGATGAAAACGACGTTGCTTCTGTTTAGCTAAAGCTTTGCGCTTCCGCTTTTCGATCGGCGTTTCAAAGTGACGATGCTTTCGCATATCGGGGAAAATGCCTGCTTTAGACACTTCTCGCTTAAATCGGCGTAGTACGGAATCAATTCTTTCGTCTTCGCCAGGAATCACTTGGGTCATCGGTTCTCCTGATTTAATGAATGGGGTCTCTATCAAAAAAAGCAGACGCGGGTCTGCCTTCAAGAGGGGTTAACGTCAGTTTCCTAGCTTACCAGCTTAATAGCGTCTAGGGGGACGACCGCCGCCACCGCCCGATGGTCCTCGGTCTTCACGAGGCTTCGCTTTATTTACTTTGAGATCGCGACCCATCCACTCTGCTCCGTCTAATGCTGCGATCGCGGCATCCTCTTCGGCATCGGTGCCCATCTCAACAAACCCAAATCCGCGCATCCGCCCAGTTTCTCGATCGGTCGGAAGCTGCACCCGCTTAACCGTCCCATACTCAGCAAATATCTCAGTTAGGTCTTCTTGTTTGACCTCATAAGAGAGATTGCCCACGTAAATTGACATGAAATTGTCTCCAGAATCCAAAGAAAAGTGTGGAGAGTTAGATTCGGAGAGACGCTGATGAACACGAATTACACAGCCGAAAATAATTCCTGGTGTCAGCGTAACACAGGAAATAGGGTAGGGAACACGTCAAATCGTGATGATTTGACTACGGCTTTTTTTAAGTCATGGTTCCCACATGGTTCAGAAGAAGCGCTACGCTGAATAATGAGGTAGCAAAAGAGGTTGGTAGATTTAATGAGTTCTATTCAAGAAGTGTTTCTAGAGACAGATTGGGATGATGCAGCGCAAGCTCGACAGAAGCGAGATGAGCGAATTTTAGACCTGCAAGCAACTGGGTTAGTGTGTGTCGGGCACGATCTCTACAATATCGTGAATGGACGGCGCGTTTTTGTCTTGGCTGCATCCTCACCGTCTCCTCTAGAGCCTACTCGAGACGAAAACTCAAAGCCGCGATCGCTGCGCCCGCAACGGCGCGACTCTTCAGAGCCTCGCAGAATAAATCATCCTCTCCCAGAATATGAGGTTCGCTAAAAAATAATATGATCGCAGTGGGTTAGTCTTAAAAGTTCTGTAAAGTTAGATTTTTCGCGCTAATAGCTCCGGAAACGTATTCTCTAGACTGTATAGAGAATCATAATCGCCCAATCTAATGAGGTCAGTATTTTTGGAGAGACACCCTAGACAGAGGTGATAACGCTCACAGCCAGCTCTCGATCGCAGCAATCTGAGTATCTGGTGTTTCCGGAGTACGTCTTTCAATAAAAGCAGTGGTGATCACCACTGAACCCACGTTCAGTGGCTTTATGTAGTAAGAAAAATTTAGAAGTCTATGAATTCTGATATTGGACTACCTGCTTCAACCCCAGCACCCCTGTCTGAGAGCATCTCTACCTTAAACTCAACTCTTACAAGTGAGAAAATTCAAGACCCGATCTCCATTGGTCTTGCCCTCACATCTTCATCTCTCAGTGATTCCACGTCGCAGCCTCCTATAGGCTCTACGTACAGCGCTACTTCTTCACCCAGTTTCACTGATTCACTACCAACTGTCCAAGTGCAGGTCGCTCCTGATGGTTTGATGTCGCTTGGAATGCCTGCAACATCGTTTCCTCAGCCGACTTCTAACCTCTCTAGACCCATCACTTCTCAAGTTCCGCCCGATGTGGGGCTTGCTCTAGTGGTGGTGTCACCTCCTGCCACAACAATTACGGGAGAGATTGCATTTATTGACTCGAGTCTACCCAACTACAAAAGTTTAGTAACTGGAGTCCGTTCAGGAGTCACTGTCGTTGTTTTAGAAGGCGATCGAGACGGCATTGCTCAAATTACTCAAGTCTTAAAAAGCGCTAAAAACATCTCTGCGATTCACCTTATATCACCAGGTGATACAGGAGTTTTAAAGCTTGGAGTGACTGAATTGACAATAAGCTCACTAGATATTTATCGAGCCAGTCTGCGACGGTGGGCATCTGCTTTAACGCCCGACGCTGACATTTTGCTTTATGGATCTAACCTAGGCACAGGAACGACTGGGGATGAATTTATGAAGAAATTGAGTAGGCTAACCGCCGCCGATATTGCATCTTCCACTAATCAGACAGGCAGTGCGGCACTTGGGGGAGACTGGAATTTAGAGAAAACAGTATTAGCGGTTGATACGGGCGAAATCGCCACAGAAATTGCATTTCAAGCCTCCTTAACTTCGACCTATAGTGGGGTTTTTAACGTCTCTCCTGCTATCTAATTTAATTCAGAAGACATGAATCATTAAGCCATCATTCAGACTTCTCCAAGGGTATAAAGACAATCTTGACGAAATATGTAGATTTTCCTAAGTGAATTTGCCAACAGCGAAGATATAGCCATTTGAGCTTCAGTATCTTCCTGAATCTAATTATCTCTTCAGCGACATAGACTTATCTCAATTAGCCAAATGTCTCAAATCTATAGGTGCTTATCCTTCGGCAATCTAAAAGATTTGAACGAGGGGAAGTCAGTATGTTCGTTGATGATTCATTTACCGACACGCCAAGTGGTTTGTTGGGTATCCGCAGTCGAATGCACTTCACAGGGCGGCTAGATGTCAAAACCAATAGTCAGCAGTGGAGCCTTTATTTATACGTAGGGCGCTTGATCTGGGCAGGGGGCGGACCTCACCCTAAACGACGTTGGCATCGCTATCTGACCCAGCACTGTCCTCAAGTCAATCCCAGCACGATCACTATCAGAGCGACGGATGACTTGCCGTGTCAATACTTCCATACGCTGTCAGCCTTGGTCAAGCGCCAGCAAATCACTGCCGAGCAAGCGGTTGCCGTGACTCGCAGCACGGTTTCAGAGGTGCTGTTTGACATTATTCAGCAAGAAGAGACTCGACCGGTCTCGTTTCAGTCTGATTCAAAAGACGTGCTCGATAACTCTCTCGCTCTAGTCAATGCAGAACAGTTATTGCCCGAGATTCAGCAAGTTTGGAATGCTTGGCGAGCGTTAGGGTTAGCAGACCATTCCCCTAATCTGGCTCCGTCACTCCGCAACCTCGAACAACTGCAACAGCACACCTCTGAGAAGGCTTACAAGATGCTGGTGTCGCTGGTGGATGGCAAGCGCAGCCTCAGAGACTTGGCAATGTTAACAAAGCAAGATCTCTTACAGCTAACCAGGGTGCTGGTGCCGCTCTATCGAAAAGGATTAGTTGCGCTCAGCAAGGCTCCTGACTTCGAGATCGCGGGAATGAGTGCACGATCGACCCTTCCCATCTCTGCACAGCCGACTCCTAGCCTTTCGACTCCTAGAGGAGTTTCCATCCCTCCCAGACCTGCCCAATCAGATGCGCCGATGGTGGCTTGCATTGATGACAGCCCGAGAGAATGTCAAATTATGGAGCGTATTCTCACCGATGCTGGATATCGCTTTGTTGGAATTCAAGATTCCATTCAGGCACTGCCAACGCTGATTGAGCAGAAACCCAAGGTGATTTTTTTAGATCTCGTTATGCCTGTTGCAAATGGCTACGAGATCTGCGCCCAAATCCGACGAATCTCGCAATTTAAAGCGATTCCGATCGTGATTTTGACGAGCAATGACGGAATCATAGATCGGGTGCGTGCAAAGATGGTCGGTTCCTCCGGGTTTCTAGCAAAGCCAGTCGATGCCGAAAAAGTATTAGCGATCGTGCAAAAGTACTTAGCGCTTCGGGAGTAGATAACTCTCCAATATTCAACATCCCCCATAGAGGCATAGAAGGCATGAGTACGGTTTTAGTAGTTGAAGACAGCGTGACTGAAATGCAGCTTTTAACAAGCTATTTGAAGCAAGCAGGACTATTGGTAGTCAGCGCTCAAAGTGTTGAAGAGGCACACGTCAAATTAGCAAGCCAAACTCCTGATCTGATCGTGTTAGACGTGATCTTGCCCGGTCAAAGCGGGTTTGAACTGTGCAGAGAGTTAAAGGCTGACCCCAAAACCAGCCAAATTCCAGTTGTGATGTGTTCGACCAAAGATACTGAAGTCGATAAAATGTGGGGCAACTTGTTAGGTGCAAATGCCTACATTCCCAAACCTGTCGATCCAGCGGTCTTCTTGAGCACTATTCACCAATTGATAAAGTGATGGAGCGATCGATGGTTGAATCATCCAGTCCCGCTTTAGACAGTCCAGCAACGATCGAACCCCTAGAACTATACCAAAGTGGACTGTCTAGTCTTGAAGCGCTGTTCGTTGAAGCAGGAACTCCAGAGGCAGGGCAAAAATTTCTGAGATTTCAGCTTTGCCCAGACCAGACCGCCTTGCTGGCAGTCGATGAGATTACAGCCGTGTTAACCGTTGCTGCAACCGAGGTGTTACCCGTACCTCATATGCCAGCTTGCGTGCTAGGTATCTATAACTGGCGCGGAGAAGTGCTGTGGTTAACCGACCTAGCAAGCCAAGTTGGGTTTGCTCAGATCGGCGAATCAGATTTCGGCTGCACTGCTTTTATGGCGATCGTCGTTCAGATTCAGGGGCAGCGGTTAGGACTTGCAGTTCCCGAAATCTATGACATTGAGCACCATGATTCGCAGCATCTCCATGCTCCCTCACCTGGTCTGTTTTCGCCACATCTTTCTCCGCTTATGAAAGGATATTTGGCGAACGATCGCAGCACGGTTTTGGATGTCGCCGCGATTCTGCAAGATCCTCAGTTGCGTATTCATGAACTGAACCAAAAAACCGTTTATCTACCCCCTATCCGAGAAGATTTCTATGACTTCCTTCCATCAGCCTGAGCCAACGCTTGAAGATTTTTCATTGCTGCTGTCCACTCCACAACCCAATGGCAAGAGCACTATTCAAGCTGGCTATAGTAATCGGCAGTCTGAACCTGATTTAAACAGTGAATCTGCCTTGTCAATGAATGATGATGTTAATTCTAAAGAAGAGATTCCTGAAACAAAGCGGGAAATTCAGCCAATTATTTCAGCGCTAACAGGTTTGAAATCAGAGCTAAAGCGGGCTGGGTTACTAGAAAAGTCCCATGTGCAAAATCTCTTTCGTCAAGTTGCAGAGTATGCAGCTGCACAGCCAAAACAGTCCGAACCCAACGATTCTCTAACGTCAAGATATCTACGGTATCAACGAGGATATCTATGGGAAGTTGCTGCTCAAATGCGTCAAGCGAGTGATATGGAGACGCTGCTAGACATTGCAGTGAAATCCATTTGCGACACCCTGAAAGCAGACCGTGTGCTCGTTTATTGCCCTAGCTCAGAAAACACTGGCAAGGTGATTGCAGAATCGTTAAAGCGCGGCTGGACACCTGCTCTAGGAGAACTATTAGCATCGACTTGTTTTGGGTGCGATCGCCTCGAAGACTACATGACCCAACAAGTGGTTGCCATTGAAGACACGCACCGCATTGAAGTGTCTCCTTATCAGCAACAGCTATTAGAAAAGCTGCAAGTCAAAGCAAGTCTGAGCCTTCCGATCGTCGTTTCAGGACACCTCTGGGGCTTGTTGGTGGTGCAACAGTGCTCTAAAGAGCGCTCTTGGAAGGAAGCAGAGATTAATTTGCTCTGTCAGTTCTCATTAGAATTGGCAGCCAACTTGCAGAAATCTGAGTTTAATCTGAAGCTACAACAACAGTCCGATCAAGAAAAAGCAGTGGTTAAAGTCATCGATCGCATTCGGCAATCGGTGGATATTGACACCATCTTCAAAACTGCCACTCAAGAAGTGCGGCAATTGTTAAAAGCCGATCGGGTGGCGCTCTTCCGTTTTAACGACGATTGGAGCGGAGAATTCATTGCAGAGTCTGTAACCACAGGTTGGACTCGATTAGTCGGACCCGATATCAAAACAGGCTTGGAAGACACCTACCTGCAAGAGACTCAGGGCGGTCGCTATCGCAACAACGAAACTTTTACCGTCAATGATATTTATACTATTGGGCATCAACCTTGCCACATTGAGCTGCTAGAGCAGTTTGAGGCAAAGGCTTATGTGATTGTTCCAGTATTTATCGGACGCAAACTGTGGGGCTTATTAGCTGCCTATCAAAACTCTGGCGCTCGTCAATGGGAATCATCAGAAGTCAGCTTCCTGGCTCAGATTGGAGGACAATTTGGAGCAGCGCTGCAATTGGCTGAGTCGGTCAAAAATGCCAAGCTTCTAGAAGACCGGAAGCGAGTGATCACTAACATTGCCGATCGCATTCGTCAATCAATGGACATTACTACAATCTTGAGAACAACGACTCAAGAAGTGCGTCAACTGCTGAAAGTTGATCGGGTGGCAGTTTATCGCTTTAATGAAGATTGGAGCGGCGAGTTTATTGCAGAATCGGTCGCAGCAGGTTGGGTAAAATTGGTGGGACCGGGCATCAAAACCGCGTGGGAAGACTCTCATTTGCAAGAAACGCAGGGCGGACGCTATCGCAACAATGAAACGTTTGCGGTTGATGACATCTACACGGTAGGGCACTACCAATGTCATATCGAAATGCTAGAGCAATTTGAGGTCAAAGCGTATATGATTGTTCCAGTATTTACTGGCGAGAAACTCTGGGGCTTATTGGCTGCCTACCAAAACTCTGGTACTCGTCACTGGGACGCATCCGAAGCCAACCTGTTAGCTCAAATTGGGTCTCAATTGGGCTTACCTGTGCAACAAGCTGAGTTGTTGAGTCAAATCCGAGAGCAAACGGAGCGAGATCGATACGTCAATCGCATTCTTGACAATATCCGTAAGTCTCTAAACGTAACCGCCATTCTCAGAACCACGACTGAAGATGTCCGTCAACTGACCAACGCTGATCGGGTTGCAATCTATCGCTTCAACCCTGATTGGAGCGGCGAGTTTGTCGCAGAATCGGTGGCTGAAGGTTGGTCAATGTTAGTGCAGAGGCAACTGGTTGAACCCGACTTAAAAGGAAAGGCGACTGACGAGCCAAATTGCACGATCGGAGGATTGATTCAGGGCAGTGCGGCTCTCACCGACACTTATTTGCAAGACACCAGTGGCGGGAAATATACCAAAGGCTCTAGAGTTTCGCAGGTTGATGACATCTACAAGATGAATTTCTCATCCTGCTATTTAGATCTGCTTCAGAAGTTTCAGGCGAGAGCTTATTTGATCGTGCCAATCTTTCAAGGTGCGAAGGTGTGGGGCTTGTTGGCGTGTTATCAAAACTCAGGTCCGCGCCGCTGGCTGCCATCAGAGGCGACTCTGTTGAATCAAATCTCGCTTCAGCTAGGCATCGGACTTCAGCAAGTCGAACTGGTCGCGCAAACCCAACAGCAAGCCGATCGCGAAAAAATTCTGCTGAGAGTCAGTGAGCGAATCCGGCAATCGATCGACATCACGCGGCAATCGATGGACATTACGCGGAAATCGATCGACATCAACTCGATCTTCATGGTGATCACGCAAGAGATTCGACAATTGCTCAAAACCGATCGAGTCGCGCTCTACCGTTTTTGCCCAGACTGGAGCGGTGACTTTGTGGCAGAGTCAGTGGCGAACGGCTGGGTGAAGCTGGTCGGAACTGAAGCTGGAAGCGGGATTAGAGACACCAATCTAGTGGAAACTCAGGGCGGACGTTATCGCAACAAAGAAAGTCTAGCTGTTGATGACATCTACACCGCAGGGCATGACCCTTGCCACGTCGGGCTTTTAGAACAGTTTCAGGCAAGAGCCTATGTGCTAGTTCCTATTTTTGTTGGACAACAACTCTGGGGAATTCTGGCAGTCTACCAAAACTCTGGACCGCGCTATTGGGAAGCAGCAGATGTAACGCTGCTCAACCAGCTTGCAGGTCAGGTCGGTGTGGCATTAGAGCAAGTTAACGCTCTAGAGCAGTTGCGCGTTCAATCTGAGCAATTGACGACTGCGGCGGCGCGAGAAAAAGCTGCCAAGGAGCAACTACAACAACGAGTGATTCAGCTACTTGCGGCGGTGCAACCTGTTTTCTCTGGAGATTTAACGGTTCGAGTTCCTATTACTGAAGATGAAGTGGGCACGATCGCCGATGCTTACAACAACACAATTCAGAGTCTACGCAAAATTGTGTCTCAGGTGCAGTCAGTGGCAGGCAAGATGACTGAAACCTCGCAAAACAGTGGAGTCGCGATCGGGAAACTCTCTCATCAAGCTGAAGAACAACTCCACGAAGTCACCCGAGCACTCGATCAGATTCAGGGAATGGTGGTTTCGACGCAAGCAGTTGCCAACAACGCCCAACAGGTAGAAATTGCCGTTCAGCAAGCCAATCAAACGGTACGGGCTGGAGATGCAGCGATGAACCGCACAGTAGACAGCATTCTCGTGATTCGAGAAACCGTGGCAGAAACCAGTAAGAAGATTAAACGATTGAGTGAATCCTCCCAGAAGATCTCAAAAGTGGTCAGCCTGATTGGTAATTTCACAACTCAAACGCAACTGCTGGCGCTCAATGCGTCGATCGAGGCAACTCGTGCGGGAGAATATGGACGTGGATTTAGTGTGGTGGCAGATGAAGTCCGATCGCTGGCGCGCCAATCTGCAGATGCAACGAGAGAGATTGAGAAACTGGTGCAAGACATTCAAAGTGAGACGAGCGCGGTATCTACTGCAATGGATGTGGGGATTCAGCAAGTGGTAGGAGGCACAAACTTGGTGAATGATACTCGTCAGCAGTTGAATGAAATTGTGGCGGCAACTGCAAAAATCAGTCAACTCGTTCAAGGCATCACCCAAGCAACGTCAGCGCAAACGCAGCAATCCCATTTAGTCACTCAAGCGATGACTGATGTGGCGACCCTTGCTAATAAAAACTCTGCACAGTCTAGTCAGATTTCTACCTCGTTCCAAGATCTGATGGTTACAGCACAGCAGTTGCAAACCAGCGTAGGACAGTTCAAAGTCAGCTAACGATCTTAGCTGGTGCCGAATACAGATATAAGCTGCCCTCACCCCCAACCCCTCTCCCGCAGGAGAGGGGAGCTAGAAATCTTGTTCCCTCTCCTGCGGGAGAGGGCTAGGGTGAGGGCAACATCTGTGTTTCATAGAACAATTCAGCAATGCTCGATCGTGAGTGCTTAGAGGCTGTCCAAAGCGGATTTGCAAACTCTCGGAGATTCCCCCAATTCCCTTAAAGAGGGGGAGAAATTGATTCAAAGTTCCCTGTTTAAGGGGAATTCAGGGAGATATCAACGAGGTCGATTCAGTTGCAGATAGTCCCTAAGCACTCATCTTCAGAATTAACTAAGGCTAGTTCTTCTTAAACTCAAAATTTTCTTATGGCGACTCCCCTAACCCTCCGCGAACAGACGTATTCCTATTTCTTGACAGAAGCCCAAGACCTGTTGCAGGGAATGGAGCAAGATTTGTTGAGCCTCAAATCAGAACGCAGCCCTGCCAAGGTGCATAGTCTAATGCGTGCAGCCCATACGATCAAAGGTGCAGCAGCCAGCGTTGGTTTTGAGAGCATGAAAACGATGGCTCACACGTTGGAGGATGTATTCAAAGCGTTCTATAAGCCAGAAGTGGAGATTGATGCAGAACTAGAAGCGTTGCTGTTTGAAGGATATGAGTGTCTACGATCGCCGATAACATCAGTGCTTGCAGGGCTAGAAAGCAAGGATGACGAAGTGCTAGAACGAGCCGCGACGATCTTCGCTCAACTTCAACAAAAATTAGGAGATCACTTTGATCCGGGTGCCACGATTCCCTCGTCGGCTGAGTTGGGGTTTGATATTACTCAGTCCATTTTTGAGACTGGAGTGTTTGAACGACTAGAACAACTCTCAACTGCGCTTGCTGAATCAGATATCACTCTGGTTGCTCAAGTTTTGCAAACTCAAGCAGAAGTCTTTATCGGATTGGCAGAGTCACTGAACCTAACAGGGTTCGGGGCGATCGCGCAAACCACGCTAACTGCCTTAGAAGTGAATCCTGATCAAGTAAGGGCGATCGCGCACGCAGCGATCGCCGATTTTCGACAGGGGCAGAGTGCGGTGCTGAATGGCGATCGTTCCCGTGGGGGTGAACCCTCCGAAGCGCTCAAACAATTCGTCAAGCAACCAAAGCCTGCTCAAGTGACAGGTTCTTCTCGTCAGCGCAACCCAAACGCGAAGAGTGGGTTGTTTAGTCATGATTTAACAAAATCCTGGAATCAACTCGTTGCTTTTCTCAACCGTCCCGTTTGGAAGAAACCGAGTTCTGCTCAGCGAGTATTGCCCAAGGCTAACTCTCCTGTGATCTCAAAGACAGCTCTCAAACAGCCAGTTACATCTGAAATGCAGGAGACCCTTGAGGAAACATTCTCACTTAACTCACTTGAGGAGCTTGCAAATCAGCTTGAACCTGTTGAAATCAATCAATCAGAGATTCAAGGCTCTAATTTCTTAGAGGATTCTAATGCTGAGTTTGAATTGTGGGATGAACCTTGGGAGAAATTGCCCGGATTGGTCGATTCAGCAAGTGACCCTCTTGCGGTCTCTGACAACCCGCCTCAGCAGAGTCTAACGATCGAGCCGTCTTCGCAGCCACAAGCAACGATCCCTCATTCGGCAACAATCCGAGTAGATTTAGAACACTTAGACTCATTGAATTACTCAACGAGTGAGTTGCTGATCAACCAAAATCGGCAAGCATTGCAAGACGATCGCTTGCAAGCCATGATTCAGGAGTTGCTTAACGGATTGAGGCAACATCAGCAGACCATGACTGAGCTACGGGATTGGTCTGACCAAATGTTGATTGCGCCTGAGAGAGGGCAGACAGGAGAGGTTAGTGGACTGATCACAAAAAGCACTGAGCTAAAAGCAAAATTTGACAGCTTAGAACTCGATCATCACAGTGAATTGCAGGTATTGTCAAACTCTGCACTTGAAGAACTAGGGCAATTAGAAAATAGTGCTGAAGCGATCGAGCTATTGGCAAGAGAAGCAAGCCAAAGTCTTAAAAAGCAAGGGCGATTAATCGCCAATGTTCGCGATGACTTAATGGCAGTGCGAATGGTGCCCATTGGCACAGTTCTCAATCGGTTTCCTCGTGTATTGCAGCAGCTCATCGAAACTCATGGAAAAACCATTCACCTAGAGCTTAAAGGAACGCACGTTTTGGTTGACAAAGCGGTGGCTGAAAAGCTCTACGATCCCCTACTACATCTGATTCGCAATGCATTTGATCATGGCATTGAATCAAGCGAAAATCGCCTTCAGACTGGAAAGTCAGCAATTGGGAAAATCGCGATTCATGCTTATCAGCAGGGAAACCGCACCATTATTAATATCAGTGATGACGGACGCGGTTTGGACTTAAAGAAGATTTGCCAGCGAGGATATGAGCTTCAGCGACTATCGTCTGACCAAGTAGAGCACTCCTCAAAAATAGAGCTGCTGAATCTATTATTTGAACCAGGGTTTTCAACTGCTGCTCAGGTCAGCGATCTGTCTGGGCGTGGCGTTGGGCTAGATGTCGTAAAGTCGCAGCTACATTCTCTCAAAGGTAATGTTAGTGTTCATTCAGAGCTGAATCAAGGCACCACATTTTCATTGCAGCTACCACTAACGCTGATGAGCGCTCGGCTCCTCGTTTGCCAAGCTGGGGAAACAGTCTACGCCCTATTGTCGGATGAAGTCGAAAAGATCTTGGCTCCTCAAGTCGGACAGGCTGAAACAGTGGCGGGTAAGCGAGTCTTACACTGGAATCGAGGCGGAACTGAACAACCGATTCCCCTGTATACACTCTCTCATTTAGTTCACTACGCGACAGCTTGTCCTTCTACGCTCAAAGACACCCTTCAGAATAAGTTTTCCTCAGTGCTAACTGCCGATGCTGCTCCCATCCTACTGATTCGGCGACAAGCTGGGCTGATTGGAGTGGAAGTCGATCGCATCCTGGGTGAGCAAGAATTAGTCATTCAACCGATGGGAACAGCGATCGCTCCTCCGCCTTATGTTTACGGCTGCAGCATCTTAGGCGATGGGCAATTGATGCTGGTGATTGATGGAGTCATGTTGGTTCAACAAGGCAGCAACATGACTCCATCAGTGGATGAGCAAGACGACATCAATTTAGCGTCTGAGACTGCTTCAGACGCCTCAATACCGCCTGTTGAGTCTGCGCGGTCTGCTGCCCCGGTGCAAAAGACTATCTTGGTGGTCGATGACTCAGTCACCGTGCGCCAAATGCTTACACTGACCTTGCAGAGCGCTGGATATCGAGTGTTACAGGCACAGGATGGGCTAGAGGCGATCGCTCAACTGCAAAAACACCCTGCTCTTCACCTGATCACATGTGATGTCGAAATGCCTCGGTTAAATGGATTTGAGTTTTTGATGCGCTACCGACAGGAGCCAGCCCTGGTTCAGGTTCCCGTCGTGATGTTGACCTCGCGCAGCAACGAAAAACATCAGCAGCTAGCGATGCAATTAGGAGCGACTGCCTATCTGACAAAACCCTATGTCGAAGAGATGCTTTTAGAGAAGGCATCTGAGCTGATCGCGAAGAAGGAAGTCAAAGTTCGGGCATTCTGAACTTAAGGTTTAACCGTGTTTTTGTCCTGCACCGAATTTTTTGGAGATTGATATGGGTTTAGGTTCAGCGAGTGTGTTATCTTCCCCGATCGAGAAAGTTAAAGAAACCACCTCTTCTTTGAGGGCAATCTCGTTTGAGATTGCAGGTTATCGCCTCGCCTTGCCAATGGACGGTGTGTTGCGCGTGGTGAACTGTCCTGTTAAATTGCGCGATTCATCGAGCACGATGGAACTAATTCATCTAGGCAGCCACGCGATCGCAGTGCTAAATCTGTATCCGCATCTAGCATTAAAGCAGGCAAATCCAGTAGCTAGCCATCAGCAATTTTTGGTGGTGACCCGATCGTCTCAAGACGAATATTGCGCCATTCGAGTAGACACACCACCCGATCTTGTGGATCTCCCTCTCAACATGATTCGCAAATTGCCGGAACCTTACCGGAATGGGCATCCCTTAAATATCGCGAGTCGGGTTGCTGTATTGCCTCAAGGCAAGGCGACGCTAGCAATTTTCTTACTCGATATACAGCGAGTGATGGACGTAGTAGCCGTCAGCAGGTGACGACTTAAACTTTGAAACCTGATCTAAGTTCTTGATAGATTTGGATGAGTTGGTCAACGGTTTGAGCAGGAGAAAACTTCTCCCTAACATATTCGTTTGCTCGTTTGCCGCGTTCGATTGCATCTTGAGGATGATTTAGACAACTCCTCATAGCTGCTGCTAATTCTTCGACATTTTCTTGTTCAAACAGCAACGTATGCGATCCTGCCATTTCTGGTAAACCGCCAACATTAGCAGCGATCGAACAGGTCGCCACGCTAGAGGCTTCGAGCACAACATAGCCTGCGGGTTCTTGCCAGCGAGAGGGCGCGACGAGGGCAAGCGCTGACCGGACAATTGGTAGTATTTCTGAGTGAGAATAGTTCCCCAAAAACTCGACGCAATCTGAAATATTGAGTTTTGCTGATAAGGCTTGCAGTGCTTTCAATTCACCGCCATCTCCAATAACCAACACGCGAAAGTCTTCGTTTTCGGATTGCAGCAGTTGAGTCGCTTTTAAAAGTAAATCAACTCCTTTATCTGAGTTGAGCCGACCGACATAAACAAATGAATACGGATTAGACAGTTCATCGACTGTTTTTTGAGCATCTCGCTCCTGAGTCTGAATAGGATTATATAAAGTTTCCACTTTCCACGGGAAGCTGTGGGAATCTGCCAAAAATTGACTACAAGCCGTGTGACGATCAACAACCAATGCCGTTAAAAAGCGAGTCGCTAGCTTAGCGATTTTTACGACTGTATGCAGCTTCCATTTTAGAGGATAGTTAGACTTAGGTAATGAGTGAACAAACTCTGCCTCTAACCTTTTTAACAAGGGCATTGCTTGATAAGTAAAATGAATTGATGAGTAGAATAAATAATGATATTTAATTAGAATTTTTTTGGCAAGGATTTTGCATAAACACGCAAAAAATAAATGATTAGAATTCATGTGAATGATGTCAGCCCAAATAATAGCACTGACCCACTGCTGAAACGAATTCTCAGTCGTCGAAATTACTTTAGTTTCAATCCCTCTCAAGTCCAGCTCTTTCTGAATTGAGGAAATATAGGTTAAAACACCAGAGATTTCATCTCTGCGATGAGTGTGCTGAATCAATAGCTTCATCTTATTTATTTAAATCTAGGCGATGACTCCAAAGATAAAATGGGCTGATTAAGCTACTGATTAATAGCTCCATCTGGCACGCGTTGGGCAAATCTTTTTTGAGTGATTTCCGATGCGTGATGAAATAAGAAACTGCTTTGATAAAATCATTAGTGAGATAAGCCGGAAAAGCTAGAGGACGTTGCCAAGCACTGAGGCGCATCATGCGAATATGATGTCTGGCTAATCCAATTCCTCGCACTAAACTAAGAAGATAAGTGCGCTCCAACCGCCATGCAGGAATTTGATGGTAGAGATGCTGTTCTGGGTTATACCAAATTTCCCAGCCTGCTTTTTGAATGTGAACGATCGCTGCAATATCTTCGCTCGTTAACATTGATTGAGGAGTGCGTCCTGACAAAAAGGGCTTTTTGGGAACGCTCTCTAGCCATGCTTGCCGCCGCACGACAAGCCCTGCTCCGGGGGGAAGAACTTTGGTGTAAAGGTGAGGGGTTGAGCCCCGCTCGACGATCGCTAAGAAAATTGCGATTCGCTTAAATTCAGGGGAAGGTTCGATTTCAAAGTCGCCATGAATTTGCCCTCCATACGCTCCTGCTTGCGGGTGGATTTGAGCAAATTCGTAAACATTTGCAACCCAGTTTTCATCTGGGAGAGTGTCATCATCGAGAAAGCCAACGAGATCACCTTTTGCTTCTTGAACTGCCCGAAGTCTCGCAAAAGCGATTCCCTGCTGAGGCTCAAACAAATAGCGAAGTGTTGTTGCAGATACGCAGCTGGTTTGATAATCATCGACGACTTGTTTGATGTGGTCAGTGCTATTGTTATCAACGATCACAATCTCCCAACTAATGCCTTTGAGATTGATCTGCGAGCGTAGTCGTTCTAATATTTGCTTAATCCGATTAGCTCCGTTATAGCTACAAATAGCCACTGTAATATCTAGCATTGTTTACAAGTAAAATTAAAAACTAAACTGTTTGAGAAAGACTGATTAATTAAGGCAAGACTTCGTTTTTGCAATTGGCTGGAGTTGATGTTTGTCTATCAACAGACTTTTCTTAAATAGATAGAAAGGGCTAAACAAACTACCGATTAAAGCCTGCATCTCACAAGCGGCAACTACATCAGTCTTAAGTCTTTTGTGGTGACGAATAAAGAAGCTAGCAATTTTGCAGATGTCACTGACTAAATACACGATCGTCATTATAGGGCGTTGCCAGGGAGTAAAGTGGAGCATTCTCAAGGGGTAGCGGCTTAGACCTAATGTGCGAAAGAAATTAAGCAGATAATCTCTCTTTAAACGCTGTTCGGGGATTTGGTGCTCAATTTGCATCGTTGGGTAATGCCAGACTTCCCACCCTGCTCGGCGGAGGTGGAATAAAGCCTCAATCTCTTCACTCTTTGTCGGTATCTGATCGCCCGTTGGACCCTGAAGAACGAGATGAGTTGGAACGCTCTCTAGCCATGCCTGCCGCCGCACAACAAGCCCTGCTCCAGCAGGCAAACCTTTTTGATACGTGTTGTAACAATACTGTTGAGTGGTTCCTTTAATTGCCAGATATTCCGAAATTTTCTCAAAGTTCTTCGGGACTTCTACTTCAAAAACACCATGAATCCGGCTGCCAAATGCCCCAGTTTTGGGGTTGGCTTGTCCAAAAACAACTGCGGAAACCACCCAATCTTCAAAGGGCAAATTGTCGTCGTCTAAAAAACCAATGAGGCTACCATTGGCTTCTTGAATGGCGCGGCGACGAGCGATCGCGGCTCCTTGCTGAGGTTCAAACACATAGCGTAATGGACAAGACTCTATCCAATTGTCTTGATAGCTCTGTATCACTCGTGCAGTCTCGTCAGTGCTATTGTTGTCAACTACAAGTACTTCCCAAGTGATCGGCTCAGTCTGAGTTTGAGACCGTAGCCGATCAAGGATGAGGGGAAGACGCTTTGCCCCATTAAACGTGCGGATGGCAACAGTGAAATCCAGCATGGTAACTACAGTGAGGTGTTTGATTGAAGTCGTGAAATCGCTTATGGCGAGTCACGTTGCACCCTACTAACTAAGTTGCCCAAGCTGAATAGATTTCTACACAAGCGTAAGCATTTCTAAATTAGCTGAAAACGGCAGTTTTTGCTCGATCAGCGAACAAAATATTTCCCTTGGCATCCATGCTAAAGTCTTGCCCCGGGTCTAAACCCCGATCAATAAGGCTTTTGTAGACAGTGATAGAGGTGATTCTTCTGATTTCTCTGATCACATAACCAGGAACGATATTCTCGACTGCCCAGCAAAATGCCAACGGGTCTTGCCAGACGAGGCGTTCGAGGCTGACGATTACCATTCCGGCTACGTCTCGCAAAGTCAACCGACTTCTCAGGCTGGCAATCACCTCTTTGCCGATCGTGGTATTGCGAGTTGCTAAAGCACTGGTTAATCGACTCAGATCAGTTTCAAGTTCTGGGTAGTTACTTTGTTGTTGCACTGCATCTATCTCCAATGGGTGCCATCTCTTCCCTAAGGGGGGGTTAAGATTTCATGAAGTATACCCTAAGATAGATTTTTGGCAATTGAAAAATAACTGAATTTAATAAACTTTCTTGAACTACCTCTTAAAGTGTGATTAAGCAACGGGTTGAGCCTGTAGGCTCAACCCTGATCAAACGGCTCAAAAACCGTGGAAATATTCACTACACCTGTTGCATAACTGAGATGCGCCAGGGTCGGATAGTCGATCGCCGTAGGTTACAGATTAGATGAGGAGATCCACCACAAAACACGCATTAGCTGAGATCTTGCACCTGAACTAAACCTCTCTCGTTTCTGGCATTCACCCGTCCGCGATTGAAAATCACGGTCTAACGGTGCGAAGTCTACTCAAGGGACTGAAAGAGGGTTTGAGGTTCAGTCCGTTTCAACGGACTTTGCAAGGCTAGCCCGGAATTCCATTCACGGGCGGAACAGAACCGCAGCGAATAGACTGGGGCAAGATCTGAGTTAGTTCACTTCCAGATGGGATGTGGCACGGTCTCAATCGTAGATCTCCTATCTCAGACCCACCTAAAAGCGGCTGGCAGTAAGGCTACTGGCTTGGACTCCGACTAGAGAAGCCAGTCGCTCAGTACCTGCACTAATTAGCGTATTGTTGCCGTCCTGAGCGATCGTCAAATCGTTGAACGTCAACCCTGCCGACAAGTTAAAGCGGGTTGAGCCTGCGGGATAGTTGTAGACGGTATCGGTACCATTCCCGCGTGCCAGCACGATTGTATCGTTGCCACCACCCAGATAGATCGTATCGTTACCCAATCCACCGTCAATCCAGGCACTGCCCGCACCGACGTAGATCGTATCGTTACCGTCCCCACCTAGTAGGATATCGCTACCACCGTTGCCATAGAGCACGTCATTACCAGCAAGACCGCTGATAAAGTCAGCACCTGACGTACCGTTGAGTGTGTTATTGGCAGTGGTACCGTTGATGACTTTGCCTTTGTTGACCATAATCGACAGGGTATTAGTGGTGCTAGTTGCACCGAGAATCTGTCCGTTGTTCCCCAAGTCATCGCTGGTAATCGTTAGCGTTGCCGAACCTTGGAAAACCGCAGGGAAGTCTGGGGTGTACTTCGAGCCTTTGAGCGCGGTGTTGATAGCGGTCAGCGTGCCCATGAAGGTCATGCTGGTATCATCAAGTCCATCTCCTTCAGAGAAGCTCAAGCCGCTGACACCACTGAGGCTAAAGCCTCCCTTATTGACTCCGATCGTGACTTTAATCGGATCATTGCCCGCATCGACATCGCTCACAGAGATTGAGCTAGCGAAGGTGAGGCTAGAACCCTGGGTGACACTGGCGGAAGCTGGAAGTTTGTTGACCGGGGCATCGTCTACCGCCTGCACGGTGAGTGAAGACGTTGCCGTTTGAGTGCTAAAGGCTGTGGCTCCACCATTGGTGCTAGTGCTGACTTTGCCACCCACGGTACCACTGGCTTGATCCCAAGCTCGATAGGTGAGGTTAACGTCACCATTAAAGTTGAGTGCCGGGTTATAGCGCACCAGGGTATCGGCAGACAGCAGCAGAGCAGTAGTGTTGCTGACGCTGCCAAAGCCAGTCCAGTTTGTGCCACTGTCAGTCGAATACTGCCAGCCATTCCCAACCGTTTTAGTAACAGCAATGCCCTTGAGAGCATTCGCGTCTGGATCGGTGATGGCGCTGCCAGTGAAGGTGAGAACCTGTACACCGTTATTGGTGGTGGGGTCTTCTAGAATCGCAGATAGGTTTTGCACCAGGTTGAGGTTCAGTCCGGGGGCATCATTGAGTCCGGTGACCGTGATGTTGGCGGTTCCGGTGCTGCTGGCACCCTGAGTATCGGTGATGGTGTAGGTCAAGCTGTCGATCGCACTCTGACCCGCTCCCATAGATTTGAACACGATGCCGGGGTTGTAGGTAATCGACCCATTGGAACTAAAGCTAGCGGTTCCCTTCAGTCCGCTAAAATTGAACCCTGTCAGGCTAATGCGATCGCCAGTGTCGGGATCGGAGTCATTGGTCAGTACGTTAAAGGTGATACTGCTCTTTTCGGTGGTGGTGACATTATCAACGACGGACAAGGGAGCATCATTCAATCCCTGAATCGTAATCGTTGCGCTCTGCGACGCATTGCCGCCCTTGCCATCGCTGACGCTGTAGCTGTATTGAATCGCGTTTGTTTGACCCACTGCCAGACTGTTGTAGGCATTGGGATTAATGCTCAGACTATTGCCATTCACTGTCACGCCTGCGGCATTGCCACTCACGAGCGTGAAGTTCGCAACATTCAGCGTGTCGCTGATATCGACATCCGTCGCATTCGCTAGCAGATTGACCGTGAAGAGCGCATCATCTTCTGTTTTAGTGGCTGTCACCGCAATACTGATCACAGGGGTGTCGTTAACGCCAGCGATCGTCACAGTAATATCCTGCGACGCTGTGCCATCAAGAGACTTGACCGTAAAGGTCTCGGTTTTGGTCTGACCCGCACCCAGATACTGCACCGCACTGTTACTAACGCTATAGCTAAAGGCTCCCGCTTCGGTAACGCTAAGACTGCCCAGATTACTGTTTGCACTGGTAACCGTAGTGTTGAATTTGCTTTCCCCGGTATCTACATCGGTGATGGTGAGCGCACCAATAGCAGTGAGTTTGCCGTTGCCATCAACCGTGGTGTCTTCCGTAACTGTTGCCGTTGCGGTGCCCGCGATCGTCGCCGGATCGTTGACCGGATTGATCGTTAGGCTGACTGCTGCCGTCGCTGTACCACCTTTGCCATCGCTGATGGTGTAGGCAAAGCTGTCGCTCCCATTGTAGTTGGCATTAGGCGTGTAGACGATAAAGTCATCTGCAAAGTTACTGGGTGTGCCGTTGTCATTGATCACCGCAGTACCATTACCAGGAGTGGTTGCGATCGCCGTAATCTGTAGAACATCACCATTGGTATCTATGTCATTGGTCAGGACATTGATGCTGACCGATGTATCTTCATTGGTAGCTGCGGTGTCGCTGGTTGCGACAGGCGGAATATTCAACGGAGCCAGGTTAAACCGCGCCACACTGGGGTCATGGTCGCTCACTTGGTCAGAAAACTCTGAGTTGATGTGAACCACGTCAAACCCATCAAGCTTGCCAAGCAGACTGTTGCTTGCCAGAATGTGATCCAGCGTTTGAGCGTTGCCTTCAAAGTTGTAGGTGTAGCGCTCATTGGCAGGCAACGTCTCAATCAGCGCACTGAGTCCGCCGCTTTTGAGAATGTTGAGTGGATTGGAGAACTCGAAGTCGTTCAAGTCCCCGGCAACCACCACGTTGGCGTTGGGGTCGATCGCCAGAATACTCTGAACAAAGTTCTTGACTTGCGTCGCCTGCTGGATGCGTTGATTTGCTGATGATAGGGTTGGCGGCTGGTTAGGACCATATAGCGGTTGATCGCCACCTTTAGAGTTGAAGTGATTACCTACGACAAAGACGGTCTGTCCGTTGAAGGTAAACTCACCGACCAACGGTTTGCGGCTGCTGGCAAAGTCATCACCAGGGAAGGTATCTGCTTCACCAGGATTGGTGTCCACAACGCGTCCGGGGCTGGTAGACAGGGTAGGAACACCATTGACATTCGTGACTGTGGTGTTGGTGGTCGAGCCACCACCGGGGCGATCGACAAACTGAGTCCGGTTGGGATTGAACAAGAAGCCCTGACGAATATTGCCACCGGGTTCGCCGCCATCCTGGTTATTCACCGGATCGATCTGGCGGTATTGGTAGGTGGGTCCTCCTGCGGCGGCGATCGCATTGATCAAGGTCTGATACGTCGTGCTGGCATCGACCACACCGTTATTGGTCGGACCGTTGTTGTCCTGCATTTCCTCTACCACGATGATATCGGGCGATTTCAGGTTGTTGACAATTCGGTCAGCCAGGTTGCTGAACTTGGTTGCGCCATCACCTATGTCGAGGTTTTGCACGTTAAAGGTGGCAACCGTGAGTTGATTGGTTGTGGCAGCCAGATTGGTGACTTCTCTGGTCAGAGCACTGGGCGTGATCACCGTCGGAGCCGTTGTGGGCAACACTTCGTAGCTGTTGAAGTTGTAGTCCACTACACCGACGATCGTGCCGAGTTGCGCGCCCACACTGACCTTGGGTGTGCCGCCGCTAACCAGACTGTCATCAATTTGAATCCGCTCTGGGTTGAAGTCAGTCGCGTTGATTAAACTGCCGCCCCGTGCGGTTCTGCTGGTGGCATTGGCTCCGTTGTCTGCCAGTACCCAAACTTCGCCAAAATCGTTAGTTCTGCTGGTGGCAACGGGATTGTTGATCTGCACCAGCATCCCTTCCAGGCTCTCATAAAAGTCGATGCCATCCTGAGCCGGATCAAAGAGGCCGTTGCTTTCAACGTTAGTGGCATCATTTTCAATGACCGTATTGGGAATGGTACGACCACCGTTGCCCAGAACGATCGCGGCAGGCAGCGCATTACCCGACGATATCTTGTTAATAGTGGGACTGATAATCTCAGTGGTCGTCAAGTTGTTGGCATTGTTGCCGGGGCGGAACTCGGAAACCTTGCCGCTGACCTGAACAGAATCGCCTATAGCAACCGTTGGCGCAGAACTGGTAAAGACGAAGATACCCTCTGAGGTGCGATCGTCGTTATCCGGGTTGGGGTCTTGCAGATAGAAACCGTTGCTGGCAACAGCAGTGACAATTCCCGGTACGTTGGTGACCGTCTGACTTTCCAGGGGAGAACGATGTGCTGCACCTTGAATGTCGTGAATGTAAGCACTGGGCGGCACATCATCATTAGCGATCGTCAAGATCGCGTTGGGCTGTTTGGTGCCAATCACCGTACCCGCACTGGAATTGACCAGCCTCAGATTGACGGTTTCATCACTTTCTAGTGTGAAATCTCCCGCTACAGGAATCTGGACATCTTTGAATGACTCACCTGGATTAAACGTCACAGCGATTGGAGCGTTGTTATAATCTGCCGGGGGCGTTGCACTACCGCCCGTTGCGGTGCCGTCACTCAGTTGCAGTTGCACGGTATCTGTTCTGGTCAAATCCCCCCGACGAGTCACCCGCACCGTTGCGTTCGTGGAAAAGCCTGGAGTATTGCCCTCGACGACGCTGTAGTTACCCGTGCTGAAATCGAAGATAGGTGTGACATTCAGCGCGCCTGCCTGAGTTTTAAAGGAGTAAACATAGCTGGGCAGCAAGGTTACCCCGGAAGCAGGAGGAGCGGAGTCGATCGCCTGTTGCGTCCCATCCGTATACACGTCAAGCTGAGTACCGCTGCCGTTTTGGGTGACGCTGAAGTCGTTGTCGGTCGCCACTAGTAGAGCGAAGGAGCCATCTGCTAACTGAGGACCGATCGCCAAGCCTTCAATCTTTTCTGGTATGGTCTGACCTGCCCCTTGAATCGCGCTAGCAATGTCTAGAAACAGGGACTTGCCTACCGGAGTGACATTTGCAGGCAGAGCATTGGTGCCTACTAGAGAGATTCCGCTAACATCGGTGGCTCCTGTCAGGTCGATTTTGTAAACGCGCTTGCTGCCGATCGGCAGGTTGCTAGCTGAATCGACTCCGATACCTCGGTTATCCCGCTCCAGCACTAGCAGTTCATTATTGTTGATGGCAGTCAGGGAACTAACGCCAATGTTGCGACCTTGAGCAGTGGCACTAAAATCATTGGTCGTTCCGGGAATGCGATCGTTAATGTCGCTCAGGCTCTCTAGCTGATAAATGAACTGGGCTTCACTCTGACCCGTTGCCACGTCATAACGAACAATTCGCACGTTGCGGCTGTTGCGCCCCGGATTAGAACCCCCCAATCCTTCTTCTTGCAGGGGATCTTGAAACACCGCAAATAGCTTCGTGCCATCGGGGCTGATTGCCAATCCTTCATAGCCCCGGTTGTCTTGGCGACCCGTCGTTGAGGAGACATCTCCCGCATAGTAGGGAACGCCATTCACCTTCGGCAGCACATTTGCAGGCGGCGTGAGTGCCCGGATAAATTTGCCAGTGGGATCAAATTCGTAGATCGAAGGTCCGTACTCATCGGAAACAAAGAAGTTCCCATTTGCCCCAACCACAAATCCTTCTGGATCTTGGCTTTCAGCAAGCAGGCTGCCATTGCCACCATCAGCGAGCAGTTTGGAGTTGAGTCCATTAAATGGAGTGTCAGCGATGTAGGTAACACCATTCAGCGTCGTCCCGGCTGGAATGTAGAAGGCAATGGTTTGTACTACCTGAAAACCAGACGCTGCACCTGAAGTTGGATCAACGGTCAAAGCAATTTTTTCTACTCGCGTCTGGTAAGGAATCGTGCCACCACCCGGTCCACGATCGGCAAGCCCATAGTAAGACCCTGTGCGGTAGTCGTAGAAGAAGTCAGAGCCAAAGCCACCTAGACGGTTGATATTCGCTCCCCCACTGCCGCCATTGGTAGGGTACAAGTCCGTCGCACTGCCAGAAATGGTGAGGGTCGTAACCAGGCTGGCGTTGCCATCATTATCCACAATGGAGATGCTTTGGTTCGTCGTGTTGCCCAGGGCAATTCCAGCCGAAGGATTGCTCAAGCTCAAGCTGGCGATTTCAGTGCCTTCAATTAGGGTATCGTCTACAATCGTGAAGGTGACAGAACCACTGGTTGCTCCGTTGGGAATGGTGATGACGCTATCGCTGAGGGTGTAGTCACCCGCCGTAATGTTCGTTCCACCTACGTTGAGGTTCACCGTCTGGTCGCCCGTAACTGAGCTAGAAGCGGTGGCAGTCAAAGTGATTGCTGTGGTACCCGCTTCAGAACCAGTCGTGGCGCTGACCGACAAATTGACGCTGGGAGTCGGAGCCAGATCGTTATCGGCGATCGTAATGTTCTGAGAAGTCGTGCCACCCAGAGTGATTCCAGCGGAAGGACTGCTGATTGTCAGTATGGCTGTCTCAGTCCCTTCAAACTGGGTATCATCGACAACCGTGAAGGTAATAGAACCGCTCGTCGCCCCGTTAGGAATCGTAATCGCGGTATTGCTGAGGGTGTAATCGCCCGCTGTAATTCCCGTTCCGGTCACGCCCAAGTTCACGGTTTGATCGCCAGAAACAGCACTAGAAGCGGTTGCCGTTACAGTGATAACCGTTTGCCCCGCTTCAGAACCTGTGTTAGTGCTGACTGATAAGTTTACAGCAGGGTTTGCTGCACCGATGGTAAATGTCCCACTGAAATTTGTGGTGTCGGTATCGCTGCCCGTCCAGTTGCTGGCTGTGTTGATTGCAGTCCGTGCCGCTGACGCTGACGCAAATGTAGTTGAACCCGTATAGCGTGAATCGTCATATTCAACAGTTGCCTTACCAACCGCAACGGCATTAACTCCAACAGTCAAACCCGTCGGCAGGGCAGTGGTATTAGAGTTGATCGCGTCTGCATCGAAGGTAGAACGGTTGATCGTTACAGCAGCCAAGAGGATAGGCGAAGTGCTAGTCGTTGTACCGCCAGTGCCAGTCAGCAGACCTTGAAAAGCAATCAGTGAGTCACCCGATGTAGATAGGGCAAAGAATGTACCACCACTGATGTTAGTCCATCCTGTGTTGGTGCTTCCATCAATGTAAGTAACAACAGTTCCGGCAGCCTGAGCCGTAGGTGCTACATACTGTAAAACCCCTTCACCCGTACGGAAAGCCCCAGATGCCGACCAGCCATTATCTGTAACGTTAATGATCGTTCCAGCTTCGATATCCTTTAGCACCACAAAAGAGAAGGTGTCGGGATTATCGGCGATAAGACTTAGAAATGCGACATCGCCAGCAGCTAAAGTTGTAGCCATAAAATTTTCCTTTGGTTGAGGTGAGAAACAAGAAACGGACAAAACTGAAAACGACGATGCCCTGGCATAAAAGATGGAGAAAAATAACCTGAAACTGATGCACTTTTGCTGTGAAGCTTTCGGAAAAAGCTGATTGTTCTCTATTCCTTATGCAAGTAGGATTACCTAGCGTGAAGCTAGAGAACGATGAGATCGAGCACCATAAAAGTCGAGAGCGGACAGGTTGCTAAGACGAGATGTCAGAACAAAGTAGAGCCTGTTGTCACTGCCATCCGCCTCAGAAGATCCCTGAAAAGCTACCTGTTAACCGTTCTTGGCGGAGTCAGTAAAAGCACATGCATTCAGGAAAACTAGGGATACAAAATACAAAGAAGCAGAATTAGGAGAACCGTTGATGCTGTAGCCAACGATCGCAATATCACCGGGATTGAGAATTGAAATGCCATAAGTAATCAAAACAGTAAAAGTGAGAAGAACATAAGTATGAAAAATAGCCTTCAGCAGCACTTTGAAAGACCCAGAATCCGGATGACGCGTACCTACGGAGGCAAATAACGTTGATGAATGCTTCAGAAATGGTTCAGCGCTGCGAGAACCATCTCTCAGCTTAATTATTATTTGCAAGCGATTCAAAAACGTTAATTGGCACAGCAATGTGAAGACTTTCATTAACCTTGAAGCTAACAGAAGCCAAACTTTTCTCCGTAAAATTACTTCGTGTTAGTAAATCTAGCACTGTAATTTACACAGAGGCATGTAATCAAAAACACACTTGCTATAAAGTTTGTGTAAAGCAATACAGTTTGTTGCGAAATTCTGGCTCGACTATCATCACACCCTTTTTCATCAATGATGACTCGGCACTTCTGAAACTGAGGAAGGGGCACATCTCAATCTTGTAGATCTCACCCTGAGAACTGCCCAGTGAGCACAGAAATGATGGGGTTATTACTGAGCAATTTGAAAAATTGTGTCGCAATTAATGTATAGGGCAGGAAAGTTGAATTTTCTCTACCCTCAATCTAAATGACTTCCTCTTCCCTATTTAAGAGGTGGTATTTTCTGTCTCATGCTACTGCTCATCGACTATTCCACTCGGTCGAGGAATTAAAGGGCTGACTCAACCGACTTCTCAATCAAGGAGAACTGAAGATTTGGTGGCGGCAAAAAGTGAAGAACAAAGGAAATGCAGTACTTGCAAGTTAAATGTCGGGTAAATTAGCTTGAGCACAAAGCATGACTTGGAAAGGCATTCATCCGATGGTCAAGTTAAACACCAAGACCTATTCAAGAGGAATTTCAGGTGTTGCTGAATTGATGAAACACAGATTTTGCCCTCACCCTAGCTCTCTCCTGCAGGAGAGGGAACAAGATTTCTAGCGCTCCTCTCCTGCGGGAGAGGGGTTGGGGGTGAGGGCAATTCATATCTGCCTTCAGCAACGCCGAATTTCACTTGCCAAAGCAGCGATGCGGGAGATTGAGTATAGATTAGAACGCAATCCAGAACTCCCAAAAGGGGACATCTTGATTCGTCCAATCAATGGGTAGAATTATTGCTGGAAGTCGCCTAGCACCGACCTGCAATTTGTCGAACTTGATGCAGCCGGACATTGTGCTTACGACAAATGCCTAGAGCGAGTCAATCCAGAGTTAATCAAGTGGATTCAGACGCAAGTGCCAGCAGGTGAGGGAGATCGCAGCTCATGGGGCAAGCGATCGTAGAATGAGGCAAAATTTAAGAGACAAGAGCCGAGGTGGATGGTAGATAGTAAATAGTGCTAAAGCTATATAATCTGCCACTCATATCGGAGCAAGTTATGGAAACTCGCGCGGCGATCGCCTTCACAGCAGGAAAACCTCTCAGTCTGGAGACAGTCAAACTCGAACCGCCTCAAGCTGGAGAAGTGTTAGTCGAAATCAAAGCAACCGGAGTCTGTCATACAGATGCTTACACCCTGTCAGGATCTGACCCAGAAGGATTATTTCCGGCGATTTTAGGACACGAAGGAGCGGGCATTGTCGTCGAAATCGGGGCAGGTGTGACCAGTGTTAAACCTGGCGACCATGTGATTCCGCTTTACACGCCAGAATGCCGCAACTGCGAATATTGCTTAAGTCAAAAAACCAATCTGTGTCAAGCCATTCGATCGACTCAAGGGCGCGGTGTCATGCCAAACGGAACGAGTCGGTTCTCGCTTAACGGCACGATGATTCATCATTACATGGGCACTTCGACCTTTGCGAACTACACGGTTTTGCCTGAAATTGCCGTTGCCAAGATTCGAGAAGACGCTCCATTTGAGAAAGTTTGTCTGATTGGGTGCGGAGTCACCACCGGACTCGGAGCCGTCGTCAACACGGCTAAAGTAGAGCCAGGTGCAAACGTCGTTGTTTTTGGTCTAGGTGGCGTTGGCTTAAACGTGATTCAGGCAGCGAGAATGGTTGGAGCCAACATGATTGTCGGCGTTGATCTCAATCCTGCTAAACGTGCTTTGGCTGAGAAACTGGGTATGACTCACTTCGTCAACCCTAAAGACATTGACAGAGATTTAGTGCCCTATCTCGTTGAGTTAACCAAAGGCGGAGCCGACTACAGTTTTGAATGCATTGGCAATGTCAATGTGATGCGTCAAGCATTGGAATGTTGTCACAAAGGTTGGGGCGTGAGTGTGGTAGTTGGCGTTGCAGGGGCAGGACAAGAAATTAGCACTCGACCGTTTCAACTGGTGACGGGACGCGTCTGGAAAGGAAGTGCGTTTGGAGGGGCAAGAGGACGAACGGATGTTCCTAAAATCGTTGATTGGTATATGGACGGCAAAATCAACATTGATGATTTAGTCACGAAAGTCATGCCGATCGCGCAAATCAACGAAGCCTTTGATCTCATGCACCGAGGCGAAGTGATTCGCGCCGTTCTCACCTTTTAAATTTTATGAAACTTCTTAATGAAAGTCTCTGCTTCGGCAGCGAGGTTGGCTTCTATAGCCACTCATCTGCGGTTTGCAATAGTGAAATGAGGTTTGCAGTCTATCAACCGCCTCAAGCAGCATTGCACCCCGTCCCTGTGCTTTATTTTCTCTCTGGTCTCACCTGCACCGAAGAGAATTTTATGGCTAAAGCTGGCGCACAGCAGTTTGCTGCCAAACATGGCTTGATGCTCGTCGCTCCTGATACGAGTCCTCGCAAGACTGGAACGCCTGACGAAGACAAAGACTGGGATTTGGGCACCGGAGCGGGATTTTATGTGGACGCGATCGAGCAACCCTGGCGCGATCACTACCAAATGTACAGTTACGTCGTTGATGAATTGCCTGCACTGATTTACAAAAACTTTCCAGTGAACCCCGATAAGCAGGGAATCTTTGGTCACTCCATGGGTGGACATGGAGCGCTAGTCTGTGCGTTGCGAAACCCCGATCGCTATCAATCGGTTTCGGCGTTTGCTCCGATCGTGGCTCCGATGCAGTGTGCGTGGGGGCAAAAAGCGTTTTCTCACTATCTCGGCTCTGATCAAACGCGATGGCGTGATTATGATGCGACTGAGTTGATTCAAAAAGCCAAATTTTCCTCATCAATTCTGATTGATCAAGGAATGAGTGATCAATTTCTCACGACTCAACTGTTCCCAGAAACGTTTGAGAAAGCATGTGCTGAAGTAGGACAAGCGCTAACGCTGAGAATGCAACCGAGCTATGACCACAGCTATTATTTCATTGCCACGTTTGTCGAAGATCACATTCGTCATCATGCCAGCGTTTTGTGTGACCAATGATTAGCCCAACGATAAAACGAGTCAAATTTAGGCACAAATTAATGGTGTGAAAGCTAGGACAGAGGAACTACGATTACTGAACCGAACTGTCTAGAGGCTCATAGATCAGTCGGTGAAGTTCTGCCAGCGGACTCTGAGATCGCTCCGTCACCTCCACCTAGTTATTTTGAAACACTGGATGCATTCCGCCAAGTCTTTATAAACGATAGTCCCCAGATCGAAATCCAGAGGCTTTGTGATGGGGGTTACTGGACTTGAACCAGTGACATCTTGCTTGTCGAGCAAGCGCTCTACCACTGAGCTAAACCCCCGTTTTTAACTGCCAACCAGATCAAAGAAACCACTCCTGACCCAATTGCCTATGTGAGCATAGCATAGGGGTCGCGATCGATGCAAACCCACACGTTTCTCAAACAACCCACCTAAAGAATGATTAAAGTTCATTACGAACATCACAGCCAACTCTAAGGTCTGTGATAACTTCAGGAGAGTGAATCAACCGTGCAGCATTTAGGAGAGGAGACCACTTTGGAATCGCGCTCAAACCAAACCCCCAACCCTGCCCTTCGAGAAGACTTTAGCGAATATGTCGCCCATCTTCAACTTCACATGGCGCTGCAAGCCCGCAACCTGATGCCCCGACTCACTAACACCGCCGATAGCCGCGAACAGTTGCTCCATCAAACTCAAGCCACCGTCGAGAAGCTGGTGTCTCGTCAAGGCTTCTAAACCAATTAATTTTGAGAAATGGGTAGTAGATGCGTCTCGATCGTCTGCTACCCATTTCGTTTAAAACGAATTCGATCGACCACTTCACCCCGAAGCTGATTAGAATTATTACAGCTTAACTATTAGCAACACTTCAACTTCTTGGGGAGCCAGTCGAGAGCATTATGGAAGCCGAAACCATTAAAGAACGGATCAAACTCATCGAAGGAAAACGCGAGTCGTTACTTCGTTTACTAGAACAGCCCGATTTAGGAACTCTACGCATTGATGTCAACCAGGCGCTAGAAGAAATGGACGACCTGATTGACGAGTTTAAACGAACCTTTCCTGTCGAGAACTAACGCTACGGAGTTTTGTAGGGGCGAATTCTGTTTGTCCCTACGATTCTTCGCTCGATCGTAGCTGCCATGTCACCAAACTCAGCGTCACTGCTAGCAAAACCGTTGCCGCTGCCGCCGCGTAACCAAAGTCAAATTGAGCAAACGCTTGATCATAGACATAATAGACCAGCAGATTAGTTGAGTTAAACGGTCCACCGCCCGTGATCACATAGACTTGCTCAAAACTGCGAAGCGTAAAGATTGCGGTGGTGACTGCCGCAAACACGAGCGTCGGACGCAGTCCCGGTAAAGTCACATACCAAAATTTTTGCCAACCGCCTGCCCCATCTAATTCTGCTGCCTCATAGCGGCTGACCGGAATGGTTTGCAGCCCTGCTAAAAAAACCACCAGGTTAAATCCTAGCTGTTTCCAGACACTTAACAAAATCAAAACAGGCATCGCCCATAAAGGATCTTGCAGCCACGAGATCGGGGCGACTCCAATCAAGCCTAGCCAATCGTTGACCACTCCATCTGTTTGAAACAGCCAGCGAAACCCCAAGCCTACCGCCACTAGCGACGTGATCGACGGAATAAAATAAGCGGCGCGCAGCAATCCTCTCAGAGCGAAGGCTCGATCGAGCAAGACTGCTAACCCTAACGGAATCACTACACTGGGGATCACGGTGGCGATCGTAAAATAAGCGGTGTTGCCCAAGACTTGCCAAAAATCAGGACTGACCAGCAATCGCCAATAGTTTCGCAGCCCAACCCAGCGTACTCCAGCCCTGGAAAAACTACCCGTTGTGAAGCTGAGATATCCTAGATACGCGATCGGATACAGCACAAACACGCTGAGCAAAATGAGCGCTGGGGATAAGAAGATCCAGGCAGCGATCGTTTCATTATCCAGCCAAGATTTTTGAGAAGAACGGGAGGGTGTCATAGAAAGGATGATCGCAGGGAGCAAACATGTGGCAGTGAACTCTATTCAGAAATTTTGGAACCGAGAGAGAATTCCCAGGTCTTAGAGATTATCTTCTCAATATTTTGATATGAATGATCGTCTCTTACCCATCAAAGTTACTGTTTTGTGTGTGGGATTGATGGGGACGGCAGCAATCTCTTTGAGTCACCCGCAAGCGATCGCCCAGATTGCTAAACCCTCTTCTGACCAATCTTCTCAACTCAATGCAGTGATTCAGCAGCTTTCAGGAAAGTGGCAATTCCTCAACAGTTCCACTAATTCGCCTAGAACTATTGTTTATGCACCTGACGGCGTGGTGATTACGTCTGATACCACAGGATCGCAAACATTCACTGCTTCTGGTTGCTACAAAGTTAACGCCAGCACCCAGCCGATGCAGATAACTACGTTTGTCGTAGAAAAGGATCAGGACACCACGATCTTTGAGTTCACGCCAGACGGACACTTGCGGCTAGGGAAAAAGTATGAAGCGACGATTCCCAAAAAATTTGCAGAGAGTGTCCTATTAAAAAAAATATCGAACGATACGACCCTCAAACCTGACGCTCAGGCGGCAAAACAACTTGCAGGTCAGTCAGGAGAGGCAGAAGCGAGACTTTACCTTGCCCTATTGACCCAAGCGCAACTGGGCTACTATCTGAAGACTAAAAAGTTTGCCACGTCGATCGCTCAACTCGGCTTAGACCTTAAATCAGAAACCGCAGACTATCGCTATCAAATCGTGCCGCAAGGAGATGAAACGAGACAAATCAAACTTGTGGGTCGCGCTAAACGGTCTGGACTGAAAAGCTTTACAGGTGCAGTCTTCTCTGAACCCAAAGATGTCCCTTTGGTTGGAGAATCTCTATCTGGGCTAGTTTGCGAAACCTTTAGAGCGTCTCAGTTGGCTCCAGCAACGCCACAATATCCGTCCTATCTGTTTAAAGAGCTTCAGTGTCCCTCAGGTTCTCAAGAAACCGGAACCAAACCATTAAAAAATTAGCCTCGTCTTCAATTATTAATCAAACAGTCGGACTAAACTAGCTATTTGACCCCTCGATCAATAGCATGACTTCCAATTTTCTCATCTCACCCGATACCTTGCCCGCTTATCAAAATGTGCCACCTGTAAAACTAGGAGTGATGGCATCGGGGAGCGGTAGTAACTTTGAAGCGATCGCGCAAGCTATCTCAGATGACCAACTCAACGCCAAGATTAACGTGTTGATTTACAACAATCCTGGAGCTTCGGTTAGCGATCGGGCAACTCGATGGGGCGTTCCGTCTGTGCTGGTTAATCATCGAGACTTTGGCAGCCGAGAGGGGTTAGACCGGGCGATCGTGCAAACGCTGCAAGCGGCTGATGTGGATTGGGTGATCATGGCGGGTTGGATGCGAATTGTGACTCCTGTGTTGATTCACGCGTTTAACCAGCGAATTTTAAATATTCACCCTAGTCTGCTTCCCAGCTTTAAGGGCAACCGCGCGATCGAGCAAGCCTTAGAAGCGGGGGTGAAGATTACAGGCTGCACCGTCCATATCGTCGTGCCCGAAGTCGATAGCGGCGAGATTATTATGCAGGCGGCGGTTCCCGTATTGCTTGGTGACACGGTTGAAACGCTGCAAAACAGAATTCATGATCAAGAACATCGAATTTTTCCTCAAGCGATCGAGCTTGCGTCTCAAAGTTCTAAAAAACCTGTGTCTCAGGCTGCCTCTAAACTCGCGGTGTAATTGAGTGATGACAAATACTTTATTGCAGGAGTTTATAACTAACGGGCGGATCAGGGCAGACAGTATCCACCTTTAGAGAGAGGATTCCCCTAATGAACTGGGGCACTATATAACCAGATTGAGAAGCTCATCGTCTAACACAAAGGCAGTCCAAACCGGGTAGGGGCTGCTTTTTTATCGGGAATTTTGATTCGGAATGGCTGAGATGTAGGGCAGCGCTGAGGCTTGTCTAAGCTGTGAGCTTTTCAAACCTGCCCAATTCATAGACAATCAAGCGATAGGTTCTAAACGTTTTCAGCAATGGACACCGAAATCGCGCAGTTGATTGTGAATGGCATCTCTCTCGGTAGCATCATTGCCCTGTCAGCTGTGGGGTTAAGTCTGACCTATGGCATCTTGCGGCTGTCTAATTTTGCCCACGGTGATTTCATGACGCTGGGCGCGTATTTGACGTTATTTCTCAACACAGTCACCCAGATTCCGATTTGGGTATCGATCGTGCTCTCGTCTGTCATCACGGTCGGCGTTGCGTTGCTAATCGAGACGCTATTGTGGGCACCAATGCGCGCCAAACGAGCCACCTCAACGACGCTAATTATCATGTCGATCGGACTGGCTCTGTTCATTCGTAATGGCATTATTTTAGTTTGGGGCGGCAGTAATCAGCGCTATGATTTGCCTGTTGCTGAGGCGTTGCCGTTCGCAGGAGTGAGAATTCCTCTTTATAATCTTGTTGTCGTTGGGCTAGCAATCGTCGCGATCGCCGCTCTGCATTATCTGTTGCAATACACCAAAGTAGGTAAAGCGATGAGAGCGGTCGCAGACGATATTGATCTGGCACGAGTCACAGGCATCAACGTCGATCGGGTTGTGATCTGGACATGGGTGATCGCAGGAAGCTTGACAGCACTCGGCGGCAGTATGTTGGGGTTGGTCGAAGCAGTTAGACCCAATATGGGCTGGTTCTTGATTTTGCCTCTGTTTGCCTCAGTGATTTTAGGCGGAATTGGCAACCCCTATGGCGCGATCGCTGGGGCATTGGTGATTGGAATCGCTCAAGAACTTAGCACCTATTGGCTACGATCGGAATATAAACTAGCAGTTGCACTTTTGATTATGGTGCTTGTTCTGTTAGTGCGTCCGCAGGGATTGTTTAAAGGAACGATGTGAGTCTATAGGATGAGAAAAAGCATCTGAAACTATGGCACTGTGAAAGTCATCTGCCACATCACAAATTTCTCCCATAAAGTATGCAGACCACAGAGGAAAACGTTACTCGACCTGCAACGCTAGATAGATTTGCTTATGCAGCCGTTGAGAAACACGTTAGGAAGTCGATTAAATATGAGTCAGACGTTCTCAACGATACAGATCCTGAAGCGCTGCATCAAATGCGAGTGGGGTTGCGTCGGTTACGCACTGCTATAGACGTTTTTGACTTTGCATTAGAGTTGCCGAAGTCGGTTCACGATCGCGCTATCAGCAAAATCGCTCACTCGCTGGGTGAGGTTAGGGATCTCGACGTGCTCACCGCCGAACTCAAAACTCAGCAGCAGGCATTGCCTTCATCAGAGCAAAAGTCGCTAGAAACATTGCTCAAAGCGATGGACAAGGAGCGCAAACAAGACTTTGCTGAGATGTCACGAACGCTCAAGGGGTCAAAATATAAAGCCCTCAAAAAGGCGATTAAAGATTGGTTAGAAACGCCTCGATTTGCAACGATCGCTCAGTTGCCGATCTCAGAAGTGTTACCAGATCTATTGCTGCCGCTGATCAGTGAGATATTCTTGCATCCCGCTTGGTTATTGAGTGCGACGTTTGAGAAGGATCACGCGATCGTGCATTCCATTCACCCAGAAATGTTGGGCGATTTCATCAAGCAGCATAGCCCTGTTTTGCATGATCTCCGCAAACAGATGAAGCGAGTGCGCTATCAGACAGAACTATTTGTTGACTTTTATGACTCAGCCTACGCTGAGCAAATTGAAGACTTTAAAACCCTTCAAGAAGTATTGGGGCAGCTTCAAGACAGTGCGGTGCTGCAAAGTTATCTAGGTTCGCAGATTAAGGGATCGGTTCACGATGCATATCCTACTCTGTCTAGGCAGCTTGACCAAGCCGTTGTCAATGCTCTGCAAACTTGGCAGACCATACAGCGGCGCTATCTAGACCCAGAATTTCGGGCGCGGTTGCGGTTGCTGTGCAGTTCTCCGATAAGCGATCCCGTCTAGCGGTTTATGAATTAGCCCTCTCCTGCGGGTGAGGAGTGAGAGTCAATTCATAACTGGATTCAGCAACGCCGAAATTGTTTACCCGTCTAATATTGGGTCAAAATTTCATAGCCGCTAGCGGTTACTACTAGCGTATGTTCACACTGCGCCGATAGTTTGCGGTCTTTTGTCAACGCTGTCCATTTATCTTTCATCACTTCAACTTCCCAGGTGCCTTCGTTGATCATCGGCTCGATCGTAAACACCATTCCCGATCGCAGCTTCTTGCCTGTGCCTCGTTTGCCATAGTGAGGAATTTGAGGTGCTGTGTGAAAGATGTTGCTAATTCCATGTCCAACAAAGTCTCTCACGACTGAGAAACCCTGAGATTCGGCATATTCTTGAATCGCTGCCCCAATATCGCCAACTTTAGCTCCTGGCTTGACTTGCTCAATGCCCAGTTGGCGACACTTATCGGTCACTTCAACTAAGCGCCTTGCTAGAGGTGACGGTTCGCCTACAAAATACATTTTAGAAGTGTCGCCGTGATAGCCATCCACGATTAGCGTCACGTCAATATTAATAATGTCGCCATCTTTAAGCATTTGCTTTGCGTTGGGGATGCCGTGACAAACCACTTCATTAACGCTGGTGCAAATCGACTTTGGAAACCCGTGATAGCCCAAAGGTGCGCTTTTTGCTCCGTGAGCTTGAGTCCAGCGTTCGGCTTCGTCGTTGAGTTTAAGGGTGCTGACTCCTGGCTTTACGAGAGGCTCTAAATAGTCTAATAGCTCTGCTGCCAAGCGTCCGGCTCGGCGCATTTTGTCGATCTCGCGGCTAGAGAGGAGGGTGATAACTTCTTGTTCCATAAAACTTATTGTAGCTTCGGATGCTTGAAGAAAGAGTGCTACTGATAGGAATCCGCAGAGCAATCGCATCCAAATCTATCAAAAAATAGACTGGTTTATACGTCAAAAATCCCCAACTTCTTAATTAAGTCGGGGATCTAGAGAATTTGAGGGAGCTAGGGGGTGAACTTCACTCCTTAGAGGATGTTTAAAAAGTCCTATTGTGGATGACACACAATACGCTAGATCGTTTCAAATCTCCCTTATAAAGAGACTTTGAGACTCGTTCCCCCCTTTTAGGCAGCAGGGCTGGTTTATTCAGAAGAGAAAAATCTACAACCCTCATTCTTAGGTTTAGTTGTCAATGAGTGTTCGCCCATGTTGAACGAAAGAATAAGAATTGGAGGCATTTTCCTTTTTTCAATAAACCAGCCCTGCCCTTTTAGGGGGTCAGAGGAGAATCAACAAGTGCGTCGAGCCACAGATGAGATCTTTTCAAACAGTTTCTTGGACTCGTTAAACAGCACCCACTCCTCTACCGCGTGTGTCACCTTCTTCAGTCAGGTCGCCTTGACTAGTCTCGTTAATTTCTCTCAGCTCTTCAGCACGGGCTGCTTTGTCTTTTTCGGCTTGCCCCGTCGCATCACCCGGAGTGTCGTAGTACATTTCTGGCTCGATCGCGTAGTTATTGATCAATCCTTCTTTATCTACGGTGTAGCCATCAGTGGTGCGAATGCTCTGGGAGTCAGTCTGGTCGTCTGTATCGGCACTGGCTTGTCGTGCTTCTGTCGGATGGGTTTTAAAGAGGTCGCCTTCTCTCTTCTGACGCGCTGCGGTTTCGGCAGGAATGATATGCGGATCGTAGCTGTCGTCCTGGACTCGATCGACACTATCGCTTGCGATGTTTCTCTTAGTATCGTTTTCTGAATTAGACATAGTACAGAACCTCGTTAAAGAATGGTTTGTAACATTGAGGTTCAGATTACGGGTTTGGTGTCGTTAGTTACACTATCGAAGGGAAGGGATTAATTCATAAAAAGGACGATTTCCTCTATCTTTAGAGATATCACTATTTTTGTTCCTACACTACGAGTAGCGTCTGAGAACCTGCTTCTAACGCTTAGTTAAGTCTGGCAGCTATCAGCTTTTTAGCAAGGTTACCTCTAACGATAGGGATACGTTTGAGTGGAATTTCTTATAGTTTTACCCGTGTGCATTTTTTGGATGCACTCATCATGTTTTTTGACATTAGGATTGTAAATCATGCGCCTGCGGGACGGCTTTAAGCTAATTCAAGAAACAGCAAAAGAGTGGAGTGAAGACAACGTGCCGCTTTTGGCCGCTGCGTTGGCTTACTACACGGTGTTTTCTCTTGCTCCTCTATTGCTAATTGCGATCGCGATTGCTGGCTTCTTTTTTGGAGAAGAGGCGGCACGGGGAGAAATCATCGGACAGATTCAGGGACTGTTTGGTAGAGAAGGGGCACAAGCGATTCAGGCGATGATTCAAAACGCAAATCGCCCTGGCTCAGGAGGGACGATCGCGACCATTATCGGAGTCGTTGTTCTTTTATTTGGTGCGTCTGGTGTGTTTGGTCAACTGCAAGTTGCTCTTAACACCATTTGGGAAGTTAAGCCAAAGCCTGGAAACAGCATTAAAAGCTTTCTTCAATCTCGGTTTTTATCGTTTGCGATGGTGCTAGTCATCGGATTCTTGTTGTTAGTTTCACTCGTTCTATCAGCAGTTTTAGCAGCCGTCTCATATTACTTTGGAAATCTAGTTCCTGGATTTGTGATTGTTGGTCATATTATTAACTTTATTATTTCATTTGGTGTAGTCACAGTGTTGATTGCAGCAATTTATAAGTTTTTACCTGACGTTGATATTCCTTGGAAAAATCTTTGGGTGGGCGCGGGCGTAACGGCTCTGTTATTCAATTTAGGCAAGTTTTTGTTGGGTCTTTATTTGGGAAATAGCAGTGTCGGCTCAGCTTATGGGGCAGCCGGTTCATTAGTTGTGGTCTTGATTTGGGTGTTTTATTCCGCTCAGATTTTGCTATTTGGGGCAGAGTTTACTCAGGTTTATTCTAAATATCGGGGGCTACCGATCGAGCCGTCTAAACATGCAGTCCGAGTTCCTAAACAGCCTGATAAGGCACCTGACGACCTCTCTCGCATTCAACACTCTGCGATTAAGCGTCGTCGCACTCCTTACACACGATACGCAATCGGGCTACTCGGATCGGTGGTGACGATCGCTGGAATGCTGCGCCGAGACCCCAAACAAAGACATAGACGAGCCAAATGAAGTTAATCTCAATTTGTCCAGTTCACCACTCGTTGTCCTAAGATTTGAATCAGCCCGATCGCGGTTTGAATGATGGGAAATCCGACTAGGCAAATGAATGCGGCGTGACGAGTCCGAATATCTAAAGCTTGACGCACAGCAACGATGACAGCAAGTAAACTCCAGAGTGCCAGCACAAATTCGATCGGTCGCCCCAACAAGGGAATCAACGTCAAAAAGTTGAGAACTTGAGGCGCATAGGCAAATCCGATCGGACTTAGTAAATCGCTATAAGTGGGGTCAATGGGTTTCATCCACTGTCCAACTTTCCAAATAGTGAATGTCCAAAAATAGTAGCCCACTACAATGCTTAATCCATCAAACAACAGTGCCACAAAAAACACCGAAACGGTTGCCCGATTGATCATCAAAATCACGGTGCTTCCTACCATGTGAGAAAAGGCGGCTAGCAGCACGATCGTCAAGGCTAACCGATGGTTTTTAGACGTGTTACGAACGTTTTTGTAAAGATCAACATTGAGCATTAGAGCGTTGGCTAACGTCTTCCAAAATCCTTTTTGTGACGATTGATGTCTCACACTGATTCCCTAAACTCTGATTCCTTGGCAGCAATACTCTACTCTATTAAGGGAGTCTATGAGAGTGAACTGCTGCAGTGATTGAACGAATTTTGCGGCGAATGAGAGGCGATACGTTAAAGCTGTTTGTCATGGCAGGACTCTTGCTGCTGGTCTGGGGAACTGTCGCCCCCATCGGGACGTTGGTCTGGTGGCTGAGTCAAAGTGCAGAAAGTTTGGGCTTGAAAAAGCAGGAGCCAAAACGACTGCAAGCCAATAATGGGTTGGCGATAAAATCAGCGAAACGGACGATCGACTGTTATGTTGTCTACCTGCCTGGAGTAGGCGACTTTTCAACAAACCAGTTATCGTCGGGCGAAGAGTTTTTTCTAAATCGCATAGAACAACTTCACCCTAATTGTGTGACGGTTCGCGATGTATTTCCGTACTCAATCGCTAACAAAGACCTAGGCGGCGAACGGTTTCTAGCTCCCGTGTGGAAGACGGCTGAGAAAGCAGATGGCTGGTTTAAAAATGCGGATGTTTTGATCAAGATTCGGAATCTTTGGCGGTTTGCGATCGCTGCGGACGATCGCTATGGGGGCATCTATGGACGAGGAATCGCTGCGGCAGTCATCGATCGCATGAATGCTGTTCATCCAATTCCGCAGTCTCCTAAACAGCCGATTAATTTGATTTTGCTCGGCACGAGTGGCGGAGTGCAGGTGGCATTAGGAGCAGTTCCTTACCTCCACGACCGTCTGCCAGCTAAGCTGACGGTGGTATCGGCTGGGGGCGCATTTGATGGAGAAGCAGGGTTTAACACCGTCCAACAGGTCTATCACCTCAAAGGTCAGCGTGACTGGGTTGAGGGCATTCCTCGCGTCGTGTTTTCCTCTCGATGGAGTTGGACGGTTGGCTCTCCGTTTAATCAAGCAAAACATCAGGGACGCTTTCACTTTTTAGACAGTGGTAATCACACTCACGATGGCGATCAAGGCTATTTTGGAAAAGCGATCGTGAATGGCACAAAAATGACTTACGTAGAGTTAACCCTAGAACACGTCAATCAACTTCCCATATGGTCACTTAAGTAGCAATCCATCTACACAAAGACTTGTCTCCAACCTGATTTAGGGTAGGATTCTATGTCGACTAACTCCCCCTACTGGTACAAGCTAAAACAATGGGTCAGCTATAAGTTTGTAAGGTCAGCTACACAATTTCCAAAGTCGGGAAATTAAGGCTGACTTAAGAAAACACTGCTGAGATTGGGAGTCTAAATAATGTTTTTTCACAAAAAAGAACCGATTCATGCGGTCAATATCGATGAGGCAAATCCTCGGTTTGCCCAACTGTTGTTAGAGCAGTTTGGAGGAGCCACGGGAGAGCTTTCTGCAGCACTGCAGTATTGGGTGCAGTCTTTCCACGTTGAGAACGCGGGCATTCGCGATATGCTGCAAGACATTGCGATCGAAGAGTTTGGACACCTAGAAATGGTAGGCAAGTTGATCGAAGGACATACAAAGAATGTCGATCAAACGGATGCCTACAAAAGCACGCTCTTCGCCGTTCGAGGTATGGGACCGCATTTTCTAGATAGCCAGGGAGTCGCCTGGACAGCCACCTATTTAAACGAGGGAGGAGATGTAGTGCGTGACCTCCGAGCCAACATTGCGGCTGAAGCCGGGGCGCGTCAAACTTACGAAGCGCTGATTAAATTAGCAACTGATGAGGGCACGAAGAAGACCTTGGTGCACCTGCTGACTCGCGAGATTTCTCATACCCAGATGTTTATGAAAGCACTGGATTCGATGGGCAAATTGACCGATCCGATGTTCGGCAATATTCAACCAGATGAAACGGTTGATCTCTACTACAACCTGTCCTCAAATGGCAAAGATGAGCGTGGTCCCTGGAACTCAGAGCCTACGTTCCGATACGTTGCCGATCCTCTCAACCAAAAAGGTTAATTTGAGATTCTGAGAGTGGGTTGGCGATGTTGACTTTGTTGAAGAAATCGCTGACCCACTCCGACCTAAGAGAATTTTGTGAGTCTCCTGACTTGAGCAGATCCAGGCTGTCGCTCTGGATGCTTTGTATACCAATAAGCCCAGACAATGAGCACGGCTTGAAACGGAAGCCTGACCCAATACAAAATCGGCTGGTGAGGAATGCCCTCGATCGCGATCTGATTGACTGCCATGTTGATGTTGGCAGGAAACACTGCGAGGAATAGTGCAATTAATCCCCAAGCAGCAGCGACACTCACGAATGGAATCAGTAAACCAATGCCGCCGAGAATCTCAAAAAAACCACTGATGTATACAAGCGCCAATGGATTGGGAAGTTGTGGGGGCACAATGCGAACAAATGGAATAGGGGTTAGAAAGTGAGTCGTTCCGACCACGATGATCGATATCGAGAGAATCACTCGCAGGATCTCTTTTCGTCGATTTGAAGACATGCCTAGAGCCATAATTCATTACAGACAGATCTAATTAGAGAATAGCGATCGTTCAAGGAAATTTCATCTAGCCTACGGAGGGTTATTAAGCCCAGGAATCCTTTGCCTAATATTAAATAAGAGGCTCAACCTCAGGATAGAGGTGCTTATCATCACTTCATTTTACTATCGCCATAAGATTTAAGTTCTCAACTCCATCGATCGTGAAAGTAGTCAACAGCGTCCAACCTCTCTCAGAAACTCATCCTCATCCTGCATCTATTCCTGAACTGTCAATGCAAGCGACTGATATTGCTGATCGTGCCTTTTTAAACGCTGCCAATCTCGATCATGTAGGCGCGTTTCCCCATCAAGAGTTTGAGCAGATTGCAAGGGCAGGATTGTTATCAGCCCCTCTCGATCGACGGCTAGGCGGACTCGGTCTGGGCATCGAAGCGGCTGTAACTTACAATTTGCTGCACATTCTCAAGCAATTTGGGCATGGCAATCTAGCCATCGGGCGCATCTATGAGGGGCACGTCAATGCTCTACAGCTCATTCAAACCTTCGGGACTCAGGCTCAGATAGAAACTTACGCCAGAGATGCCCGTGATCGTCATAAAATTTTTGGAGTTTGGAACGCTGAAGCCGCCGATGGAGTCAAACTGATTCCTCTTGAAACGGGACGCTATCGGCTAGAAGGCTGCAAAACCTTTGCCTCGGGCTGTGGGTACGTCGATCGTCCCTTTGTCAACGGAACGCTGCCCGATGGTCGCTGGCAAATGTGCGTCGTGCCGATGGATCAAGTGGCGACAGTCAGCGATTCGTCTTGGTGGCAACCGTCAGGAATGCGGGCAACCGCCAGTTATAAAGTCGATTTTAGCGGAGTCGAACTTGATGCCAGTGCTTTAATCGGGCAACCTGATGACTATTATCGGCAACCCTGGCTTTCAGTCGGGGTGATTCGCTTTGCGGCGGTGCAGCTTGGGGGAGCCGAAGCGCTGTTTGACGAAACCCGCAGATTTCTGCAGAGTTTGGGACGCACCCAAAATCCATATCAAGAGGAACGACTGGGAAGAATGGCGATCGCCCTAGAAAGTGGCAATCTTTGGCTCAAGGGTGCCGCAGACTTTGTTGCTGCCTACTCACCCATATTTGCGGGGTCTTCGATCGTGCCACACCCGCAAGCCGAGCAACTGGTTGCATACGCCAATATGGTGCGATCGGCGATCGAGCAAATTTGCATGGAGGTGATCCAAGCCTGTGAGCGCTCAGTCGGAACGCGAGGCTTATTACCCCCAACTCCGATCGAGCGAATTATTCGAGATCTGACCTTGTATTTGCGTCAACCTGCCTTTGATGCCGCTTTTGCCACTGTTGGACAGTATGTGTTGACTCACTCAACTCCTGCTGAAAACCTGTGGTCTCATGGATGAAGAGTCGTGTGAATCACTCTTTACAAATCCACTGAGACTGCCATTTCGATCGCTCATTACACAGGAGCCTGTCTTAGTGGTCGCACCACACCCCGATGACGAAACACTGGGATGTGGAGGGGCGATCGCTCTACTGCGTTCACGTCACTGTCGGATGTCGGTGTTAGTGATCAGTGATGGCACGATGTCGCATCCTCGATCGCGCAAATATCCCCCTCCGGTTTTGCAGCAGTTACGTCAGCAAGAAACGTTAGAAGCATTGAAAATTTTGGGAGTCGATGCCGCAACCGTTACGTTTTTGCGACTGCCTGACGGAGCAATTTCAACCCTGGCAACTTTGGAGGACAATCAGGCAGCATGTGGTGCCTATTTAAAGGCGACATTGCCCAAAACGATCTTTCTTCCGTGGCGTTCCGATCCGCATCCTGACCATCAAGCCACTTGGCGACTCATTCACGCAGCGATTGCTTATTTGCCGTTTATCCCTCGGTTAATTGAATATCCCATTTGGGACTGGGACGCAGAGCAGAGAGGCGATTCTCCTGATGCTAATCAGATTGTGGGGTGGCGACTTGATATCGAATCGGTGCTATCGGTTAAGAAACAAGCGATCGCCGCCTATCGATCGCAGACCACTAATTTGATTGATGACGATCCTCAAGGCTTTCGATTAACGCCTGAGATGTTGGCAAATTTTATCCGCCCCTGGGAAGTATATTTTGAGGAAATCCAGTGAATCCACAGCAGCCAAATTCTCTGCCGCCCAGCTATTTTGATGACCTTTATCGAGCCGACTCTGACCCCTGGAACTTTGAGACGAGTGACTATGAAGCGAGTAAATATGCGGCGACGATCGCGGCTCTTCCCAAACCCCGATATCAGTCAGCTTTAGAAATTGGCGGCTCGATCGGAGTCTTGACTGAGAAGTTAGCCGATCGCTGTGACTCGCTCTTGTCGATCGATGTTTCTCAACTTGCTCAAAATCAGGCAATTCAGCGCTGTCAGCATCTTCCTCAAGTTCACTTTCAAATCATGCGAGTGCCAGAGCAGTTTCCTGAGCAACCGTTTGATTTAATTCTTGTGTCAGAGGTTGGCTATTACTGGAGTTGGGATGATTTACGATCGTCCCAGCAGCACATCCTAAACCAGCTAGAACCGGGGGGACATCTGCTCTTAGTACATTGGACTCTTTACGCAAAAGACTATCCCTTAAGCGGTGATGACGTACATGATGCGTTTTTTGAGCTGTCACCGACGCACCTTAGCCATTTAGAAGGGCGACGTGAAGAGCAATATCGCCTCGATTTGTTTGCCAGAACTGAACTCTAAGGCGGGCTATCAACTTGATGATCTTTCACAAGACAGATTTCAAGTAAGAAGTGAACTCTGCACAATTGTCTCTAAGCAGAGTCCTGAAATCTACAAGTTTCGATGAACAGAGTCCCCCCGTTTTTTAGGAGATGGAGCAGCGATCGTGATGCAGAGTGACCGCTCACAAACCGTTGCCAGTCAATCCGTATCGGCATCAGAAGAGTTTTCTCAACCCCTTGTTCAGACTCTGATTTCTCCCAGTTGCGAGGCTTGTGTCATTGTCCCCGTTCGCAATGAAGCTGCAACGCTGGAGTTAACGCTGACCGCATTAGCAAACCAACATGACTTAAACGCTAACCCTCTAGCTCTCGATCGCTACGAGATCATTCTATTGGCAAACAACTGTAGTGATTGCTCGGTGACGATCGCGCGTCAATTTGCCCAATCTCATTCTCGTCTAAATCTGCACGTTGTCGAAAAAACGCTGCCGATCGCGGAGGCTTACATCGGTCGAGTGCGGCAGATGTTGATGAATGAAGCCCATCGTCGGCTGAGTGGGCTAGGGCACAAACGCGGCGTGATTGCTTCTACCGATGGAGATTCGCAAGTCAGCCCTACTTGGGTCTCAGCCATCTTGCACGAGATTGCCAACGGTGCCGATGCCGTGGGTGGACGAATTGTGCTTGACCCGTCAGGTTTAGCTCGGTTGCATCCTTATGCTAAAGCGTGCCACTTGCGAGAAGTCGGCTATCGATCGCTAATCGCAGAGTTAGAAAGCTATCTTGACCCTGACTCCTGCGACCCTTTTCCGCGTCACTATCAGCACTATGGGGCAAGTCTGGCAGTCACCGCAGAGATGTATGCTCAAGCAGGAGGACTGCCGCTCGTGCGATCTCCTGAAGACGTGGCACTCTACCGAGCTTTGCTGCGAGTGAATGCCCGGTTTCGTCATAGCCCAATCGTGCGCGTAGTGACCTCAGCACGACAAACGGGACGCACCCAACTCGGACTTGCCAATCAACTCAATGAGTGGGCAACAATGGGGCAACAGCCGTTTTTAGTCGAATCAGCAGCAGCGATCGTGACCCGCTTACGCGCTCGTCAACAACTAAGAACACTTTGGCTACAAATTCTTAATGGCTATCAGCCTGCACTAGCCCACATTGAAACCATTGCTGTTGCATTAGCAGTTTCAACCCGATGGTTAACACAGGAATTATCACAGCCACAAACCTTTGGATTGCTATTTGAACGAGTCGAACAACGCCAGCAAGAAGAGAATATTTGGTTAGAGAAGTGGGCACCTGTCGATATTAGACAAGCAATTCAAGACTTACGATCATGCTTAAAAAGACTCAGGTCAGAAGGTTCTGGGTTTCTATTTTCAGCCTGACTTCTGAATCTATTTCTTAAGAACTAGCAGTTATCACAATTCGGGCGCAGGCTTCTGCATCCGAGAGTGCGTCTTGGTGCAGCAGATCAATATCGAGGTGTTGGCAAACGTCACATTCCGAATTACCTCACCAGACGATAGGTAGTAGAACGAGCACATCGCTGGGAGAAGAAGCCAGAACATTGCTTAGCAAGGCTGCATTTATCCTGTGCTTACAAGGTGGTGCAGGCAATGCAGTTTCGGATAGGCACTTACGATCGTGGATTAAATACCTGTCATTTTGAACTGACGCTAGCTTGCCTAACGGTTGCCCCCTAAATCCCCCATTCTGGCAGGGCTAATTTAAGGTCGAGAAAGAAAATATGTACCCCTTATCTTGCGTCGAGGCATCATTTGATGCTGAACGAAGACCCAAGCTTGTAGATTTTATCTGGTGACAACTAATCAGCCCTGCCCATTCTGGGAGACTTTGAAAGTTTGGAAGTCCCCCAGAATGGAGGGTTGGAGAGCGAATTCATAGCATCGTTCAGCAACGTCTCCAACACTATACCCAACCCTATTGACTGGGCGGCATTCGCGCTTGTTGGAGAACCCTGAGATCAGTGAGGAACGCGAATTTGAATCTAGTACTGCGGGACACAAATTATGCAACATAGTGTCTACCTAGTTTCTGGTCAGCCGCTGCTTTTGTAAAAGACCAGTTGAGCATCTTATTTTGGGCATTTCGCTCCGCCTGCCATGCTGCTACTTCAGATTCTAGTTCC
>JBBRPT010000045.1:0-47353 GCA_038227635.1 Leptolyngbyales cyanobacterium | reverse complement strand
TTGGGCTATGACCTACCAGATTTCTGCAACCAAACTCCAGGCTTATAATCGATGTCCTTATGCTTACTATCTGCGCTATGAGCGGCGGCTGAGTTCTAACGAGTTCTTCGGCTCGGCGGCGTTGGGTTCTGCTTTGCATCAAGCTCTTGCAAAATTTCATCGAGATTGGCACTACAACGATCCGATCCCAGACCTGCGTTGGGCACACCGATGTTGGGATGATTATTCGATCGGGCTGACTGCCAATCAGATTCTCGAAGGCAAAGACATTCTTGAAGGTTATTATCAAAAGTTTGTCGCGGGCGAGTCATCGCTGAGGCAGCCGTTGGCAGTTGAAGGCAAGATTCACGCTTATTTGCAAGTTCAGAATCTAGAATTTTGTGTCACGGGGCGCTACGACAGAATCGACTACTTAAGCGATGGCTTGGAGCTGATTGACTATAAGTCAAGTCGAGAATTTAAGGTGCCTGACCCTAACGAGATGGATCTGCAAATTGGGCTTTATTACCTGGCGCTAGAGCAGACCTATCAAAAAAGCCTGAAGTATCTCAGTTTATTGTTTCTAAGAACTGGGGAAATGGTGCGGTTTCGGGCGACTCGAAAGCACAAAAAACAGGTGCAGAGGGTGATTTCTGACCTGGCAGTGCGGTTGCGCGAAGACCACACCTGGGAACCGACTCCTGGAAAACAGTGCGATCGCTGCGCTTATGCTCGATATTGTCCTGCTGTGACTCCTGATCCAATCCCTCTACCTGCGTCTCTGGGTGCCTCTCCTGAATTGCAGCTCGCCCTGAGTTTGAACTAAACGATCGTTGTCTACCACCAATCCCAATCCTTCTCGGTAAGCAGAGCAATCACCTTAGCCTCCTGAATTCCCCTATTCTGTCGGACTTGAAGCCATCTCCAGAACTAGGGGTTGGAGGCTCAACCGAGAGGTATTCCTGCCAATCTCGATCGCCCATCTGAATGCAACCATGATGAATCGATTTATTCAACTGTCTCAATCTCCGATATCTGTGTCGTCGCTTCGCGTCTCGTTGTTTGAAGACGATCGAGTCTATGGCGGCTATTCAGCTGTCTGCGTTTATCAGCCGCGCCAATTTAAGGCGAATCTTAACCCTTTGCCAAATATCGTAAAACGCGCTCCTCGACCCGTTTGCCGTTGGGGAACTCAATCCCTAGCACTGGGTTAGGGATCTGGGACATGGGCATTTGCAGCACGTAGGTGTAGCCCTTGTTTTTGAATTCAAAGTAGCGCATCTGGCGAGGATCGTAGGTCGTCGCTTCTAGATCGAGCTTACTTTTGCTATTGCGGCGATCGCGACTTCGATAATAGCGGGGCTGAGTGCGATCGTTCTTATCGGCACAGATATAAACCAAAAAGCTTTTGGTCTCGGCGTAGGTCATAATTCCCCCAGTGCCCTGACAGGTTCGATCTCCCTTCAACTCCCTGAGCGAGCCTACTTTGATCGGTTCGCTTTTTTCTTTAGGCGGTGGGGTCAACGCTTGCTGAGTGGTTTCTGGTTGGAGTGCAAATGAGACGGGACTTTGATTGGCATATAAAGCGGTTAATGTGCTGATGACGATCGCGCCCACAATGCCGATCCGTTTGTTTGGGTAAAAATCCATGATTGCCTCCTCTCACTTCATGTCTATAGCGAGAATGTCTTAAAAGTGAAAACAAATCAACTCCCTGACCTGATGTTGAGTTGATAGTTGATCAATTCAGAAGTTTGAGACACGATCGCCAGTTCATAAGTGCCTGTTTTAGTGATCTTGCCTGACCAGGATAGGCTAGAAGCGGTTTGAAATTTGGGCAACTCTGACTCTTGAGACGGAAATAGAGATGAGCGAGTCGATCGATCGGGTGCTTTGATCTTAATTTGCAGCGTTTGACCCTGGCTGACGCGAATGCTATAGATCTTTCCCTGTCCAGGGTTTAAGGTGGTTTGCTCACTAAACGATGGAGCGCTGATGCGACTCAAATCGGACTGGTTGCGAAAAGCACTGACTTGATCACGAGCGATCGCATACCAAACCTGCCCAAGCTTACGAGGATTTAAGGGTTTGCCCTGCTGGTCAGGAAACCAATAGACAAATCGGGCATCGGTTAACACAGAGAGCGCTCGCCCACTCACACTGAAGTGATTGGCGGCTGTCACCCAGGCGTTATAACTGTCGCGATCGTAGCGACCTAGATCTCTCCGAGTGTCTTGACTCAGGTTCGCCAGCTTTTTCAAAACTGTTTCAGCTAAGGCGTTCCATTCTGCGCGAAATTTGGCGGCTTCGGGTTCTGCGTCTAAGCTGCGAGTTTGCAATTGCGGATGTTGCGTGTAAAACAATTCATCAACTAAATTAGTGAATAGATTGAAGGAAATCCCTAATTGTTTGCGGCGATCGCGCAAGGCTTCTTGAGTGTTCTGCTCGTCGTTAAGGCGAGATTCGGAAGACGTTTGTGACGCGATCGCTCCTGGTTGATCGGGGTTTAACAGAGATAGAATTCTCCAACTCGCGATCGCGGTTAACCCAACGAATACAGACACCAAAATCAAAAACGAAACATCTTGCCAAATCGGAGGTTCAGTTGAAGGGTTTGGGGGTTGGATCGAGGACTTTTGCATCAGATCCTTCACATTTGGAGGCAAGATTTCAGATTTTAGAGCCTTCTGTCTGGGTTTCTTTTCAAGGGTCATCAGTTTCAATGCCTGAGCGACCTTGCCTGCGGTTGAATATCGTCTAGTGGGAGTTGGCAACAGCATTCGCTCTAAAACTTGGGCAAATTTTGGGCTAACTGCTGCCCATTCTTGCCAAGACCAGCGTTGAGTTTTGTCGTTATAAAGGTCTTCTGGTTCTCGCCCCGTCAGCAGCACAACCGCGATCGCTGCCAGTGCATATAAGTCACTATCTCGATCGACTCGATCGCCCAATCGCTGTTCTAATGGCGCATAGCCCCAATTATCCGCCGTACTGTGAGGACGAAGCTGCAACGTCAGCGCCACGTCTCGCACCAACCCAAACTGAATCAAGACGGGTAACTGATCAGACGTTCGCAGCATAATGCTGTCGAGATTAAGATTTTGGTGAATCAGATCACGATCGTGGAGTTCTCTCAACACGGGCAATACGTTCTCTAGCAACGTCAACACTTCTGCTTCTGAGAACACATAGCCTTGTGCTAATCGTTGGTTAAGCAAAGCCCGATAAGTCAAGCCATCGATATAGTCTCTGACCCAAAACAAGCGTCGATCGGTCTCATCTGAGTGAACAATCATCACCCGAAATCGCGGAATCTGAGGATGATGAAACTGTGCTAGGACACTTACCTCTTGTTGAAAGCGATCTCGAACCTCATCTAAAGCATCAGTTTGTAGAGGAATGAATTCTTCTAAAACGCAGCATTCATGCGATCGCTTCAGATCTTGTGCGACATACGCCCATCCATACTCTCCTTGTCTTAGCACCTCAATAATTCGATAGCGATTGTGCAATAGAGTTTCTAATGGAATTGGAGATGGCATATCGGATTTGTAAGAGTGAATTTACTCCCAAGCCTGAGTGAGTGTTTGATGGGATCATTGAATGAGTTAGAACTTTTGTACTAATTTAGCATTAGTAATCAATTTGGAACGAATCTTTTGTAGAAAATCAGGCGTTGCTGAACGAACGTATGAATTGTTGAGTGATTGCAATCTTGCCAGCCCTCTAAGTCCCTCAATCTTGCGAGATTTTGAAACAGTTCGGTTCCCCAGAATTGGGGGCTAGGAGGCGAATTCATACCCAGATTAAGCAACACCAAAAATCAATCTTTTCTATTCAACGCAGTGTGCGACTCAATCATCCGCTCAGAGTGATTGAAGAGGATTAGAAGAGCGAGGAAATTTAAACGAGCAAGAAGGTGAGTTACTTATGAACCTATCTCCAGCTTATTTACAGCGCAAGCAAGAGATTTTAGAAGGCAGACAAGAAGGAACTCTAGCAGAGCGACGCACCACGATCGAGAACCTTCTTGAAATCCGTTTTGGTGCGCTCGATCGGTCACTATCTGCCCTTATTGAATCGCTCTTAGAGTTGTCTCCAGAGGAATTTACACCGCTTTTGCTGCAACGGTCTCTCGATCAGCTAACTGATCCGTTCTCACGCCAAAACTCTTAAAAAAACTTGATTTTGCGAGACGCATAGAGACACATTCGCAGCAAAATTAAGCCCTCACGCACATGAGCGATATTAGAGGTTCCATAAGTGCGCGGCTGATAGCGCACAGGCACATCGACCATGTGCAAACTCAACTTAGTGGCACCAAATAAGAGGTCGAAATCTCCGAAAGGGTCGAAGTCTCCAAAATAGCTGCGTCCGGCGGCAATTTTTTCGTAATCTTCACGGCGCAAAACTTTCGTGCCGCACAGCGTGTCTTTGAGCGGTTGCCCCAACAGAAACGAAAACGCCAGACTAAAGAATTTATTTGCCCAATTATTTAGCCAGGGCATTGCCTGACCCGATCGGGGGTAGACCAACCGAGAGCCATTCGCAAATTCTCCGCGACCGGAAGCGATCACCTCAAAAAAATGGGGCAAATCTTCGGGCTGAACGGTCAGATCAGCATCTAGAATCATCAAAATATCGCCGGTTGCGTGCTCAAATCCTAGTCGCACTGCGTCGGCTTTTCCCTTTCCTAATTGCTGAAATGCTTTTAGCGTCAAGCGATCGTGCCCCAAATGTACTACTCGCTGAATTTCTGCCCAGGTGTCATCTTGAGAATGTCCTTCAATGAAAATCACCTCGGTGTGGTTGCCCAGCAAGGGTAAGCGCTCGATCGCGCCTCTAATATTGCCTGCCTCATTGCGAGCCGGGATAATCACCGAGCAGGTGAAAGCATTCACGTCTGCCGCAGGGCGATCGGGTCTAGCAACGATGTAATTCGTCAGACAGAGATGATTGATTCCGGGCAGGTGGGCAACGATGCGATTGAAGAGAAACGCCAGTCCGGGAATCGGCTTGGGCAGAAGGAACCGACGACCTGAGCGCACGGGCAAATAGCCTGTAATCGTCAGCAAATTTTGAACATCGGTCATTGAGAGCCAGCTTTGAGGGGGCTGGGGACGACGTTGACCTAGTCGATCGGCGAGGTGTAGCAGAGGTTGCCACAAAAAGTTGTGAAACGTCAGAATCAGCCGCGTTCGAGGGTGACAAAAAGCTTGTAGATGCTGCAAAACCTGTTGGATGTCTCCCAAATGCCCCAACACGCCTGATAGGACGATGAAGTCAAAGGGGTCATTATCGCCAAGCTCTTTTGGAACTAGCGTTTCGGCATCCAGGCAATAGAACTGTAGATGAGAATAGTTTGACTGAGCAATGGCGATCGCCGTTTGAGAGAAATCAATGCCAACGCCAACAGCAGGATCTAGCGATGCAAGCAGATTGCCCGTGCCGCAGCCGACTTCTAACACGCGACTGCCTGGGGGAATTAAAAATTGATGGAGATGATTGAGATCTTGATAGTAATATCTGCTGCGACGATTCCAGCGATCGAGATCGGGTGCAATCTGCTCAAAATAAGTTCGTACTTGCTCTTTGAAGGTGTCTTTAAAGAGCAGAGTCGGCGGTTTAGTCGTAGGTTGAGTCACAGGCGCGGTTCTAGAAAGGAGTTGCCGAGTCTAAGCACAGAGGCAGTCAATCTTCTCATAGTTTCTTAGCGAATCTTTTGATCTCGTCTCGATCGCAGCCTCGTCTTAATAAACTCTTATAGCTGCACTCAGAGTCGCAAATTCATCATAAGTTGATTCTGTTCGGTTCTCTGGTTCGCTTCAAAAGGTCTAGAAGACCGATATGTTTTTAGGATTGCAGCGTTAAAAAACCTACATTTTGGTGGGTGCAAACACAATGACAAAAAAATCTTCAGTCGGTAGCCTTGCACTGCTCCTTGCGTTGGGTGCAGTCTCACAGCCTATAACTGCCTCGTTTTCGAGCTATCCAGTTTTGGCGCAGTCGGTCAACTTCTCGCTTCCCAACTCGGTGCCTCAAGGGACGAGGATTCGGATTGATGGCTCAACCAGCATGGCAAACCTCAGTCAGTCGCTAAAGCAGCGCTTTGAGCAGCAATATCCTGGTGCGCAGGTCAGCGTTGAGACAGGTGGCACCTCGGCGGGGCTGCAAGCCTTACTAGATGGAAAGGTAGATTTGGCAGCGATCGGTCGTCCGCTCACGGCTCAAGAAAAAGCGCAGGGGTTAATTGCCGTACCTATTGCGCGAGATAAAATCGCGATCGTCGTGGGCGCAAAAAATCCCTTCTCAAAAAGCTTAGATATCAACCAGTTTGCCAAGATATTCCGAGGTGAAATCAAGAACTGGTCACAGGTTGGTGGTGCTTCAAGCGCAATTCGGGTCGTCGATCGACCTGCCGTTAACGACACCCGTCGGGCATTCCAGGAATATCCAGCGTTCAAAAGTGCCCCGTTTGAGACAGGTGCCACTGCCGTTAAGCTCAATGATGAAAGCGCAGCGGCGGTGATTCAAAAATTGGGAGCCAATGGAATTAGCTACCTTCCAGAGAATCAAGTGCGCGGTCAGGCGGGAGTGAAAGCCGTCCTTATGAGCGGAGCTGCCCCGACCAATCCTAAATACCCCTTCTCACAGCCGTTATCCTACGTCTATAAGGGGGCACCGAGTCCCGAAGTTCAGGCGTTTTTGGGCTATGCAACTGCAAAAGCAGGAGAAGACGTGATTAAAGCCTCTGGCGTTGAGGCGATCGCGCTCAAAACTGCTGCAAAGGCGGCGAATGGGAAGATAAACCCGTCCGCTAATGCGACGACAAATGGTTCTGCTAACGCTGGTGGCAAAGCTGCAAAACCCGTTTCACCTGGAAGTAAGGCGGCTTCGCTCAATGCTCCTACATCAAGTCAAACGGGTGAGAATTCCAACAATCAAACCGCGCTCGCGCCTTCTTCGGGGGCGACGGCTGAGGCTGCGCCTGAAAAAGGATTTTCTTGGTGGTGGCTGTTGCCTATCAGTTCACTGGCAGCGCTGATTTGGGTGTTGAGCAAAGGGCGATCGCGTCCGTCTCCTCAAGCTTACAATCCACCTCCAGGATATGAAGACGAAAATTTTCCTGGAGGGTATGATCCTCATCAATCTAATCAGGATTTAGAGGGGACTCGATTGCAGGTCGGTTCTCCTTTAGGTGGAGTCGGAGCAGGATCGTATTTAGACCACGATCGAGACACGACAGGTCTTGATGCTGAGAGTCCAGATCAAAATTCCACAGCCGATCTAGCCCCGATTAGAGAATCTCCACTGGCAGCAGGTGCGGCAATTGCAGGAGGAGCAGGTGCCGCTGCGTGGTCGTTTTTGTCGGGAAATCGCAGTCAATCAGCTCCAGATTTGAATCGGGAACCAGCAACCGGGGCGACCCCGGTTAGTGAGTTAGCTCCTCTCCCTAGAGCTGAGACTGAGGGGCAAATTAGCATTCTGCCGCGTAGCTCTGAGTGGGCGACGATCCGATGGGTTGTGCCCCGATCGCTGAGAGCCGATGCACCGCGTCAAGGAGGCGAGCGTTTGATGGTGCGGTTCTATGATGTCACAGGGCTTGATCTTGCTACCCAAGACCCCGATCGCTTTGAGCAGTTTGACTGTAGTGATCTGGCGTTGAGTTGTAATGTGCCCGTTCCTGCTAGCGATCGCACTTATATGGCTGAGATTGGCTATCTGAGTGCGGACGATCTCTGGACACGGTTTGCTCGATCAACTCCGGTTTTTATCCCTTCCACAGAACGAATGGGTTAGCTCAGATCTTGCCCCAGTCTATTCGCTGCGGTTCTGTCCCGCCCGTGAATAGAATTCTGGGCTAGCCTTGCGAAGTCCGTTGAAACGGACTGAACCTCAAACCCTCTCTCAGTCCCTTGAGTGGACTTCGCACCGTTAGACCGTGATTTTCAATCACGGGCGGGTGAATGTCAGAAACGAGAGGTTTTAGTTCAGGTGCAAGATCTCAGCTAGAGCAGAACTCCCCGGTATCTCTCAAGAAATCGGGGAGTTTAGACGACTGAAGATTGTTTGCATCTAAACAATCGATGTGTTATCTTGATTCTACAAAGTACGAGTTAGAACATTCGCAATTCAAACAAATCGTACCGTGAATTTTTAGGAGGCAATGATGATCACGATTCGTAAGGCAAACGATCGGGGACATGCCAATCATGGTTGGCTAGACTCTTATCACACCTTCTCCTTCGCTAACTATTACGACCCGACGTTTATGGGCTTTCGTGACCTGCGGGTGATCAACGAAGACTGGGTAGCCGCTAAACAAGGCTTTGGTGAGCATCCTCACCGCGACATGGAGATCATTACCTATGTGTTAGACGGTGCCTTAGAGCATCGAGACAGCATGGGCAACAGTGCAGTGATGCGTCCGGGCGAGGTGCAGCGCATGACCGCCGGAACCGGAGTTACCCATAGCGAATATAACCACTCCGATCAAGAACCTGTCCATCTGCTGCAAATCTGGATTTTGCCTAACACAAAAAATTTAGAGCCTGGATATGAGCAAAAAGCCTATTCAGACGCAGAAAAGCGTGGAAAGCTCCGCCTGATTGCGTCTCAAGATGGTCGTGATAGTTCGGTCATGGTTCATCAAGATCTCAATCTCTACGCCACAATTTTAGGGAATGGTGAGCAGGTGAGTCTCGCGGTGAACGGCGATCGCCACGTTTGGGTTCAGGTTGCTCGTGGCTCGATCGTGCTGAAGGGTCAACTTTTAGAGCAAGGCGATGCAGCCGCCGTCAGCCAAGAAGACGTGCTTGATTTAACGGGCAAAGAGGACGCTGAAGTGCTGATGTTTGACCTTGCTTAAACAATGTCAGTGAAACTATGAGTTTTGAGTGATGAGGTTTCACTCAGGAATGGCTACACTCAAAACTCAAAATTCAAATCTAACTTTAGGAGATCACGATGGCACTGGGGATGATGGTCGAAGGGAAATGGACGACCGAGTGGACAGAGCGCGACGACAAAGGTCAGTTTAATCGAATGCCGACTCATTTTCGCGATCGCGTCACCGCTGATGGATCAAGTGGCTTTAAAGCTGAAGCAGGACGCTATCACCTCTATATCTCGCTAGCGTGTCCGTGGGCGCACCGGACTTTCATCATGCGACAACTTAAGGGGTTAGATGACGCGATCGGACTATCGATCGTCGATGCTGTTTTGAGTGACAAAGGCTGGGTGTTTTCTGAAGAGCCGGGGGCGATTCCTGACTCGGTCAATCAGGCTCACTATCTACAAGACATTTATCTCAAAGCCGATCCAAAATACACGGGGCGCATCACGGTGCCTGTGTTGTGGGATAAGGAAAAACAGACGATCGTTAATAATGAATCTCGCGAAATCATTCGGATGTTTGATCTGGAGTTTGGCGCGATCGCGAAGTCCAATCGCGATTTGTATCCTCAAGACTTACGTGAAACGGTTGATCAAACGATTGACGCGATTTATATGCCGATCAACAACGGCGTGTATCGATCGGGCTTCGCGACTTCTCAAGCGGCGTATGAAGCAGCAGTAACAGAATTGTTTGAGAATCTCGATCGCTGGGAAAACGTTTTAGGAAGGCAGCGATATTTGTGTGGAGATCGCTTAACCGAAGCCGATATTTGTTTATTTACAACGCTGTTGAGATTCGATTCGGTTTATCACGGTCATTTCAAATGTAATCTCAAACGCATTGTTGATTATCCTAATCTTTGGAACTATCTCAAAGATTTATATCAACATTCGCCAATCAAAGAAACCTGCGATTTGGATCACATCAAACGACACTACTACATGAGTCAGACCCAGATCAACCCTAATCGGATTGTGCCGAAAGGTCCGTTGATCGATTTCGATGAGGGGCACGATCGCGATCGGTTTTAATGGTCGTTTGGGTGCGATCGTCGGGAAGAGAGACGTTCTACCAGAACGTCTCTACGGGTTAATCTCGCCATAACACGATGCCGCCTAATAGACCGGATACATTGGGGACGATTTTGACGTTGGGTGGCAACTCGGTGATGATTTTGTTGGTGTTGCCGCCCCCAATGTAGAGACGATCATAGTTAAACAGATTTTTGAGAGACTCGATCGCTTTCTCTAAACGGCGATTCCATTTTTTCTGACCCACGAGATCTAGGGTGGCTCGTCCTAATTGCTGTTCATAGGTTTCTTTGTTGCGAAACTCATGATGTCCCATTTCTAAATTGGGCACGAGTTTGCCGTTGAGAAACAAAGCAGACCCAAACCCAGTCCCTAGCGTAACTACTAATTCAACGCCCTGTCCCGAAATCGCGCCCATGCCCTGCATATCGGCATCATTGACAACTCGAACAGGCTTGTCTAAGCGATCGCTCAAGGCTTTTGCAAAATCGAACCCAATCCAAGCGGGGTCGAGATTCGCGGCAGTTTCGGTAATTCCAGCCCGCACCACACCAGGGAAGCCTGCTGAAGCTCGATCGAAAGCTCCCTGCTGGGTTGTGAGAGAGACGATCGCATCAATCACCAAATCAGGTTTAGCGGGTTGAGGAGTTTCTACTCGATTGCGCTCTGTTTGAGGTTGCCCCGATTCGTCTAGAACCAGAGTCTTAATGCCGCTTCCACCGATGTCGATCGACAGGGTTCTCATCATCTGTTTTGTCCTTTGTCACTGCTTTTATTGTGCAACTGACGGGTGACAATTGACGCGATTTAGTCAAACCAGCCGATATCTTGATCTGAGAAACCATTTGACATAGGTTCATTCGGAAAAACTGGATGAGCGAGCGTCGCTGCCTGTTGTCGGCGGAAACTCTCGTCTCTATTTTCAATAGCAGGTTTTGCTGAAGCAGGTTGCACTGTAAGCTGTGCCGATTTTTCCTTGGTTTCGATGTTTGCTTTTAGAGCGTGCTGAGCTTGCTTGAGGGCTTTATTTTCGTCAATCAGTGCTTGATTAGACTCGGCTAATTTTAGTGCTTCTTTTTGGGTTTTGTCTAACTCAGACTGAATCTTGTTTGCCTTTTCTAAGCTGACCTGTAGTTTTTGAACGATCGCGGTCTGCTCATCAAGCTGCGATCGCAGATCTTCAACGCTTTTCTGCAAATGCTGCTCTTTTTGATTGGATTGATCCAACAAGTCTTTGAGTGCCATCACACTGGCTTCTAATGCCGGAATGGGAGAATTCTCTTCAGCAGGAGGGGCTTCTTTAGGCGCAACATCGGGTTCAGATTCGGCGACTACCTCAACTTCGACCGTCTCCGCCCATTCATCTTTCTCTAAATCGGTTGCTTCACCGCTTTTCCCAGCATCTTCGGGCATCAATTCCCCCTCTACGACAGGAGTCTGGGGCGTTTTGCGGGGAGTTGTCTTGCGGGAATTAGCGGGGGGTTGCCTTCTGACCATAACCTTCTCCTAGACGATAACCCATTGGGGATCGAGGCAAACTGCCCCTGTCGTGACTATACCGTGTTGGCTAACCCAAAATGTCAATTTGTTACGGTTCGTTTGCCAATGTCTGCCGAAAGTGAGAGCAGCCCATCGGCAAGTCAAACATGTGTAACTCAAATTCCCGCGCCAGATCTTCACAGACTTTAATGCCGCGCACGCTGTTGCCGTGAGAGTCTAACGGGGGCGAAAACACGGCAATGCCGACTTGATTGGGCACCACGGCAATAATGCCACCCGACACGCCACTCTTAGCCGGAATGCCGACTTTATATGCCCAGTCCCCGGCGAAGTTATACATTCCACAGGTATACATGACTGACAGCACATCTCGAATGTAGTGAGATGGAATCGCTCGATCGCCCGTCATCGGATTCACGCCTTTATTCGCCAACGTTGCCGCCATCACGGCTAGATCGCGACAGTTGACCATCAGCGAACATTGTTGAAAATAGAGATCCAGCGCTTCGTCGATCCGCTCATCGATCATGCCGAAATGTCGCATCAAGTGTGCCATTGCTCGATTGCGGTGCCCTGTCGATCGCTCCGACATAAAGACCGACATATCGATATAGACATCCCGACCGATATAGCGACGAAACATATCGAGCATTTGGTTTAGGCGCTCGGTGGCTCCCGTGCCTTTGATCAGACTCGTGGTGGCAATTGCGCCTGCATTTACCATCGGGTTATCGGGTCGCTTTGACGATTCATCTAGTCGAATTAGGGAGTTAAACGGGTCGCCCGTTGGCTCAACACCCACTTTAGTCAACACTTTGTCGCGCCCGTGTTCTGCTAGCGCCATGCCATACACAAACACCTTCGAGATCGACTGAATCGTGAATAGCTGATGGGCATCTCCGACTTCAAAGATCCGACCATCCACGGTGACGACACAAATGCTAAAGCAGTCGGGATCGACCTTCGCCAATTCAGGAATATAGCTAGCAAGAGTGCCATCGGTTAACGGCTGATATTTGACGTAGAGATCGTTGAGAAACGACTGAAACGGGTGGTCTAAATCTCCCATATTGGTGTCTGGATGCGGATGAATGAATCAACTCTAAGCGAACTGCCGCTAGAATAAACAGTACTGTTCAAGGAAACGAATTCGATCGTATGGATACTGTAGAACTGAAGCGCGACGTTGAAGGATTATCTAATCGCCTGGGTAAAACTCAGGAGTATCTTTGACGTTCCTGCTTTGACCGCCAAAATTAAAGACTTAGAGCAAGTCGCTGCCCAGCCTGAACTGTGGGAAGACCAGACCAAGGCTCAACAGATTTTGCAAGAACTCAACGACTATAAGTCTCACTTGCAGCAGTTTGAGCAATGGCGATCGTCTCTTGCAGATTCTCAGGCAATTTTAGAATTGCTAGAGCTAGAAATGGACGACTCGCTGCTAGAAGAAGGACAGCAAAAAACCCATCAACTCAAGCATGAACTCGACCAGTGGGAGCTTCAGCAAATGCTCTCAGGCACCTATGACACCAAGGGAGCCATCCTCACAATCAACGCGGGGGCTGGTGGCACCGATGCTCAAGACTGGGCAGAGATGCTGCTGAGAATGTATACGCGCTGGGGTGAAGCTCACGGCTATAAAGTGCATCTCACCGAAGAGTCAGAGGGCGACGAAGCGGGAATTAAGTCAGCCACGTTAGAGATTGATGGCAAATATGCCTACGGCTATCTCAAAGTCGAAAAGGGCACCCATCGCCTCGTGCGAATTTCACCATTCAACGCCAACGACAAGCGACAAACGAGTTTTGCTGGGGTGGAGGTGATGCCGATGATCGATACGTCGGTTAAGTTAGACATCCCAGATAAAGACTTAGAGATCACGACTTCTCGCGCGGGTGGCAAAGGAGGGCAAAACGTTAACAAAGTCGAAACTGCCGTGAGAATTACGCACTTGCCGACGGGCATTGCAGTGCGATGCACCGAGGAGCGATCGCAGCTTCAAAATAAAGAAAAAGCCTTGGTGATTCTCAAAGCCAAACTGCTGATTATTGCTCAAGAACAGCGAGCTAAAGAAGTCGCTGATATTCGTGGAGACATTGTAGAAGCGGCATGGGGCAACCAGATTCGCAACTATGTGTTTCACCCCTACCAAATGGTAAAAGATCTTCGCACCGGGGTTGAGACGACTGCCATTCAAGATGTCATGAATGGCGAATTAGATGGTTTCATCGAAGCGTGTTTGCGACAAGACAATCAGCTTGTTGAAGCCTAGATCCAGGTGGTCTGCTGGGTCGGTGATAGAAGGGAGTTTTGGCAGCAAAATGACCGCCTCGCCTGAGTCTCACGGGCAAAGCTCGAGTTGAGATCGAGCGATGTTTTGAGAGATTGGCGGAGCGGTGCCTGGGTCAATTGCAGGATGAGAATTGACGGATTCAGGATTTGTCATCACACCAAAAGCACGAGTTGCTCTGGCTTACAAGAGTTTCTAGAATAGTACGACAAATTTTAGGGAGCCATAAGAAACTACTCTAATGGGAATAACATTCGCCTAATTTAATGAATCGAGAAAAATTCCTCACCAGAAGATGGATGAATCCCGATCGTGTGATCCAGTTCTTGCTTTGTGATTCCTTTTTTCATTGCCAGCGCAAATCCTTGTAGAATTTCTGAGGCATGATCACCAACGATGTGAATGCCAATCACCCGATCGTTCTCTCCGTTGACAATGAGTTTAATTAAAGCTTTCTCATTCTGACCGCTCAAGCTGTGAAATAACGGCTGAAACTCGCTCTGATAGCAGCGAACGGCATCCCCTAACTGAGTCTGTGCTTCTGGCTCTGTCATGCCTACAGAGGCGGCTTCGGGGTGACAGCAGATCGCTGATGGCACACTATCATAATCCACCGTCCGGGCGTAGTCACCGAAAGTAGTGTCGGCAAACGCCCGACCTTCTGATAGCGCTACAGGTGTCAGTTGTTTGCGATTAGTGCAGTCGCCAACGGCGAAGATATTAGATTGACTCGTGCGGCTGTGAGCATCAACCGCGATCGCTCGCTCATCGGTTTCAACTCCGACCTGTTCTAAGCCTAGATTTTCTAAATTGGGAGTGCGCCCGATCGCACACAACACCAGATCGGCTGTGATATCGGCGGAGTCACCTGACAAGATTAGCTGCAATCCTCGATCGGTTGAAATAATCTCTTTGGGAGTGGTGTTGCACGCAACCTGAATGCCTCGCTCAGTAAATCTTTGATGAATAGTAGTACTAATGGCGGGGTCAAATCCGTTCAAGATGCAGTGTTCATGATTCATCAAAACCACCTCTGTCCCAAAGGCGTGAAGCGCGCTTGCAAACTCAACACCGATATATCCACCGCCGATGATGGCAATTCGCTTGGGCAACTGTGGGAGGTGAAACATCTCATTAGACGTGACTGCGTGCTCGACACCGGGAATGTTGGGCTTAATGGAGCGACCGCCAACAGCAATCAAGATGTAATCGGCGGTAATTTTTTGCTCACCGACTTCTAATGTGTGAGCATCAATAAACTGTGCTCGATCGTGGATCAGATGGATTCCTAATTTTGTCAGCGATCGCTCATGAGAGTGCCGAAACCCCTTGATCGTTTGATCTCTCGCTTTGACAAATTCTGCCCAATTAAAGTGAGGCTGCTCTCCGCTCCAGCCATACCCTTTAGAGGCTTCTGCTAGGTGCCCAAAATTAGCTGCATACACCATCAGTTTTTTGGGAACACAGCCCAGATTTGCACAGGTACCGCCAAGAAGACTAGCTTCAGCGATCGCAACTCGTGCCCCATAGTGTGCAGCTTGTTTTGCGGCTGCCAATCCCCCCGGACCTGCTCCAATTACAAATAAATCATAGTCATAGGTCATGGCAGATTTAGTTTAGAGTGCTCATCTTCTGTGACTCTAGTGAGTCAGTATTATGGGTGACAACTATCTCAAGGCGGAGACAATTGCGGACTGGTAGTGAGTATTCATGCTCGAAGGATAGAGGTTAGCGATCGTACAATTTAATACCTTTAAAACTGTAGGAATGCGAGCATTAATAAGCGATGACTGAAACATTTAAGAAAGGCGATCAGGTCGAGTGGAATAGTTCCGGCAAAACTGTAGATGGCACTGTTAAGAAAAAACTTACAGAACCCACTGATTTGAAGGGACATCACTTTGATGCTTCAAAAGAGAATCCTGAGTATCTAGTCGAGAGCGACAAGACGGGTAAAGAAGCTATTCATAAGCCTGAATCGCTGAAGGAGACCGAGGAGTAATGGTGCCCGAATTAGGACTGGTCTGCATCACAGCATCCAGAGCAGTCCGTTATCGCACTGTAACCCGTAAGCGAATCTTTCAATTTGACTTCTCAGAACAAGAGAGAATGCTGCGAGAACTCTATGCTGAGAACTTGCGGCGATTGGGAGAAGCGATCGAGTTTTGTCACCTCAGCAATATCCGACTTTATCGGCTCAGTTCTGCGCTGTTTCCGTTCGCCGATGATGTGATTGGCGATTACGTCCTAACGGAGTTTAAGGAGGCAATGGGGTTAGTTGGCGATCGGGCTTCACAGCTAAACGTTCGGTTAGTCTTGCACCCCGATCAGTTTGTAGTGCTGAGTTCCGATCGTCCTGATGTGATCGACAACAGCATCAAAATTCTCAAAACTCACGCCCGAATTCTGGATTTTTTAGGACTTCCTCGGTCTCCGTGGGCATTGATGAACATTCATGGGGGAAAAGGTGATCGTGCAGAGCGACTCATTCGCGCGATTCAAGAGTTGCCTGACAATGTGCGATCGCGGCTGACTCTAGAAAATGATGAATACACCTATAGCAGTCGAGATATTCTTGCCGTGTGTCAGTCAGCAACCATACCGATGTTATTTGATGCCCATCATCATGTGATTCACGAGCAAACAGACACCTACGAAGATCCTACGGTTGCAGAAATGCTAGAAGCAGCACGATCGACTTGGGCGACTCCAGAGTGGCAGGTGGTGCATATTTCAAACGGGGCAGAAAGGTTTAGAGATCAACGTCATAGCGATTACATCGCTGTAATGCCAAGTTCCTATCGTCATGCTCCTTGGATTGAAGTAGAAGCCAAGCAAAAAGAATTGGCAATCAAAAAGTTACGAGACGAATGGTTATTTACGAACGTGAATGATCTATCTCCTGTCATTTCGGAAGTTACACAACTCACTACGAAAGAAGCAGATGAGATAACTCCAATCACCTCGACAGAAGATAATTCTAACCTAGCAGAGCAGTCGGTCTCTAGATGAGAACTAGAACATTCAAACTCTGCCTTTAGACTGACCAATCTATCCCTTGAGTAGATGGGATTTGTCAAAAATATAAACCAATATGTAAATGAAAACACAAACTGTTATCACAATTCATGCAAGGTAGCTTAGTTGCATCCCCAGAAACTGCACAGGTGATCCCCAGATCCCTAGAAGCTCAGCTAAAACATAATCTTTATTACACGGCTGAAGATGCGTTTACCAATCTCATCGAAGTCGAGGATTTAGACCACAATCTACAGGCTCATTCATCAACGATTAGCCTGTTTGAAAAGGCACTTACGTCTGCATTAAAAGAAGCTTATCAAACCTCGCAAGGGTCAGATCCGGCTCATCGCTTTATTCAGCGAGTGCTTTACCGCATTAATCGGCTCAATCTTTTTTGGTACGATGACTTGCGTCACTACACCAACGAGCGATCGCTCTACCTGCATCAAATTCGCGATCGCATCGAAACTGTTTGGCAAAAGTGGGAACTATCAAAGCTCACCGCCGAGGCGTATCGATCGTTGGATGCAAAACGGGCATTGCTCGATCGCTTTGCGGCTGATCTTGAGCCACCGCGCTCGATCGATGCCGACTATATGCGTGAGCAGATGACGTTTGAAGGCTATCGTTATTTGCTGGCAATTACGTCGTTTGATGGATTGATTGAAGCTAGTCGTCTGTCTCGAATTCTGGGCGGTGTAGCAAACGAGGTGCAAGCGACGCTCACAAAGGTGCTACTCGAAGAGTATGGCAACGGTCGTCTATCTCGCAAGCATTCCACTTTCTTTGCCCAAATGTTGACCGAACTCGGACTCAGCACCCAACCAGAAGCCTACTTTGAGCTGGTGCCGTGGGAAGTGTTAGCCAGCATTAACCATAACTTCTTGTTGACAGAATGCAAGCGCCACTTTCTGCGATACAACGGCGGACTCGCCTATTTTGAAGTTGCAGGACCGTCAGCTTATCGCACCTACTTAGCGGCAGCAAAACGCTTGCAGTTGTCAGATGGAGCAATGGGCTATTGGGATCTGCACATCAAAGAAGACGAGCGCCACGGACGGTGGATGATCGAAAACGTGACATTGCCTTTAGTCGAGATGTATCCCGATCAGGCTTGGCAAATTTTGCTGGGCTATGACCAAGAGAAACTGATGGGCGATCGAGCCAGCGCAGCAGCGGTGCAGATTATTCGTCAGGGTGAGACAACAGACTCTTTGCCTGTTATTGCATCACCTTAGCTAACGATTAGGGCAGGTAAAGTGCTTGCCCTACTCTGAATTCCCCTTACTCATACACCCCTTATAAAGTGAGGTCATTACTTTGACTGGAACGCTGTTGCGCTCTTCTGGAGCTTCACAAGATCCCACGCAGTCTTTTTCTGAGAAAGAAGTTTTCTTCTGCCCTGAAGAGTCTCATTTCTATTCCCATTGTTTAGAACGGTTAGTCTTTAGTCAGTGCAGCAAAGCCGATCGAGTTGTAGAGTTCGGTTGTGGTGATGGAACTCCAGTTATCAACTCTTTGATCAGAGTGAACTTTAGTGGCAAAGTTCATGGGTATGAACTGAATCCATCAGCGTGTGAAGTCGCACAGTCTAGAATTGACCAATATGATTTAGGTCATCAATACTCGGTTTGCAATCAGTCGTTTTTTGAGTCATCTCAGGCAGATGCTCAATATCTCATTGCTAATCCACCTTACATTCCTGCACCTGATGACAAGATCTCGATGCCATTGCTGCACGGAGGATCTGACGGTGCAACGATTACGAATCGCTTGCTCTCGCTAGATTATCCAAATGTGATGTTATTGGTATCTAGCTATTCTAATCCAGTTGATACGATCGCTCATGCGCTTGCAAATCATTACAGCGTTGCTGATTTTATGATCACACCGCTAAAATTCGGTTACTACAGTTCTGAACCCAAAGTCAGAAATCACATTTCTGAGTTACGCAGAAGTCGTAAAGCCTTTTACTCAGGAAATATTTACTTCCTAGCAGGGGTTCTATTTAAGAAGCATGATATTTCTGATATAGATTTATCAACCGAGTTGATTCAAGTCATGACATCTCTGTGATGTCCGCATTAAGAACTTATCATTAATAGGTAGTGAATAAGCTCATTACCTATTTTTCATATCTGAGCATCATCAAGTTGCGTGTGAAACAGTAACGGTCGAGTTCTCATTTCTCATCACAATCGTCCCTCAGCCTTGGCGATTACGATCGCGAGCCTAAATTCCCAAACCTATCGCGATTTCCGCCCCGTCATTTCTGCCTAGACCGAAGACTTTGATGTGAACTCGATTGCTGAAGTACAGTCCTTTTTGCGAGTTTTAAGATCGCAGCATCCGATCTAAATCCACAAGCACTTACCCCGTTAGGAAATGGCAGAACATCGTCATGAGCTTTATTGAAGATGTCAGACTTCATGAGCAAGCGATCGAAGTTTGGGAGGATCACGTTGAGCCGGAGACTCCGAAGCCTAGAATGCCAGAGTGAGAACGCTGGCGATTGCACCACAGTGCCGCCAATCTCTATCACCTTCAGCAGCGATTAGGATTCACCCCTGAGCAACCGCGCAGACACCACGTTGCCTGAGTCGGAGGATGCGTGATTTACGACACTGCAAAGCTTTGCAATACGGGAAGATTTCAAGTTTGGCAAGATCTGCCAGCCAATCACTATGGTGAAGATGTATTAGCTCAGTAATGAGTCACAGCACGTTATGGGGGCTGCGGATTAATCTCATCAGGGGCTTATCGCCAAGAGTTAGAAATAACAATTCACGATCGCAGCTAACGCCCCTGTCTTTTTGCCTCTTACAAGCTCTGCAACTTGATCAAACTTGACGATAGAAAAGGGGGGCTTAAGCCCCCCTTTTCTATCGTCAAGTTTGATTGGCTAAGCTTAAAACCCGTTAAAGTTGTAACCAACACCTAAGAGGATTCCAATAGCAGGGTCTCCAGTCACGGTGGCGTTTACCGCTGCTGTTGCCGTAAATTGAGGGCTAATGGGCACATCAACGCCACCCGTGAGCAGCAGACCGACATTACTACCGCTTCCGGTGGAAATTGCCGCGCCGACCCCAACATAAGGAGCAGCCCTAAAGCCTAGCGCCTCAGTCGGACCTTCCCCAAACGAGAAGTCATACGTGATGGGAAGCAAAACCGTCACATTATCGCTAAACAGAATTGAAGGACGCACTGAATATGAGCGCAGTAAACCAATCTTGCTAATCAGCGCAAAGCTACCTTGACCCAGTTGGGTGTCACCACTTCCGATGCCAATGTTGCCACCAACGCCAAAGTAACTCGACCCCGATCGGGTCACCCGACCCGGAGAAACTGTAGTTTGAGAAGTCGTTGGGTCCGGAGGGGTTGGGGTCGTCTGGGTTGGAGTAGTTGGCGTGATCTCAGTCGGGGTGGTCGGTTGCGTTCGTGGAGTGGTCTGAGTCTCGATCGGAGTCTGAACAGGCTGCGGAGAAGTTTGAATTTGAACGGGCGCACCTGATGGAGATGACTGAGAATTTCCGTAAGGGCTGGTGGTTGCAGGACCTACTTCTTGCTGAGCTGTGATTGTTCCAGATGCAGCAGAAGACAGGACGTTGACATCAGCAGGAGCCATCATCGTTTGAGGTGATCGTAAGCTCGATAGTCCAATTGCAGCCGTGGTCACTTTACCCGGAGTAGGCTCGACTACGCGATTAGCAACGCGGGAGTCGATCAACAGCGATCGTGTAAGACTAGCCGAATCTTGGACACTCGTTTTTTGCAAATTGACAGGACTCTTTGCAAGACGTGTATTGCTAGGAGAGTCTTCTGCATGTGCCTTCAAGTTTCCTGCAGAAATTGCTAGGCAAACTAAACTGAGAGGCAAGAAGACGCGATTGAACTGGAACGCATTAAAATTCATGGCTTATCAGATTGCATACAAGGCTTGAGTTCTTTACGAGACTGGAGAATCCTGACGCGTCTTCAGTCCGTATCTAGAGAGTAGGAACGAATGCCTTTTGAATCCTCTCTCTAAAGAAGGAATATTTTGAATGCCAGAGGGTGAAGTATAAAGGATCTCTATCACCTTATGCGGGTAGCAAAGTTTTGCGATCGTGTCGGTGACAACGTCCGCGCCTTCAAGATGGCGGCTCCTAAAAAGGCATAAGACAAAATTCCCACAAGTGCCAAAATAAAAGGACTCACAGAACCCATCGCATTCCACAAAGCGTGTAAGCTAGCAGCCGATAGATAGCCAATTCCTAAAATAATCCCGCTTTGTTGAGGCTTTAAAACGCTCAACCCAATGAAATAGCCAAAATAGCCGCTATACGCCATGTGCCCCGCAATAGAGCCTAATAGACGAGGAATGAGTAGCTGTAGCCCCATCAGTTGTTTCGGACCGTCACCCATTTGCAAGGTCGTGTTCTGAATGATGTCTGGCACATATTGTCCCAACGTTTCTAGAAGGGTGAAGCCAACTGCTGAGGCAGTTCCTAAGAGAATGCCGTCTAAAGGTTCTAAAATGCCGATGCGCTCTTTCCACGGGGTCGGGAGCAGTTTTCCTACCCAATAAAACCCTAAAAGCGGAAGGGCTTTGAGCAGCTCCTCCATCAGTCCGGCTCCAAAAAACATCCGAATCAGCAGCACCACAAAATTCATTGGCTCTCCTGTGTCGGGCACTTGCCCTGGCAGGATCTGACGAAACAGAAGCAGGAAGAGAGGTAAAATTGGACTTTGCACCAGCAGCACGGTGGTTATGCCTGCTATTAGCAAAACCCACCAAGGCTTGTGTTTGCCGCACAGTCGATAGACAAAATAATAAGCAGCGAGAGCAATATAAGTCGCTAGTAAAAGATTGAATAAAATAGAATTTCCGATCGCTACAAACAAGCTAACCACAAAGCCAATGGTGATGATGCCCGGAGCGAGGAAGGCTTTCTGTCTCAGGTCAAGCCCCGCCGAAGCGATCGGAAAAAGTTGGGTAAAGGTGACAGCGTTTCTAGCAAGCCGTGACGAGGGCGGAGTCAGCTCGACCTCGTTCAACGGATTATTGGTAGCGGGGTTGACCTCACGGCAGTAGTCAAACATAAATTCCGGACCATTTTGCCCTAATGACACTCGATCGCCTGCTGTTAAGACTTTGCATCCACGCAGGCGTTTGCCGTTGAGGTAGGTACCGTTTGAGCTGTTGAGGTCACACACCCACCAGGTTGGCTGCCCGTTTGCCAAAGTAGCCGTGGGACGAATCTCAATATGCCGACGCGAAACTGAGCCATAGATAAGCGGATCTAGAACAATTTGGCACCGGGGGTCACGCCCGATCGCAACAATTTGCTCGGTAGAAAGCGGGTAGGTTGGCTGTTTCTGCTCAGAACAGCTTCCGTTGGGCAGTTGCCGCAGAGAAGCGATCACAAGGGATTCACTCGTCATTGGTTACGGATTTCAGCAAGTGGCATTAGCCAAGGACATCCGGTAGAGGTGTGAGACTGTTGGTAGTATAGGAAACATTCTATACTTGATACCGAGCACCCTTGATTAAGTTATGGGTTGTGAATGCTGAACTTTAGGTAAAGAATTCGTCATTCAAGCCCTATTTCTGATTTGCCTTCGTGTCTAAGACTGCCGTGTAAAAGAAGATTCCTGTAAGAGGCACACTAATCGCAAGGATGATACCTGTCAGCAGCCCACCTAACTGAGGGCTACCAGAAGATAACTCAAACACAGAACCGACAGCGGCGATCGCGGCAACGCACGATCCTCCTAAAAACACACCACTTTTTGGAGTCACAAGATTCTTGCCTTTAATTTCAATATTATTGAGTTTAAGCCTTGAACGGTCAGTGAACCATCCAAAGCTTAAATTTCAAGTAATCGGTTTAACGGCGTGAGACGAGAATCCCCGCTTTGTGAGTTCTTGGGTGAGGGCAAGTTTATTTTCGACCCGATCGACAAACAGCACCCCATTTAAGTGATCGATTTCGTGCTGAATGGCACGGGAAAGCAGCCCCGTTGCGCTGATGGTTTGCGGACGACCATGCTCATCTTTAAAGGAGACCTCGATCGCTTCGGGTCGCGTCACGTCTAGATAAACCCCCGGAATGCTGAGACAGCCTTCTTGCCCGACCTCGATATCACGGCTCGATTTTTTGATCATTGGGTTGATCAAAATCAGAGGTGGCGTTGCCGCATTTTCAGGGTCGCAGTCTACGACAATAAGCTGCTTGTTAATTGCTACTTGGGGAGCCGCCAACCCAATTCCATCTTCGCTGTACATCGTTTGCAGCATCTCTCGCACCATTTGGCGAATCTCAGCATCGATTTTTGAGATGCGCTTAGCAGGTTGACGCAGCACTCGATCGCCGAGTTGATGAATCTCTAAGGGTGGCTTCGCTAATTTCTTCTTCTCAACCAAAACTTCAGAAGTCATGGACTTATTTTCTCAACTTGAATAACAAAGGTCGAACTGATTCCGCTTTAGATCTATCTTAACGAATTCTGGCGACTCCCCCAAGGGTTAAATTTTTTGCTTCTCTGGTTAAGCAGATTTTTTGTGAGGCTTTGTCCACTTGGTGATAAAAGAGAACGGGGATGACTAAACTTTAGGACTAACGCGTGTTTCGTTTTTTAACAAAGCTAGATTATTTGCTGCGAGAAACGCTACTCGGTTTGCGTCGCGGCGGTTGGATGAATTGGGCAGCCATCAGCACGGTGACGGTGCTGCTATTTCTCTTTGGTACTGGTTTACAGGCTTCTTGGCAGCTAGAAGGCTTGCTTAACCAAGTGGGCAGCCAGCTTGAGGTCTCGGCATATCTAGAAACCGGGGTAGATGGAGCAATGCTCAAACCTGCGATTGAAAGGTTTCCAGAAACTGAGAGAGTGAAGAGCATCTCCAAAGAAGAAGCCTGGGCAAATTTGGTCAAGGATCTCGGCATTTCTAATCTAAAAGATGCGTCTCGACAACTTGAGGGAAATCCCTTAGTGGACGAATTAAAAGTGAGAGCAAAATCTTCAGCATCGGTTCCAATATTGGCGAAAAAGCTGAAGGATTTGCAGGGAGTCGAAGACGTGCAGTATGTAGATGAAGCGGTGAAGCGGATTGCTCAACTGAATCGCGGGTTAAACTGGTTGAGTTTAATGATCACGGGGGCATTGACGTTGACGACGATCGCAGTGATCAGCACCACGATCCGCCTGATCGTCATGGCGCGCCGCCGCGAGATTGAGGTGATGCAGCTAGTGGGCGCAACCTCAAGCTGGATTTATTTCCCCTTTATTTTGCAGGGCGTTGTATTTGGATTGGTAGGCGCGACGATCGCGTGGGGGTTGATTCGCGCAGTCGGACAGTTTTTGCAGAACTTACTGGCACAGCAGCCAGAGTTTGTACAATTCTTGGCAACGGATGGGTCACTTCACTTGATCGACACGATCGCGCTGCCGCTGATCTTGCTAGGATTTGGTGGCTCGGTCGGTCTATTAGGAAGTCTCTTTGCAGTCCGTCGGTTTGCAACTCGCTGATTAAACCCTTATGAAATCTCAATGGGACTGTTTTCTGCAAAATCTAGGAGAGTGGCAGGGTTCATTTACGCAATTCTCGCCGCGAGGAGAATGTTTGAGCGATACACCCTCTTTTTTGTCTCTAGAAGGTCTAGATAACAATCAGAAAGTGCGCCTGACACTGCGCCGTGACGGAAAACCAGAGGTCGTATTGGAATATGAAACGATCGGCGGGGGACTCAGGTTTTTTGAAAATGGCGCATTCTCTCAAGGGGCAATGCAGTTTGCGCCTTATACCCAATTCGGGGCGGAGTTAGCGCTACTGCACGGCGATCGTCGCCTTCGTTTAGTGCAGTTATTTGACAAAGATGGTCAGATTGAGCGGCTAACGCTGATTCGAGAGCGACGGGTAGGAACAGATGCGCCAGAGCGATCGCCGTTGACGATCGAAGATCTGATCGGAGAGTGGCACGGTGAGGCGGTGACCATTTATCCTGACTGGCGATCACCTGACACTTATCAAACGTCTCTAAAACTGCATCGCGAAGGAAGCGGTCGGCTGGTGCAGGAGTTGTCGATCGGGGAAGAGAAACTCTTGACTTCTGTGGCGACGATTCAAGGTTCGGTGCTCTCGTTTGAGGGGGTACAGGTGCTGTTGTTGCCTGATGGGGCTTCTTCAACGTGCCCGGTGCAGATTCGATCGGGGCAATCGTTATTTTTAGAGGTTGGTTGGTTGATTGAGCCTAATTTGCGTCAGCGTTTAATTCGTCGCTACAGCGATAAAGGAGAATGGGTGAGTTTGACGCTGGTAACTGAGTGCAAGATTTGATCGCGGCTTTAGCAAGCGAGGGATGAATCAAATCAAGATTGTTTTTCTATCCCTCATGCCTGCGCCCCTATCTAACGAATCACCCCGTTGTAAAGAACAGTTGTCTTGAAATCGGCTTTGTCTACGCGCACTTCGGTCTCCACAAACGGAGCATCAGCCCCGGGAGTGCTTCCTTTGAACGTAAAGAGCCAAAAATCACCTTTATCTACATAAGGAGATTGGGCGGCAAATCCGTGCATTGATCGTTCAGATCGATAAACGCCCAGCCCACCGTTGGCAGCTTCGCCCGCTTGACGAGCCAGATTTTTGGCGCGGCTAAGTGCCTCAATCTCTTTAACCTTGGTTTGAACGATCGGATCGGTGAATTGAGCACGAGCGATCGGACTCACAACCAAGGGAAATATCAGCAGCGTTAACAGCATGAAATACCGCATGGGTAAAAACTCCAAATATGTTTAATGTGACAGAAGATGGTTCGACTGTTTCTGATAACCATACGAGATCTTCGATTCCTTCTAGAGACGTAATTCACGCTATGCGAGTTGCCTAAGCTTTAGGCAGGCGATCTATGAAGCCGAATTTCGTCGAAGCGATCGACAACCACATCCGCGTTGGCTAACTGATGAGGATGGGTGCCTCCCCAAGTGACCCCGATTGCGCCGATCGCGCCTCCTCGTTTTGCCAGTTCAATATCGGCGCTAGAGTCTCCGATGACTAGAGTCGCCGCAGGAGACACGCTTAACTCGCGGCAAGCCAGATGCAGCAGTTGAGGATCGGGTTTGCTGAGTCCGTTACGGCTTCCCATTTGCAACTGAAAATAAGACGCAAGATCATAGAATTCGACAAAATCACGCACGTTTTCTTCAGTGTCAGCCGAGAGAACGCCCACTTTGAGGTCTGACCTTACGAGTGACTGGAGTAACGGCAGTGCGCCATTAAATAGTGGAGTCAGTTTAGCTTTCTGGGGGAGCGCCCGATCGGCATCCAATAACGCCCTGTGCGCGATCGTCTTTGCCTCGATCCAGTCGCGCCCTGTAGCGGCAATGCAGGCAGCCGTGGCGATTTCATCTTCTTGGCGAGTTGCGATCGCAATTAACCCGACGGGATTGATTCGTCCATCGACCCATCCAAATGTCTTTAACAGAGACTCTTTGACTCCGGGTACTTGAGCCTCGACGAAGTTCGATCGGGCAACTGCCAAAACTTGTAAAAAATGATGGGAATCGGCTAGCGTTCCATCTTTATCAAAGAGAATAGCTTCTACGTCTTGGAACGTCTTTGCACCACAGTAAATCGTCGCCATACGCGCCTCTCAATGGTTTCTGTCCAATAAAAAAGAGGGATGATTCCCTCTCTTTAATGACTAAGTTGGTTCGACAGTGACTATTCGTCGATCGCTGGAACCAATTCAGCAGAAGCAACTGCTTCCTTTTCTTCAGGAGCGATTGCCTCAACTTCTTCAGGAGCGACTGCAGTCTCTTCTTCAGGAGCCACCGCTTCCAATTCTTCAGGAGCGACTGCTTCTTCTTCAGCAGAAGGGATTTCGATTTCTTCCTCGATCGCTTCTGCAGCGGCGGCTGGAGCAGCACCCTGCTGATTGATCTGCATCTGCTCACGATACTTCGCTGCCATTTCTTCAGCTTTCTCGTAAACCACTTCAGGGTTCTTCACCATGTCGCCCGGTTCAGGCTCTAGCTGCTTGGTCGAGAGCGAAATCCGACCGCGCTCGGCATCAAGGTCGATGATCATCACCTTCACTTCGTCATTGACGTTAAAGACGCTGTGAGGGGTGTCGATGTGGTCGTGAGAAATCTCTGAGATGTGCAGCAGACCACTCACGCCGCCGATATCGATAAAGGCACCATAAGGCTTGATGCCGCGCACCGTGCCGATGACGACTTCGCCCACTTCTAGGCGGTTCATCTTACGCTCAACCAGAGCGCGACGATGACTGAGAACCAGACGGTTCCGCTCTTCATCGACTTCCAAAAACTTCAGGGGCAACTCTTCGCCCACTAATTCTTCTTTGGGCTTGCGAGTGCTGATGTGAGAACCGGGAATAAACCCGCGCAAACCTTCAATTCTCACTAGTGCACCGCCTCGATTGGTCGCAAACACGAGCGATCGTACTGTTGCATCTTCAGCCTGAAGCTGACGAACCCGCTCCCAAGCGCGCATATATTCAATGCGGCGAATCGAAAGTGTCAATTGACCGTCTTCATTCTCATCTGCCAAGATGAAGAACTCACGCGTTTCGTTAGACTGCAACACTTCTTCAGGGTTGTCAATGCGGTTGATTGACATCTCCTGGATGGGAATGTAGGCAGCAGTTTTAGCACCGATGTCGATCAGAGCGCCTCTTGGCTCTAGACTAAATACCGTCCCAGCGACGACATCACCAGGGCTGAAGTGGTAGTCATATTTATCGAGCAGCGCTGCAAAATCTTCGTGAGTAAAGCCGACATCCATAGTTAAAGTGTTCTGATTGACCATGCTAATAGTTTCCCAGTGGTATCTCCGTAAGGGTTCGCCTCCTGTCGATGCGTATGCACAAAATTGTTGTGTGCAGCTTACACCTCCACCTCTCCACCATTGTATAGAGATTTTCTGTGGACAGATTAAGAGTTCAGAAGCCTTATCATAACGCAACCGGGTTCTCTCTTCACACCTGATATTTTAGATATTTTGAATGGATTTTGTCGCTAGATAGTCTGCTCAGGCAAATTGATCAGCTTGCTTTTTCCGGCTTTAGGATTTCTTGACGATCGCGACAATCGGCTCAGCCGAAGTCATCAGATTAAAGTTTTCTAGGAGTAAAGTCGGTATTGATGTGAGTTTTATGTAAAGTCGATTGCAGATTTACTCAAGTTTACAGAGAGGCAGTTTATACTCAGTGCGCCCGTAGTCTTCAAACATGACCAATCATACTTAATGCAATTAGCTCGTTTACAGGTTGATACACGAATGCTGTTTGATTTTCGATAGGTGCCTCTATGAAAAAAACCTTACTCATTGGCAATTCTGGACAACTTGGACGCGAACTTCAGCAAACGTTGCCTTCAGAAACACTGGTGAGTGTGGCGCGAGATACGCTCGATCTATCTCAGCCCGATCGGATTCGTCAACTCATTTTAGAGATTCATCCCCATGTGATTGTCAATGCGGCTGCTTACACTGCGGTTGACAAAGCTGAAACTGAGAAAGAACTCGCTTACGCTATCAATGCGATCGCGCCCGCGATCATGGCTGAAGCCGCTAATCATATCGGGGCTGCCTTGATTCACATTTCGACAGACTATGTGTTTAACGGACGTAAAGGAACGTTTTATCAAGAAGACGACGACCCAAATCCTCTAAATGTCTATGGTGCGTCCAAACTAGCAGGTGAAGAAAACATTCGGCAAGGCTGCGATCATCACCTCATTCTCAGAACCTCATGGGTTTATGGCGTGCAGGGTAAAAGCAATTTTGTCAAAACAATGCTGAGAGTCGGGGCAGATCGGCAGGAGGTGCGGGTCGTTGCTGATCAGGTGGGCACCCCGACTTCGGCACGGTCGATCGCGCATGTGATCACGCAGTTAGTTCCCTCTTTAGAAACTTCGGAGATGATGGGCACCTATCACTTTACGCAAAGCGGGGTGGCTAGCTGGTACGATTTTGCCGTAGCAATTTTTGAGGAAGCTCGGCGGCTCGACTTTCCGTTAAAGGTTGAGCGAGTCATTCCGATCGCCACTTCTGAGTATCCCACTCCAGCAGAGCGTCCGCTCTATTCGGTGTTGTCTACGCAGAAACTCTCGACGTGGATGGTGACCTCGTTTCCTCACTGGCGACAAGAACTCCGGCAAATGCTGCGAGACCTTAGAGAATCGGTTTGAATCGTTCGCAACTCTATGCAGTTTTTGGAGACGTTATGAAAGCACTCATTCTCAGTGGTGGCAAAGGCACTCGGCTTCGACCCTTGACTTACACAGGGGCAAAGCAACTGGTACCTGTGGCAAATAAGCCGATTCTTTGGTATGGCATTGAGGCGATCGTCGCGACCGGAATCACCGAAATCGGTATTGTGATTAGTCCTGAAACGGGCGCAGAAGTGCGGGCGCAAACGGGGAATGGCGATCGCTTTGGGGCAACCATTACGTATATTGTGCAAGATCAACCCGCAGGTCTAGCCCACGCGGTCAAGATTGCCCGTCCGTTTTTGGGCGATGCCTCGTTTGTGATGTTTTTGGGCGATAACCTGATTCAAGATAATTTGTGTCAATTTTTGGCAGACTTTGAGGCACGAGCGGCGGCAGCGCTGATTCTTTTGCGTCCGGTGCAAAACCCATCGGCGTTCGGGGTTGCCACAGTGGATGATCAGGGGCAAGTATTAAAACTAGTTGAGAAGCCTAAAGAGCCGCAGTCAAATCTGGCACTAGTAGGAATTTATTTCTTTTCAAACTTGATTCAGAAAGCGATCGATGAAATTCAACCCTCTGCTCGTGGAGAATTAGAAATTACAGACGCAATTCAGCAGTTAATTGATCAACAGCAGTCGGTTGAGGCACGTCAGCTTGAAGGCTGGTGGCTCGACACTGGGAAAAAAGATGACCTGTTAGAAGCCAATCGGATTATTTTAGACACCTGTTTAGAATCGGATGGGCTGGGGCATCTGCACGAAACCAGCAAAGTGATCGGACGGGTGCAGATTGGGGCGCGATCGCAGGTGATTAACTGCACGATTCGCGGTCCGGTGACGATCGGAGACGACTGCTATTTAGAAAACTGTTTTATCGGTCCTTACAGCAGCATTGGCGATCGTGTCACTCTGATTGAAGCCGACTTAGAACATAGTGTGATTTTGCAAGGGACTAAAATTACTGGAATCCATCAGCGCATTGTCGATAGCGTGATTGGGCAACGAGTGCAGTTGACGAGTGCACTGCATCGCCCCAAAGCGCTGAGATTTATGATTGGAGACGATTGCCAAATCGAGGTGACATGACATTAAATCAACGAGTTCCTAAACGAATTTTGATCACAGGCGGCGCAGGGTTTATCGGGTCAAATTTTGTGCATTCCTGGTTCAACAGCTATCCGGGCGATCGCATCGTTATTTTGGATGCCCTCACCTATGCAGGCAATTTGGCAAACCTGAGTGATTTGAAGGAACAAGAAACAGTCCAGTTTGTGCAGGGTGATATTGGCGATCGCGCATTAGTCAATTCGTTATTGCAGTCAGAAGACATTGACACGGTGGCGCATTTTGCTGCAGAGTCTCACGTCGATCGTTCCATTGCCGATCCCGATTGCTTTGTTCGTACCAATGTGAATGGGACGTTTACATTGTTAGAGGCATTCCGTCAACATTGGCAACGGCGATCGCGTCCTGCAACGGATCGATTCCTGCACGTTTCAACTGACGAAGTCTACGGCAGCTTAGAGCCAAACGATCCAGCCTTCACTGAGACGACTGCTTATGCGCCCAACAGCCCTTATTCTGCATCCAAGGCAGGCAGCGATCACCTTGTCAGAGCCTATTATCATACCTATGGATTGCCAACGCTAACCACGAATTGTTCTAACAACTATGGTGCGTTTCACTACCCCGAAAAGTTGATTCCTTTAACCTGCATTAACATCTTGATGGGCAAGCCATTGCCCGTGTATGGAGATGGGCAAAATGTTAGAGATTGGCTCTATGTGTGCGATCATTGTCGAGCATTAGAGGTCGTTATTCATCAAGGAAAACCAGGGGAAACTTACAACATCGGTGGCAACAACGAGGTCAAGAATATTGACTTAGTCCATCTGCTGTGCGATCTGATGGATGAGTTAGCGCCCGATCTTCCCGTGCGCCCGAGTCGAGAGTTAATCACTTTTGTGACCGATCGTCCTGGGCACGATCGTCGCTATGCGATCGACGCGACTAAAATCAAACGCGAGTTAGGATGGATGCCCACCGAGACGATTTCAACAGGACTCCGAAAAACCGTGGAATGGTATCTCACTCACGAGGAGTGGTGGCAACCGCTTCGATAGGCGGTCTGCGTGAATGGTTTTACTTCTCACGATGATTTAAGATAGCTGCTTATCGTTGATAAAACCTCATGCTGAAATACATCACGCTGCCTGATCAAATTCTTCCTCCTCTTGGTCCGTTTTGTCATGCGGTTCGGGCAGGAGATTTGCTATTTGTCACCGGACAGTTAGCCGAAGATCCCGCAACAGGTGACATGAGGGTAGGCACGATCGAGCAACAAACCACTCAAGTGATGGAGAATCTCAAACTTGTCCTGACTCACGCCGGGACAGGGTTCGATCGCGTCGTCATGTCTCGGGTCTTTATCACTGACTTGCGTTATCTGCAAACCGTAAACGAAGTCTATGCGTCCTATTTTGAGCCTCACTGTCGGTCTGCGAGAACGACGATCGGGGTGACAGGGTTAGCAGGCTTGGGCGATGTTGAGATCGATCTCATCGCCTATTGCGGAGATTAGAACACGGTTTAAACGTCCTAAAATGGAGGCTTTAGCTTTGAAGATCCTCCATCGATCGCCCTCTAAAAAGGGCACTGGGAGGTTCTGTTTTCTCCTTGTCTCCTAAATAATACTGCAACAGTTCTTGATGCTCGAATTAGTTCTGAACGTTTGCAGATGGTGGCTTCTTGTGCAGCACGTCCGGCAGTTTCACGCTATTAATGCAAGAGGGGGCAAGATGTCTGCACCACAAATGACTAATGAAATTAAGCCGCACGTCACAGCATTGCTAAACAAACATCTGAATTGTTATGTGATTGCAATCTTGCCAACTCCCAAATTCCGCAATTCTGGAAACTTTGAACAGTTTTCTCAGAATTGGGGCTAGGAGGCGAATTCATACCCAGATTAAGCAACGCCCACGTTCTTAGCTAGCAGATCCTGGTTCAGTGAGTTTGCTGTGCAGCTCGCTTTTAACCGTTTCAGGCAGCACCTTTGCCACGGCTCCTTGGATCTTGGTCATCACCGACCCTGCAATCACATCATCTTTACCTGCCATCAGAGCTTCAAACCCTTGCTTAGCAACCTCAGTTGGGTTATCCTTTTTGCTCGCGCCTGCTTTAGTGTCATCCATGTCAGCGCGATGGAAGAAGTTGGTATTTGTTGGTCCAGGCATGAGTGCCGTAACGGTGACTCCTGTGTCTTTTAGCTCGTTGCGAATAGCTTCTGAGAATGAATGTATAAATGCTTTAGAGGCAGCATAGACTGCCTCAAACGGTCCCGGCATCAACGCTGCGATCGACGATGTAAACAGAATCTTTCCACTGCCGCGAGCGACCATATCCTTCACAACTCGCTTGGCAAGATGCACCGATGAGACCACGTTGAGGTTGATCAGATTGAGTTCTTCCTTCAGGTCGGTTTGTGTAAACTCGCCGCCAACTCCAACCCCTGCATTAATAGCGATCGCCTCTACAGGTTTCCCAGCCGCCTTAATTCTGCTGTAGAGTGTCTCAACGCCATCATAAGTCGCCAGATCAGCTTGAACGGTCTCAACCTTAGCCCCAAGTTTCTCAAAGGTCTGAGCCGCGTCATTGATCTCTAAACCAGTCGCTGTAACTAAGAGGTCAAAACCATTTTGAGCGAATTGCTTGGCGAGTTCATAACCAATACCACTAGACGCACCCGTCACGACAGCCAAGGGACGAGTCATTAAGCTATCCATCAATTTTTACTCCTGTCCTTCTAATCTCCATAACTTTAGGAAGGCAGTCGGATGCTTGCGTCTTTCTAACGAAGGACTTGGATGACAGGATTGAACTAACTTCTCAAGAGATGCGATGCCCAACCTCCTTCTGATTCGTGTTTCCCAACAACAGTGCATGGTGACCTCACATTCTAATTCTAGGTTGAGAGCAACCGCGCAACGAGTATTCTTGTGCAATCGATGGGCGCTTTACCACACAGAATGTTCCATTAAGCGGTGAGGAGGAAAGCTCGATCAAGTTCAGCGAGTTTCCGTCAAGTCTTTCGTCTTCTCACCGCTCACCCCGGAACAAACTTCAATGCCACGCCATTCATACAGTATCGATCGCCTGTGGGTTTAGGACCATCGTCAAAGACGTGTCCCAAATGTCCGCCACAGCGATGGCAATGAACTTCAGTACGAGTCATCAAGAAAGCATGATCAGTGGTTGTCTCGATCGCTCCCTCGATCGGGGCATAGAAACTGGGCCAACCTGTCCCGCTGTGAAACTTGGTGTCCGACGTGAAAAGAGGTAAGCTGCATCCCGCACAGATATACGTGCCTTTACCATACTGTCCATCAAGTGGACTAGTTCCCGCCCGTTCAGTTCCTTGTTGTCTCAGGACATTAAATTGTTCTGGCGTTAGAGTTTTGCGCCATTCTGCTTCAGTTTTCGTGACTTTAAACTGACGATTGCTGACGTTTGTGGCTTGTGTTTTCCCCAATGAATAATGAGATAACAAAACTGTTCCAACTGCCGCAGTCCCTGACAATAAAAATGTTCGTTTTTTCATGAGCGATGTGAAATGCCTAACGTCTATATCTACCGAGGGAAATCATGAACCCGATCGTTGGGCTATTTAACCATTCTAGTCAGAAGTCTCTACTGGCGTAGAACAATTACGAAAGCCCAACGTTTACTGGATGATGTTTGATTGGGAAGTCTATCTGCAACTTGCTAATTTAGATTGTTGATTTCTGACAGGGTTGGATGGGTAGGGGTTTTAAATTGAGTAGAGGGTAAAGCCGTAACCTTCATGGTGACGTTGGATGCTCTCGAAGGCTGAATGGCAGCGACTTCATCGCTTGTCAAACTAGAATCATCAAAGCGCGAGGGAACTGAAACCGTCTGCAAATCACTCGTAGAGGGGACGCTCAAAATTTGAGCAGACACTTCTTCAAGGGTGGGATGAGTGGGATTTTGAAAAGGTTGTGCAGAAAAAGCGGCAGATTGAGTCGTTGCAGTTGCGGTGATCGCTAACATCAGACCCGTTATAAATTTGTGAAATTGCATAATCTAATCTCCTTTGAACTGTGAATGATTTCTTCTGTTCTTGAATATGATTAAAGGCGACTTGTCTGAAGGTTCGCTGGCATAAAAGCGCGAATCTGATAAAGCTTTGCTGAGAAAAAGCTGAGAGCATAATCTGCACCCCACAAGCAGATCATCTCGCGTAGAGGTAGAAACTGCGAAATTGTGACGGATTTACTGCAAGGCAGACGTAAAGCGAAATTCAATAAAGTCAGACGCTCTGTGTCGGGACGTGAGCATGTCCGACGGATTGTTAGGGTTACAGGCTATTAAGTTTTCGATTCTTGACGGAGGCAACCCTGCATGAACGAGGCAAGAGTCGCCGGGAGGAGCGTAGACGGATTTAATTTCCGCGCGACGGTCTAGCTTTTGGACGGTAGAAGAATCGAGGCAGCTTTAGTTGCGGATGCCCAAGCTGTTTTCGCAACGCCTCTAGATAGGTATAAAACACGGGCGTGAGATACAGCGTCAACACTTGCGAAAACAGCAGTCCACCTACGATCGCAACTCCCAACGGACGGCGCGATTCTGAGCCAGCCCCAACCCCAAGGGCGATCGGTAATGTCCCGACTAAGGCTGCCATCGTCGTCATCATAATCGGACGGAATCGAACCACACACGCTTCGTAAATTGCATCGTAGGGAAGTTTGCCTTCATTGCGCTGTTTCTCGATCGCAAAGTCCACCAGCATGATGCCGTTTTTCTTCACGATGCCCACCAACAAAATAATGCCAATAAACGAATAGAGATTTAGCTCGACTTGAAAGATCAATAGCGTCAATAGTGCCCCAAATCCTGCCGAGGGTAGCCCAGAAAGAATCGTGAGTGGATGAATAAAGTCCTCGTAGAGAATGCCAAGAATTAAATAGATCACCACGATCGAGACTAACAACAGCCAGCCTAAATCATTAAATGACTGTTGAAACACTTGAGTTGAGCCTTGAAAGCTCGCAGTCACCGTTGATGGCAACACATCCTGTGCTACTTTTTGAATGGCTTCGGTCGCTTGGCTGAGCGAGACACCTGGAAGGGTATCAAATGAGATTGTCGCTGAAGGCAGCCCTGACAGGTGATTAACCGTCAGCGGACTCACGCTTTGAGTAATCGTCGCAACGGCGCTCAGCGGAATTGTTTGTCCTTTGCTGGATTGAATATATAACATCGACAACGCACTCGGATCGGTTTGAAATTCTGGCTTTAGTTCTGAAATCACATAGAACTGATTGTTGGGTGTATAAATCGTTGAAATCTGCCCAGAACCATACGCTGCACCGAGTGTGCTTCCAACTTGTTGAGCGGTGATACCAAAGGTTGCTGCTTTATCGTGATCGACTTGTACTTCCACTTGCGGAGTGCTGAGTTGCAAATCGCTATCAACCCCGCGCAACCCAGGAATCGTTTTAACTTTGGCAAGCAGAAGTGGAATAGACTGCCGCAGTGCTTGTAAATCTAAGCTTTGCAAGGTGAACTGATAGGTAGAATTTGTTTGTTGCCCACCGATCGGGATAGCTGAAGGCGATCTCAAAAAGGCTTGAATGCCCGGAACTCGTCGCAGTTTAGGCGTGAGTTCTTGAATGATCTCGTCTGCACCTAATTTGCGCTGTCCTCGTGGCTTTAATCGAATCGTGACGCGCCCACTGTTGGCAGATGCATTGGGACCGCTCGCGCCCACCGTCGAACTGACTGCATCAACATTAGGATCTTGGCGAATGATATCGACGATCGCTTGTTGGTGACTCAGCATATCGCTAAATGAGATATCTTGAGCCGCTTTTGTGTTGCCCATCAACTGCCCCGTGTCTTCAGTTGGAATGAAGCCTTTTGGAACCAGGGTAAATAGATAGGCAGTCATGACTAAGATGATCACAGACACGATCAGCGTTAAGAATCGAAATTTTAATACTGGTTTAAGCGTCCACTCATAAGCGCTTAACACGGCATTAAAGGCACGTTCTGAAAGGCGATAAAGACGATTTTGTTGGTGACTGTGCTGTGTCCTTAGAAATCGACTACACAACATGGGAGTTAGGCTTAACGAAACGAATCCGGAAACTAAAATCGCAATGCTGATTGTAATCGCAAACTCGTGAAACAAACGCCCGATTAAGCCACCCATAAACATAATCGGAATGAAGACGGCTACCAACGATAATGTCATCGATAAAATGGTAAACCCAATTTCTCGTGAACCGTTAAAAGCCGCTTCAAGAGGTGTTTCACCCATTTCTTGATGTCGCACAATGTTTTCTAGCACCACGATCGCGTCATCGACCACAAATCCGACTGAAAGTGTTAACGCCATTAGCGATAAGTTATCGAGTGAGTAGCCCAATAAATACATGGCAGCAAACGTACCGATGATTGCGATCGGCAGCGCCAAGCTGGGAATGATGGTCGCAGGCAGATTTCGCAAAAACACAAAGATCACGAGAATCACCAGCGCGATCGACAGTACCAGCGTGAACTTCACGTCGTTTACAGAAGCACGGATCGACTGAGACCGATCGTATAAAATGCCCATCTCGATCGGGGCTGCCACCTGAGATCGCAGGGTCGGCATGAGTTGCTTAATTTCATCAACAATGTTGACAGTGTTAGCACCCGGCTGTGGCTGCACCGCTAGGACGATCGACGGTCGATTGGCGACGTTCTTGTCATAAAAGCGATTGGTAGCTTTGTTATTTTGCACATCATCGATTACATTTGCCACGTCTCCTAACCGAACGGCTGCACCATTTTTATAGGAAACGACCAGCGATCGATACCCTGCTGCATCGGTGAGTTGCCCGTTTGCTTGAATCAAATAACTTTTATCAGGACCCGACAAGCTTCCGGTCGGTAGCTCAACATTTCCTTGCTGCACCGCCGTTTTAACTTGATTTAGCCCTATGCCTCGCGTTGCCAATTCACGGGGGTCAAGCTGGATGCGAACTGCATATTGCTTCTGACCATACACCGAGACCTGCGCTACCCCGTTGATCATTGAAATTGGCTCGGCGATCGTGATTTCAGCCGCTTCGTCAACTGCGGCGATCGGGAGCGTCTTTGAATAGAGATACAGAAACACGATCGGAGAGACCGAGGGATTGACTTTACGATAAGTCGGCGGACGCGGCATTCCAGCAGGTAACTGCCCAGCGGCGGCTGAGATTGCGGCTTGCACGTCTTTGGCAGCATTCGTCACCTTGCGGCTAAAGTCGAATTGTAAGGAGATACTCGTACTACCCGTAGAACTTGTCGAGTTAAATGAATTTAGCCCCGCAATCTCTGTAAACTGCCGCTCTAGCGGTGCTGCAACTGACGATGCCATCGTTTCTGGTGTTGCCCCCGGCAGACTTGCAGACACGTTGATAAACGGATAGTCCACGTTGGGAAGCGCACTAATCGGCAACAGAACGTAGCTCATGAGACCAAAGATGATAATCCCCAGCATGACCAGGGTTGTCATCACCGGACGGCGAATAAAGAGTTCTGAAAGGTTCATGGGGTGTGGCTCTCCCAGAAGGGGTGCGGGTCTAAAAAAGCGTTCAGACTGAGGAGGAATTACGATCGACTTCCGCCCAGTGAGAGCACGCGAGCAAACTTCGTATGAGTAAGCTTCTTGCGCCATGCCTCCATGTAGATATAGAAAACAGGCGTTACATACAGCGTCAAGATTTGCGAGAAAATCAGACCGCCAACCACGGCAATTCCTAACGGGCGACGCGACTCAGAACCCGCACCGACTCCGATCGCGATCGGTAATGTGCCCATCAATGCTGCCATTGTAGTCATCATAATCGGACGAAAGCGCACCACACACGCTTGATAGATCGCCTCAGACGGCTTTTGGGCTTCGTCGCGCTGTGATTCGATCGCAAAGTCCACCATCATAATCCCGTTTTTCTTCACGATGCCGACCAGCAGCATAATGCCAATAAACGAGTAAACGTTTAGTTCAACATGAAATAATAACAGCGTTAATAATGCACCGAATCCTGCTGACGGCAATCCTGAAAGAATGGTAATCGGATGAATAAAATCCTCGTATAAAATACCGAGAATCAGATAAATCACGAGAATTGCAATCAACAGTAATAACAATAGATCGGGTAATGAATTCTGAAATACCTGGCTTGCTCCTTGGAAACTTGTTGTAATGCTGCTAGGAATGACGCTCTGAATCAGGTTCTCAATTTCTTGATTTGCTTCACCCAGCGATGCACCAGGCGCAAGATTATAGGAAATGGTTGCCGCACTCATGCGCCCCACATGATTCACCATCAGCGGCGCAACGCCCGTAGAAATCGTGGCAAACGTGCTGAGCGGAACTTCCTGAATGCCAGAACTGTTTGCTGTGGTTCCCGTTGTTGACGTGCCAGTGCTACTGGTGTTGTCAGTCGTTCCGCCCGTGTTGGTTGAATGATTAGCAGATGTAGCCGTGCTAGAACTGTTGCCTGTTCCCGAACCGCCACTTGCATTTACATAAAGCTGCATCAGTGCCTCTGGCTCTTGCTGATATTGAGGTTCGAGTTCTAGAATCACCTGATACTGATTGCTTGCGGCGTAGATCGTCGAGACTTGATACCCTCCGTAAGCATTTCTGAGTGTGTTTTCAATTTGTTGAGCGGTAATGCCCAACGCTGAAGCTTTATCTCGATCGATGTTCAGTCTTACTTGGGATGTCGTTTGCAAATCGCTGTTGACATCTTGAATTTGCGACAAGTTCTTCATTTTGTCTACAAGCTGCGGCACATATTGCTGCAAGGGTTGAACATCGGTGCTTTGCAGCCCTAGTTGATAAAGCCCTGTCGATTGCTGAGTGCCGATCGGAATCGCAGGCGGATTTTGCAAAAACACCTGAATGCCCGGAATAGCAGCCAACTTCGGACGTAGACTTTGCACAACCTCATCGGCGGTTAAGTGTCGCTGGTCGCGCGGCTTGAGTCGAATAAACAAGCTACCTGTGTTGCTTGCCGTCCCGCCACCACTGCCCGTTGCACTCGCACCGCCACCAATGTTTGAGTTCACGGCATCCACGTTTAAATCTTGACGAATCACGTTCACCACGTCTTGCTGATGTCTCACCAACGCATCAAATGAAGCATCTTGTGCCGCTTGCGTCACGCCCGTAATTTTTCCGGTGTCTTCACTAGGAATAAAGCCTTTGGGAACCACAGCCAACAAGGCGATCGTGACAAAGAACATCGCAACTGACAAAATCATGGTAGTGCGATGAAACTTTAAGGCTTTCTTCAGGCTCCACTCATACTGCGCCAGAAACCAATCGAACACTCGTTCAGACGCACGATATAGCCGACTTTGCCGCGAGTGATCGATCGGACGCAAAAAACGACTGCACAACATCGGCGTGAGCGTCAACGAAACGAAGCCAGACACCAAAATTGAGACCGCGATCGTCACAGCAAACTCATGAAATAGTCGTCCCAACAGTCCGCTCATAAAGAGCATGGGGATAAATACGGCGACCAACGAAAGTGTCATCGATAGAATCGTAAAGCTGATTTCGCGTGAGCCATTGAGTGCAGCTTCAAGAGGTCGTTCACCCATTTCTAGGTGCCGGACGATGTTTTCGAGCATCACGATCGCATCATCGACCACAAACCCGACTGAAAGCGTCAGCGCCATCAGTGATAAGTTATCCAGCGAGAACTGAAGTTGCTGCATCACCGCAAACGTGCCGATTAGCGAAACAGGTAGCGCCAAACTAGGAATAACGGTTGCAGACAGATTGCGTAAAAATAAGAAAATGACTAAGACAACCAGCGCGATCGTCAGCACCAGCGTAAATCGCACATCATTTACTGAATCTCGAATCGCTTGAGATGCGTCATAAAGAATACCAACTTCGACCGACTTTGGGATTTGATCTCCCAGCTTTGGCAACAGGTTCTTAATCGTATCAACAACTTGTACGGTATTTGTTCCGGGTTGTCGTTGAATGCTGAGGATAATGGCACGAGTATCATTGTACCAACTCGCAATCGTAGGATCTTCAACGCTATCAATAATGTGACCGAGTTGTTGCAGATAGATGGGAGCACCCTCTTTGTAAGCAACAATGAGTGATTTATAGGCGGCTGCGTCTTCAAGCTGCCCGTTTGTTTGCACGGTATAGCTTTTATTTGCACCCGAAAGGCTACCCGTCGGCAGGTTCACATTACCCTGCTGAATCGCTGTTTGCACTTGATCGAGTCCGAGTTGCCGAGTGGCTAATTGCTGCGGGTCAAGCTGAATTCGAGCCGCATATTTTTGTGATCCATACACTTGCACCTGCGCCACACCGCTGATCGTAGATAGCTTTTGCGCCATATACGTCTCAGCATAATTATCCACTTCAGACAAAGGCAGCGTCGGCGACTTGAGATATAGATATAAAATCGGCTGATCAGCCGGATTGACTTTACTGTAGGTCGGCGGATTTGGTAGGTCATTGGGAATTTGACCCGACGACGATGAAATCGCTGCTTCGACATCTTGCGCCGCGTCATCAATGTTGCGGCTAAGGTCGAATTGTAGGGTGATTTGCGTCGAGCCAAGTGTGCTGGTTGAGTTGAGTGTATCCACTCCAGCAATGCTCGAAAATTGTTTCTCTAACGGACGAGCAACCGATGCCGCCATCGTCTCAGGGCTGGCTCCGGGGCGAGATGCTGTGATTTGAATGGTGGGATAATCCACGCTTGGCAAGTCACTGATTGGCAGCAGGCGATAACTCATCAAGCCGAAGATCAAGATTCCCGCCATCACGAGCGTCGTCATGATTGGGCGGCGAATAAACAGTTGTGAGAGATTCATAAATTAGTTATCTCCTGCACGCTGCGATCCGTTGCCTTGTTTGGGCTGTCTGTTCGATCGCGGCGCATTACCCGCATTAGGAGAATCGCCAGAGGTAGGATTTGCATTACTGGGCTTCATCTGAGAGTTGTTACCGCCTTTATCAGCACCGGATGCAGATCCCTTATCGCCATTGTCCTGCTCTGAAGCGGTCTTAACTCGAACTTGGCTACCATCGACTAGATTCGCTTGTCCATCAATGACGACTTGATCTCCTGGCTGCACGCCTTTTTGAATCACGTTCAGTCCATCGATCGTGCTGCTCGCAACCACCGGAACATTATCTACCGTGTTGTCATCAGGGTTGAAGATAAACACAAACTGACCATTCGGACCATTTTGAACGGCTTGCGCTGGAACTACAGTCGCATTCGGCTCTTGAGTCAGCGTCAGCGTCGTGTTCACGAATTGACCCGGAAATAGTCTGGCATCCGCATTATCAAAGTCACCGATCAGTTGAATCGTTCCCGTATTGGTATCAACGGTGTTATTCACAAATGAGAGCAACCCCTGAATCGGCGCATTATTGCCCGCGAACGTAACTGACACTTTCAGCTTGCCGTTATCCATGTGCTTTTGGACTTCTGGCAAATTTGACTCAGGCACCGAGAATGCAACCTGAATCGGGCGAATTTTGGCGATCGTCACCAACGCATTCGAGCCGCCTGCCTGGACGACATTCCCTTCGGTCACCAAAATATTGCCTGCCCGACCGTCGATCGGGGCATAAATTTTGGTATACGACGATTCCACCCGCACACTGTTCAACGCGCCACTATCAGCGCTCACGCCTGCCTGAGCATTTTCGATCGCCGCTCGATCGCCTTGCACCACTGCCTGAGCATTCGAGATCGCCACTTCATCGCTTTTCACCACGGCTTGAGCGTTGGAAATTGCTTCTTGATCAACCTGTAGCGTTGCGGCAACTGATCGGCTGTTAGTGGCATATTGCTGCACTTGATCCTGACTAATTGCTCCTTGCTTATAGAGATTTTCGTAGCGTTGACTCTGTGCCTGTGCAAATTCTGCCTGTGCTCGATCTTTTTCCAGGGTAGCGATCGCTTGTTTAACAGCACCCTGATCTTTAGCAAGGGTTGCTCTAGCTTGTTCGACCAGTCCTTGATCTTTGGCAAGGGTTGCTCTGGCTTGTTGCACTTGCGCCAGACTTTTAGCTACGGTTCCCTGTGCTTGCTGAATTGAGGCAGTCTGCGTGCGATCGTCGAGCGTAAACAGCAGTTGCCCTTTGCGTACCTCTTGCCCTTTCTGGAAAAATACGCCCGTAATGCGTCCACTCGCTTGCGGCGTAACCGCCACCGTTGAGTTAGCTTGCACATTGCCGATCGCTTTCAGTTGAACAGGAACTGTCCGCTGGCTCGCAGTCGCGATCATCACAGGAGTAACTTGCTGTATGGCATTGCGTCCGGTTGATTTATCGGGTTTTGCAGCCATCGATCGCATTCCCAAAAATCCCAATCCACCCAGCAGCAACACGCCTCCTAGAAATAATCCAATCCGTCGCTTTGACAGAACAAGTTTCGGTGTTTCGCTGCTCTGGATCGGTTCATCCAACCCTTCACTCGCAGCGTCACTCGGCTTTTGATTATGAGCGTCGTTAACCATAAAATCCTCTATATGCCGAAAGCTAGTTATCAACGCCTCAGACCTATGCTGAAGCCTGTGGGAGTGAACTCTTAGCTCTTTTGAGATCCTTGCTGCTGACGAGGATACGCTGCTTTAAGGATGTCCTGAATTTTAGTTTTTTGATCTGCTGTGAGATTGAGTTCCCTTAGCGCCTGCCGCATTTTTTCACCACTTTGCACTTTGGTTTGGAACTGCTGCGCCTGCTCTTGCGTCAAAACGGCTATGATTTGTTTGCGAACTGCCTCACGCTTTTGTGCGCGCTCGGCTTTCTGTGCCTCATCGGGCGCAGACGTAGTGTTCGATGGCGCTGAATTGGATGGACTTGCTGACGTTGCATCAGATTGCGGCGTTTGAGCAGAATTGGATTGACCACAGGCAGACACTCCCATCATCAGGGTGCCGACCAGCAGTGTGGCGGCGATCATGAGCTTTTTCATGAGATTGACTCCGTTCTAAAGTCCGGTTTCACTTGCCAATCTTAAAGGGTAAATTCAATTGCCGCATTGCGCGGGAGTCCTAACTTAACCCGTTAAAAACTACTGAGCTATTGTGACTTTTTTCCTGGTCGAGCTGACTGAATTTAGTTAGATTGGCTCTACCAAGCTCAGAGAAGAATTTGCTAAACCATTGAGGGAGGTGGAATAGGTGGGCTTGATCGCGACGATCGCGCCACCCCGGTTCTCTCCCATCCTCTACCGTCTTGTAGGTTAAGACTAGAGAGATGCTCTCACCCAAAGGGGGCTACTGTGTGGTTTGACTCCTTCATTCCCTTTAAAATTAGGTCAGCACCGTTCGATGCCCTACTCCATCTCTTGATGGGAAAGAGTTCTATGATTCGCTTGACCTATCCATCATTTCGTCTACTGCTGTATCTAGAATGGCTGCTGCTGGGAACGTCGGTGGTGATAGAAGGGCTGAATTTATATCGTTCGCCTAGGTCGCTGCTGCTACGCCTGGTCGCGATCGCGATTTTCGGGTTACTTGGGCTGCGGTTGCCGACGATTCGCCTTCGCTCAAAGATTTTATTTACGACACTAGAGTTTGGCTTAATTCTCCTCCCCGTGGTTCAAGAAGGGTGGTCGAGTCGCTCTAATTTTCTGTTATTTCTGGTGCTGCTGTTACGCAGTTGCTTGATATTTCGACAGCTAGGGCAGGTGATTGTTTTAAGTTTAGCCATTCTTTCTTACGGTTCGCTGCTGCTATCGAGACCGATCGTGCGTGAAAAATTCATTTCAATGGTTTGGGAATCGCGAGTCAGCAATGTGTTGTTGTTTAGCCTGACATTAGTGTTTGCGTTGCTGTTAATCAATGCGTTAATTGCCGAACGCCAAAGCCGAGAACAGTTAGAAACGACGCATGATCAGTTAGCGACCACCCTTGAGCAACTGCGGCAGTATGCTCTACGCATTGAAGATCAAGCCACGTTACAAGAGCGGAACCGTATCGCTCGCGAGATTCATGACGGGCTTGGACACACGCTAGCAGCCCAAACGATTCAGATGAACAATGCACTATTGTTCTGGAAATCTGACGCTGACAAAGCGTTGACATTTCTCAAACAATCAAAGCAGCTTGGCTCAGATGCATTATTAGAGATTCGCAAATCTGTTTCGGTGTTGAGATCAAATCCTTTACAAGGTCGATCGCTCGAAGCTGCGATCAATACGCTATTGCAAAACTTTGAGCACATGACGGGAATCGCCCTCGCTAACACGATTCATCTACCAATGCCGCTCTCTTCAGATGTGAATACAACGCTATATCGCATTGTGCAAGAATCGCTCACCAACATTTATAAGCACGCTCAGGCAACGCAGGTTAGTGTAGGATTGCATCAACACGCGGGACAAACCTATTTGTCGATCAACGACAACGGCACGGGCTTTGACCCGGCTCAAAATACAACTGGGTTCGGGCTTCAGGGAATGCGAGAACGGGCGATCGCCTTGGGCGGGCAGTTCACGATTGATAGTCAACCTGGAACTGGCTGTCGTGTCTCGGTTGCGTTGCCCCTCTCAAAACAACTGCCATGATTCGGATTTTGCTTGTCGATGACCAGCACATTATTCGCCAAGGACTCAAGAGTATGCTGGAGTCTAATGCAGATATGCAGGTGATTGGTGAGGCAGAAAACGGACAACGCGCGATCGAACAAATTTCATCTTTACAGCCTGACATTGTGTTGATGGATATTCGGATGCCCGTGATGGACGGGGTGGCAGCAACGGGTGCGATCGCTCTGCACTATCCCCATATCAGAGTTTTGGTTTTAACTACATTTGATGATGATGAGTATGTTTCGCAGGCGATGCGACTAGGTGCAAAAGGATATCTGCTTAAAGATACAGAACCCGATGAACTGGCGTTAGCCATTCGGTCTATTAATAAAGGACACACGCAATTTGGTCCTGGATTATTTGAAAAAGCCCTGATGATGCCAACATCGGCTCCGGTGGCAGTCTCTCCACCCGAACTCGCGCAACTCACGCCCAGAGAATTAGAAGTTTTACGATTAATTGCCTCGGGTGCCAATAACCGAGAGATTGCTCAGGCACTATTTCTGTCAGAAAACACTGTCAAGAACTACGTGACGAATATTTTGAGTCGGTTAAACTTGCGCGATCGTACTCAAGCTGCGTTACTCGCTCACTCTTTGTTTAATCCATCTCAGCCCTGACCTCACGATCGTAATGACTGATTTTATTGTGAGTCATGCGGCTGTTCTGAGAGTTGAACTGAGCAAGGTGGCTCGAAAACTGTGAGTCATGTCTAGGGTGAGCCGTAGGGCATTGTTACACAGCACATTGAGGCACATCTTTAGCTGAAACTACATAAAGTGCAACCTGCTTGCTAGCCAGTAGCGATCGTGTGAGGCAGATTGCACGCAGTATTTGCGATTTCTGTGAAGGCTGATATTTCTTTTACCGAGTGGGAACTCTGCAAATTAAGTGTGATTGTGTGCTTTTTAGCTTAGACAAACTCTACGTCAGGCACAAGCGATCGCGGCTCTTAATTTATTCGTGTCAACCCATTGAGCTTATCCATGAACTTCAACCGACCATCCGTACTGAGTGATTCCCTGACGACTGCCCCATCGAGTGGGTTGAATCTGTCCTCTGCATCAGGTTCGCCCCTCACTGGCTCTGTGCTTAGCCCACCATCGGTCTGGGGTAAGGCAAGCTCGATCGCTTTTATTGATGCCAGTGTCTCTGACTACCAAACGCTGGTCGCAGGCGTTGCACCGGGCACTGAAGTTCATGTGCTCAACTCTAGCGAGGATGCGGTCACCCAAATTACCAACACCCTGATGGGTCGCAGCGGCATTTCTAGTCTGCACATCGTCTCCCACGGCGAGGCGGGTGGGCTGGACTTTGGCAGTGGTGTACTCAATCTGACCGATCTGCCCACCTATGCGAGCCAACTCCAGTCTTGGAGCAACGCTCTGACCTCGGATGCCGATATTTTGCTCTATGGCTGTAACGTGGCACAAGGCGAAATAGGCAAGGCGTTTACCAGTATTCTCAGCCAGTTGACCGGAGCCGATGTCGCTGCCTCGACTGATCTAACAGGTAACGCTAGCAAGGGCGGCGACTGGGAGTTAGAGTATAACTTCGGCAGGATCGAAGCGGCGCAAGCCTTTACCAAACAGGCTGAGGCAGCTTATCAAGATGTCTTAGCGAGTATTAGCGGCAATATCTGGCAGGATAAAAATTCTAACAAGGTTCAAGATGCGGGAGAATTAGGCTTCGCAGGAGTGAATGTTTTTCTGGATCAGAACCGGAATGGTGTTCGGGATGGTGGAGAAATAACGGCAGCTACCGATGCGAGTGGTAATTATTCATTCACGGGCTTGGCGACGGGAACCTATTTTGTTGAAATTGATTCCGCGTCTGGTAGCATTCAACGAACAAGCTCAAAGGTTTTGGCATCAGGTGTCACAACCATCTCTCTAGACTCATCAGGTGGTAGCACACCCATGGGTGTCGCTTTTAATCCCACTACTCAGAACTATTACGGTGCCACTGGAGGCGGCTCAAGCTCCCCCAACTTCGTCTATTCCAATACTGGAACCAGGCTTCAATCAACATCAATCAACCGCGACTTGCGAGCTTGGAACTATAACCCCACCACAGGGCAACTCGAAGGGATTACTTTTAATGCTCAAGCAGGTGGAGGAATTTATGGATTATTTAGTGCTCAACTCGACGGTGCTGGGCTTTTTACAGGAGCTACTACCACCATCCTTAGTTCAGTGCCTGGTAATGCTGGTGCCCAGACAATGCCTGCTTACGATCCCATACAAAATCGCTTTTACTCTGCCGCAGGCAACAATGTTGTCAACATTGTAAGCCGTGCCACTGGTGCTTCACAGGGCACCATCACGCTAAATTTTGCAACAGCCGGTATTAGCAGCGTGAATAATGCTGCGATTGGTTATGATCCCGTGTCCAACTATTTAGTTGTTGCTGCTAATTCCCCTAGTCCACAAGCTGCTGTCTTTGATTTGGGAGGTAATTTTATTGGCTCTAGTAAATTGCCAAGCGTCAGTACCTCCTATGGTCTCAGCTTCACAAATGGGCAACTCTTCAGTAACACTAGCAGCGCCTGGCAGGGCTACAGAATCTCTAGTAACGTAACCATTACAACTGCAAGCGAGAACGCTACGGGTATTAACCTTGGTGCTTTGAGCCTAAGAGGATGTCTGAGAAGCAGAAAAGCTCTCAAAACGATAGTCTGTCAATAACAATATACGCGACAGCGTTTGAGAGCCATGACACCATCGTATCCGAGTCAGTTGAGTCAAGATCAGTGGGACTTGCTATCGAGT
>JBBRPT010000044.1:0-49846 GCA_038227635.1 Leptolyngbyales cyanobacterium | reverse complement strand
CACCCCGGCTTTGAGCCAGCGTTGGGTTTGTTGGTAGACCGTGTGCCACGGGGGTAAGTCATGGGGCATCAGTCGCCAAGCTTCTCCCCCTCGCGCCACATACCGTAAGCCATTGAACACTTCGCGTAGACTATGGTCTCGTTGGGGGGCTGCTTCTGTCATTAATGTTAAGTACGGCGCGACAAATGCCCATTCTTCGTCGCTCACATCCGTTGGGTATGGCTTTCTACTCATGCTCCCAGTCTAACAAAAGTGCATAACACCCTCTAGGTAGCTTATGGGTCGGTGGACTGGGAACGTCATTTATATCGACAGAAATCCCAACAACCTAAATCAAGGCTGGGGATGGGTGGAAGGTACGACGGAGGATTTGAAACGATTTGATATTCCTCACACATATCCTATGACGAGACAAGTAACTAAGACGCAGGAAGTCACGGTTACACGATATGAGGATTCAGTTCCTTTTCAGGAGACCTACACCAACACCTATGAGGATACTGTTTATCCTCCATTCAGGGGAAATCGGACACAAAGAAATTCATCCTGAATATCGACAGAGAACTAGTCGAGATTAGAGCGCAAAAGTCGCTAACTAACCAAGCGATCTTTGCATAGATCAGAACCTGGGCAAGTCCCACCGTGAAGATCGTGACTCCAGGGAAAAGAACTCACTCGATCAATGGCTGTGAAAAATTAGCCCATCAAGCCTATTTCGTCTACTTCATCCTCAACGAAGACAGCAACGCAATTAAGATAGGACTGGCGAAGGACCCGACCAAAAGACTGAAGTCACTTCAAACCTCCAGTCCTGCTAAGTTGAAAATAATTAATTTCATCTCGATCGGCAGGAACGCTTTTAAGTCGTGGCATTTGAGCCTTGGATAGGTGCTGATTCATGATCACATACACACGCTTTTGGTAGGTATCCACACACTTTAGATCGTTACCTAGCATGAATTGAATCTATCCACACCTACTGACCCCTTCTAAAAGGATGCGTATGCTTTCAATTAGTTGGAATTTCCAAGAATTCCTAGAAATTCTCGAAATCTTGGCACAGACCCGCAGCGATGGGGCAGCCGGGAACGACGACAATGATCAAAAACTTGATGACACCACTTATGCCTCAATGTTAGCGATTGTGCGATCAACCACATCAGAGATAGGACAGTTCAAACAAGCGATTTTGAGAAACGAAGATCAAGAACTTCAGGAGCTTGCAGACACGATTAAAAACACGAAAAAGCGACGAATGAAAAAGCTTGCTGCATTGCTATGCGTAACGGTTGAGGAAATTCAAGCTGATTCAGATGTCAATCAGCTTGCAACCACAATCTATAAGCCGTCGTCCTTTCGCCGCTAATCGTAGACCAATCAATCGACAACTCATCAAATTCATCTTGGCATTGCTGTGTTTCATTACCTCGATCTGCCTATTAGAAGACATTCACCATGAATAAACCTCGAATCCTTCTTTATCTCGCAATCGGTAATCTGTCCAGTGCTTTGCTCTATAACCCACCCGCCCACGTCTAGCAGGGCTGATTTATTGTCAGAAAAGAAAACTTGTAACCTCTATTCCTCGGTTAAATATCGTTGAAATCTTAGAAGCCAAAGGCTTCTAAGATTTCTCTGACGACCTTAAATCAGCCCCGCCCGTCTCCGGAGTGTGTTTCTTAGAAATTAGCCTGCCTTTAGATTGTTAAATATAAATTTGCTGTGAAGCTGAATGAATCACAGTAGATGATGCTACTATAATTCGGTCAAAGCTCCTCAAGTACCGAAGACCAAGTCATCCCGGATATGCCGCTGAGTTGTTTCACAGTAAAGGACTGTTGAGCAAGAGACAGGTGCTTCAAGACACTTTTCACGTCTTAGAGATGCCTGACTTTAAAGCTTCCATGATAGATTCACTTTAAGATTTTCAGATTTCTTACATTTTTTCCTGAATGTAGGGCACCTCTGTGTTCCCTATATGCGACATTGCCTGAAGATTCGTTGAGGAATGACGATCGCACAAGACTTCTCTTTAAGAGATTACCGCTAGTTTTCTGATAGTCGTTTCTCCACCAAATCGTGGACTCTCAGAATTTAGTCGAGATCTTAACTAATTTAAGTAGAGCGAAGTGTCATCCGCTTGACCAAGCAAGTTTGACTTTTGAAAAGCACACGCCGAATTTAAAAAGCATTTTTGGAGATTTGGCTATGAATCCAATCCCTGAGATTTTTGCACCGTCCCAATCTGAGCTTTCAAAAAGCGCCTTACAAAAACAGGTCGCTTTGAGTGAGCTTTTATCTAGCACCCAGGCTGACTTTTCGTTAATTAACATTTTTGGTGAAGACTTTAAACTGTGTGCTTTTCAACTCGGAGAAATCTTACATAAGAATACGCTAGAGTTACCCATCCAATCAGTTTATGGTGAACAAAACAAAGACTATTTCTCGTTAATTTGTCAAGGGCAAGTGCGCCTATTGTGTAATCATCCCCAAAAACAGCGAGACGTGTCTGCGATTGTTTTAGGAGCCGGACAGAGCTTTGGTGGAGACGCTGTATTTTGTCAAACCTCACTTCCTTATCGAGCGGTTGCCGCCAGTGCCGGACTGATTGCCCGCATCCCCATTGTGCAGTTGGAAACCTGGTTAGAGAGGTTGCCTGAGCTACGTGAACTTCTTCAACAACAAACGAGCCGACTTGAGCGCCTGATTTTTCTGAAAACCTCGATCGCGCTGAATTCTGAGAGCACTTCTAATGGCTTTATGACGGGTCACCAGGTGCAGCAATTATTGTTTTTTCTAGAAGCGGTATCTATCTCCGCAGGCACGAAGCTTGCAGAATCAGAGGTTTGCCAGGGTAGTTATTTATGGCTGCGCCAAGGTGAAATTGAGAGCCAGAATCGTGAAGATAAGCCTGCTCGCGTGGGGGAAGGCTGGGGCGACCCGCAAAAAACGCCTCCCACTTGGGTCGCCCAGACAAATCTGCTGCTTTATAAAGTATCGATCGAGCAGTGGCGAGCAATCTCTCCAACTTCGCCCTCTTCGGGTTCAACCGTTTCTAAAACAAAAGATGGCGACCAACAAGCCGTTGTTTCGTCACGACGCTTGCATCTTCCGATCCAACCCGCGCTTCCTGAAGCGGCTTCTAAGACAGAACGCGGTGACGCACCTATCTCAGGCGATGCCGTTGAAGTCCAGTTTCCTAAACCACAGCGCCGTCCGTGGCGATCGCGATTTCAGCGCTATCCGTTTATTGGGCAGCAAAGTTCTTCAGATTGCGGTGTCGCTTGTTTAGCGATGATCGGTCAATATTGGGGGAAACGATTTAGCCTCAACGTTTTGCGCGAATTGGCAAAAGTCGGGCGCTCTGGAGCGTCACTGAAGAACCTGGCAGTGGCAGCAGAAAATGTTGGGTTTCAAGCGCGACCCGTGCAAGCAAGTTTGAGCCGCTTGGTGGAGCAGAAAAATCCTTGGGTTGCTCACTGGCAAGGAGACCATTATGTAGTGGTGTATGGAGTCAAAGGCGATCGAGTCCTCATTTCAGATCCGGCACGGGGCAGACGAACCCTACCTCGACAAGAATTCTTAAGCCACTGGACAGGATTTGCCCTGCTGCTCAATTTCACAGATCAACTGCGTGCAGCTAAACCCGAAAAGCGAAGTTTAGGGCGATTTGTTGGCGTGTTCTGGTCATATCGCTCAATTCTGTGGCAAATTATTCTGCTTTCGCTGCTGCTTCAGATTTTTGGACTGATGACACCGTTGTTTACCCAAATCATTCTTGACCGTGTTGTCACCCAAAAAAGCTTACCGACGCTCAATGTGTTTGCTTTAGGGTTGCTTCTATTTAGCGTTTGGCGAGTTGGGTTGGTTGGGGTTCGTCAATATTTATTGGACTATTTTTCTAATCGCCTCGATCTCACGCTTGTGAGTGGATTCATCAGCCACACGTTGATGTTGCCGTTAAAGTTTTTTGAGTCGCGTCAAGTTGGAGACATCATCACACGAGTACAAGAGAATCGTAAAATTCAAGTGTTTCTCATGCGTCAAGCGGTTTCTACTTGGCTCGACGCATCGATGGCTTTAGTATATCTAGGGCTGATGTTTTATTACAACTGGCGCTTGACGCTGCTGGTGATTGCATTGATCCCGCCGATCGTTCTGCTGACCATTGGAGCAACGCCGTTTTTGCGGCAAATCTCACGCGATGTATTCACTGAAACTGCCGAGCAAAACTCGCTGCTCGTGGAGATGTTGACCGGTATAGCGACGGTGAAATCGATTGCGGCTGAGCGCGAAGTTCGCTGGCGCTGGGAAGAAAGGCTAATCAGTATGCTCAATGTTCAGTTTAAAGGGCAAAAGCTGTCAAACGGGCTGCAAGTTACTGGAGGGTTGATCAACTCAGTGGGGAGCACGGCTCTGCTTTGGTATGGCGCATCGCTGGTGATTCAAGATCAGTTAACGATCGGACAGTTCGTTGCCTTCAATATGCTGACTGGCAGTGTCATCAGCCCAGTTTTATCTGTGGTGAGCCTGTGGGACGAGTTTCAGGAAGTGCTGATTTCAGTAGAACGTCTCAATGATGTGTTTACCGTACAGCCTGAAGAAACGCCTGGTCAGCCGATGCTGACGCTGCCGCCCTGCCGGGGGGATGTGCAGTTTGAGAAGGTGACGTTTCGCTATGAACAGGTCGAGCAACGCAACACGCTAGAAACCGTCTCCGTGAAGGTTGAAGCAGGGCAGACGATCGCAATCGTCGGTCGCAGTGGCTCCGGAAAGAGTACGCTGGTGAAGCTTCTGCAAGGCTTATATCACCCAACTCAGGGTCGAATTTGGATTGACGGACACGACATTCGTCATATTTCGCCGCAGTCGTTACGCAGCCAGTTAGGAGTCGTGCCCCAAGAGTGTTTCTTATTCTCTGGTACTATTTTGGAGAATATTCAGCTTTACCGCTCAGAGTTTAGTTTTGAGCAAGTGGTGGAAGTTGCCAAACTTGCAGAAGCTCACGCCTTTATTCAAGATTTGCCACTGGGGTACAACACGAAAGTTGGTGAACGCGGATCAAACCTTTCTGGCGGTCAACGGCAACGTATTGCAATCGCTCGTGCGCTTTTAGGTAAGCCAGCCATTCTGATTCTCGACGAAGCGACAAGCTCGCTCGACACCGAATCTGAACGCCGCTTTCAGCAAAATCTGGCAAGAATTAGTCAAGGACGCACAACCTTTATCATCGCCCATCGGCTCTCTACGGTTAGAAATGCGGATCGAATCTGGGTACTTGATCGTGGCGTTGTTACTGAGCAAGGAACCCACGATGAACTGATAGCGCTTCGGGGACTTTATGGACATCTCGCCCAGCAACAACTCGATCTATAACGGCTAGATCCAGACGCAGATTGGAGTCTGTTCTTGACTTGACGAATACGGTTCAAAAAATTCCTGAAAATCAATTAGACAGAAGACGCGCTCAATCAACTGAGAGACCTTATCAGCTTCAACAATTGAGGTTTAACTATGGTTCAGATTGCTCCTCGCGATCGGGGATCTCAATCCTACGATTATCAACAAACCGACGTGCGTTTCCCATCCCGTCAGTTAGATGCCTCGCCTCAGCATTGGTCAACTTCAGTCGAAACCTTACTCGACCAGCCGCCCTCTGTCCTTCCGCTACGTCTAGCGATCGGAGGAATAGCGTTTTCGATCTGCTTTGTAGTTTGGGCTTGGTTTGGGCAAGTCAATGAGGTAGCTCACGCTCAAGGAAAACTGGTTCCTAAAGGTGAGGTTTATAAAGTAAATGTAGTGGGATCAGGCAAGGTTTCCCGCGTTTTAGTCGAAGAAGGGAAAGCGATCAAGACCGGACAGGTCATGGTTGAACTCGATACTGAACTGGCAAAGGGTGAAACCGATCAAGTCGAAAAAGAGCTGGCGGCAGCTCGAATTGAATTAGGGCAGACACAAATCTTGCTTTCACAAGCTCGTTCGCAAGTCCGAACCCGGCTTGAGATCTCTCGCCCCGTCGCTCAATCACAAGAAGTTCAAATTGCTCAAGCACAAACGACGATTACGACCACCCAAGAACTACTTGACCAATTGCAGACCGATGCCGCTGCTCAGAAAGTGCGGCTAGAAAAATTTCAGCCACTCGTTATAGCTGGGGCGATCGCTCAAGAACAAGTGTTTCAAGTTGAGCAGAGTTTGCGCGATCGCGCACGCACAATCACCGAGCAGACCGGAAAGCTAAAACAGACGTTTGCAGAGGTTAACCGACTCCAGAGCGAACTGGCGCAAAAACGGGCAGAGCAGCAAGAGCTTCAGCAGCAATCGCAGCAAGAAGTTCAGCAGCTAGAGATCAAAGTGTCTCAAAGTCAGGCAAAGATTGATCAACTGCAAACGCTAATGGCAACGGCTACTTCAAAGCTGAAACAGCAGTATTTATATGCGCCAACAAGTGGAGTTGTATCAGCTTTAAAAGTTCATCATCCAGGTGAAGTGATGCAGACGGGGCAACCGATCGCCGAAATCTCGCCTGCTGACAAGCCTCTAGTTTTGTCGGCAATTCTACCCGACCAAGAGGCAGGGTTTGTCAAGGTGGGAATGCTTGTCCAACTCAAGCTCGATGCCTATCCCTATCAAGAATATGGCACTGTGCCCGGAAAGGTTGTCCGCATTTCCCCAGATGCCCAATCAGATGAACGCTTGGGACAGGTTTATCAAATCGAGGTGCAGTTAGACCGTAATCACGTCACCAAGGATCATCAGCAAGTTTTATTCAAAGCAGGACAAACGGTAACTGCTGATATTATCACCCGCCATCGTCGAATTATTGATCTATTGTTTGATCCCTTGAAGAAGCTGCAAGGCGGTGTCAATTTGTAAACTTGACTCACTGCAACTGTTCTTGAAGTTTTATGTACTTGATGATTTGTTCAATAGGAGAAAAGTATGGGATTCCCTTCTTCTTACACCCCGTCTTCCATGGATCAGTCCTCCACCCAGACTTCTACGAGTAAACTCGATAAGGTGATGGATCTGGAGCAATTTAATCAGGTCGTTGATGCCATTTTAGAGGGAAAGTATTCTTGGGCTTGTGTGCTGATCCTACGATTTGCTGGCTACAATCCTTGTCACTATATCCCTCGCCGAACTTACAGCCGATTAGTGAAAGAAAATCTTCGAGAACTATGGGACAATCGTGCTCAGACAAATGCAACTCAAGCTACCTCGTCTAGTCAGGACAAGATTCCTGATTTAGCTTACCTAAAAGCGTTGAGCGAGCATCATACTAAGGTTCACGGTGGGAAGTGTGTTCTGTGGCTTGCGAATAACCTTCGCGAAAGCGGCTCATTCTCTTCTAACGGCATTTACAACCACCAACCTACACAAGTGAGCCTTGATTTTTGTTGATGGACTCGAACAGAAGTTACGCCAAAATGGCTCCATTGACTAGCTCACATTAGATATAACTATAGGCTATGGCGATAAGAATGCTCAGATTGGCTTAACTAACTCGATCGTAATCTCTGATTAAAGCAACATCTACCTATTCAATTTTAAGGGGATTAATCTCATGCGTATTGCTGATTTAGATCACTTAAATGATCTTTCCAACTCAAAAGTCGTTCTCGGTGGCATCGTTGCTCCCAATTGGCTGACTCTAAGCTTTGCAGATGGGAGGCTTCTCTTAAGCCTCGGTAGTGATACGCTATTTCAAACAGAGCTACCTAAATCCCCTCTAGGCTATTTAGTCTCGTTAAACAACACACCGGGTTTAAGATTTTCTGTAAGTCATACAACAACTTCTGGCACAACTTCGTCTACGAGTGTCGGTGTGCTACTCCAGCCCATTGGTGCCTTTACATTTGTTTCTGCATCATCTAGCACACTAGTAGTCTAATAAACCCCTTAATGTTTTCTTGTATTAACCTCTCATTTCTCGAGAACGGCTAGTTGTGTTCTGAGCAATTCACATTGACTGATGTTCATGATGTTGTTTCGGTTCTTTTGCTGATCAGTCTCGATCAGCTTTGATATCTTTTGCTATTCGCATTATTTCAACGCGAGTTCGAGAAGACTTGGAGCTACGTTGCTGACCTGCCCTAGATTGAAAATCTAGGCTAACCGTGAGAAGTCTACCTAAGGTACTGAAAACTCGGTAATGGCTGAACTTAGGCTATTTCAACGAATTTCGCACCGCTAGCCCAGACTTATAGTCACGGGCAGGACGGAACCGCAGCGAGTTACATTTATTGAGCTGACGTTATTTTAGACTTACTCAACCCGTTTACTGGATTGAGTAAGTTTCCTGTTTTTGTGTAGAAACGTGATTAATATATTGTAAATGAATGAATAATTTAAATAGACTTATTGATCAACAAAAGACTCGACAAGATTTTGTGAATTAGACGGTTGCCTAAATATTTTATTTGCTAAACGCTGAATTAAAACAAGCCAAAATGACCCTCCTTTGAACAGATTTTATCTTAGGGAAACTGTTGCTTAATTCTCTAAAATTAATTTCAAAAAATGAGCCAAAATGACCCCTTGCAAAAATTGAGCTGTTATATCTTATAAACATCAGCTCAGACAAGAGAGTTGATTTCTAGAAACCACTAACTCAAAGGAGAAAGCAATGATTGTCTCTGATTTAAGCTATCTGAAATCGGCGAATGAAGTAGCTGTCGTAGGCGGATTCACAGTCACTAACCCCAGATTTAACGAAAATTTCTATCTCAACAAATACATCAACTCTCAGGTGTATGTCTATGGTCATGCTGCCACGGTTGAATCTGATGCTACCGCATATGGTTATGGTACTGTTACTCAGGTCTTTACCAACACCAACACCACTCCATATTCCTCGGCTTCGAGTGGTACGTCTATTTCTGCTAGTAGTGGATCTTACTACTACGGTAATTGAAAGTGACTAAATCTTAGATTTGGACACTTAAGAACCGCTAAAAGCCAGACTACTTGCTCAACTTTTAGCGGTTCTTAACCGCCTAACCTACCTTAACCTAAGTTCTGTAATTTCTCTTGATAGTTGATTAAGTTCAGATTAGGACTTAATCGACCTGCATAGTGAAGCACAACTTAGTAAAATTGATCCAAGCTGCCTTCAAAAAAATTCGATCGCGGCTTATTAAATCCCAAAAGAAGTGTTGAGAATTTTCCGGAAAAAGCCATGCTGATTGCTGACTTAGATTATCTATACTCAACTCAACATGCAGACCGCTGCCAAGGCGGAGTATATGCTGCTGGGAGTACACAGACTGTTGCCTACAGAGGATTTAGCTACGCAAATGCAAATGCGACTGCGTCTGGTCAATTTACTTCGACAGTCTCTCAAACTTATACCAGGGTTGCATCGACTAGTTTTTACAACTCGTCTTTCGCAGATGCTCAAGCAAACGCTTATGCAAATACAGGCGACAGCCAAGCGCGATATGTAGGCTATGACTCTAGCTTGTATCTATCGATCGGGAATTAATTACTACAGTAATTTCTTCGACGCTACTTGGTACCGATCGTAAAGATTTGCAAAGAACATCAGAAATGGAGATGTCACAATTTCCAATGATGTAAAATTTATAGATGCCCAAGGAAGCTAGGTTTTTTTAGCCGCTACCCTGTCTCCCTGGTACTTAGATTCGTTGAAGTATCGCATTTATCAACATTTATTATATCGGCTCTTTATTTGTGGTGTTGTAGATAGGTGAATAAGCAATCGAAACTCAGTTCTAAAGAGAATATTCAGATTGACACTGGTAATAGTATGGCTTCAGATAAGGATCAGTTCACTTATTCTAATGAAGTACCTCATACGAATTCTGCTTCCAATTCGTTAATTCAGCCTGATGAAATCGTTAGCTTCTTGAAAAAGAATCTACAGTTCAAAGAAATTTGCCAAGCGATTTTAAAGCAAAGAGTGGTTGACCACGCTGCTCAAACTCGCGAACTTATTATATCTCCTGAAGAGATTCAAATCGATGCTGATCAAACGCGACGAAACCTGGGCTTAGAACGATCGGTTGATACGATCGCTTGGTTGAACGATCAACTGATTACTGTCGAAGATTGGGAAGCGGGAATTCGCGATCGACTCCTCACCCACAAGCTTGTGGAAGAGTCCTTTGGACAGCAGGTTGAAGGATTTTTCGTCCAAAACCGCTTGAATTTTGAGCAAGTGTCGCTTTATCAAATCGTTGTTCCTTATGAGCGGCTTGCAAGAGAATTGTTTTATCAGATCGAAGAGCGAGAAGTTAGTTTCTATGAAGCTGCTCATATTTATGATGTTGATAGCGATCGTCGCCATCGGTGCGGATATGAAGGAACAATTGATCGTGGAAATCTAAAGCCAGAAATTGCTGCCGCTGTTTTTGGGGCAGCACCCGAAGAAATCGTTCAACCAGTTCAAACCGAGCAAGGGTTTCACCTTTTTCTAGTCGAGGAGTTCATTCCGGCTCAGCTCACACCTAAAGTGCGTGACAATATTCTTAAAACTATGTTTGGAGAGTGGCTGACTGGAAAGTTAAACTACTTAACGAATCAGTGAAACAAATCTTGAGAAGTCCATTTAATGAGTTCCATAAGAGGATCTATGGTGAACAACGCTAAAACCTTGATTCAACAGGTTATCTTAAAGCGAGGCAGGGCAGTTGCGATCGTCCGCAGCACCATGATCTTCACCGATGAGATCAAGCAATCTGTTCATCAAACAACGATCGTCGAAGTGTCACCCGATGGAGGGTATAGCCGGAGTTCATCATCTAGTTCAATTTCTAGTACGTGACCGCTCTTCCAGACATATTATTACAAATCTCATTCGATGATAGAACTATGCAGAGTTGTTAAATTCTGTGTAGTTTATTTTTGTCTCCGGATATTGGTTCAGATCGCCCGTAGTTACGTATAAAAGAGCCTCGCATTCTTACGGAGCGTATTTTTGCTGGTCTAGTAAAAAATTACACAAAACCTGGCTGAGTTCACCGTAAATTTACAGGGCATTTGCTAATGTGTCTGTAATCGAGCCTCAGAGGTTTTGAAGTGATTCATTTCCGCATGGGTGCTGGGTCGGTGAATTGCTTGACTGATGGCTCATTCATAGGGAGAAGTATGACACTACGACTGAAATCACTGCAATGGTGGCTACTGTTTTTTGCGCCCGTTGTGGCAAGTTCCACGATCGCTGCTACACCGTCGATCGCAGCGACCCTGGCTGCGTCTTCTGCACAGGTTGATATCTTTAACTTTAGCAAGAACCCCAAAACCATTAATGTATCAACTTCCACTAATACCCAAGCGATAGGAGACGCACAAGCGTTCGCTTTTGCCTCAGCAACGTTTCAAGTAGATTATCAAAACCTCAATCTTACGCTAGCATCTAACCAAACCGACGATTTAGCGCTGGGTACTGGGCAATCGGACTACTTTGGGCTAGCCGCTAGCTCCGCTGAAGTTATTGGGCGAAATTTTTCGATCAATGCAGGCGACGTATTTGCATTCGCATTCAACGCGTCGCTAGATCTTACAACTGCAACTGATAGTGCTCAGAATGAATCTGCAACCGCCGATGGTGCGATTACTTTCAGAATTCTGGATGAGCAAAATCGTTTGGTTGACTCGTTCAATCTGTTTAGCAATCTACGCACTTACAGCAGCAATCTGTTGAATCTAACAAACACCGACGCTTTTACACTCAACACTAATGTAAATACCTTGTTTGGCGGGCTCGAAAAATCGGCAACCGTCAGAATTCAAGGACAATATGCGCGAGTCTTTGATCGAGACGTTTCTCTAACGCTAATCGAACGCAAAGAAAGCAGAGTTGCTGTACAAGTTCCTGAGCCTCAGCCTTGCGATGTGACATCACTTCTCGTGTTTGCTACCGCAGTTGCTTGTATGTTGAGACTGAAGCACAATGCACTGAAAGTGCATAGGTGTAGCGACCTGCAATACTAATCACTCCAGACTGCAATCATCGCAAATTTGAGACCACATTAACTGCAAATATCCAGTAGCTTGAAACCGAATTGAGTGCAACCAGCCCGCAATACTAAACTTGGGGTTGAGCCGAGATAGGGGTGAGTGCGATTCGTTCTGGAGAAACCCAGTTTTCGGGGGGGGTTCCAGGCTTTAGTAGAGTAACCCTTCGAGGTAAAGTCCGCACTTGAATCCTCTACTGATGACAACTTGATATCCATGTAAGTGAGGCAAGTAACCTAGAAAACCAATTCTTACTGCCCTGGTGCGGGATTAAAAACACATAAATTACCCCTAAGTACAGGACAAAAAGCCTGAAAAGCCCTCTCATTAGAGCTTTTAACTAAAACGGCTGAAGCCTTTGCTGCACTGGCGTTTTAGCAGAGTTCGTTCTCCCGTTTCCCATTTTTTGTCCTGTACCTAGAAATTACCCATGATGGTAGCCCCTACGGAGAAGACTGACTATCAGATTCGTAAAGCGGGGATGAAAGCGGTTAATGGTGGTAGTTGCTGAAAGCGCCAACTGCAAGCAAGAGTTTATGAGGAGAGTAAACGAAGTGTCTTTGAGCCATCGTCAAATCTCACCAAGGGATATAAGCTTGTGTTTCGGACTAAGTACAGGACAAAAAACGTAGAGCATCCAAGAACTCATTCAGTTTTTGGTCTAAGTTGAGGACAATGGTGCGGAGATGGTCAAATCCGTAACGAAAGAGGCTCTTGGCTCTGCGACCATGCTTCTTAATCGTCAGGGGCTTGATCTGATGTAACCACTCCCCCGTGAGAATCGCCCAACGTAACGCTAATGAAATGACTGCGAGGAGCTTACTCAAGCGTTCCGCATCTGTGAGGTGGGTTGATTCCAGACAAAAGCCACGGGTTTTGAAGATGCCGAATCAGGTTTCAATCCCCCATCGTTGGGCATAATCCGCGATTGCCGACTTGGGAGCGGTTTGGGTCGCAATCACCAGCAAGGAACCGTCGTCTAAGCGTAAGGCAGCAAGGTAGAGCCAATGTCCCCAGAGTTGCCGCCTGTGGCGGAGGACTTTGTGCGCTCCGACCTGTAAGTCCTGAAACAGCACCCGGACGCTGAGACGTTGACGACCGTGACGGAGCGTGTGATTTTCACGAATGCGGATGCGAAACGGCGTATCGGGGTCTGCCAGCAGATAGCCGAACCACTTCTTGCCCACAAACTCGCGGTCTGCGGTCAGGCAGGCAATTTTTCGTGACCCAAACTGCTCCAACCCTAACATCAGCACTATTGAAACCGCGCAATTTAGTTCAGTCCACTGCAACAGGTTGGTTAGATGGCGCCGCAGCTTGTTTCTGGACAAGAAGTTGAATCACACACTCGGTTCCCTTGCCGGGTGTTGAAAAACATTTCAGTTGCCCACCATGTTTTTCAGTGATGACTTGGTAGCTAATGGACATTCCCATACCCGTTCCTTTTCCGATCGGTTTGGTTGTGAAGAACGGGTTAAAAATTTGCGCTTGAATGTGTTCAGGCATACCGCAGCCATTGTCAGCGATCGCAATTTCTACCCATTTTGAATCTATCACCGAGGTGCGAATGATAATTTGGTTCGGGTTGGCTTGTATTTCTTGATAGGTGCGTTTAGCATTGCCTTCTTCTAGCACATCAATCGCGTTTGCCAGAATATTCATAAACACCTGATTCAGTTGCCCTGGATAGCATTCTACTAAGGGTAAATTGCTATAGTCTTTGATAATTTCAATCGCTGGACGTTCAGAGCTGACTTTGAGACGATGTTGCAAAATCAGGAGTGTACTTTCAAGTCCTTCATGAATGTCAACGGCTTTGCAGTCCGATTCATCCATGCGCGAGAAGTTACGGAGAGATAGCACAATTTGCCGGATGCGATCGGCTCCGATTTTCATGGATGCCAGCAGCTTGGGTAAATCCTCTTGCACAAAGGCTAAGTCAACAGCCTCAGCTTCGGTTTGAATTTCAGCCGCCGGATCGGGATAGTGTTTTTGATAAAGCTTAATCAAGTGCAGTAAATTTTGAGCATATTCGTCGGTGTGACTGAGATTGCCGTGAATGAAGTTAACGGGATTATTAATTTCATGTGCTACTCCGGCAACCAATTGACCCAGGCTCGCCATTTTTTCGGTTTGCACCAGGTGTGCCTGATGGCTATGGACATCCTGAAGGGTTTGCTCTAGCCCTTTTGACACTTGTTCGCTTTGCTGACGCTTGAGTCTGGCTTGCACTAGCAGCCCAGAGCCGACCGCAATCAAGCCTGTGAGTCCCATAAAAATCAGTAGCAATTGCTCACGAATGCCCTGCGATCGCTGCATCAGCACCGCTGTTGGCACGTGAGTCACCAGCTTCCAGAAGTAAGACTCAGCACCCATCTGAGTTTGACTAGACCCAAAGACCTGAGTTGAACCCGTACTCGACTGCACCCCTTGAATATGCTGTAAGGGATAAATGGTGGTAAACGTATACAGCCCCTGGTCGGTTTGAAACTGCCCGGTTTTTTGATCGTGAATTTGCCGCCAGGTTTCAGGCAACGCTTTGGCAAGGGTGCGATCGTGGCGATCGTCATACATAAAGCTCCACTCATCGTCTGGCTTTGTTCCTTTCAGCCAATACCCTGCCGCATTGAGTAGTAAAGTATTGCCAGCAGAGAGCGAATTTTCCTGAGATAAATCTTGTAGAAACGTGTCTGCCAGATAGTTGAGCACAACCATCCCGCGCTTTTGTCCCTGAGTGTCAAACACAGGCGTACCAAAGCGAATCATAGGTTTCAGAGGTTGCTCAATCTTGCCCAAGTCAACATTCAAGTCCAGCGGCGAGATGAAAACCTTATCGTTTTGGAGCGCGATCGTATCTTTGAACCAATAACGCTTGGACTGATTTTGTAACCGTCGATCGGGCACGATCTTGGGCTGACCATAATTAAAATTGACGCGCACTACTTCCTGCCCAGTGGTATCCAAAAAGCGAATCTGGTCATACTGCTGCTTCTGCTGAGACACGACCAGATATTCTTCTGCCAGGGCGGCTCGAAACTCCTGCATCGTGTCTTGATTGCTCACTGGATCGAGCATGACCCGCAGTTCGTGCTGTTGTGCCAACACCATCAGATCCGCTCTAATGGCGCTAAAACGGTTGGCAAACAACGTCCCTTTCACGTCCACTTCACGGCGCTCAGTGCTGGCAATCTCGCTCCGAACCAGATTGGTCTGAATCTGATAGAAGGTGACTAACCCAGTACCGACCAACGCCGTTAAGGGTAGAAAAAAGCTCAGAAATTGTTTTGCTACACCGTTACGCGGGTTGTGGGAAGTAGTTTGGGGTGACGGTTGCTGGAATTCGCGGTGTTTTGGCATGAGAGGAGTCTATCCAATAAGACGGTGACTAAAGATGACCGATGCCCTTTGAAGGCATTGAACAATTCGCTCTTTACTGGGTAGAGTTCCCGCCCATGCTGAAGTGAAACAGAATGAGTATCGTAGTTTGACAATCTTATTAGGGCGTTCGACAACGATTTTGACGATAAAGGGTCATTGGGTGTTTTCTAGCAGATGTCGATCTCTGAACCCCCATTCTTTTGTTGAACTTATTGTTTCTGGTTCGGAAAATTCCAGAAGGGCGATCTCTACAAGCTTTACAACATCAGCATTCCAGGTCAGATGACCCGATTTTGCTGGAATCGTTGTCGAACCCCTGCGTCAGGCTGTTTTGATCCAAGTGCGCTTAAAAAGCTAACGCAAAAGGATGTGGAAACATAATTTCTCGGAATCGTCAAATTATGTAAATAATTCGTTACACTAATTCACATGACGTAACAAATGGGGTAGACCCTTTGGTTACGTCTCTATTCCCTTAAGGACGCAAGCAATCGCGATGGATCAAGTCACCGAACTCACCTTAGAGCAAGCCTTCGGTCTCAGACGTTTTGCCGATCAGGTAGAGCGTATGTCTCACGAGCAGGCTCAAGCACTTCTCATTGAGCAGTACCGCCAGATGCTTCTGCGGGAAAGGCTCTATCAGGATTTGCTGAAGCATGAATGGCAACTGGACGCAGGCTTTGCCTCGCCTTAAAACTCGCAAGCGAGTCTGACTGCTCATCGTTGCAGCGATCGTTTCAATCACCACACTTGGAGCAACGAGCATGGCAAGTTCGACCCACGTTGACGCTCCGACCACTGATCGCAACGTTTGGATTTGGGGTTTTACGCCCCAGGCTGAAGATTGGATTGGTCGGTTAGCTATGCTGGGCTTCGTGTCTGTGGTTTTCATCAAAGTGTTTCCGAGTCAGGGCGTTCTGCACCTCTGGGGGCTGCTGTAAGTCAGTCACCCTGGTTGAACGCTGCAGCCTTGGCATCGCCAGCGCTTTTCAGCAACTTTTCAATTTAGCAAGGATTGTTATGACTACTCTTTCAAGCCTCAAGAATCACAGTCCAGCACTATTGGTCGGCATCAGTGCTTCCTTCAATCAGCTTACTGATCGTTTATCTCGCACGTTCCTTGCAGCTTTGCTAGCGGGCTTATTTTGGCTACCAGGACTATTTTTTAATCCAGCGCTGGCGCTGCCGCTCAAGGCTGCAACGGTTTCTGAAACGGTAGCTCCACAGGTCGTCAACGACTCTTCTGAAGACGATCGCACCAGCGCCCTCATCGCTTGTTTACCGACAGTACTCAGTCAACCGAGCCTCAAGCGTGCCTTAAGTGAAATGGGCAACGATCAGCTTGAGCGAGTGCTTAACCTCAAGGCTGCTCCGAAGCAGAGTGAGGCAGAAGTTTCTCTAGGAAACTGCTTGAGCCGTCAAGCCTCTTGAATCTGAATCTTGTTTTGTTTTGTCCGTAGCCGTACTACGTTCAGACTGCGGTCTTTATTATTGGTGAACCATGTCTAAGCTTTTTTCATTCATTCCTACTCCCAGTGCCATGCAGGACAAAGCTAGTGTCGCTGCACTCAAAGAGCGATTGGATTGGGGTGAGCCTGCTCTGACGATCATTGATGTGAGCGATCGGGACACGTTCAACGCTAGTCACATTATGGGAGCGATTGCGATGCCCCTGGATGAGCTAGTCTCCCGTGCGCGTGCCGCTCTCGAAACCGATCGTGACATTTACGTCTATGGTCAGACGGAGGAGCAAACAGCAGCGGCAGCCTCGCAACTGCGTGAAGCAGGCTATCAAAAGATTGCTGAACTCGTGGGCGGTCTGGTCGCCTGGGAAAGGTCTGGGTACTCCATTGAAGGGCTTTAAGCGCTTCCCTACGTCTGGCAACGATTTGTGTAAAAATGAGCCATCTGCCTCTGAGAGACATAAATCCCCATGAACATGGCTAATGAAAGGCTTGACTCATCGCCTTACAGTGCCTGATTAGTTGCGCAGCGAGCAGAACAGAAGATAAGTTTTGAGCCGATACTCGCGTAAAATCGGCTCATAATTATTACAGGGGCAAGCTTTAAAGGTGGCGTGGGAAAGACGACCACCTCAATTCATATCGCTGTATATTTAGCCGCAAAACGTGGTGCGGGTTGCGTAACATTAGGCGATACTGATGTGAATCGGTCTGCGCTCTCATGGTCAGATCACGGTGGAGAGCGAGTTCCCTTTCTCGTGACCGATGGCGACAATGTTCCGCGATTTGACTTTGATGCGGATGAAGACCCAGAGTGGGCACTCGCGATCGAGGTGACAGAGAATGAGAAGCGCCGGGATTACTTACTGACTGAGGTGAAGAATTTGGCAGAACGATTAAAGGCAGCAGGCTATTGGGAAGGGCGGGGTAAACCGAAGAAAGGGTAATGGGCGCTGATGCCTGCTTTAGAGACGATCGTGGGTAAGTCGGCTCGACAGTTGCACCGATATTTGAGTGACGAGTCGCCTCAGCTTCTTAAGGATGAGTCCGATATTGTGACAAATGTCAGAATATTGCGTCAGATTATGAGGGGTATTGAGCAACTAGAGAAATCTCCTCAGATGGAGCAAGAGGCTAAATCGCTGTAGAAGCAGTTGCCATCAATGAAAGCATCACTGCTTGAGGCGATCGATGAACTGTTGGAAGACTCCTAAGCTTTGGGAAACCTCTTGGAGTAATGGAATCAGCAACCCAATCTCGGTGATTGAGCAGATTCCTTATTTGCTGGTTATCAAGCGGCTCGATGATCTGGAACTGGTGAAGGAGCGTAAAGCTGAACGACTGAAGCGAGAAGTCAGCGATCGTATCTTCATCTCAAAAGACGATCCGCGCCAGTGGTCGTATTTCAAGCAAATTGATAATCCTGAAGAGAAGCTGGTTTGTTTGCGAGACAAGGCGTTTCCGTTTATTAAGGATTTGGGCGGGACGGCAGTTGGAAGCACTTACGCGCACCACATGCGGGATGCTGTTTTTCTCGTAGCAAACGCGGCACTATTGGCAAGCGCGATCGAGCAGGTGGATAAAGTTCTGGAGCTGCTGGCAAGACAGGCGGCAGCCTCTCAGGAATTTACCTATGTCGATTTGATGGGTGATTTGTATGAATATGACGCGATGTACAACTAATTTGCCCTCATCCCAACCCTTCTCCCCAAGGAGAAGGACTTTCGGACGTTTCTATTCCCTCTCCTGCTGGGAGAGGGCTAGGGTGAGGGCAGTCTTAGCGGGTGTTTCAAGAAAGTCGCACATCGCGTAATATATGTTGTCGAAGCTGACTCAGGCAGGGCAGAACGGGCAGTTTCGCATCCCTCGCCACATTATCAAAATGATGGTGGAGTTGATGGCTCCAGGGGCGAAAGAGACTGTTTGTGATCCGGCTTGCGGGACGGGTAGGTTTCTGGTTGCTGTAGCGGAGTATTTGCGAGATCAAAAGGACAGTGAGGGCAACTCGGTTCTGAATGCGTCGGGGGATCGGGAGCACTTCAATCAGGAAGATGTTTCACGGGTTTGATTTTAGTGCTACGGATTGGCAGTATGAATCTTTTTACCCCTACTTGCTATCTTTTGGTTCTGGCATCATTAACCACAACCAAATCATTCCCGCTCCAGCAACGGCTGAGAGCGCGAAAAAGCCGACTGCAAAACCTGTGGCTTTGACTAGAAATCCGATCGCAAGGTTGCTCAAGGCAGCACCCATCCCGATCGTGGTGTAAATTCCTCCCTGCGCTAAGTTGAATCGTCCTGTCCCCTTGGTTAGGTCAGCCACTACCACAACAGTCAACACAGCAAAAATACCAGACGCAATACCATCTAGAGATTGAACTCCCACAACAAACCAGGGGTTAGCATTCAGCCCATACAGAAAAGCTCGCAGCGTTGTGACAGCAAAGGCAAGCAATAACAGAGGCTTTCTCCCCCAACGATCAGCAGCCTTACCAGCCCAAGCAGCAACCGGAATCGCCATGAGTTGTGCGACAGCAATGCAAGCTGAGAGAAATGCAGAGGGCATATTGGACTGACCGCCTGTCAGTTGTTGTCCTACCAGAGGTAGCAAAGCAGCGTTGGCAGCATAGAATAAGAAGACAGACACACCAAAAATTAATAAAGGACGATCGTGCAGCAAGTCCTTGACAGTTGTCCGTGAGTGACTCTGGTCATCTGTGCTTGAGTCATCAGAACGAGCCACCGTGTTGTCAATATCTCGACTGTGAATCCGAAAGATCAAGATCATTGTGGCAATACACAACATCACTAACAGATAAAAAATCCAGGTAAGCCCGATAAATTGGGCAAGAACGCCAGCAACAATAGCAGTAATCGCGTTTCCCGTCCTATTAAATGTTTCGTTTCGACTAATCCGTCGATCTAAGCGGTCTTGTCCAACCAACCCCAAAGAGATGGCTGAAACTGCTGGAATAATAGTTACGGCAGCTACACCAATCCCTACTTGCGCTGCAATCACCGCAGGAAACGCCTGAACGTGAACGATGACCAAGTAGCTTGTTGCAATTGCAAATGATGCGATCGCAACCATCAATCGCTTGTGTTTAGAGGCATCAACCACCGCACCGATCGGCGTTTGAGTTAGAATGCCCGCGATGTTGGTGATGGTGATGGCGATGCCAACTTGAGCAGGATTCCAATGGCGCTCAGTTGCCAAGAAGATTGCCAGATAAGGTTCAAAAACATCTCGCACATCACCCAATGTGATATTTAATCGATCTAGTGCCCTGAGACTTCGGCGAGACGATTTAGAAGATGTTTCTTTTGACACAACCGTTAAAGCGTAATATCTACGAGTGGAATTATCACAATTTGTAATGCGTTAAACCCTCCATCTTTGGAGTTATTGCTGGTTGTGAGGCGATGCTTTGCTTCCAGTCTCTATCTTTTGCTAGTCGCGAATGGTAGACATCAGTGAAGTCCTAAAGGAGCTTGTTTCATTAGCTACATCATTGTGAGACAAAGTTTTAGAAAAGCTGCCATACATACGTAAGTCCTAGGTTAAACCCTGATCCTTCGTTCCTGATTTTCAAACTCTCGAGGACAAGAATTTGTTTTTTTTCAGCCGTTGTTGTAAACCAAAACGGTTAAACCCAGCATCCTCCTTTGCCGCTTTGACAGGGCTGGTTGAGCCACTACAAACCTAAAACCGTTTGACTGACATCACTCGAAGCGTTTTCTTATCTTGCTTTGTCAACCTCTTTATTTTCGATAAAGTGTATTAGTGAGTTTCAGTGGCTTCTGATTGATTAGCACAGTTGAACTGAGCTTGGTGATAGTACCAAAGCTTGCCTTTCTGGGCGAGGAGTTCTTGATAGCCTCCTGTTTCTACAATCTGTCCTTGCTCTAGCACGACGACTTGAGCAGCTTGGGCAATGGTGGAAAGGCGATGGGCGATCGCGATCACGGTTCGATTCACAGACAGTTCCTTTAAAGCGTTCTGAATTAAATTTTCTGAAATCGAATCGAGGGCACTAGTGGCTTCATCCAAGATGAGAATTTCTGGATTGCGTAAAAGCGCACGGGCGATCGCCAGTCGTTGCCGTTGACCTCCCGATAAACGAACACCTCGCTCACCCAGTCGCGTGTCAAATCCTTCAGGCATCTGCAAAATAAACTCCAGAGCATTTGCTGATTCTGCTGCTCGTCGGATGTCAGCCTCATGTGCGTTTTCTGAGCCGTAGGCAATGTTTTCCCTGACAGAGCTATTAAAAATAAACGTGTCCTGACTGACGATCGCAATTTTGCGGCGCAGGGAACCCACTTCAAAGTCTCTAACGTCTCGTCCGTCAATGGAGATCCACCCTTGCTGCGGTTCATAAAAGCGAGGAATCAAAGCTGCTAAAGTCGTCTTACCTGAACCCGATGCACCGACCAAGGCAACCATTTGACCTTTTTTAATGTCTAGATTGATATTCTTGAGAACGAGGGAGCTGTCGCCGTAGCTAAAATCGACTGATTCAAATCTGATCGAGTGTTTTAATCCCGAAAAAACAATCTGACCGTTTTGAAACAGCGGTTTATTATCCATTCTCAACAATTGCTTAATATTATTCACCGAACCTTGATATTTACTGATTTCAGTTGCATTCCGGTTCAAATCTTGAACGATCGGCACCAGCCGCATCAACGTATAAATAAAGGTCAGCAATCGCGCTGTCGGAATGTTGAGTGCCACAAATCCCCAGAGCAGCAGAGTGATGATAATAGTGGTGCCAACTCCAGTGCCGATCGGAGCAACCAGCGAGGAAAAGATGAAAGAGACGATCGATGTTTTTTTAATCTCAGCATTGGCATCCACAAAGCGCTTGCGCTCAAAGGCTTGAGTCGCAAAGGCATGAATGGTAAACACGCCACTGAGATATTCCATCACCACAGAGGTAAAGTCACCATACGCCCTGGTCATCGTAAAGCTGGACTCCCGAACTTGTTTCTTTAAAGTAGAGAGACCGACCGACAGTAAACTCAAGGAAAGAACCGCAGCCAGCGAAAGTTGCCAGGAAAGGGCAAAAATTGCGATGCCATAAACCAAGAGGATCATGGCTTGCATCAGTAGATTTGCGATGGCAGTAAAGGGAATCCAAAGGTTGCTAATCTCAGTAGTCAGACTGTTGATCAGTTCTCCCGATCTAGTTTGAGTAAAGTAGCTGAGGCTGAGTTGCTGAAATTGATCAAACACACGATTTCGCAACCGATTCACCAGGGTTGCTTGCGTCATACCCACATAAAACCCTTGCAGATAGAGCAACCCTGAACGCAGCCAAGTCGTAACAATGATCAGACCTGATAGATGAAACAGTCGCGTTGTCGTGGGCTGTTGAATGCCTAAAACCCAGAGATCAAACCAAGCAATTCCTGTTTGAATGACTGGAGCGTTTGGGTTGATTAAGCTTTGCAAAAAAGACAAGAGTAGACCGATGCCGATGCCTTCTGATGCCGATGCTAATAGAGAGAACACGATCGCCAAAACCACAATTTTGGGAAAGTGCTGAAGCTCTTGAAAGAAGACAGCATTCTCGCGCGAAAATCGGGTTAGCTTGAACGGGTGAAGAAACGATCGGAGAGTTTTCATGCGTAGTGTCTTAAAGCGGTGAATAGATGCAGGAGCCTCAAAGATTCACTTGAGTTCGATCAAGCAAAGCTTTCATTTCTTGAGCCAACACTTCGACATTAGGTTCTTGCACCATGCTAAGGTGGCTTCCTGGCACTGCATAAATCTCGACTCCTTCCGCCGCAAGTTCGCCCCAGCCTAACCCGGCATCGCGATAGTAACCCACCCCTGTTGTTTTGTCTTGCTCGATCGCTCGAAAAACTGTAACTCGACCTGGATAAGGCTTTGCCACGTAACTTCTAGAAGCTTGAGCGTCCTGTTTTTGGAACGTGAAGTCTTGGAGATAACTCGGCAAAGCGCGTCCGCTACTCAAGTGAGCCTTGAGCATGGCTTTTTTTCGCCAATTAGCAATCTGATTGTTGAGCCGATGGATACGCTCTCTACCCCTGAGCATCGCTTTTTCCAGCACATAAGTTGGTCCAAATTTCAAGAAATTCTGCCAGTGAATCGAGGTGCGCTGCTGAGTGGGCAAGTGTTTGATGGCACCGGGACCATAAGTGTCCAATAAAGCAAGCAGCGCCACTTTTTGACCCTGGGCATTTAGTTGCTGCGCCATTTCGTAGGCAATGATGCCGCCGAAGGAAAGTCCTGTTAGAAAATAGGGACCTTCGGGCTGAAGAAGGCGCATTTCTTGAATATAGTGAGCAGCCAAATCTTCCACTCTGTTAGCAGGAGCGTGGTTCTGGTTCATTGTCATTTGAGTAGATAGCCCATACAAAGGTTGGTCTATACCCAAATGCTTTGCTAAAGGACGGAAAAATTGCAGCCCTCTCCCCAGCACGTGAATGCAGAACAAAGGAGGTTGAGAACCCTTCGGTTGAATCGGCACCAAAGAGTGCCAGGGATTTGTCCATCCTTGTTTTCGCAGAACGGTTGCCAATTGCTCGATCGTCGGTGCCTGAAACAGGCTGGCGACAGAAAGGCTCTGGTGCAACGCTTTCTCGATCTGAGCGACCAGGCGAACGCCCAGCAGCGAGTGCCCCCCCAACTCAAAAAAGTTGTCGTGAATGCCGATCGATTCCACACTCAGCACGTCTTGCCAAATTTGAGTTAACTGAAGTTCCAATTCGTCTTGAGGGGCAACAAAGGTGTCTTCCACAGCGGGAGAGGGTGATGCTGAGGGCAAGGCACGGCGATCAATTTTGCCATTGGGCGTGAGGGGCAGAGCATCGAGCAGCATAAAGATAGAGGGTACCATGTAGTCGGGCAGCGTTTCCTTGAGAAAGGCGCGAAGTTCCTGACTGGTGAGGAGCTGTTCTGAATTGGGAACGACGTAGGCTACTAACCGCTTGTCGCTATCCTGGGTTTGAACCACGATCGCTGCCTCACGCACTTTGGGGCAACGGCTCAACACCGTTTCGATTTCTCCCAACTCAATGCGAAAGCCGCGAATCTTCACCTGGTTGTCTAAGCGCCCTAAAAATTCCAGTGTGCCATCGGCTCGATAGCGCACTAGATCTCCTGTTTTGTAGAGGCGATCGTGGGGTCGGTCGCTGAAAGGGTTGGCAATAAACTTTTGCTCAGTCAATTCGGGGCGGTTGAGGTAGCCCTGCGCTAAGCCGTCACCACCCACGTAAAGTTCACCCGGAACGCCGATCGGAACTGGGTTAAAAGAACCATCCAGCACAAACACCTGAGTATTCGAGATCGGACGACCGATCGGAACCGAGGTTTCAATCTGCGTTCCATCGACGATCGGGTAGCAGCAGGTAAAGGTTGTATTCTCAGTAGGACCGTAGCCATTGATCAACGTACTATTTTCGGACTGTTGCAAAAATTTCTGCACATGGGAGACTGACAGCACATCACCCCCAGCTAACAGTTGCCGAACAGATTTCAAACGCTCAAGCTGCTCGTCTACCATCAGGTGAAATAGCCCTGCGGTCAACCACAAGATCGTGATCTGATTATGTTGAATGACCTGCCCAATTTCTGCCAGAGAACAAGTGTGGGCAGGAGACAGCACTAGACGGGCACCATTGAGGAGACACCCCCAAATTTCTAAGGTGGAGGCATCGAAGGCGATCGGGGCAAGTTGCAAGAAGACTTCTGCCGCACTCAGATTGACGTAGTTTGTGTCTTGAACTAAGCGGACAACGCCTTGATGAATCACCTTGACTCCTTTGGGGTTTCCAGTTGAGCCGGAGGTATACATCACGTAGGCGAGGTGATCAGCCTTCACCGCGTGGGTTAAATTCTCCCGGCTTTCTTGGCGAATCGTTGTCCAGCTTGCATCCATACAGAGTGTTTTTGCTGGAGGGTTAGGCAGTTTTTCAAGAAACGCCTGTTCGGTTAATAAAAAGGCGAGTTGAGCATCTGCCATCATGTAGGCGAGGCGCTCTGGCGGGTAGGCAGGATCAAGCGGCACATAGGCACCCCCTGCTTTAAGAATGGCAAGCAGTCCCACAATCATGTCGATCGAGCGGTCTAAACAGATGCCGACCAATGCTTCTGCATCCACGCCCAGCGCCCGTAAAGAGTGAGCTAGTTGGTTGGCGCGATCGTTCAATTCTTGATATGTCAATGACTGATCTTGCAGAATCAGGGCGATTGCATCGGGGGTTTGCTTGACCTGCGCTTCAAACAACTGATGAATTGCAGCGTCTTTGGGATAGGCAGTTTGGGTCTGGTTCCATTCGACCAGCAGGCACTGTTGCTCGGCGGTAGTCAAGAGTGGCAATGCTGAGAGACGCTGATCGGGATTGGCAACGATGCCTTCTAACAAGGTTTGCAGATGACCTTGCATCCGCACGATCGTAGCCTCGTCAAATAGATCGGTACTGTATTCAAACAGCGCACTGAGTCCGTTGCCTGTGTCTCGCATTGCCAGGGTTAAATCAAACTTTGAGGTGCCTGTCTGTACCTGAAGGCTCGATGGCGCGATCGTCAGCCCCGACTGGTCTTGAGAAGTGCCCTTTGTCCAAGGCGGATTCATGATGAATACGACTTGAAACAACGGCGATCGACTCAAATCTCGGTCTGGCTTGAGTTCTTCAACCAGTTTCTCAAACGGCAAGTCCTGGTGGGCATAGGCTTCTAAAGAAACTTCTCGCACCCGATGCAGCAATTCTCGAAAACTGGGATTGCCCGACAGATCACTCCGCAAAACCAGCGTGTTGACGAAAAATCCGATCAAGCCTTCGGTTTCTAGCTGGTTGCGCCCTGCGATCGGAGAGCCCACGAGAATATCGTCTTGCCCCGAATAGCGATGCAGCAGCACCTTGAAGGCAGCCAACAACGTCATAGCGAGCGTAGTTCCTGCCTCCTGACTCACTGCCTTGAGGGCTTCTGTCAAGCGCTCAGGCAACTGTTGCTGATGCACAGCCCCACGATAGGTTTGAACGGGGGGACGGAGATGGTCGATCGGCAATTGCAGAACGGGTAAATCGCCCCCTAGCTGCTGCTTCCAATAACTCAACTGAGATTGAAGTACGTCACCTTGTAGCCATTGTCGCTGCCAGTAAGCAAAGTCTACATACTGAATCGGCAGGTTGGGCAGAGGGGAGGACTGCCCCGTTGCAAAAGCTTGATAAAAGACGGTCAGTTCCCGGAAAAACACTTCTAAAGACCAACCATCCGAAATGATATGGTGCATCACTACGACCAACAGATGCTCAGTCTCAGACAACCGCAATATCCGAAAGCGAACGAGGGATGCTTGGGTCAAGTCAAACGGCTGTTGAGCGACCTCGGTGACTTGTCGCTGCACTTCGGCGGCTTGCTGACTTGGATAGTTCTCTAAATCGACGATCGCCAAAGGGAGTGAAATCTCCGCAGCAATCATCTGAATGGGTTCACCGCTCGCATTTGAAAAGCAGGTTCGCAAGGTTTCGTGACGGTTGACGATTGCCTGCAAACTCTGCTGCAAAGCGGGTAGGTTGAGTTTCCCTGTCAGACAATAGGCAACCGGAATGTTGTAAGTAGAACTCGCAGACTCTAGTTGATCAATAAACCAGAGCCGCTGTTGAGCAAACGAGAGCCGCAGATTTTCCTGTCTAGAAATGCGGGGAATCGTAGAACGAGCGCCAAGACTTGCAAGGGGCACATCTTCAGGGTGGTTTGCTTGAACAAACTCAGCCAGCTTCGCTACGGTTGGCGCTTCAAATAAGCTGCGGAGAGGAACTTCGATTTGCAGAACCTGTTGTAACCGAATAATCACCTGAATTGCCAGGAGCGAATGTCCACCTAGCTCAAAAAAGTTAGCGTGAATATCAGTCTGCTCCAGGTGAAGCACCTCTGCCCAAACTTCAGCAATTTGCTGCTCGATCGCGGTGCGCGGCAACCCATCTTCTAGTCCTGAACGAGCAAGGTCGGGCTGAGGCAGGGCAGCGTAATCGATCGTGCCATCGATAGTCAGCGGCAGCGCTTCTAACACCAATAGGGCAGGCACCATATAGATCGGCAGAGTCTGCTTGAGGGAGTTGTACAGTTCGCTGGGAAGGGTTGATTTGGAACGCAGCACGATATAAGCGACTAAGCGATCGTGACCCCGATCCGGTTGCACGACCACACAATGCTCTTGAATGTTGGGATGGCGATTGAGAACCGCTTCAATTTTGCCCAACTCAACGCGAATGCCTTGAATGTGGACTGGTTGATCGATTCGACCAATGCGCTCTAGGGTGCCATCGGGTAAGTGTCGAGCGAAATCTCCAGTTTTATAGAGGCGTGTTCCCGGTGCTGCAAAAGGGTTGGCAATAAATCTCTCAGCCGTTAGTTCAGCATTGTTGAAATAGCCTTGAGCCAAGCCGCTGCCACCCACATAGAGTTCACCCACCACGCCTACTGCAACAGGCTGTAGGTAATCATCCAATACATAAGTTTGCGTATGAGCGATCGGCTTGCCAATCAGGGTTGGCAAATTGGAGTGCGTGGAGTCGCTAATGGTGTAACAACACGCAATCGAGGTGGTTTCAGGGGCACCATAAACCCGAATTAACTGAGCGTTACTAACGTGCAGAAACGCTTGAACATGAGAACTTGATACACTCTCACCGCTGATCAATATTTGACGAACAGATCCTAAAGTTTCAAGCTGCTCATCAATCAAACGGTTAAACCAGCGACTTTCTAACCAGAGCGTTGTCACCTGAAATTGCTCAATGATCTGTCCCAAGTCCTGCAGCGAGGGCAACTGAGGTGGCAGAACCAGTTTTGCGCCATTGAGCAGACAGCCCCAAACTTCAAACACAGACCGACTGGATGAGAAAGCAGCCAGTTGGAGAAACACTGCTTGTGACGACAGGTGAACAAAGTCTTGAGATGCCACCTGTTGAACCATGTTGCCATGCGAAAGGCTAACGTTCTGTCCAGAAGCCTCTGCAATGTAGGCGATGCTGTCACCCGTCACGCAGTTATTTGGATTGGCTGAACTGCATTGCTCGATCGCGCTCCAATCCGTATCCAGACAAACTACCCGCAGATTTTTAGCCGCAAAGTTTTCTGCAAGCGGTTGTTGCGTGAGCCAAAACGACACTCCGTCTGGTAAATCTTGTGAACGCTGCGGCTCCACCGACAAGTAAGCGCCGCCTGCTTTGAGAATGCCCATTAACCCCACGGTCGCAGCGGTGGAACGATCTAAACAGACTCCGATCAAATCGCCCGGTTGCACGCCCAAGCGTTGCAAAAAGTGAGCGAGTTGGTTGGCACGATCGTTGAGTTGGCGATAGGTGAATTTCTGGAATGGGTCAATCAGGGCAATCTCATTTGGAGTACGCTCTACTTGTGCCTCAAATAGTTGATGAAGACAGACACTTTGCGGGAGAGGAGTCTGAGGATTATTCCAAATTTCAAGTTGTTGTTGCTCCTCTGCGGTTAATAATGGCAACTCTGAAAGACGTTGGTTGGGATTGGCAACAATGCCTTCTAACAATGTCCGAAAATGCCCCAACATGCGCGCGATCGTACTTGCTTCAAACAGTTCGGAATTGTAGTCAAAGACCATCCCCAACCCTTCGTCTTGTTCGCGCATTACTAGCATCAAGTCATACTTAGTTTTGCCGTGATAGATGTAGCCAAACAGAGAAGTAATGGTTAGATCGGGCAGCTTGACTGAAGCCATTCCTCGACCGTTCGACCAGGGTGGATTCAGCGCAAACTTCACCTGAAATAACGGCGATCGATTGTGACTCTGGTCGGGTGGCAATTCCTCAATCAGTTTCTCAAAGGGTATATCCTGATGAGCATAGGCTTCGAGAGAACCGGCTTTGACGCGATCAAGCAACTCTCGAAAACTGGGATTGCCTGCCAAGTCGGTTCGCAGAACTAGTGTATTGGAGAAAAAGCCAATCAAACGCTCGGTTTCGACTTGGGCACGTCCCGCACTGGCAAAGCTGATCAGAAGATCTTGTTGCCCGGAATAGCGGTAAAGCAAAATCTTAAATGCGGTCAACAGCGTCATAAACAGCGTTGCTCCCGACTGTTGACTGAAAGCTGACAGCGCTTGATTCAGGGTCTTGGGCAACATTTGAGCGCCCCGATCGCCCCGATAGGTTTGCACGGCTGGAGGACGCACGTGATCCGTCGGTAGTTGGATTGCCGAAAGCGTGCCCTCTAGCTTTTGTTTCCAGTAACGAAGCTGTGACTCTAACACGTCACCCTGAAGCCATTGCCGCTGCCAGTGAGCAAAGTCAGCATACTGAATGGGCAACTCTGGTAGTGGAGAAGGTTTGCCCTGAGAAAAGGCAACATAAAGCGCTGTGAGATCCTGATACAACACATCGGAGGAGGCACCATCGCAGATCATACAGTGCATATTCCACACAAACAGATGTTCGGTGTCGCTCAAGCGCAACAACAGAACCCGTAAAAGCCGCTCATTCACCACATCAAACGGTCGATGAGCTTCGGCGGTCGCTAGTCGGAAGGCTTCTGCGTTGCGCTGTTCTGACGGGAGAAGTTGCAAGTCGATCGTGGGCAGTGCTATCGGTTGAGGCTGCCCAATCACTTGGCGAGCCTGTCCATTCACGGAGGGGAAAATAGTTCGCAAAACTTCGTGGCGACGAACGACTTCCGTTAGGCTTTGTTCTAGAGCAGCAACGTTGAGCGAACCTGTCAGTCGAACGACAACAGGCATGTTATTAGCGGAGCTATCTGGTTCAAACTGATGCAGAAACCAGAAGCGTTGTTGAGCAAATGAGAGGGGCAGTTCATGTTCTCTGGGTACTGGAAGCAGCGGAGGCAGACTGGAATTCGTCGCTGTATTCTTTAGAAAAGCTAGAATCTCTGCTTTGTGTTCCCGCATTTGGGCTAACAACTCCGGAGTCAGACTGCCTTTGTTGGCCCGATAGCGCAGGCGACCCTCCTCAACCCAAAGCTGCACCTCTGCTTGACGAAGTTCTGACAAGAGCACGTCAATCTCTTTCATAGTTCGCCCTCCTCATAGTCGCCTACCAGATTTGTTTGGGGAGTTTGCATTGCCCATCGGATGGTTTCGATGCGGTTTGCCAAATCTGCCACTGTCGGCACTTCAAATAAGCTGGGAAGCGGAATCTCAACCTGTAGAACTTTGCGGAGCCGAGAAACAATCTGAATTGCCAGCAGCGAATAGCCGCCTAGCTCAAAGAAATTGTCGTGGATGCCAATCTGCTCTAAGTTGAGCACTTGCCCCCAAATCTCGGCAATTTGCTGCTCGATCTCGGTGCGCGGTGCCACATACTGGTCTTCTAGCTCTGGACGAGCAGAATCAGGAATCGGGAGAGCTTTGCGATCAACTTTGCCGTTGGGCGTAAGGGGCATTGCCTCCAACGCCATAAAAGTGGTAGGCACCATGTAGTCGGGTAGCTTTTCTTTGAGCGATCGCCGCAGTTGAGGAATCAGTGGCTGGTCATCAGGCTGAACGAATGAGGGCTGAGGCACAAAATATCCAACTAATCGCCGCTCGTCGGGACTGTCTTCTCGAACAATTACCACGGCTTCTACAATCGCGGGATGTTGCGCTAGAAGAGTTTCAATCTCACCCAACTCAATCCGAAAGCCCCGGACTTTTACCTGGTTATCGATGCGCTGAAGATATTCGAGGTTGCCGTCTGGCTGATAACGAACTAAATCGCCTGTGCGATAGAGCCGAGCCGTTGGATCTGAGCTAAACGGGTCAGCAATAAACCGTTCTGCGGTCAACTCAGGGCGATCGAGGTAACCACGAGCTACGCCTGCTCCACCAATCCACAACTCACCCGGAACCCCGATTGGGACAGGTTGCTCACGAGAATCCAACGCATAGAGTTGAGTATTGGCGATCGGTCGCCCAATCAATGGTTTTTCGTCTGGGTTGCAAATTTGATAACAGGTAGACCAAATCGTGGTTTCGGTGGGTCCATACAAATTCCAAACTTGAGAACCGCGATTCACCAGTTCTTTCATCAGTGCAGGGGGTAGCGCTTCACCACCGCAAAGAATTTTGAGTTGCTCAGAGCCTTCCCAGCCTGCTGCAATCAAGAGTCTCCACGTCGCGGGAGTTGCTTGCATGACTGTTGCTTGCGAGGTTTGAAGCAGCTTCAGGAGTGCTTCCCCATCTGCCGCAGTTTCCTGACTCGCCAAAACAGTCGTTGCCCCGACTGTGAGCGGTAACAGAAGTTCTAAAGCAGCAATGTCAAAGGCAAGCGTCGTCACAGAGAGCAGAATATCTGTTTGAGCTAATCCAGGTTGCTCCCGCATACTCGTCAAAAAGTTGACCACATTGCGGTGAGAAACTTCGACTCCTTTAGGCTTACCCGTCGAACCCGATGTGTAGATTACATAAGCGAGATGATCAGCCGTTGCCTGGGAGGGGAGGAAACCCATCTCAGTAGTGATCGTTTCCCATTGGTCTAAACATACAACTGGAGTTTGCCCGAGCGACACTTGCTCTAACAACGGTGTTTGAGTGAGCAACACCGAAATATGAGCATCTTTCAGCATAAACGCCAAGCGATCGACGGGATGGTTGGGATCTAAAGGAACATAAGCGCCGCCTGCCTTAAGAACTCCTAGCAGTGCAATTAGCATCGCTGATGAGCGCTCCAGGCAAATACCGACAAGCTTCTCAGACGCAATGCCTAGGGTTTGCAGATGAGCGGCAAGCTGGTTTGCTTGCAGATCGAGTTCTCGGTAAGTGAGGCACTGATCAGCAAAGGTCACGGCGATCGCGTCTGGAGTGCGCTCCACCTGCGCCTCAAACAATTGGTGAATGCAGTGGTCTTGAGGATAGGCGGCTTGAGTCTGATTCCATTGAGCTAACTGCTGGCGCTCTGTTTCGGGCAGAAGGGGTAATGCAGCAATGGGTTGAGTGGGATCAGCCACAATGCCTGCCAGAACCGTTTCTAACTCTGCCATCCGCCGCCGAATGGTTGCAGCATCAAATAAATTCGTGTTGTACTGACATTCCAGCGTCAATTTGCCGTGCAGTTCTGTTGCGTTAATGAACAGTTCAAAGTTCTCAAACGATCGCGGGTTCGAGAAAAAGTCTACCTCTAACTCCGCAAAAGATAGGCAATCGCTATCCAAAGCTTGATCAATGTTGAAGGTAATCGGCACTAAAGGAATGCGGCTTGGATCGCGGGGAAGAGCGAGTTTCTTGACCAGGCTACCAAACGTGAACTGCTGATGATCGTAAGCATCCAAAATCGCCGACTTTCGCAGTTGCAGATAGTCCTCAAACGATTGCTCACCCTTGACATAACTGCGGAGCGGCAACAGGTTAACGCAATGTCCCACCAAATTATAGTGCCCTGTAGCGGCTTGTCCCGCGGCTGAAATGCCAACTACCAAATCTGGCTGTTGAGTCAAGCGATAAAGCCAAACCTCAACGCCTGCCAAAATTGTCGTCATGAAGCTGCAACCGAAGCGAGTTCCTAGCTGTTTGAGACTGGTGACCAGAGTAGGATCTAATTCCCAATCTTCACGGGCAGCATCAAATGTTCTGATAGGGGGACGAGGGCGATCAGTCGGAAAATCTACAACCGGAACTGAGTTAGAAAATTGTTCTAACCAATAGGCTTCAGTGGCAATCGCGTCGGGACTATTCGCCTCTTCTTCCAAAGTGAGGGCATAATCACTAAAGCGATCGACCTCTTCTAACTCTGGCTCAAGTCCTAGGCGGAGATTAGCATACAGCTTGCCTAGCTCTGGAATCATCACTCCCCAAGACCAGCCATCACAAACAATATGGTGAGCCGTCAGAACTAAGAGATGTTCTTGAGGCTGGAGTTTGATCAGTTGAACCTGAAACAGGGGATCATGCTCCAGATCAAACGGTTGTTCAACGACTTGCTGTAAGTGCCGACTTACCTGAACTGTTTGCTGTTGCTGATCTAAACCTGACCAGTCCAGTTCTGAAATTTCCAAGTTTAAGCTGGCAACAATGCAAAGCGAGGTTCCATCGGGACTGAAGGTAGTTCGTAGGGCTTCATGACGTTGAACAAGTGACTGAAGAGCGGCGTGTAATGCATGTCGATCGAGCGCTCCCCGCAGCCGCAGGGATTGAGATTCGTTGTAAGCACAGTTGGCACCGTCACCCATCTTGGCAGAAGTCCAAATTTCTTGTTGAGCTTCTGTCGCAGGCGCGGTTAATAAAAGCTCTCCCTCCGCAAAGGGATTAAACTCAACAGCAGTCGTCGATTGAGAATCTGTGGTGAATGAACTCATGAAATCTTTCCGCTTGTAAATCTTTTTTTATAAACCGTTGCTATTCTCAAGGTGGCTTTTCGGCTCACAAGCTGATCGAGCAACCTTGACTGGCTTAATTGCGCCTGAAATAGAACCCGTAGTAAGCAGTAACGCGACGATCGGGATGAAAGGGAATATAGCAGGTGCGATCATACTGCCAGCTATCAACCAGTTCGTAGCCCAAAGCTGTTAGAGACGTGATAAATTCAGTTCGGTTTTGAATCTTGTAGGGCGCGATCGCGTAGACCAGATTTTGTAGTGTAACAAAAGACTGCCCTTCGTAGAGGGGAATTTGATTGATTAGAAGATGTCGCGGTTTGGACGATAGTTGCTCAATCAGTTCTGCCAATGACGCTGTGACATACTGCACCGTGCCCCCTGTGAGGAGAATGTCTGTCCTCTCTGCGTGAGCGAAATCTACTGTAAAAGATAGATCTGAACAGTCCGCTTGGCTTGCCAGATCTTTGCCTGCCTTTACCACTTCTGGTAAGTCACAGACTACCCAGCGCAGGTTTTGCGGATAGGGCACATAATTCTGATAGACATAGTAGGCTTGCCCTAAATAGCCGCCAAAATCAAACACACTGGAACTATCCGCAAAGGCAGCGGCAAGCCAGGTCAGGACGGGATAATCGTAAAGCTTGAGTTCTCCCGGTGTGGGTGCAGCCGTGATTTCGACGGATTGCTGGTTATGTATCCCTGGCTGATTGTGCCCAATGCGGGAGCGAGGCGGCAATGCTTGAACAGCATCCGCAAAGGTGTTGTAAACGCCGCGAAAGGCAATCACATGCCGCGGAAATCGCCAGTAGTAGTGGTAATAATCTGAGACGATCGGGATAGCGGTCAGGGTTCGCAGCACATGCTGTTTTAGCTGTCTCATACTGTGTTGAGCGAGTTTGGCAGGTTTCGTCATCGCTGCAATTGCAGAACGCAGCCCACCCACGCCTGAGTAAAGTAACTCAAGCTTGGTTTCTGGCTGGCGCTTTGAAAACAAATTGATCATCTGAACTTTGAGTTGATCTCGCCAAGCAGATCGATTGGGTGGCGTGGGCTTTAACTTCAATTTGCGGAGAAAGTAGTTGACCTGATGCACTTTAGCTTTCAAATCAAACGATCTCAGCCCAAAGTGAATGCCCAATGCTACGGAGTAACTATCACCATTTTTGAACCAGTGAGGTGCACAAACGGGATGATGCACGCCTTTGCCAGGACTTAACGGATAGACATAAGCTTTATGCTGTTTCTCTTGGGTGTACTGCGCAGCATCGAGATTACCCAGGTAAAAATCTTCTAATTCATGTTCCGTGAGAATGGAACGATCATGACCGTCAAACAGATTGGCAGTTCTTTCGCCATGAACCTGAAACAAGAACGTAGACTCATGATCAATGTGATAGTGCGTAACTGCCTGGGGAGAAGCGATGAAGATATAGGCATCAAGCCAGGTCATCTCGCTTCTCAAATCAATGCCCATCTGCTGTTCGAGTTCTGCTACAACTTGATCGAGCAACGCTTTATAGTCTGGATCGCGCTGAACACTGTAGAGCAGTAGCCAAGAATCGGATGTTTCAATGTTGGCAATGTATTCTGGCAACTGCGCTCGAAACTGTTCCTTCGCAGGGACATCCTTCCATTTGGTGTCTACAGGAACTTTGTTTATTTGACAGCGAATCGTTTGGGAACCTGCTTCAATCAGGGTATTGGCAAGCTGCACTAACCGGGGAATCTCAAACAGAGGATGTTCTCCCAAGTTGTGAGAAAACATAAATGGGACACGGTTAAACTTTTCCCGAAACTCCGATCGAGTTTGGAGAATGCGATCGGGAAGCTGCGATTTAGACTGGCTCAAATCCGATTGGGATGTAACCGACATTAAAACCTCCATCTCTAAGTAGTCTGCGCTATTTTACTTGCAGCGATCCAATTCAAGAAACGCCTGCAATCTGAAGATACTTGCCAGGTCGATCGGGGTCGGGAATATACCAAGCGGGATTTCCTTCGGGATCGCGTCCCAGTTTGGCACCGGGTTTGGGAGGGTGGTTGCGATTTGCCAACCCATTGCCTTGACTGATTTCTGCGTCAGGACGGATGGCAATTTCTACAGACAATGACGGCAAAAATCCAGCCGCTTGCATCTCTGCAACACAGGATTTGAACGTTTCCGTGACAAAAGCAATATCTGCCTCAGAATGTGCCAGCGTAAAGAAGCAAGGGCGACTTTCCCAAATGTGAATGCCCTTCTCGCGCAGCAGGTAAAACAGCAATCCGCCGTGCGGCAGTTCTGAAGGATAAGTCACATAAAAGAATGAGCTAAAGTGTGTGATCTTGATCGGTGCCTGCACTTGCTCAAAGTGTTGCTGAAGATGGGTGACAAAGCGGTCAACCTTATGACCTAAAGACTGTTGCAGGTCGGGTCCCGCTTCTTTGAGACGTTCTAAAACTGCTTCTGCTGCGGCTAGCGCGAGCGGATGGCGCACAAAGGTTCCCGCAAAGAATGTTACTCCGACTTCTGGAAAAGAGTCATCGCCATACTGCCAGGAGCCACCATCTAGGGCATCCATAAATTCTGATTTGCCTGCAAGCACCCCGATCGGCAACCCCCCGCCAATCACTTTACCGTAGGTTGCCAGATCTGCCTGAATGCCAAAATAAGCCTGGGCACCACCGGGATGAACTCGGAATCCAGTCACCACTTCATCAAAAATCAGAGCCGTGCCCGATTGCTGAGTTAGTTGGCGGAGTTCTTGTAAAAAGGCTTTGGGCTGTAGTTCTGGGTGACGGCTCTGCACAGGTTCGACCATAATGGCAGCTAAGTCGTCTGCCCGTTCTTTCAAAATTTCTAGAGACTCAGGCGTTCCGTAATCGAGAACCAGAATGTTTTCAAACATCGAAGGCAGAATGCCAGGAGCCGCCGGAAACGATCGCAGTTTGGCACTGCCGCGCACTATCACCTCGTCAAAGGTGCCATGATAAGCCCCGGCAAAAATAGCGATCGTGCTGCGACCTGTGACGGTTCGAGCCAAGCGCATTGCTGCCATCACCGCTTCTGATCCGGTGTTGCAAAATGCAACTCGCTCTAGCCCAGTAAATTCGGTAATCAGTTTGGCAACTTTACCTGCTAAAGGGCTTTGAGGTCCGATTTCCATGCCTTTTTCGAGTTGAGCGGTGATCGCTTCTGTCACAAAAGGCGGCGACCAACCGAAGAAATTCAGCCCGAATCCATTGGTTAAATCAACGTATTCATTGTCGTCTACATCCCAGAGTTTTGAGCCAGAAGAACGATTGGTGATGATTGGGTAGACCATCTCCTTCCAAGCTGGACGAAAGCCCGAAACGGTGCGGGGGTCAGCAAGATGTTGTCGATGGGTTTGGGTGAGTCGCTTCGATTCTGGGGTACGATCGACATAGCGAGTCATGAACTGGTCTAGATAAGACTTTTGGGCTGAAGTCAGATCATCATTGCTGCCTTGCTCAATCTTGGCACCGGGACCAAACATCTTAGTCGGTTTCGCCTCCGGTTTTACCTCTGCTGGAGGGAGATTGCGGCTGATATCTTGGGCAACAGCCTCAATCAGTGGTTGAACCTGTCCATGATTAGAAATCGGTACACTCCCAGAATTGCCTTGCCCTAACAGTTCAAGCTGCCGCGCCATGATTTGCAATTGTTGGGCAACAACCGCCTCGATCGCACTCGAATTTTGAGGGTTAAATTGCGAATTCAACAAGACCGGAGCCGTCGATCCATTCGTACCGTTTTGAGATGCCGGATTGGGAGAAAAAGTCATAGCAGGACTGGCTGAAGTGGGAAGTGAGGCGACCGCTTTAGGAGCAGGAAACGCATCGACGGGCAGGGCGCGATCGATAAAATCAGCCAGCGTTTCTAGGCTGGGACAGTTTTCGAGAAGATGGCGGAAGGTGATTTTAACGTTAAATTTCTTCTTGAGAGCGAGGGCAGTCTGGGTTAGTGAAAGTGAGTCAAGCCCCATTTCTAGAAATGTGACGGTTTGATCGACATTGGCAACCTCTAACCCGGAGGTGTCTTCTACAACTTCTTTGAGGAGTGGAATAAGGCGTTGTGGGCGAGATTCTGACATTGGTTGGGCTGGCATGGGATTTTGAATAGGAGAGAGAGTAGGCTGCGAATCAGAAAGCTGCGGTGGTTCAGACCTGCTGTGATCGACCGATTTAGGATCGACCCAGAAGCGTTGACGCTCAAAGGGGTAAGTCGGTAAAGCAACCCGACAACGGCGTTCTTCGGCGTAGAAGCTCTGCCAATCGATCGCGACTCCTGCCAGCCACAATTGACCGATCGCTTGCAGCAAGGCGCTCCATTCGGTCTCGTTTTCAGCCGTGCTGCCGAGCGAAGAAATCGCAATCTGCTGTTTGAGATCTTTAATTTGCTGACGGGCTAAGGTGGCAGCAGTGGTGCGAGGTCCGACTTCTAGCAATACGCGATCGGGCTGTTGCCACAAAGTTTGAATGCCGTCAGCAAAGCGAACGGTTGCTCGTAGATGCGCGGCCCAATACATCGGGTCGATCGCTTGCTCGTCTCGAATCCAATCCCCTGTGACAGTCGAGACAAACGGAATTTTGGGAGGTGCCAGTTTGATGGTTCTCACCACGTCTGCAAAAGGGGCAACGATCGAGTCCATCATCGAAGAATGAAAGGCGTGAGAGGTGTACAAGTGGCGACAGACAATCTCCTCTGCTTCGAGTTGTTGTTGCAATGTGGCAACTTCCTCGGTCGCTCCCGATACGACGCACAGAGAGGGTCCGTTAATGGCGGCAATCGTGAGGGTTTTGGTGGGAGTTTGGGTCAACCGCTTCTCAACGTCTGCTGCTGGCAAAAGCACCGAAAGCATCGCTCCAGGAGGAAGATTCCACATCAAGCGCCCTCTGGTTGCTACCAGCTTTAGCCCATCTTCTAGTGAAAACACCCCGGCAATACAGGCAGCAACAAACTCTCCGATGCTGTGCCCAATCATTGCAGACGGTTTCACGCCCCAACTTTGCCAGAGTTGCGCGAGGGCATACTCGATCGTGAATAAGGCAGGTTGAGTCAATTGAGTTTGGCGAAGTGAGGCGGCTGCGGTCTCGTGATCGCCTTCGGCTGGATACATGATCTGCCGCAAGTCTATCTCTAATAGAGGGTTAAGAATTTCTGCACAAAGATCGACCGCTTCCCGAAACACAGATTCATCGCGGTAGAGACTCAAGCCCATGTTGACGTACTGCGACCCCTGCCCCGGAAACATAAAGACGATCGCCGGATCTCGAATCTCGGTGTAGCGAGTCGCCGATCGCGTCGGTTCTAAAGAGCCTAAGACTTGAATGGCTTCTGCGGTGTCTCCACACACAGCTAAACGGCGATGGTTAAATGCTTTGCGTCCACGCTGCAAGGTATATGCCACATCTGCCAGATTGGGGGCTGATTGCTGCAAAGCCTGCTTCAGCGCAACCGTTGCGTTCTCTAAAGCGCTACTGGTTTTCGCTGAAAGTAAGAGCAGTTGTCGAGGACGGGAAGCTCCCGAAGGCTCTAGAGGTGGCGCTTCTTCTAACACAATATGGGCATTGGTTCCACCTACTCCAAAAGAGCTAACTCCTGCCCGTCGAGGGGTCGAACCTGCTGCCCACTCGGTGAGTTGGGTGTTGACATAAAAAGGACTGTTGGCGAAGTCAATTTCGGGGTTTGGGGCTTTGAAGTTTAAGCTGGGAGGGATTTTCTGATGCTTGAGAGCCAGCGCTGTTTTCATCAAACCTGCCACTCCCGCAGCCGCCACTACATGTCCAATGTTGCTCTTGAGTGAGCCGATCGCGCAAAATTGCTGGGCGGTCGTCTGAGTCCGAAATGCTTGAGTGAGTGCCTCGATTTCGATCGGATCGCCCAAGGGCGTTGCCGTGCCGTGCGCTTCGATGTACGAAATCGTTTCAGGATGAAAGTCTGCATAGGCTTGAGCCATTGCGATCGCGTCTGCTTGTCCATTCACACTGGGAGCCGTAAAGCTGACTTTTTCTGCCCCATCATTGTTAATGCCAACACCACGAATCACTGCATAGATCTGATCGCCATCCGTCAAAGCATCTTCTAACCGCTTCAGGACGACGATACCCGCGCCATTGTTGAACATCGTGCCCTGGGCTTCGGCATCAAATGGACGGCAACGACCATCCTTTGAGAGCATTCCGCCTTCTTGCGAGAGATAACCCGTGTTTTGGGGAGTCGTAATCGAAATGCCTCCCGCTAACGCCATATCGCACTGATAGCTGATCAACCCTTGAAACGCCTGACCTACAGCTACCAGAGAGGTTGAGCAAGCTGTGTTGATGCTGATACTAGGTCCAGTTAAGTTTAATTTATAAGAAATTCGACTGGTGAGAAAGTCTTTCTCGTTTGCCAACATCGTCAGAAACTCGCCCAAGCGATCGATGATTTCTGGACGACCACACAGATGATTGGCGAAGTAAGTGTTTTGACCCGAACCTGCATACAACCCAATCATCCCCGGAAAGGATTCTGGCGTGTAGCCTGCATTCTCTATAGCCTCATAAGCCAATTCGAGAAAAACTCTCGCCTGCGGGTCCATCAGTTCAGCTTCTCGCGGCTGAATGCCAAAGAAAGCGGCATCAAAGGTTTCTGCCTCCTGGATAATACCTTTCGCTTTAACATAGTTAGGATCTCGGAGGAGCGTCTCATCCACACTGGGATCGATCGCGTCGTCTGAAAAGAACGTCGTGGATTCTATCCCCTCGCAAAGGTTGCGCCACAGTTGATCGACAGTTTCCGCACCCGGAAAACGACCCACCATGCCGACGATCGCCACCCCATTTACACGGTCATCCGTTACGCTGTCATACTCATCAGTTGTCATCGTTTTAACCTCTTTTCGCTGGACGTTGCCAACGGCTCTGTGCTGTTTTTTGTCGCTGTGCGCGAGCCTGTGGATCGGAAGCCGGGGTTTTGCTTACTTCTGGGTTGAGATGCTGGGCTAAGGCGCGAATCGTTGGATATTGGTAAAGCTGGACAGCCCGAAAGTCTTCGCTCAACTGCTTTTGCACCCTAGCAATCAACTGCAACCCCAAGAGCGACGTTCCACCCAGATCAAAGAAATTGTCCTCGATTCCAACTTGGTCAAGTCCTAGCACTCCACACCAAAGTTCAGCCAATATTTGCTCAGTTGGGGTGTGAGGAGCCACGAAGGTTTCTGTTCCTGATCTACCTTTTACTGGAGTAGGCAATGCACGGCGATCAACTTTCCCATTTGGGGTCAAAGGAAGGTTGTCTAGCACCATCAGCGTGTTTGGCACCATATACTCTGATAGACGCTGCCCAAGGTAGGCTTTGAGATGGCTAACACTCAGTATGTGAGTAGGCTGAGGTGTGATGTAGGCGATTAATCGCTGATTTCCAGGAGTGTCTTCGCGCACCAAGACGATCGCATCGCGTATCGAGTCGTGCTGAACTAAAACCGCTTCAATTTCTCCCAACTCAATTCGATGACCTCTAATTTTTACCTGATGATCTTTGCGTCCTATAAACTCAAGATTGCCATCGGGCAGATAGCGAACTTGATCCCCCGTTTTGTATAAACGCGCCGTTGCCTCTGAGCGAAAAGGATGGGCAATAAACTTCTCTTGAGTCAGGTCTGGACAATTGAGATAGCCTTGAGCTAGCCCATCACCTCCGATATAAAGTTCCCCTATTACCCCGATCCTAACTGGCTGCTGATCAGCGTCTAGCACATAAACTTCTGTATTTGCAATCGGCTTGCCAATCGGAATCGAGATCAGGTTGGGATCAAGATCACGCGGAATTCTGTAACAGCAGGTGAATGTGGTACTTTCAGTCGGACCATATCCGTTAATTAGCTGAGTATCGGGCAACTGCTCAAGAGCTTGGCGAATATGAGCGATCGACAGTGCTTCGCCACCCGTCAAAATTTCTCTGGCTCCTGTTAAGGCTTCTGATGTCTCAGCAATAATTGTGTTGAATAGCGCGGCGGTGAGCCATAGAGTGGTTACACCGTAGTTTTGGATGACGCTGCCCAACGCTTGAGGATCAGGGATGCCATTTCCGGGAAACAACACACAGCGCCCCCCATGCAGTAGAGCACCCCAAATTTCAAAGGTTGCGGCATCAAACGAAATTGGGGCAAGGTGGAGCAGGGTTTGATGGGCATCTAGTGGCGTGTAGTGATTGCCAAACACCAAACGCACGACTCCCCGATGCGGAATAGTGACTCCTTTGGGGCGACCCGTTGAGCCTGAGGTGTAGTTTACATACGCCAAACTACTGGCATTAACATCACCATCTAATGAAACAGGTTGAAACTGAGGAGTTGCGCCCCAATCGGCATCTAGACAAACCACTTTAGATTGATGTCCTGGTAGGCGATCGACCAAATGAGATTGAGTCAACAGAATGGAGGCACCACTATCTGCTAGCATCCACGCCAAGCGCTCTTGAGGATAGGCAGGATCAAGCGGAACATACACCCCGCCTGTTTTGAGAATGCCTAGCATGGCAACAATTGTTTCGATCGATCGATCGAAACACATCGCCACAAATGCTCCGGGTTCTACTCCAGACCGCTTGAGACAATAGGCTAATTGATTAGCACGATCGTCGAGTTGTTGATAAGTAAGTTGCTGGGGTGCATCCTGTCCGATGGTTGCCATAACCAAGGCAACTGAATCGGGCGATTTTGCAACCTGCGCCTGAAACAGTTGGTGAATGCACTGATTGGGATACTCGATTTGAGTGTGGTTCCATTCAATAAGAACTTGGTGGCGCTCTGCGGGGGTGAGCAGCGAAAGGGTTGCCAAGCATTGCTCTGGATGAGTAACCATACCTTCTAACAAAGTCTGCACTTGGGTTAAGAGCCGAGCAATTGTGTCGGCATCAAAGCGATTGGGGCTATACTCCATCCGCAACTGAATGTCTGATTCAATCTGTCCAGTCATGACGATAGGACAGGAAACGTCATTCGCAGGAGCGATCGCCGTTGAGTCATCTGAGAAACACAACAGACTCTCAAAGAGGGGTGTACCAACAGGAATATCGCTCCACTCTTGAATTTGAGACAGTGAAGGGTGCGAATCTGCTTGGAGGATCTCCCATTGAGTCTGTAGTTCTTTAAGCCAAGTAAAGAGGGAGGCTTCAGAACTAACCCGAACTCTAATCGGCACTTGCCTAGAAGGTATAGCAGCCTTCTCAGCCTTGAAAGCTGCTTGCAGCCCGAATAGAACGTCTGTTTCTGAACTGTAGCGACTGAGCAGCAGCGACCAAGCACCACATAGCAAAGTTTGAATCGTTAAATCGTGTTCTTTCGTCAAACCTACTAGTTTGGAAGTCAGGCTATCAGTTAACTGTATGGTTTGTTCTTGATAGGCTCGATCATTTTGATCAGATTTGAAAGAGGTACGATCGCCCAGTAGAGAAGTACAGGTAGTCAACCCCTTTAGCAATTCCCTCCAATATCCTTCTACCTGAGTTAAATTAAGTTCGCACAAACGGTTTCTGTTCGACTCAATTTCTGCTTCCATATTCAATCCTTGTCCTAACAGTGGCAGTTCCAAGTCATGGTTCGCAGCTTTAAATCGGGTTTGTCAGTACTCGCCAAAAATTTGGTTTTTGATACCGTCACCGTGTTCGACTCAAGCAAAAAATAGTTAATGGAAAGTGAATTGCTCCAGATTAAGACTGCAACCTCACCAGTTAGCGTGAACGATTCCATAGACAGCTTATGAATGATCGCTCCATGTCTAGGCAAATTAATCTCTGCGAAGACATTCAGAGAACCTTCTTTCTACGTAATCTCCCTAGCGCTTTTCTTACTTTCATGACTTTGTGGCAGCATACCAACCGGGACGCAAATAATGTACAGGAAAAAAATAAATTCATCTAATCTTTAATATGAGGAGGCTCGCGTGTAGAGATGCGCTCAGATGGGTGGCTTCCTGACGATCGTAGGCTTTTAATTATTTGATTGTCCAAGCATCAGTCCTTCAAGTTCCACTTCACGTGCGCGAGTAGCTTCTTCAGTCGTGCGAATCAGAGACGATTTTATAGGTCTCCACGCCTAAACATTGAAGCAAATAAAGAAAGGTGAGCAAAGATTCATGGGCAGATTTAGCATGTTTGGATGAGTAATGTGCCTCTTCGTCCTTCATAACAGCCATTTTGTTGATTTTATGCTCAAAATAGGCACAATATCTACGGCATAACCTATGGGATAGAACTTTAAGAAAGCCTCACACTACTTACGTAATTTTTTGAACTAGTGCTGCTTTCAACCACCATTACGAAGCTTCAGTAAAGCAAGTGTTGAGGTCACTGTATGATTGCATTGAAACCGTTTTAACTCATGTCTCAAACAACTATAATGACTCCGAAAAGTGTTACTCTAGCTGCTCAACTCATCACCTGATTTACAACTGCTATCTAAGCTAAATTGACAATGGTTGACAAAATCACGATTTGCAACAGAAGTTTTTCGCCAATTGTAAATCTCATGATCGGAATTTTGACTACAGCTGTGATCGCACTACCTGTGAGTGCGCAAATCTCTCCCAGTAGCACAACTTCCTATCATGAGATTGAGTCTGCTCAACCAGAAGACGCTTATACACTGGGTTCAGGTGACTTAGTTCGCGTCGATATTTTTGATACTCCAGATTTGAAATTAGAAGAGCGTTATCGAGTGTTGGTAGATGGCTCCCTTAATTTACCTTGGGTAGGAACGGTTTCTGTTGAAGGGCTGACCCTCGAACAGGCGGCTGATGTCTTGACGTTGAAATATTCCCGATTCATCAATAAACCTCTGATCACGTTGAGTTCAGTTTCTCCTCGACCCTTGAAGATCGCGGTTTTGGGGGAGGTGAATCGTCCTGGCTCTTACATCATTAGCCCGATCGGAAATGAAACTTCACGCTCAAACCTCAGCGAACGCACAACTGCTGACACTGGAAGCCAATGGCCCACGGTCACCAAGGCAATTCAGAGTGCTGGGGGCATTACCCAATTAGCAAACATTCGCAAAATTCAGGTGCGTCGCCCTCAAAAATTTGCGGCGGTCAAAGTCATTGATGTAGACCTTTGGAGATTTCTCAAAGCAGGAGAACAGGCTGAAGACTTTGCTCTGCGAGATGGAGACGCAATCATCATTCCAACTTCAACAAATCTCGACTCTGCAGAAGCGTCTGAGGTAGCGACTAGCAATTTTTCCCCCGAAACCATTAAAGTAAGTGTCGTGGGAGAGGTGGCAACCCCGGGAACGGTGACCGTTTTGCCTAACACCTCTTTAAATCAAGCAGTCTTGTCAGCAGGAGGATTTAAGAACGGTCGATCACGTAAAGGAGATGTTGAATTGATTCGCCTTAACCTTAATGGCACGGTTTCTCGCCGCAGTATCCCGATCGATTTTTCACGAAACTTAGATGAAACGGGCAACCCTGCCCTTCGTAACAATGACATTATCGTGGTCAAACCGACTGCCTTGGCAAAAACTTCAGATTTTCTAAGTCTTTTATTTAGTCCGATAACAGGAACGCTTGGGGTGCTTAAACTTTTGGGATTCTGAGTATCAGAATGACCCGCGACTGAGAACGCTTGAAATGAGAAAGTAGGATGATCATGGACTCTGACCAGGATGCTCAAACATTGCCCTTGACTAAGCACCAGAAACAGACAGAAGGCACTTCTGTAGATACGGATGATTTTGCTGATCTAAAGAGAAGAGGGTTAAATTTTCGCCCGCTTTTGCGGATGATTCAGCGAAATATCTTGATGATTGCAGGGGTTAATAGCGCTGTGGTGGTTGCGCTTGCTCTTTCGGGCACGAAAGCCCCCCGCAGCTATGAAGGTACCTTTCGCATTTTGGTTGAGCCGATTACGTCTGATGCAAAATTTTCTGATCCTGGTGTGATCTCACGAGACGGGGCGAACTCTATGACCACAGGCATAGATTATCCGACCTTGCTTCAGGTCTTACAAAGTCGTGGTCTTTTATCTAAGATTACTAAAGAGATTCAGGTCAAAGATCCTGCGTTTCCTGCTAATGCGTTGAGTAAATTTGTCACCGTTCAGCGGCTTGGCACCAATTTGCTCGACTCAGCTAAAATTATCGAAGTTCGCTATGGCGGAGGAGATCCTCAAACCGTCCAGCTTGCCTTGCAAGAACTTGCAAAAGGGTATTTGAGATACAGTCTCGAAGATCGGAAAACTCGAATTGGGGGAGGGGTGCAGTTTATTGAAGACCAATTGCCCAGGCTGCAACAGCGAGTCGATGACTTAGAAGGTGAGCTACAAGTGCTCCAGCAACGATATCGCTTGAGCGATCCAGAGAGTGAAGGTCAAGAACTTGCCAAGCAAGTTCGGGACATTGAAACCCAGAAATTGGGCACTCAACGGGATCTGCAAGAGCAAAAGACGTTGTATTCCATACTAAAACGTCAACTGGGACTCGCCCCCGACGAAGCGATCGCTGCTTCGGCTTTGAGTGAAGACCCGCGCTATCAAGCACTCTTGACCCAACTCAAGACGATCGAAAGCCAAATCGCGATCAAGTCAGCCCGATTTAGTGAAGACAGCCCCGTTGTGCAAGCGCTGCGAGAGCAACAGAAAAATCTATCTTCACTCTTAGACCAAGAAGCTCAAAGGATTTTGGGACAAACCGCCAGCAATCAAGCCAGTGATCCCCAAGCGCTAACGTTTCAAAATTCCATTCGCATCGACCTGATCAAGCAATTAGTAGAAACGGTCAACAAAGGGCAAGTATTGGAAGTCCGCAATCAGTCAGTATCTCAGACAAAGGCTGCCCTTGATCAACAATTGCAGCAGTTTCCAGAACTGATTCGTCGCTACACCGACCTAAAACGACAGCGAGAACTTGCTGCTAAAACTCTCGATCAACTTCTAATCCAGCGTGAGACGCTTCGAGTTGAAGCAGCTCAGAAGGAGGTGCCTTGGGAGATTGTATCTGCGCCAGATCTCGTCCGAGATGCAGGTGGCAATCCGATGCCTGTAGCTAGAGGAACTGGTAAGAAACTAGCTCTGGGAGCGCTCGCTGGGTTCATGTTGGCATTGGGGCTAGCGGCTCTTATAGACAAGTTTCGCAACATCTTCTACACCACTGAAGATATTCAAGATGCCATCCGCTTGCCTTTGTTAGGGGTGATTCCTTTTAACAAGACTGAAAATCTTTTTGGTTATTCAAAAGAGATCGCCGGATTGAATAAGAAACCTGCCAATCGTCAGGTAGATAACCCTTTATTTCAGGAAGCGTTTAACTCTCTCTATGCAGGCTTCTGTTTTTTGACAGCAGATACTCCGGTGCGCTCTCTGGTTGTTAGCTCGGCTGCACCTGGCGATGGTAAAACGACGATCGCGCTGCATTTAGCTCAGGTAGCTGCTACCTTGGGACGGCGCGTTTTATTGGTCGATGCCAATTTACGTCTTCCCCAACTGCATACGCAGTTGGGTTTGCCCAATTCAATGGGACTCAGCGAGCTTTTAGCGCAAAACGTGCCGATTGATGATTTCGTTCAGCAATCAACTCAAGACAACTTGGCTATTTTAACGTCCGGGCACCCTTCCCCCGACTCAACTCGACTGTTGGCCTCTGCTCGAATGCAACAATTGATGGAACAGTGTCAAGCGGCGTTTGATCTAGTTATTTACGACACCCCTCATGTTCTGGGTCTTGCAGATACTAATTTTCTGGCGGCTCAATCTGATGGCATTTTGTTTGTGATTGGTGTAGGTAAAACCAATCGCTCTGTTGTCATGCAAGTTTTGAATGGGTTAAATGCATTTCGCTTGCCAATTCTAGGAGTGGTTGCTAACCAGATCAAGGCAGGCAGCAAGGCATCCTATGGCTATCATCCACCTTACTATGAGGCTAAGCAATCTCGCTCTACATTGGTCAAAAAATTGAAAGCGTTTAATCCGAGCTTGCTGATGTCTGGAAAAAGCAAAGATGCTTAACGATCCAATAGAAGCGGTGCGAATAGTAAAGGCAGGCGATCGTTGCGTTTGAATCAATCAGAAAACCATTGAGTTAGAGTTCTGCTTGTGACTACGCCATATAAGACTCCGTAGAGCATCCAGGTCATTCCCAAGCCCACTATCCCAACTGCCGCTAAATCGATCGCCATCATGGCAGCATTTCCCGCCGCCCAACCTAGCGTGCTTGCCCAGATCCATTGAGCTGATCGAGAAACCTTTCCTCTTAGCACAAACCATTGGGCGAAACCGACCATCAGTCCTGCGATCGCGCCCCCGATCGTGCCCCCAATCGCGCCACTCACCACCCAGACAAGCGCTAAATTGAACGTTCCGAATAGCGTGAGATTCACAACTCCAAAGACTGCATTACCGATAACCATTGCTACAGCGCTACCGATCGTCCAACTAAAACTGCTTGCTAACATCCAGCGAGTTGCTCCAGAAAATTTTTCTCGCAACACGAGCCATTGAGCGAAGCTTACTAAAGCACCTGTGACAACAGCTCCGAGCACTAGACCAATTTCCCAAGATTGATGTAGATGAGTTGTGAAGCCGATCGCGAAACTCATAGCTTTACCCCCTGCCAAGGAGATCGGGATACCCAATCCGCAGACCAACTGCCATCGTCGGCAAAACTGCTGTTGACTAGACAGACTCGACCAAGTATCTTGACCTACTCCAGTAACCGATCGTTTTGTTGACATTTTGTTCAATCAGAAGAATGTATATAATCGTGTAAATTGCTGAAAGGTCTCTTCTGAAAGACTTCTAAAGCAAAAAAAGTAGATCTAGCGATCGAATACCGCAGTTGTCAAAGGATCGCCTAAAACTAGATCACGCCAACCGACAAAGCGGATTGACCGATAATAGGCACTCGCCAAGTTAGCCCCTCTAAGATAATTGCTAAATAGCACTGAAGGAGAGCCAACTGCTTCTAGCTGAGGTTCGTCTGTATAGCCTCGCACACCTGCAACTCCCTGAGAACGAGCGATCAAATCGCCAATTTGAGACTGACCATTCCGATTAGGAAAGAATGTTCGACCGCTTGTGGAAACAGCAGTATCTGCGATCGCCCCTGGAAGAAACTGCAAGTTTTGGTAGCTTTCGGAACGAAAAGATGGATCGTTACTGCCCCAAGAAGCATAAGCGATCAGACTTTGACCAGATACAAAGGTCTTAGGAGGTGCAATTTCTACGTGCAAGTTGGGAAAGGCACCTTCAACAAGCTCCTGACTTAACCGTAGGTCATTGTTGTAATCCTCGATCGACAGATTCATCGCTCTGGACTGTGGGCTACACTGAGAAATCACCGATGGTGTACAAGACTTTGGATCGAAAATATCAATCAGTTGAGTTTCGTGGCTACTCTCATTCTTAGCAGTTGGGTCAATCAGAACATTACCGACAAGAACGTGTCGCGGTGTCAGGGCACGGTCTATAAGCGATCGCGTATCTGCCTCGGTGTAACCATCTAAGCGGGTTACTAAATAGCCGCCAGTCAAACGATGCTCGAACAGATCGGTCTGCCGCCAGTAAAGATTAGGAACTACCATCCCCAAGAGTTCTTTACTGGGGGTTGTGCTATCTCTAAACTCAATCGCAGCAGTCTTGTAATCTAGAGCAGCGATCGTAGAATCAACAGATTGGTTTTGTGTCAGCAATTGCCCGTCTGCGAGAAGGTGGGGAACTCCCTCAACCCGAAAAGGAACGCCCTTTGTCAACACGATATAGCGAATGCGATCGCTGAGATGATTGCGATTGAGAAAGCTTTGCAAAGGCTGTTCTATCTGACTTTGGTAAGTAGGGTAGCTGATTGACTCAAACAGTGGGATCAAGCTGCTATCGGGTAGGTCTAAAGTCAAACAGTGGGTAGTAGGAATGCCCCGACGCTGCATATAGTATTGAGCCACTCGCAACGAAACAGGACTGTTACGATTGGCAATCACTAACACCCGTGTTGCTTCTGACTGAGCCGAGACGCTGCTTGATGGGTTTGCTCGAATGACTCCTAGCCCAATCAAAGACACAAACAGTAAACAAAGAGTGATCACAACCGTCTTTTGCAGACGCAGGAAGATTGAGTTGACCATGCTTTACCTCTAATGCAAAACCTTTCACAATCCTTCCGTGAATTCTAGTCATATCGCGATCGCACCTAGTTCAGTTAGAGTTGCTGGCTTGCGCGATTGTCCAGTCCAAATTGTTGTTGCCGATAATTTTGGCATCTAAAAGTTGGGTGCCATCCATTAGCCACAGCGCGACTTCATGGCTGCGTAGATTGTACCACCGCAAGTCTGTCTTCCCATCCCCGTTGAAGTCACCAGTGGTTGCTTTCCAATCAGAGGAAATGAGGTAGGGAAGAGTGACTGCATCTAGCAGTTTTGTCCCGTCAAATAACCAAACCGCAGTCGCATTGGTCGTCTGATTTCGCCAAAAGAGATCGCTTTTACCATCTCCGTTGAAGTCACCTACTACAGGACTCCAATCAGAGGCAACGAGGTAGGGAAGAGTGACTGCATCTAGCAGTTTTGTCCCGTCAAATAACCAAACTGCAGTCGCATTGGTCGTCTGATTTCGCCAAAAGAGATCGCTTTTACCATCTCCGTTGAAGTCACCCACTACAGAACTCCAATCAGAGGAAATGAGGTAGGGAAGAGTGACTGCATCTAGCAGTTTTGTCCCGTCAAATAACCAAACCGCAGT
>JBBRPT010000043.1:0-50016 GCA_038227635.1 Leptolyngbyales cyanobacterium | reverse complement strand
GGTGTGGGATGAAAGCCAGGGTTGTTTTTTGCCGTCTTGCGGGTGGTCTTCACCGAAGCTGGAGACCCAGCAAGGCAGGCAAAAAACAACCCATCTCCGACCAACGAAGCGACTGTTCTGATAGACGTCTGAGCCAAGCAATATAAACGCTGTAACCACTGCAAAAACCACGCAGTCAGGATCGTGAAAACCAAACGGTCAAAGTAGCTAGTCATGATTGCTCTTCAAAATTTGGGTCTTGGGAACTAGGACTCCTGCCCTTGGAGGGAATGTCAGACCAACGGAATTACGGAGTTCTAGAGGCAAGTCCCGATGAATTGGGAAGCCCACAACGTACCGCCTAGCGGTCGGTGTGTGGTAGTTCACAGGTGTCATAGTTTTAAATGCAATAGATCCATTATCTGTCGCATTCATTCATTGATTAAGTCATTACGAGAGATGTTGAGTTTCGCTCGTTAGGTTGTGCTTTCTCACTCAAGCCCAAATCCTCAACCTTCTAATTCAGGTCTGGCAAAACATCCATCGATTTACAGGTTTGCAGAGGACGATCGTGCCCACTCCCAGAAAGAATTTTCTAACACCCAAGTTAAGCAATACCGTTCTTGAACCGTACCCTACAGCAATTGCCTAAACATTTTGCTTGAATTGACTTTGCATCTCAAAGCACACTTTTCAAGTTTGCGCTGTGGGATTCTAGGTTTCGTTCGCGTAACCCATTACTCGAAATTTAAATGCTATCAGGATTATTAGACGGTATTTTTAGTGGAATCAGCATTGGTTCCGTTTTGCTGCTAGCCGCATTGGGACTCGCGATCGTCTTCGGACTCATGGGTGTGATCAATATGGCACACGGTGAGTTAATGATGCTCGGAGCCTACACTACATTTGTGGTTCAGAACGTGTTTAAAGGCTTCGGCGGCGTGTGGTTTGATCTATACATTTTCTTTGCGCTGATTGCTGCCTTTATTGTTACGGCTCTGTTTGGTTTAGTGTTAGAGCGAGGTGTGATTCGCTATCTCTATGGCAGACCGCTCGAAACATTGCTAGCAACGTGGGGCGTAAGTCTAATCTTGCAGCAGTTTGTACGCAGCGTTAACTGGGCTTTAGTGACTGGAATTGTTTTATTTTGTCTCCTATTCTTTGGTGCATTAAAACTTCTATCCCGCCGTCCTGATTTCGATCGCATTCGCAATTGGGTGATCACAATCATGTTGCCGTTATCGGCAGCGATCGCGCTTGTAACCGGAATTGTCATTGGACAGACCTACAAGCTGGCTGCAACTAAACCCTGGTTCGGTGCCCAAAACGTCGATGTGACTGCGCCTAGATGGTTGCGCGGTGGACTTCCGATCGGAGGGTTTCAACTCTCATACGCCCGGATTTTTATTATTGTCCTGACGATCGCTTGCATTGTTGCAGTCTATCTGTTTCTGAATCGATCGGCGTGGGGGTTGCGAATTCGATCGGTGACTCAAAATCGCAGCATGAGCGCCTGTCTCGGAATTCCGACTCAAAAAGTTGATGCGCTGACCTTTGCCCTCGGCTCCGGTCTCGCAGGAATAGCAGGCTGTGCGGTAAGTTTACTCGGCTCGGTTGGACCCAACACCGGACAGAACTACATCGTTGACACCTTCATGGTGGTGGTCGTGGGTGGCGTTGGCAAATTAGTGGGCAGCATCGTGGCTGCAATGGTCATTGGTACGGCTACTTATTTGGTGGGATCTGGGACGTTGGCTAACCTGCTAGAGCCAGTCAAACCTCTTGCTGATTTCTTTACTTTTTTTGCTACCACCAGCATGGCAAAAGTGATGGTGTTTGCATTAATTGTTGTGTTTCTGCAATTTCGTCCCGCAGGGTTATTTCCCCAGAAAGGACGAACCGTTGACGCATGATGAATGCTGGATTTTAGAGGTTGAGTTTTGTCTCATCCTAATGCCCAAATCTGAACTGAAACATTGTAAAGGGAGATCGCCGTGGATATAACCGCGACAAAACCAGGGTTTGATTGGCGTAAACGACGATTTTTGCTGATCGAAGGCGCGATCGTGCTAGCGATCATTTTGCTGTTGATTTTTGTGATTCCACCATTTCTGGTCAGCATTGGTCAGGCGTTTCGCGTCAACTTGCTAGGGCGATATCTAGCACTGGCGATCGTCGCCCTCGGCATCGATATCATCTGGGGCTACACAGGCATTCTCAGTTTGGGACATGGGCTGTTCTTTGCCCTCGGCGGCTATGCCCTGGCGATGTATCTCCAGTTGCAGCCAGACGGACAGTTGCCCGACTTCTTTTCACTTTACGGGGTGAACTCATTACCGGCATTTTGGCAGCCGTTTAGCTCGTTGCCCTTTACAATTTTTGCGGCGATTATCATCCCAACTGTCGTCGCGGCTGTCTTGGGATATCTCGTGTTTCGTAATCGCATTCGCGGCGTTTATTTCTCAATCTTGACGCAGGCTGCTCTGATCGTCTTTTTCAACTTCTTTAATGGTCAACAGAAATTAATCAACGGCACCAACGGTTTAAAGACAGACACCGCAACAATCTTTGGTCAAACCGTTGGTGCAGCTACCGTGCAGTGGTCATTTTATATGCTGACGGTTGTGCTGTTAGCAGTGGCGTATGGGCTATGTCGATGGCTCACCAGTGGTCGATTAGGACGGCTGCTAATTGCGATTCGAGATGATGAGCCGAGAGTTCGGTTTACGGGCTATGACCCCACAGCATTCAAAGTGCTAGTGTTTGCGGCATCAGCCGGGTTGGCGGGGGTGTCAGGAGCGCTCTACACCGTTCAGTCTGGCATCATCACCCCTAAAGCGATGGATATCGCCTTCTCGATCGAGATGGTGATCTGGGTTGCAGTAGGCGGACGCGCTAGCCTCGTCGGTGCGATTTTAGGCACCCTGATCGTCAACTTTGCCAAAAGCTTTTTGAGCGAAAAGTTTCCCGAAGTGTGGCTGTTTTTTCAAGGAGCATTGTTCTTGATTGTGGTCACGGTTTTGCCGGGTGGATTGGTCGGTTGGGTGCGTTCTCACGGACTCGACTACTCACGAACTCTGCTCAGAGGCAAACAGCGAGTGACAACCTACCCAAGTCTTGAAGAAGATCCGGATGTGGAATATGAGCGACAAGATCTTACAAATCGAAAATCTGACAGTTAGTTTTGATGGCTTCAAAGCCATTAAGAATCTCAATTTCAGCCTCGACCCAGGCGAATTGCGAGTGATCATCGGACCCAACGGCGCAGGCAAAACCACTTTTCTCGACACGATCACCGGCAAAACTCAGCCCACGATCGGGCGAGTCATCTTTAAAGGACGTGACCTGCGCGGATTTAAGGAACACCAAATTGCGCGAATGGGAGTGGGGCGCAAGTTTCAAACTCCTCGCGTCTATTTAAATCTCACGCCCCGCGAGAATTTAGAGCTATCGTGCAATCGACGCAAAAACATTTTTGGAGCCGTGTTTGGCAAACCCACTACGGCTGAACGACGCACGGTTGGCGGACTGCTTGAGACGATCGGGCTAATTAACAAAGCTGACCTTCAAGCCGCGCTCTTATCTCACGGTGAAAAGCAGCGGTTAGAAATCGGAATGCTCGTTGCCCAGTCTCCCGATTTGCTGCTCGTCGATGAACCCGTCGCAGGTCTCACCGATGAAGAAACTGAGAAGGTCGGTGATTTGCTCATGGCACTTGCTGAAAGCCACTCAATTATCGTGATCGAGCACGACATGGAATTTGTTCGGCAAATCGCCCGACAAGTCACGGTTTTGCATGAGGGCACGGTTCTTTGTGAAGGCACGATGGACGAGGTGCAGAACGATCCCCGCGTCATTGAGGTCTATTTAGGACATCAAGATGAAGACGAAGCAGCCTGACCGCTCTGAGTTGAAATACTGGCACTCTAAAATCCCAAATGATATGAGTTTGACAAACGGCGCAACCACATCTTTCACCCATTCGACCACCGTAGCTCCTATGCTGCAAGTCTCGGATTTAAACGTCTATTACGGCGAAAGTCACATTCTGCGAAACGTCGATATGACGGTGCATCCCGGTAAAATGGTCTGCTTGATTGGACGTAATGGCGTAGGCAAAACCACCCTGCTCAAGAGCATCATGGGATTGCTCAAACCGCGCAGTGGCTCGATCGAGCTAGCCGGAAGCCCGATTCTCGGCAAATCGACCGATCAACGCGCCCGATCGGGCATCGGCTATGTGCCTCAAGGACGCGAAGTGATTCCGCGATTGACGGTCAAAGAAAACCTGATTTTGGGCATGGAAGCATTGCCGGATCACAAGTCCAAAACTCAGGATATTCCTGATGAGATTTTTGACCTGTTCCCCGTGCTCAAGACGATGCTGTGGCGATTAGGCGGCGACTTAAGCGGCGGACAACAGCAGCAGCTTGCGATCGCCCGTGCGTTGATGGGTCGTCCCCGTCTGCTTGTACTCGATGAACCGACCGAAGGCATTCAGCCATCGATTATTCTCGAAATAGAAGTGGCAGTGCGTCGCATCGTTGCCACCACAGGTGTTTCAGTTTTACTCGTCGAACAACATCTGCATTTCGTCCGTCAGGCAGACTGGTATTACGCTATGCAAAAAGGTGGCATCGTCGCATCAGGGTCTACCAGCGAGTTAAGCAACGAAGTCATCCAACGCTTTTTAGCGGTCTGATCCGTCAGATTCAGAGCATTCCAAAATCGCATCCAGCAAGCCAGGAAATCGATCGTCCAACTCTTGACGGCGCAGCGAATTAATATGCTGTGTTCCTTCTTTGCGGCAGTGCAAAACCCCGGCATCGCGCAGAATTTTGAAATGGTGGGACAGCGTAGATTTGGCGATCGGAATGCAAAGGGCAGCGCAAGGCAATTCTTTCTGGTCTGCCAGTCGCCTGACAATCTCCAACCGCACGGGGTCGCCTAGGGCATATAGAACCCCTGCTAGCGAAACCTTTTTGATCTCCGGGTGATAAAACAATCTCATGTCTGCATTATGTCACACCTCTTCTATTAGTTCAGTCGTTCGAGATTATTGAACTAGCGAGAAATAAGAGAATTGTGGGAGAGCAGTTCTCTTGAACTACAACATTCATTCTTAAGGCATAAAAACTGTGAATATTGAGAAACATAGGATCATGGGAACTTCGTTGAACCTTTGAAATTCTTCATAATTAATGTTGCTGTGCTAGTATCTGGATGTTTGAGGAGACGTTACGGCTGTTTATCAGCGTATTTTCGGTGGTGGAGGAGTAACACGAGTGAAAGGTAGTATACCGATCGGATATTCGAGTTTGTGTTTGCAGCGAAGTCAACCTGAACCCATTCGCATCGGGGTGATCGGGGTTGGCAACATGGGTCAACACCACACCAGGGTCTTGAGTATGCTCAAAGACGTTGAGTTGGTTGGGGTTTCAGACATTAATGTAGAAAGAGGATTGGACACGGCTAGTAAATATCGTGTCCGATTTTTTGAGGATTATCACGACCTGATTAGTCACGTCGATGCCGTCTGTATTGCGGTGCCGACCCGATTGCATCATACCGTTGGCATGGCAGCTTTGAGAGCAGGGGTGCACGTCCTGATTGAGAAACCGATCGCGGCTAGCATCAGTGAAGCTGAGTCCCTCGTCAATGCGGCTGCCGAATGTCAGTGCATTTTGCAGGTTGGGCACATTGAGCGATTTAACCCTGCCTTTCAAGAACTTAGCAAAGTCTTAAAGACGGAAGAACTGCTAGCGATCGAAGCTCATCGCATGAGTCCCTATTCCGATCGAGCCAACGATGTTTCTGTCGTTCTAGATCTGATGATCCATGACATCGACTTGATGTTAGAACTGGCAGGATCGCAAGTCGTGAAGCTAACTGCAAGCGGCAGCCGTGCCTCAGATTCGGGCTACTTAGATTATGTAACAGCAACTCTTGGATTTGCCAACGGCATTGTGGCAACTTTGACCTCTAGCAAAGTAACCCATCGCAAAATCCGTCGCATTGCGGCTCACTGCAAAAACTCGCTGACCGAAGCTGATTTTCTCAACAATGAGATTTTGATTCATCGCCAAACCACCGCGAACTATATGACTGACTACGGTCAAGTTTTATATCGCCAAGACGGACTGATTGAAAAAGTCTATACCGGCAATATCGAGCCACTTCATGCAGAGTTAGAGCACTTTGTGGGCTGTGTGCGCGGGGGCAATCAGCCGTCAGTAGGCGGTGAGCAAGCCCTAAAAGCGCTGCGTCTGGCTAGCCTGATTGAGCAGATGGCACTAGATGGAAAGGCTTGGCAATCACCAAAAGAAAGCAAAGTTGTTGAGCTAGATGCACCAGCGATGGCAGTCTAGGCAGCCTGATACAACTCTTGCTCTCCCTTGACCCTTCCTTAAAAAGGAGAGAATCGAACCGCTCAAAGCCTCCTCAAACAGAGGAGACTTTGGGGGCTTCAAAGCTAAAGCACCCGCTCTAGGACTTTTAAAACACGTCTTATAGCGTTCGAGTTAATTTCTTACATTCCACAAGGCGGACAACCGTCCGCCTTTTTTGTGAGAATTCCTCTACGCCAGCCAATCATGATGAATCTGTTTAAAATCCCTTTATATTGCTTAATCATCTACATCATCCTATAGAGTCAATTAGCTACATTATTTGCCTCAGTGCAAGGGAAAAGGCTCCTTCTTCTAGAAGTGCTTGCCATTTTGTAATAATTTGTTTACATTAGTTTACATAAAGATAATAAACTTTATCAAATCTGTGTACCAATTGCTTTTTCTAGACAGTTCTGTTAATTCAATTCTCACAAAACGTTATGAATGCTGATCAACTTCTAGAACGCTACGCAATTGGGGAGCGCGAATTTTCCCAGGCAAATTTGCACACCGCAAGTTTGAGTGAGGTTTGTTTGGCGAATATTAACCTGACTCGATCGGATCTTGCCAACGCCATTTTGTCTCAAGCCATTTTGCGCAAAGCCAACTTGAGCGAGGCAAATTTGACTGCCGCCAGCCTCTGGAGGACTGATCTTCAGGGCGCAACGCTGACTTGGGCAACGTTGAACCGATCAAACCTCATCCGAGCCAGAGTCAGTCATGCAACCCTTCTAAAAGCCTCTCTAATCAAAACTGATCTGCGATTATCTGACCTTCGGTATGCTGACCTCACAGGCGCAAATCTCACCGGAGCCGACTTGCGCTATGCCAATTTGTTTGGCGCAAACCTATCAGGCGCAAATCTCAGCAGGGCAGACTTGACAGGCGCAAACCTCAGCAAGGCAAACTTAACGGGTGCCTGCATTGATAGAGCGGTATTGACCCGAACAACTCTTCTTTCAGCCAATCTGACAGGCGTTGATCTCACCCAAACTGACCTGCGTCGAGCGACGTTAACAGATGCCATTTTCTCAGCCGCCGATCTGACCCTGCAACGATAATAGAACGATTGCCCCCTTTAAATGCATACACCACTGGTGATGAGGACTCAAAATTCTTTATTGCAAGACTTGCGCCAAGTTTTACCGCAGCTACGATCGCAGATTTATTTCAAAGCGTCTTTAACGGCGCTTTCTCATGCGATGGAAGATTTGGTGCTGTCTGGGACTGATAAACCCCTGGTAATCGCCAATTTTCAGCAAGAGCGCTTTTATCGTCAAGAAGCTCCGCGCTATCAAAAGATCGGTGAGCTAACTGACCAAGTTTATGTCTTGGCGGCTCCAGAAACCGCTTTTAACAAAGGTTCAGTCTCCTACGCGACCGTTGCGTTGGCTCCAGATGACCACCTCGCTCAAGAGTGGCACTTGATCATTGTGGGTCATCACTATTCAGCTTGTCTAGTGTGTCGAGAACACGCAGCGCCGATTAGCACTCCTTCGTTAGATGAGGTTAGGCAATTTCAAGGATTTTGGACGTTTGACCCTAAAATCACGGTGCAGGCGGCTCGGCTGCTGCTAGAGCGCGTTGTTGAATATCGACCAGATTTAGCATCCAAAGTTCGGCTAGCAGAACAAGAATATGGACTAACTGGGTTAGATGAAGCGACTCAGACATCAAGCGAGATCGATCCCAACCTCTTTGTTGATCGCATGGTCAACTATCTGCAAGCCAGTCAATATCGCTTGCTCAATGCTTACCGCACGATCGCCAGCCAAGAACAAAAAGAGCGATTGGTTAACTTGATCGCGACAGCGATTCGTCGCTCTCTCAACCCAGAGCAGATTCTCAGCGTCACCGTGAGCGAGCTGGGACAGGTCTTTAGCTTGGGGCGCTGTCTGCTGCATCGCGACCAATCCGAGCGTCCAGAGATCGAATATGAGTCGGTTGCTCCTGGGTTAGAGTCGTTGCGGGGGAAGGTTTGGTCGTTAGCGTCGCATCCTTTGTTTCAGAAGACATTAGAGCAGCCCCAAGTCGAAACCTCTGATTCAGAACGCACGATCGCGATCGCTGATGTCAGTCAAGATTTAGGCATTCAGTCTGATGGAGATCTCAAAGTCCAACTTCAGCGTTACCAAATCGGGTCGTGCTTAATGGTGCCGATTCGCTATCGAAGCACTTGGCTAGGGCTGCTAGAACTGCATCAGCCCGACGCTCACATCTGGAAAGCCGATGAAGTGGCGCTCGTCGAGACAATTTCGGCTCAGGTAGCAGTGGCGTTAATGCAGGCTCAAGCTTACAGTCGTCTGGAAGTGTTAAATCATCAACTTGCCGATTTAGAGAGAACTCAAAGTAACCTGATCGCGATCGTAGGGCACGAACTGCGAACGCCTCTATCGACGATCCAGGTCTGCTTAGAGAGTTTGGCAACCGAGCCAGATATGCCGCTCAACTTCCAGCAAGTCATGCTTGAAACGGCGCTAGAAGACTCAGAACGGTTGCGAAAACTGGTGCAAGATTTTCTCACATTGTCACGGCTAGAGAGTGGTGCAACGCGCTGGTTTGTCGAGCCAATCTCCTTTCAAGAGTGTCTTGATCTAGTCTTGAGTCGTTACGCATCTAGTCCCGATCAACCACACATTGGGTTAGATGTTCCGTCTCAGCTACCTCTAGTTTTGGTAGATGGCGATGGCTTGATCGAAGTGTTGAGTAAACTCCTCGACAATGCCTGCAAGTTTACACCTGCTGACGGAAAAATCACGATCACTGCCCGGGTTCTAGGGGAGTCCGATCGAGCAAATTCCAAATTAGAAGTCGTGATTGCTGATACGGGACGAGGCATTGAGCCGAACCGCTTAGAAGCCGTGTTCGATCGCTTCTCGCAAGAAGAGGGCTTTTTGCAGCGCACCGTTGGCGGAACTGGTTTAGGGTTGGCGATTTGTCGGCGCACGATCGAGGCGATGGGCGGCACTATCTGGGCGGAATCGATGGGCAAAAATCTGGGCAGTGAGTTCCACTTTACGGTGGGGGTGGCATAGCGATCGAGTGTGCGAGGATGAAAGAATCTCCACTCTCAACGTAGAATGCTTGATTTGCTGCTGATCATGACCCTGGGGTTTCTCGGAAGCTTTGGGCACTGCTTAGGAATGTGTGGTCCTCTGACTGCTGCCTTTTCTCTGTCTGGGCAGTCTGCGACCCCGTCATGGCAACGTCAATTAGCCTTTAATCTGCTGCTCAATTTGGGACGAGTAATTAGCTATGCCCTGGTTGGAGCGGCGATCGGAGGGGTAGGCTCTGTTCTGATCGCGGGAGGACAACTCGCAGGCATCGATAGCAGTCTGCGACGCGGATTGGCAATTTTTACGGGACTGCTGTTGATCTGGTTCGGACTCTCGAAGATCAATCCAGAATTGTTGCCGCATGTACCTGTGCTGCATCCGGTCATGGGAAACCTGCACGATCGTCTCAGCCGCGCCATGATGTCCCTCTCTCAATCCAATCGTTGGTGGACACCCGCGCTATTGGGAATGGTGTGGGGTTTAATTCCATGTGGATTTCTTTACGCGGCGCAGATCAAAGCTGCTGAGACTGGCAATCTGTGGATGGGTGCCGTGACGATGCTGGCGTTCGGGTTGGGAACCACACCGATGATGTTGGGGGTAGGCATTTCGACTGCGCTGGTCAGTGCTGATCGTCGTAGTCAACTGTTTAAGCTAGGCGGCTGGGTCAGTTTGACGATCGGTCTTTTGCTGCTGCTGCGGAGTGGTGATATGGTCGATTACACCGGACACGTCGCCCTAGGATTGCTCATGCTGGCACTGATTGCCCGACCGATTAGTCGTCTGTGGTCTGCTCCTCTGCGCTATCGTCGAGCATTGGGGGTGGGCGCATTTGTGCTGTCGCTGGCGCATGTTTTTCACGTTGTCGAGCACACCTTTAACTGGAACCTTCAATCAATCGTCTTCATGCTGCCACGGCAACAGTGGGGAATGTGGGCAGGAATTCTCGCTTTGCTGCTGATGGTTCCGGCGGCGCTCACCAGCGCTGATGGGTTTGTGACAAAACTGGGGCATGTGTGGCGCAAACTTCACCTGTTGAGTCTGCCTGCACTACTTTTAGTCGCCATCCACACAGGATTGGTGGGATCTAGCTATTTGGGAGAATTTCAGCTCACAGAGGCTCATTGGCTCAGGGTAATTGGGTTAGGCGGGCTGATTATCGGTGTGTTCTTGGCTCGATCGCGCTTCGTTTGGTCACTCTTATCGCTCGAAAAATTCTATGTTGCACCGTCTCGCAAATAAAAGACCGATCGTTCCTGTGGCTTTAGGGTCGATCGCGGCTTGCCTGTTGCCGATCGTTTCTGCTCAAGCGCACAATGTCAAAACCTCCAACGATGTGGCAGCACTCTTTCACATTGAGCCAGATCACAATCCCAAAGCGGGACAGTCTTCTCGTACCTGGTTTACTTTAACTAAGAAAGGTGGAGAACTCATTCCGCTAGAGAAATGCAATTGTAAGCTAGAAGTCTATCAAGAACCCCACAAAGAAGGCTCAGAACCTCTGTTAAAACCGCAACTCGAAGCGATTTCCGCCGAGCAATATCAGGGCATTCCCGGTGCAGAGATTGTCTTCCCGACGGCAGGGATCTATGAGTTAGAGATTAGCGGCACCGCTAAGGATGAGAAAAACTTTGAGCCGTTCAAATTTTCCTATAATGTCACCGTTCAGTCAGGTGAAGCGGCACAACCGTCGATCGCTCAAGCTCCGACTAAAACGGCTAGTGGAATCGGATGGCTAGTGCTTGGCGGGGCGATCGCTGCCCTCTTGGGAGTTGGCGTTTGGCTAGTCAGGCGTAAATAAAGAGCGGCGAAGTTTCTCAGTTCTAGAGGACTGAGAAACTTCGCCAGATAAATCAGATTTGCTCAGTTTCACCACAGCCGACACCACTTCATCTGGGTCAACAGGTTTAGGCAAGTGCCATTGAATTGCCCATTTAGGTCTATTTTTCTCTGCTCATGTCTAAGTAGCGCTACTCATATTTGAAAGACATCTTTCATCAACCCGATCGCTCCCTTACAATCGAGTCAAATCACTCATCCCCCAGTCACCATGACAGCCCTCACCATTCAACTTAACTCTGTTATTGACTTGACTGACCAGCAGTTTTACACCCTTTGTCAAGCCAATCGAGAGGTGAGATTTGAACGCACCGCCATTGGAGAACTCGTTATCATGTCCCCGACTGGAAGCGAAACAGGCAACCGTAACGGCAGATTTAACCAACGACTGTTTAACTGGTCAGATCAAGATGCCTCTGGAATTGCTTTCGATTCTTCAACGGGATTTAAGCTGCCCAATGGCGCTGATCGATCGCCGGATGCTGCTTGGGTGAAGCTTGATCGTTGGAACCTGCTCAGTCAAGAACAACAGCAGCGATTTGCACCCATCTGTCCCAATTTTGTCGTTGAACTGCTGTCGCCCAGCGATAACTTGGCAACCCTACAAGCCAAAATGCAGGAATATCTCGCTAACGGCGTGCGGTTGGGCTGGTTAATTAATCGCCAAACTCGCCAAGTTGAAATCCATCGCCCCGATCAGTCGGTAAAGGGATTAAATCACCCTGACAGCTTGTTTGGAGAAGATATTTTGCCCGGTTTTACATTACAGATGTCAGAAATTTGGTGAGTTGACGCGATCGCGGCTTCTCTCAAACTCGCCCATATTTAGCAACAGATTTCTGGGTGAGGATCTCCTGATTCATCAACCACGCCCAGATTTGATCACCATAGGAAAAATGCCACCACTCATTCCAGTGACGTCTGAATCCGGCTGTGGTCATCGCATGGTTTAGAATCTGGCGATGTTGAGCAAAGGTTGACCCTTCAGCAAAGTGGTTGGGAAACGATCGCTCAGAAATCTCATCGATCGGAGACCCCATATCGATCGCAGTTCCCGTTTCATCTATCAGCGTGACATCGATCGCGGCTCCTGTGCTGTGAGGTGGCGGCGTTGCCGGATCAAGATTGGGAACTGCCCAAAACTGATAGACCTGTTGCAAAAGGTCTTGATGCTGCTCGTCACTCAGATTCTCTGGCATTAAATTCTGCGTCTGTGCCACTTCTAGAAAGGTGTAATCAACCATGAATTGCTGCACAGCCACTGGGCGATAGGCATCAAAAATTTGAATTTGCCAGTTGGGGTGATTTTTTTGCAAGGTTCGCTGCGCGATGAGGAGCCGATCAATCACTCCTTGCCGAAGATAAAACGGAGATCGATCGCCATAAGGTGCACCCAATTTCTCATAGAGATGAGGCGACACGCATGAGAACTCAGCCGGAATCGCAACGATCGCTTCGCCGCATTCGACAATCGGGACTTGTTGATAAGGCTTCATACTTTCTGGCTAATCGCCTCCTGGCATTTCTGTGATTTGCCATTTGCCATTGATTTTCTTAAAAATAGCTCTGTTCTCTAGCGCTTGATAAGCATAACGGTTGTAAACATAACCCTGTTTTCGGTTAGGCAAAACAACTGGAGTCCAATCGCTAATTGGATCGGTTGCGTTGATTTGCTCTTCTTGGCTGTTTTCAAATCGCTTTTGATCAAACATCACCACTTCATTTGACAACACGCCGACCACTTCACTCTTGAGATTGGGAAGGGCACGGACGTTGACGCGATCGCCGATCACAATCACATTAGACAACTCATACTCTAGACCCGGTTTTGCGTTGGGGTTAGGTGGATATTGCTGATAAAAATCGCGCGACACGGTTGGACAAATCCAACCCCTCGCTGCCGTTGTCGCGTTGGGTTCAGCAAACCCGCAATTGGCTCCGATCGCTTTTTCGAGAAGGCTCCAAAACGAGGCTTTAGAGTCGGTTAACTTTAAATCTTTAGCCGTTCGAGGAGTGCCAAATCCGATCAGAACTCCTTTCTCAGGAATCAACGCTGATACAAATCCGGCATCTCTCTTTTGAATTGCCTGCTGCAACTGCTGACGAAACTTCGCGAACTCAGGATCTGCATCGGTGCGATCTTTGAAAGAGATTCGTCGATGTGGAAAGTCATCTAGCTTGGGCGAAGGGCTTGGCTCTGGAGAGGCTGAAACCGCAGCGTTTGGATATGGCGAAACTGACCCGCTCGGTGAAACTGCGACCTGTGGAGACGGCGACTGACTCGGAGAATTGAGGTGCATCGTTGCCGCAATTCCTGCCCCTAAAATCGCCGCAGACGAAACGGCGATCGCGATAATCCAAGGTGCTTTTTTCATGACCAGAAACAGATGTGACGATGCCCCTAACTACAGCGTCTGTCACTCACTTTCCTTATTGGGCACCGGATCGTAGCCACCCTGATTAAACGGATGACACCGACAAATCCGACGAGTCGCCAGCCAACTGCCCTTTAAAGCTCCATGCTGATCGATCGCATCGATCGCATATTGCGAACAAGTGGGCTGAAAGCGACAAGTCGGCAAAAACAGAGGCGAAATAAAGACTCGATAGCCGCGAACGAGTCCGATTAAAAGACGTTTCATTCTCCTAGTTTAAGAAATCGTCGTTAGCTCTGCCGAATTGACAGGGCATCCGCTTGATCTTGAGTCGTGATCACGGCTTGAGCAGGGACTTGTGCACCATCTTTGAGAGTCACGCCCACCACGATCGCGCCTCTGTCGATCGTGACTCGGTTCCCGACTTTAGACTTAAACAGAATTGCATCGTCTTTGATCGTCAGGTTGTCACCCACCTCAAGCGGACCGTGGAACACAATGTTGTCATCGGTGTCTAAGTTTTTGCCAATGCGAATGCTCGTTCCCTTCAGGGCGTGAAACGTGACGCGATCCTCAATTTCGGCATTCTCGCCAATGGCGATCGGGGCACCCTCATCAGCGCGAATTGAGGTGCGATGACCCACAACACTATTCGCTCCTAGCTGCACATCACCTACTAACCGGGCAAAGTCTTCAATCCGAACATTCTTTCCCAGGGTGGGCTTGACTGGCGTTGGGTTCCAGGAGGTTTTAGGAGCAGGAGTGACTCCGGTGACACCATCAAAGCCTTTCTGTGTATACAACTCGCCGTAGTGTTCGGCAAACTCCTCATTCACCTCTAAGACTTCGTTTTGAAACTTACTATTAGCGTCTGATTTTTTAGCGAGTGCATTGGCTTGAGCTTGAGTTGTGATCACGGCTCCGATCGGCACCAGTCGATCTTGAGGAATGCGAACCCCAGTCACCGTCGCCCCATGCAGCACAAACACGCCGTCTTCTAAAACACTATTGGTGATGCGTGCGTGAAACCCCACAAACGTAAAGTTGCCTAAACTGGAGTTTTTAACCACCGCTTGGTGAGCCAAACTGACGCGATTTTGAGTGCTGCTCGCCCGATCGCCACACTTTGATTTAGGAGCAGGCAGATTGCGAAGCGACAGAAATAATATGTTGTCTTGAAAGTTCGTTTCGTTGCCAATGCAAATGCGAGTGTCGGGGTCTGCCCGCACGGTCGTGTTTCCGGCGATGAAGCTGTGCTGCCCGATCGAGACGTTGCCAAACATCTCGACTAAAGGGCTGACAAAGCTAGAGTTAACGACCACTTGAGTCGGGTTAGGCATGTCAGCAGAATTAAATTTTGAGCTACTGTTCGCTGCTCCAGAGGGCTTTTCAGCGATCGCTGCTACAGAAGTACTCAGGGTAAGCAACAAAACAGAGAGAACGATCGCGAGTTTGAGAAATTTACGAAGTCTCATTCGTCTTTTCCTTGTGGAGGTAAAAACCGACACCATTGTAGATCTCAGCAGTCATCCACAAACGTTAATATTTAGACTTTTGCGAGAACGGCAGAAAGCCCTATACTAGATAAGCTGTCTAAATTTTCGAGACGAGGAAGTCAGAATGTCGCGATATCGAGGTCCGCGCTTAAGAATTGTGCGGCGTTTAGGAGACCTACCAGGTCTGACTCGCAAATCACCCAGACGGGCATATCCCCCTGGGCAACACGGGCAAGACCGCAAAAAGCGCTCTGAATACGCAGTCCGGTTAGAAGAAAAGCAAAAACTCCGCTTTAACTACGGCATTAACGAGCGTCAACTGCTTCGCTATGTCAGAAAAGCTCGCCGTGCATCCGGTTCGACGGGTCAGGTGTTGCTGCAACTGCTCGAAATGCGTCTGGACAACACCGTGTTTCGCTTGGGTATGGCTCCGACCATTCCTGGAGCGCGTCAGTTAGTCAATCACGGGCACGTCACGGTTAATGGTCGCGTGGTCGATATTGCTAGCTATCAGTGTCGCCCCGGCGATGTGGTTGCGGTTAAAGATAAAGAAACGTCTCGCAAGTTAGTTGAGCAAAACTTGCAGTATCCCGGTTTGGCAAACCTACCAAATCACCTTGAGTTTGACAAAGCCAAGCTTACAGGCAAAGTCAACAGTGTGATTGAGCGCGAATGGATTGCGATTCAAATCAATGAATTGCTGGTGGTTGAGTATTACTCTCGTCAGGCTTAATCTCGCTAACGATACGATCGAGATTTCGCGGCACTCGAAATATTTGGCAAAGCCTTCTGATCCCGTCAGTCAGAAGGCTTTTGTTTGAGCATTATTATTTTTGGCTGAGGTTATCGCAGCGATCGCCGCGCTGTTGCGCTCACCCAATCGACTAAGAATGTCAGCATCAGAAAGCCGCCTAGCGTGACGATTAGCGATCGATAGTCAAAGCTGCTCAACTGTTCGGTCAACGACCGTCCGAGTCCGCCTGCGCCGACGAGTCCGACAATCACGGTCTCCCGCATACAGACTTCCCATCGATAGAGAGAATAGGCTAAAAATCGGGGTAGGGTGAGGGGCAAAACTCCGTAAAGGAAGATGAGTGAATTGGGAGTGCCCTGGGCTTTGAGTGCTTCAAGCGGACGCTGATCCTGATTCTCGATCACTTCTGCCATTAAGCGTCCCAAGATGCCTAGATTGTGAAGTCCGAGAGCGATCGCTCCGGGCAAGATTCCTGGAAACATCACGAAGAGAACGACAAGCGCCCAAATTGGAGCAGGAATGGCGCGACACATCAACAAGATAGCTCGTGATAATAGCACCATGATCTGCGGAGCTAGGCTGGCAGATTTGCCGGGGTTTGAGTTAAGCAGTCCGCCTGCTAGGAAGAAATTGTTGGCTGCTGGAAATGCAAGGAGCAACCCGCCAAACGCCGAGAAAGCGATCGCTAAGACTGACATTGAGACGGTCTCGATCGCTTGCGGAATCAGTTGCGGAATCTCACTAAAATCAGGTGGCAACGCAGATCGAACGAACTGCCCCAATAGCTGCTGAGTGCGCGGTGCCCAAAGTTTACTAAAATCGGGATTGATCACCCAAAAACACAGAGCTAACAGAGCCAGAGAGGCGGGAAGCAAAAGAAAATAACTTCGTCGCGCAATATTTTTTGGAGCTTGTTTCTTCTTAGTTTGCTGAAGATTCAAATCAAGACGGCTAGGGCATCCCAACTGTCGTCGCAACCAGGCACTACTCAGATCGACTAACCCATTGAGAATGAATAGCGCGTCAAAAAATGTCCAGAGTTGCTCATAGCGGAGTGATTGCAGACTGAGAAAGATTTCATATCCCAATCCACCTGCTCCAATGATTCCTAAGACTGCTGCTGAGCGAATCGAACATTCAAATCGATAGAACGCATAAGATAATAGATTGAGTAATGCTTGCGGTAATAGACTATAGAAAAATGCCGTTAAGGGAGAAACTCCGCTATTGAGCAGGGTTAATAATGGCTGTCGTGGAGTTTCATCGAGAATCTCAGAAAAGACTTTAGCGGTAATTGCGCCGAATGGGATGGCGATCGCCACGATCGCCGTGAGTGGATCGAGTCCCCAAATATTGACAAAAAACAGACCCCAGATCAGTTCATGAATGGCACGAGGCACTGCAAGGAGTCCTCGGATCAAGAGCCAAAAACGCGAAGGTTGACCAAACGACAACCACCAAACTTCTGATGTGAGAACGCCGCCGATCGTTCCTAAAATTAAACTGAAGAATGTTCCACAGACCGCATAGGCTAACGTGGTGAGAGTTGCTTTAAATGTCGTTTGTAGTAACTCAGAACTGAAATCTGGATGAATGCTGGCTACTATAAACTTCCATAGCAGTGGTGCACCATTTAGATTTAATAAATCGTGCTGAAATAATCCCGCTTGTAGGAGCGAAAGAACGATCGCAGCCAGTCCAATCAAGCCCCATTTTAGAGATGGAGTGATCACAGTCATCGGTGAGATTCCAGTCGATATAAGTCTGCGATTAAATTGGGGGAGACTTGGTGAGGAACTGCATCAAAGAGAACTTTTCCCTGACGTAAGCCAATAATGCGATCGCAGTGACTCCGCGCAAAATCAATATCGTGCAAGCTAATAATCAGAGTTCGGTTTGTCTGGTGGGCGAGATGTCGCAACAAGTCCATGACTTCTCGGCTGAGTTCGGGGTCGAGACTGGCGATCGGTTCGTCTGCCAAAACCACAAGCGGGTTTTGAACGAGAACTCTAGCGATCGCGACTCGTTGCTGTTGACCACCTGATAGACGATCGGTGCGCTCATAGAGCTTTTCTGCAATGCCGACTTGACTCAATGCTTTGATTGCAGTCTCGGTTTCTAAGGGCACAATCAAAGACGTTAGCGCTTTTAGAAATGACCATCGCCCCAAGTGTCCTGCATTGACGTTATGAATCACTCGCAGGTTATCAACTAAGTGCAACCGTTGATAAATAGTGCCGATGTGCTGCTGAATCTGACGCAGCCGTTTTGAGTTAAGTTGGCTTAAGTTTCGCCCCATTGCCCAGACTTCACCTTGCGTTGATCGCAGGGTGCCATTCAGCAATCGCAGCAGCGTACTTTTTCCAGCCCCGCTTGACCCCACCAACGCCACTCGTTCATGCGGATAAATTTGCAGGTTAATATCTGTCAGCGCTGAGAACTGACCGAACTGTTGAGAGACGTGTTTAAGTTCAAAAACAGGGGCAGGAAGATCCATCTAACCAAATTCGTGCATTGTTTAACAAATCGAACCCACCCGTAGAGACGTTCCGGTGGAACGTCTCCACAAATTATTGGAATTACCCGACGATCGTGCGGCATCAATGATTGGTTTGCCCGACGATCGTGGGGCATAAATGATTGGGTTACCCAACGATCGTGGGGAGACGTTTCACCGAAACGTCTCTACGAAACATTATTTGATTTTGCCGACCTCACGCCCAATTTGCTCGATCGTCGCATAATTCTCGTTTTTGGTGGGCACAAACTTGGCTGCCCCAAACAATTCTAAGATCTCTTTTTGGTCGGGCACATTAGGGTCAAGTCTCATTAATGCAGCTTGAACTTTTTGCGAAAAGTCGGCTCCAAATCGCTCTTTGACACTCGGATTCATGACCCAGTGATAATCAAAAAACGCGGGCGATCGCCAAATGACCTCAACCTGATTGAGATCGACTTTGCCTTCTTTAAGGCGTTTCTGCCAAACTTGCTCATTCAATACGCCTGCATCATAAGTGCCTGCGGTGACTAGCTCGATCGTGGCATCGTGATTTTTAGAAAAGCCTGCTTGCCCTTTAAAGTCGCCTTCTAATTTCATGCCTGCTTTCTGAAGAAAATACTGCGGCATCAATCGCCCAGAGGTCGAAGACTCACTGCCAAAGGTGAAACTGTGACCTTTGAGAGCTGTTAGCCCTTTGAGATCTTGAATCGGCTGAATACCGCTTTTTTTATTGGCGATAAACACGCTATGAAACTGTGAATCAATATCCCGTTGCGCGATCGCTTCCGCACCCGGAACCTGCAATCGCGCTTGCACTCCTGTCAGCCCGCCAAACCACACCATATCTAAATCACCAACCTTAAAGGCGGTCACCGCCGCCGTGTAGTCGATCACAGGCTTAGAGGATGTCTGAGAAGTCTACTGAACTCCGGTTCACCTACGGTGGAATCAGCATTTCAGATGTTGTGCCCCGACGAAAGGATACGGGTTTCAGCTCTCTCACTTACCTTTTAAGACATCCTCTTATAGGCAACCGAAACCTTCAATTCAGCTTCTAAATACTTTGATAATTTACTGTAGAGACGCTGTAACTTTTCTGGATCTTGGTCAGGAATCGCCCCGGTCGTAAACGTTTTAGATTGGGCAGCAGGTTTAGCAGCCTCTGGTGAAGTCGTCGATGAACACGCGGATAAAGACAGCAGAGACAAAAACAAAAACCCGGAGAACAGAATTTTTTTCATGAACCACTACTATGGAGCAAACAAGAATCGAAGAATAGCATAAGGGTTAGGGCGATTCCGAATTCGATCGCTTTGATTTTGAGTCACACTGGATATTGCACCGAACCTACCAACAGCTTCATGACTCATTCTTTGATCGATTTCCTCGAAAAATTTGAGCGCTTTGGAGTCAATCTCGGCTTAGAAGCGATTCAGCATCTGTTGGCGGAGTTGGGCAATCCGCACGATCGGGTGCCAATAATTCACGTCGCGGGAAGCAATGGCAAGGGTTCGGTGTGTGCCTATATTTCTGCTGTGTTGACCGAGGCAGGCTATCGAGTCGGACGCTACACGTCGCCACATCTGGTCAGTTGGTGTGAACGAATTTGTATTCGTGACCAACCGATTTCACCTGAAAAACTACACAAAGTCTTACAGCAAGTCGAAGCCGCAATTCGCCCCGATCGCCCGTCTCCTACTCAGTTTGAAGTGATTACGGCGGCAATGTGGCTCTATTTTGCTCAGCAAAAGGTTGATATTGCTGTGATTGAGGTTGGTCTAGGCGGACGGCTAGACGCGACGAATGTGTGCGACAGTCCGCTTGTCACGGTGATCACCTCCCTCAGCATGGAACACTGGCAAAGGCTTGGACCAACGTTAGAAGACATCGCACGAGAAAAAGCGGGTATTCTCAAATCTGACTGTCCGGCGGTGATTGGTCAAATTCCGAAAGAGGCAGCGGCAGTAGTGAATCGTCGCGTGTTGGAGTTAAATTGTCCGACCATCTATCCAAAACCTGCCAAAGATTTGGGCGGCGGTTGGGCAGAATATCAGGGCATGGAAGAGTATGAGTTGAAACTTGAGACGGGCGAAGAAGGCTCGATCGAGCTAATCAAATCCTTTCAATATCAGTTGCCGTTGCAGGGAGCGATTCAACTACAGAATTCTGCACTGGCGATCGCGGCTCTGCAATTGCTCAGACAAGAAGGCTGGGAGTTTTCTGACGAGGCAATCACAGACGGAATCGCCAACACAAAGTGGGCAGGGCGACTGCAATGGTCTACCTACAAAGACCGTCAGATTCTCATTGATGGCGCTCACAATCCCGCCAGTGCTGAGGTGCTGCGTCAATTTGTAGAGACGTTAAAACTCGCTCCGATTCATTGGGTGATGGGAATGTTATCGACTAAAGACCATGCTGATGTGTTTAAAGAATTGCTGAGAAGGGGCGATCGAGTCTATCTCGTTCCCGTTCCCGGTCATAGTTCTGCTAATCCTCACGAGTTAGCAGTCTTAGCGAAGGAAATCTGTCCTGATTTAGCGGAGTGCAGCGTTTACGAAAACGTGTTTTCTGGATTAGAGATGGCAATGCAGAAAGAAGATCAAGATCCGATCGTGCTATGTGGCTCACTCTATTTAATTGGTGATTTCTTTGAGAAGACACGATCGACGGTTTAAGGCGTTTTTTGGAGAGTGCTACGGAAATCAAATTGATGGATCTTTTAAAGATTGAAGCAACTGATTGGGACGCGCAGCTTTCACAGCGTCGTAAAGATCTGGATATTTAGCAAGCACATAGCGTTCGTATTCATACCAATGCATTTCACCCTTTTCTCTGTTACAGGTTTGGCAAATAACCCATAAATTTTTAAATTCCATTGATAGCCAAGGATACTGCGAACGAGGTAGCTTGTGGTCGATCGTTTTGCCGCCTTTTTCACGATAGTTCTCGCTACAAAGAGGGCAGTCCCAATCTGAATGATCTCTTACCCACTCTTTGCTTTCCTCTGTCGTCCCACACTCATAATCACCATTGACATATCGCCAGTAATCAAAATTTCTATAGGTTTCAAAATCTTGCTGAGTCAGTTTGTGATATCGCTTGTTACCAATTTTGTCTACAAGCTTAAACAGTTCTTTAAGCTCTTGCTCCTCAATATTCACAGCGCCCTCACGAAATTTTGGTAGTTTTGTACGACGTTTGACCACGACTTTTTCGAGGTTTTCTGTCAGTTTTAGCCCTAAAGTCAGCCGCTTCAATCTCCGTATCTGGAAACTGCTTATCAATTTCTTCAGAGATCTCGTTTAGTTCTTTAGAGAAAGCTTGGTTGAATTCTGCTATCTCGTGGCGATCTAGGTATTTGTTTCCAATGCGATCGGCTTCTAGATATAAGTCTTCGAGCGTTGAGTCTTCTAGTGAATCTCTATCTAAAAATTCTTTTATTTTCTGGTAGAGAGTGATGACGTTGTTCCAACCAACATTCTTGTAGCTATTATCTTTAAGCCACGCCCGATCGTCTTTTTGCAACTTGCTTTGACTATCTGAGTTGGCGCGTTGAACTTCGCGATAACTCATCCCATCAAAATTTCTTTTTTGACTTGCCATTAATTTAACTGTTTACCCCTCTATTCCTTTAAACCATTTAGCTAAAGCTCTCCGAATTTCACTGTCTTCATATTTCAGCAGATTTTTCACATCGATCGCCGTCTTAAGTCGGATTCGATCGACCAGATTTTTCAAAGCTTTGTTATCTTTCTTAAGTCCATCATTCACTCTAATCAGTTCATCATTTTGAGACGCTAGAGCCTTGACTTTAGCCTCTAGAAATTCATCTTTGGAAGATGGATTTTGAATTTTCGCTTTAAGTTTTTCTATTTCTAGTTCATGCGCTTTCTCTAAACGCTCGATCTCATTTGTTTTTTTCGTTACTTGAGTTTTCTGAGCAGCTTGAAGGCGCTGGCGATGGATTAGTTCAGTTCCTGAAAATAGCGAGGTAGCTTTGCGAATAGTCAGTTCATCAGGATTGGCAGAAAAGTCAACTCCTACCAACGCCCGTTTAGCGTCTTCCTTTGTCCATTTTTCACTGACGAGTAGCTCAATAGCCTGTAACTTATTCACGAGTGTCTAATATCACTGGTCTTCGCTCGATCCTAACTAGGCTTATGGGCTACGTCAATGATTTACCTCTACTGTGACTCGCTTTTTTAGGGTTTAAATTCAGTTGCACAAAACGAATTTTCTGCGCGATCGCTCGCCAGCTTTCTACCCAGAATCGCCGTAAAAAGGTTCTTATTTTTTATTGTTGAATAGCTGATTCATTGGGTCGATCAACTATTCAACAAGAGAGCTTTGGTCAATGATTACGATCGCCCATTCCACTCTTGAGCCGCATCACTCACCGCTTGATCAACGGTCTTCTTTCCTAGCATTGCCGCTTGCAGATTGAGATAAATTCCCTTCTGCAATTCCTTAACGTTCTTCATCGCCGGAATCAAAACTTCTGCGCTTTTAAGCTGACTCGCACTCACGATTCTGGCTTTGTCTACCGAATTTGCATTGGCAGGAGTCGCCGTGAAATAACTATCTTGCGATGCCTGAATTGTTGAAGGCAAAACATTGGCAGCTTTCGCAAAGGCAAGCTGATTTTCATTATTCGTGACAAACAGCGCAAACTTCAGGGCAGCGTCGGGCTGATCGGTGTCTTTCGGAATCAGCAAATCCATCACGGCAACATTCTTTTTGCCTGTGTCTCCTGTGAGTTGCGGAGCCGATGCCGAGACTTGAGCGATCGACGGCGCATTTTTCTCGATCGTCTTCAAAAATTCTGCCCCTGATGCCAAGATTGCGGTTTGTCCTTGTTGATAGAGGTCGATCGCGTGACGGTGCCCTTCGGTCAACACTTCTTTGGGCATCAACCCGTTCTTATACATATCCACCCAATATTGAAAAGCGGCTTTTCCCTGAGGCGTATTGAATGCCGCTTTGCCTTGACCATCGACTAACTGCACACCCATCTGCACAAATGACTCAAGAATCTCACCCGAATCTTCGGGGACTGCTGTCGCAAAAAACGCATATTTGCCCGTCTTGTCTTTTATTTGTTTGGCGGCTTGGGCAAGTTCTGCGTATGTGGCAGGAGGCTTGCTCACACCTGCTTGTTTCAGCAGATCAGTATTATAAATCGCCACTCTGGTCGTCAGATACCACGGAATCCCAAAGCTCTTACCGTTGAGCGTGCTCGACTGCCAAATATTCGGTAAATATTGCTGCCGCACCTCAGCCGGAATCTTGGCATCAAGGTCTAACCAAGCATTTCGCTCTGCGAGTTGAGTCGCAAAATTTGGGTTGAGATTGACGACATCAGGCGCACTTTTTGCCACCACCGCCGTCAGAATCTTGCGTTCCATCTCTGCCCAGGGCACATCAACCCAGCGAATGTTGACTCCCGGATTTTGCGTCTCAAAATTTGCGATCAGTTGGTTGAAATAATCGGTGTACTGCGGCTTAAGCTGCATTGTCCAGAATTCTACTTCTGGCTTGCCCGTTGCCTGATTGCTGCCCGATGGTGCATTCCCACTGCCGCAACTCACCAACCAACTCAGCACACAGCCTAACAAAGCAAACAGTCCAAACGTTTTCCAGGTTTTAATCTGACGCATCTTCTCTACTTGAATGGCGATCGAGTAGCTTAGTCTACCTGATCAGAGAAGTCATCCCATAACCTTCCTTGTTTCATCCTTTGGTTTCCTCCCTTCAATAGAGGTCATTAGTTGCTCAATCGTTCAAAATCGCCAATAACTATTCAATCGAGTAAAGGGGGCAAGAATCATGAGTAGAACTTCACGCATTGGAACGATCGGATCGCTAACCGTGATCTCTCTACTATCTGGAGTCTTGATTAATCGAGCGATCGCTCAAGTCGGGGCAGACCAACCCGTGAAAAATTCTGGAGTCTCAGGAATCAGCAGTCCCGCTTTGCCCAGCAGTAATAGTGGAGCCACCCAACCCATCACTAATCCAGGTGTGTCAGGGGCAAATAATCCGACTCCTGGTTTAAGCCAACCTAACCCAACTGTAAATGGGTCTCAGCCCATTACGAATCCAGGCACCTCTGGTATCAGCAGCCCAGGATCGGCAGGGAGTGGCACTCAGCCCATTACGAATCCAGGTACTTCTGGCATCAGAACTCCAGCGTTAACCCAACCCAATCAGCCTGATACGACTCGCACGATCGTGGCTCCAAATGGCGTTCCAGATGTGATTATTCGGCAAACAACTCCAGGAAAGGCTGCTCCAAACAGGCAGCCCCGCACTACACAACCAGTAAGCCCTCAAATTCCACAGCCGTCACAAACTACCCCGGCTCAAAGAGACAACAGCATCAGCACAGGGTTTATCAGAACGGCTATTTCTAGTCAGCTAGCGAGCAACCCCAACACTCAAAGATTAGACGCTCAACTGCTGCAAGCGACCTGTTCTCAAAACTGGCAACGCGCGATCGCGATCGTTGAGCAAGCATTGGAGAGCGCTCCTGCAAATCAGATGTATCGAGCACAACTCCAGACCTATCGCACTCGTCTTCAAACACTATCAAATGACCGAACAGTCATTCCTAATTGGTCACAAAGATGTACGGGGGGATGAGAGAAGGAAAACGGAATAAACGATCAAAAGTCCGTGTTGCATTTGTGACATGGACTTTTTGTATCTACTTGTGTTGTGAGTCGTTGAATCAATCTGTTAATTAACTCAAGAGGACGGGTGGAGCGCGATCATCCTCAGGCTCGATCACCAACCGTTTAGTCGTAATCTCCAAATTTTCTAGCGCGAATATCATAAACTTTATTTTTCGATCGTCATTTTCTGAAAATGCGTGTACTATTCACAGATGGATTCCTGATCATGTCTCAAGAGGAGGACTTTTTAGCCGCGAATCGATTGCAGATCTCATGGCATAACTAACAGATCGATTAATTTTATCTGAGCCGAAATATTTTTTGCTGGAAAGGCGATCACCGATAGTTGGCTCAGTGAATTGACCAATCATTTTTGGGTAGTCTAACCTCGTCAAACAAAAATATTCGCTAAATCTCCAGTAAATATCTCAGAACAAAGCCTAATAGTTTGTATCTTTGTGTTCAAACGGGTCATTCTGACATAGATTGTGTACTATGCATTTGCATCTGACCGTTTTACGGTTATTCCTTCCCCCAAGCTCGGTTCTAAACTATCGCCTAGTGGGCTAACAAATCTGTGGTTAACGGTCTAAAAGGTCTCTTTTCTAAAAAGTCTAAAGGGGTTGGCATAGAGTTAGCCCCCGATCGCATCAACATTGTTCAGCTACGCAAGCAAGGCTCAGGGTTTCGGCTGGCTAACTATGTCACGGTGCCTGTGCCAGATGGCATATTTCAAGAGGGGCAAATTGTCGATCCTCCTGCTATGTCTCAGCTAATTCAATCGGCGTTGTCAGATAACAAAATCAAGGTCAAACAAGCTGCCACTGCTGTTCCAGGTGGGCGCGACACAGTAACTCGAATTATTCCGGTTCCCGCAGAGCTTGACGATCGAGAATTGCGGGAGATGGTGTTAAACCAGGAAGCCGGATTGTATCTGCCCTTCCCTCGTGAAGAAGCCGATGTTGACTATCAAAAACTCGGTCTATTCATTGATGAAGATGGCATCGAAAAAGTCCAGGTTTTGCTGGTAGCAACCCGCAAAGAAATTACAGACACCTACATTAATACCTTTCAACAAGCTGGGCTTCAGGTTGACGTATTAGAGATCAGCAGCTTTTCACTAATTCGCACGATTCGTGAACAGTTAAGACAGTTTGCTCCTCAGGAAGCCGTAGCTTTAGTCGATATCGAGTTTGAAAGCACCGAGATTTCGATCACCGTCGATGGGGTGCCGCAGTTTTCGCGCACCGTGCCGATCGGCAGTTTTCAGATTCAGAGCGCCTTGTCTCGTGCGATGAATTTACCCCCGTCTCGCAGCATTGATTTGCTGCAAGGGATGACCATTCCTGCTAACCCGATGGATACGATGGGTAGCCCACGAATGAGTCCGGGTACCAATCCAGGAACGGCAGCTATGCTTAGAGTTTTAGGTGAGCTATCGGATGAACTGCGGCGATCGATTGATTTTTATCTTAATCAAGGCGAGAACCTAGAAGTTGCGCAACTGCTACTGGCAGGTCCGGGTGCCTCGATCGGACAGTTAGACGAATTTTTAACCCAGCGCTTGAGTTTGCCCTGTAGCTCGGTCGATCCGGTAGCAGCGCTTTCGATCGAGTCGCCTCAAGAGATCCCGTTATCGGCTCGACCAGGGTTAGGCGTAGTGTTGGGGTTAGGACTGCGGGAGGCATGGTGAAATGTATAGCTTAGATATTAATTTTCTCAACGATCGACCAGAATATAAGCCTGATGCCGCGCGACGAGGTGGACGCAAGCCTCCTACATTTGTAAGCGGTGATCGCCGTCCTCTCTATTGGGGTTTGGCGGCGGGAGTCTTTTTTCCTGTCGCCCTTCTAGCGCTGTGGGGCTTTCTGCAGGTTAGAAATAATGACTTGACGCAACAGCAAGCTGAGCTAGACAGTCAACTCGGCAACCTTGATCGTCAGAAGAAAGATCTGGCATCGATCAATAATCAAATCAAGCAGGGCACTGACGAAACTCAGGCACTGGCAACGGTCTTCAACCAGATTAAACCCTGGTCAGCAATGGCGCAGGATATCCGCGATCGCTTACCGCCTAATGTGCAAATCGCGGGCATCACGCAGGTTGACCCCACCAAAAATCCAGCTACCCCAGCGCCATCACCAGGTCAGGCACCCGTACCCGTATCTGGCGTAATCCTAATCGAAGGCTTGGCAAACTCGTTTAGCGATGTCAACGATTTTCTGTTGACGTTGCAGCAGTCTAATTTCTTGCAAAGTGCCCAAACCAAACTCGTCAGCGCAGAACTCACCGATCCTCAGCCGTTGCAGAGTTTAGATTTAGCTGGCTCTAAGCCTAGTGGCTCGAGCGCCAGTTATGAGATTCCTAAGCTGCCACCACGGGTGAAGTTTTCTCTGCAAACTGCGTTGAGCGACGTGCCTGCCTCTGAGCTAATTAGAGAACTCGATCGTAAAGGAGCCGTTGGACTCGTGACTCGTATTGAAGCCCTCAAAGAAAAGGGAGTGATTAAACCATGACGGCAGGTGGAGATTTCATTCCTCAAGACTCAGATTTTGATCCGGGTCCTAATTATCCGGTGGTGTTTGGCATTACGCTCACGCCTGTTATTTCAGGAGTTTTGTTGGCAGTCACCGGACTGGTGGGAGCTGGCTTGCTCTGGAACTATGTCGTCAGCCCAACCTGGGAGGCTTATCAGGAGCTAAATGCCAAAGTTCAAGAAAAAAGCGAGCAGCTTAAGCAACAGGCATCGATCAAGCAGCAGATTCAAGATGCAAAAACAAAGCTCACGCAGGTGAATCAGCAGCGCGATCAGGTTCTGGCATTGTTTGCAACCGAAAAAACATTAAATACGTTATTGCTAGATGTCAACCAACTGATTGACAAAAATAACGCTGATCGAGTTGGAGCCACCAAAGCAAAGTTGAACAGTTGCCCATCCTGGGTACGCGACCAATATTCAGATATCGTCACCTATCAAAAATTTGAAGACAAAGTGGGACCTTTGGTTGCAGATGCCAAGCTGAAGAAATTTACTCCTGATGTCAAGGGGACTCAGGTTATTACAGACAGCTCGTTAGGTCCCGCAATCAACAACAAGCTCAAACAGCAAACGATCGACGTGCAGTTTCAAGGCAACTTTAACCAAACCCAATCGATTTTTAGAACGATTGAGCGGCTCCAGCCCTTGCTGTTGCTCAAAAATCTCAAAATTGAAGTGGGCGACAAAAATCGTGCCTTGATTCCGGGAGGGTTATATGAGATTGCACCGGGGGGCGTAGTTCGCTTTTTGACCAACTGCCAGCCTGATAGCAAAATCACGACTTCCTTCCAGATGGAGGCATTGATGCCTCTCACGGAAGCGGATAAGAAGGCATTGCCACCGCCAGCTCCTAGCCCGGGAGCTTCACCAGCGGCTTCACCTAAGTAGCGATAGCAAACCGCTCGATTTGCGTTTTAACCACATTGTTTTTAAGTTGACAGAGGAGTGAACCAGTGAAGGAGTTTTATGGAATCGGTGGAGTTACCGCCGCCGCGATCGTGCTGGTGGCGAGTCAGGCAGCAAGTGCAGCCCCCACTCAAGTCACCAATATTCGCTTAAATCCGAGTCGATCAGGGGTCGATGTGGTGTTAGAAACGCAAGCGGGTGAACGCGCTCCCCAAGTGTTTAACGTCAATCGGGGCAATATCTGGACGGCGTATATCTTCAACACGCAACTGCGCGGCAATCAGCCTTATCAGCAAAACAATCCGGCTCCCGGAATTGCCTCGATCTCAGTAACCCCAGTGGGTGGAAACGGCATTCAAGTCACTGTCGTAGGGCAGGGAAACACTGCTCCTATGGGGCAGATTGCGAGTCGCAATGCTCAAGGCGTGGTTTTGAGTGTCAGTGGAGCCGGGGGAGCAGGAGGCACACCTACTGCTCAGGCTCCTGCGGCATCCATTGCTCAAGCGCCTGCGGCATCCATTGCTCAAGCGCCTGCGGCACCCGCTCAAGCGCCTGCATCATCGACTCCACCCCCGATCGGAGTGCCAGTCACCCCCCTTGTGCCCAATCCGACGATTACAACGACTCCGCCTTCCGTTCCGATCGCTCCTGTCCCGCCCTTTTTGCCCAGAGCGGTCGCTCCCCCGGTTGGAGATATCACTGTTGCCCCGATTGATCTGTCTCCGTCCGCGATCGACTTAGGTTCCGCCGAACGGATTCCTCGCCTGGTGTTGCGCGATGCTCCTGTTCGAGAGGTGCTGTCGCTTCTCGCCAGAGCCGCCGGACTCAATTTAGCCTACAGCGAATCTCCGGGTGGACAGACGGGTGCAGCCGCAGGAGCGTCTCGATCGGGAGGTCCGACAATCTCGCTCGACATTGAAAACGAGTCAGTGCAGGATGTCTTTAACTATGTGCTGCGACTCGCCTGCGTTCCGGTGACGGGTGGTGCCCAAGGTGGAGGTAGTCAGTGCGGCAGTCTAGAAGCCACACGTTCTGGACGCACCATTTTTGTTGGCACTCGGTTACCAAATGCGGCACGGGGAGCGATGGCTCGGAGTCTGCGCCTCAATCAAATTTCTGTCACTAGTGCCGTCAACTTTTTAGTGGGCTTAGGAGCAGAAAGTGCAGTGACGAGAGAGCGGCAAGTCAGAACTGTAGTTGCTCAGTCGGCAGCGCAACTAGAGGGCGCTCAAACCGCAGTTGCACAGCCAGCCACAACTGAGACGACCACAGAAACCAGAGTCGAGGTTCAGCGCGCCACGTTTCAAGACTCTACGCCTTTTTTGCGAGGAATGCAGGTGTCAGGCGATGAGCGTACCAATTCGATCACGCTGATCGGCACGACTAAGCAAATTGAACTAGCAACTAGCCAACTCATTCAGCTTGATTCTAGACGACGGATGGTAGCGGTCAACGTCAAAGTGATTGACGTAAACCTGCTGGCACTACGCCGATTTGGGACAACGTTCTCGTTTGGGGTGGGCAACTCGCAGATCATCAATCAAGGTGGCATTGCGGTGCTTAACTTTGGTCGAAACACTCCTGGGTCGAGTTCGGCAGTCTCGGACGTTAGCAATAACTCAACGGGCACGATCGCCAGCATCGTCAATGGTTCGCCTGTCAATTTTGTCCGTAACTTTTTTGCCCAACTGCAAGCGTCCGTTGTGAGCGGCAACGCTAAAATTCTGACTGATCCAACGCTGGTGGTTCAAGAAGGACAAACCGCGACGGTTAACTTGACGCAAGAGGTGATTACAAACTTTACGCAGAATGTGACGAGTTCGGGGGCTGGCTCGGTGGCAACGGTCACCGTGACGGCTGAGAAGAAATCTGCGGGATTGATTCTGCCTGTGAAGGTCGATCGTATTGATGACAACGGCTTCATTTCTCTGTCGGTGGCTCCGTCGATCTCTCAGCCTGAAAGCACTCAACAAATTAACGTGGGTGGTTCAAACAACATCATTACGCTGTTGTCCGAACGGAAGCTAGAGTCGGGTCAAATTCGACTCCGGGATGGTCAGACGCTGGTGCTTTCAGGAATTATTCAAGAACAAGATCGGACGACTGTAACAAAGGTTCCGATTTTGGGAGACATTCCCATTTTGGGTGCGCTGTTCCGTCGCACTGAGCGCAACAATCAGCGCCGAGAAGTGATTGTATTGCTGAGTCCGCAGATTATTGATGACTCCGATCGTTCCACCTTTGGCTATGGCTATGTGCCAGGACCTGAAGTTCGGCAAATGATCCAAAATCCGGGCAGTCGCTAACCTCTAGACGGGCGACTTATTTCGCGATCAAAGCTAATCTAATAGCCAGAATTCAGGGTCTAATCTGAGTTCTGGCTATTTTATTGGTGGGATGAAATCCATCATTTACTGAATCACCCTCTCATGAAACTTCCCTCTTGGCTCCCCAATTTTTGCCGCGAAGTCTGGATTTTGGCGTTCGGGCGGCTGCTCTCACAAGTCGGCACCGGATTCACGCTTTTTTATGCTCCCATTTTCTTTGTCAATCAGGTGGGATTGTCAGCAACGGCTGTTGGTCTGGGGCTAGGCAGTGCCGCAATTTCGGGTGTGGTCGGGCGTGCTCTTGGCGGCACCTTTGCTGATTCAAAGTTTTGGGGACGCAGACGGACATTATTGCTGTCGGCAGTGGTGTCTGCGATCGCGTCTTTCACCCTGTCATGTGCCTATAATTTTCCAACCTTTGTCGGGGGCAATTTGCTTATGGGCTTGGGAATGGGGCTATATTGGCCCGCCACTGAAGCCGTTGTCGCAGACTTAACCACACCGATTCAGCGCAACGAAGCGTATTCGATCACGCGATTGTCAGATTCGTTGGGGTTAGGAATCGGGGTTGTGTTGGGCGGCTTGCTGATTAGCACAACAGGCTTGTATCAATTACTCTTCATCATCGACGGAGTTTCATTTTTAGTGTTCTTTGGCGTAATCTATTTCGCCATCGCTGAAACCAATCAATTTGTCGAGAGACCTCGTGGAGAAGGCTGGGCGATTGCCCTCACCGACAAACGTTTGTTAGTGTATGCGATCGTGAATACGATGTTTACGACTTACATTGTGCAAATTGATAGTACAATTCCTCTCTATTTCAGCAACTTTCTCAAATTAGATGAAACGAATCGGGGCTTTCCTCCGGTTTTGATTAGTGCTCTATTTACAGGATATTTAACGGTGTCAGTGATTGGTCAGTTGCCGATCGCGCGTGCTTTGAATCGCTTCAGCCGCCCTAAAGTGTTGATGTTGTCGGCATCACTCTGGGCGATCGGGTTCGCGTTCATCGGCGTGACTGGAATTGTGTCTCAGGGGCATCTCGTTTGGGCAATCTTAGGTCTGGGCGTTTTGTCTCTCGCAACGATCACTTATATGCCTGCGGCATCGTCGCTAGTTGTCGATTTAGCGCCCGAATCGCTGCGAGGAATTTATCTCTCGATCAATTCACAATGTTGGGCAGCAGGTTATTTTATTGGTCCTCCGTTAGGAGGATGGGCACTGGATCAATCTGCCACGATCGCTCACGGTTTCTGGCTAGCTCTCTCCTCAAGCGTAGTTGTCGCAATTGGAATTTTGCGATGGCTCGATCGCATCATGAGAATAGAGAAATGAACTCATCTAAGTTGCGCCTACACCGTCTAGAGCGCGTACACTTTATTACGAACTGATTCTTTTTTATGCAAGGTTCTCAAGCACGATCGCTATGGTCAAAAGTCGTCTTCTTCTCAGTTTGGTTGCCTTTGCGGTCAGCGTTGGCATCAGCTTTCTGACGGGCAGAGACTTCGGTAGGGCGTTGCTGACGGGGCTGATCACGTTTTTTGCCAGCTTGGTGGGTGTTGCTGTTGCAGAACGCCACTATCATCGTCTGTTTGAGCAACGAGCCGCTGAGTTAATGGCACACATTCGTGGGTTGCAGCACAAACGATCGGAGGCTTATGAAGCGCTGCTTGCCCTGAGCGAAGAACACGATCGATTAGCTCAAGACCTAGATTTTCCCCGCCTTCAGACCGTTGAGAAACCCAAGACAGCCGTCAGTTGGAATCTCGCAAATCCCTCAGCTCCTGTCCAAGCACCGAGTAGTCAGGTTCATCTGCGCCAAACCAAACTGCAAGCGCTAGAACGTCAAGAAGCCGAACTTAAGGAATTGGTGTCTTCGACCCTTGCCGCTAAGCAGCGTGCAGAGTTAAATTTGACCACAACTCAAGCAGAACTGAATCAAATCAAAGCGCAGATTTTAGAACAGAAGAACGCGAAAGAAACGCTGGTTCAAGAGATTACAACGCTGACTCATCAAAAACAGCGCATCGAAACCGACTTATCAACATTACAGCCGCAAATCACTGAGCTAGAACGCTATCGATCGGAACTCGATCAGTTCCTGCTCTCAGCCGAACCTAAGCGCCAGCAGGTCGAGACGGGTTCTAAATCTCTGCAAGCTGCGATCGAACAATTACAGCTTCAAATCTCTTCTTTGCACGCAGAACTCGGTCAACTAGAAACGCAGATTCTCAATCGTCGTCAGCAAAAAGAAGACCTCGATCGAGACGTTGCTGTCTTAAAAGAAACGCTGGCAAAGGAGGTGACCAATAAGGGGTCGATCGTTCCAGTTAATCAGCGAGCAACCGGAGCGGCAATCAAATCGGCTGCTCCTGACCTCCCGATCGAATGGACTCAATTTTTCACTCAATTATCTGCTTCAGAACTCGCGGCACTAGCCGCGATCACCAAGCAAAAAAACTTGATGCCGACCCTCAAAAAAATTGCTGAAGACACGCTCACCATGCCCGAACTCTTAATCGATTCCATTAATGAACGCGCTTTAGATACGATCGGTGACATGATTTTAGAACCTGGCTCAGGCAACACTCCCACAAAGATTGCTGAGGAATATCGCTTACTCGTCCAAAAACTCCTCCAATAATTTCTGCATCTCTTACGGAACTAAACGCACTACTTTTCCTTTCGGCGAGTATTATAAAGAGCCTCTTTACCCTTTCTGAAATCATCTTATATAAGGCTATTTCTTACTAGAAATAGCATTGCCCCTCATGCATTCACCACATAAAAATTATGGTTCAGTCAACGTCTCCTATTCTTTACGTTAATCCTACGAGCGGCAGTGATAGCGCCACAGGCAGCCAATCTGCACCCTTTAAAACGATCGCTCGTGCCCTTCAACAAATTCGACCCGGAACTAAGATTCAACTCGCCCCCGGCACCTACAGCACCGCAAATGGCGAAACGTTTCCGATCTTCATTCCTTCAGGGGTGACGGTGATCGGCAATGAATCTAACAAAGGCAACGGCATTCAAATCACAGGCGGCGGCACCTATGCCAGTCCTACGTTTGCCAATCAGATGGCGACATTTCGGCTAGACAACAATGCCCAACTGCGAGGAGTCACTGTCACCAACCCCGAAATACGCGGCACGGGTGTATGGATCGAATCGACTGCGCCCACGATCGCCAACTGCACCTTTGTGAATTGCAAACGAGAAGGGGTATTCGCCACAGGCACCGCAAATCCGATTGTGAACGACAATGTGTTCTTCCAAAACGCCGCGAATGGAATTTCGATCGTTCGCGACACCAAAGGCGAGTTTCGTCGCAATGTCTGTCAAAACACTGGATTTGGATTGGCGATCGGAGATAACGCCGCTCCTCTGATCACCGATAGCCGAATCTTTGAGAACCGCTCAGGCATCGTGCTATCAAAGGCAGCTCGTCCCGTTTTGCGCGGCAACACCGTCGAACGCAACACAGAAAGCGGGTTAATTTCATTAGAACGATCGGTTCCTAACTTGGGCAGCAGCCAAGATCCGGGCGGCAATATTTTTCGGGATAATGGCGAATTTGATTTTCAAAATGCCACGAGTCCGCCGATTACGATCGCGTCGGCTGGCAACCAGTTAACGCCGACAAAAGTGCAGGGTCCGATCGAGTTTCTCGTCAGCGAAGTGCCGACTCCCGCTCCGACCCCAAGCCCGACTCCTGCACCCGTCCCGACTCCAGCACCTACACCCATTCCGATTCCCGTCCCAACCCCAACTCCCATTCCAACTCCTGCTCCAACTCCCATTCCGACTCCTGCTCCAACTCCCATTCCGACTCCCGCCCCAGCTCCGACTCCCGCTCCTACACCGACTCCCGCTCCTACCCCTGCACCAAGCGGTTTAAGTGATGTTCGCGGACATTGGGCAGAAACCTTTATTCAAGGGTTAATCAGCAGAAGTCTGATCAGTGGCTTCCCTGACGGCACCTTTAAGCCAGAAGCCCCGATCACTCGTGCTCAATATGCCTCGATCGTGGCAAAAGCCTACGATTTGCCTCTCAAACAGACTGCTGCCAACTTTTCAGACGTGCCGCAAAACTTCTGGGCACTCGACTCGATCATTAAATCTAATCGAATGGGCTTTATTGCAGGCTTTCCCGATGGCACCTTCCGCCCCGGTCAAAATCTGACTCGCGTGCAAGCGCTTGTGTCGCTCGTCAACGGGCTAGGGCTGACAGGCGGAACTCCCAGCGTGATTAGTGCTTACAGCGATCGGGCTGAGATTCCCAGCTATGCGACCGACTTAGTGGCGACAGCTACCCAAAAACGCCTCATCGTTAACCATCCTAATCTGGCGCAACTGCGACCCGTGATGGATATCACCCGCGCTGAAGTTGCCGCACTGGTCTATCAATCCTTAGTTGCGACTAATCGCGCCCCTGCGATCGCGTCTGCTTTCATTGTCGATCCAGATGTCTCGGTCGCGATCTTTCCAGATGTCAGTCAGCACTGGGCAAAAGATTTTGTGTTGGGGTTAGCCAGCCAGAATTTTATTAAAGGCTTTGCCGACGGCAGCTTTCAGCCTGATGCTCCAATGACTCGCGCTCAATATGCCTCGCTCATTGCTAAAGCGTTTAACCCAGCTTCTAAGCGGGATGCATTCAAATTCTCTGATGTGACGGCTGACTTTTGGGCGAAACCGATGATTGATCAGGCATATCGGGCTGGCTTCATTTCCGGTTTCCCTGATGGCACCTTTAAGCCTAATCAAAACGTCACGAGACTTCAGTTAGTGCTGTCACTCGCCAGTGGGTTTAACCTGCCGCCCGGAGACGCGAGTGTCTTAAATCTGTATGACGATCGCAGTGCGATTCCGCAGAACGTGGTCGATCGGGTAGCTGCCGCGACGCAAGATCACATCATCGTCAACTACCCCAATGTGCGCCAGTTTAGCCCTAACCGTGATGCCACTAGAGCCGAAGTGTCTGCAATGGTTTATCAAACCCTGGCGCGAGATGGCAGAGTTGCTTCACTAAACTCGCAGTATATCGTCAACGCCTAATTAAAGAGATGAGGGATGAGAATCAAAATTCTACTTTCATCCCTCATTCGCTTGGTATGGGAGAATACTAACTAACCTAATCACAACCTTAACGTTATCGCTATGGCTCAAATGCAATTTTTTAGAGGCGTTGACGAAGATGTCACGCCTGATGTTCGGCTGACTCGTTCTAAAGATGGCACCAGTGGAACGGCTACCTTTTATTTTGAAAAGCCTAGTGCGTTGGGCAATGATGTCACCCAAGATGTTACCGGGTTATACATGATTGATGAAGAGGGCGAAATCATTACTCGTGAGGTCAACGCCAAATTTATCAACGGCAAGCCAGCAGCGCTAGAAGCTCTCTATGTGATGAAATCTGTAGAAGAGTGGGATCGCTTTATGCGCTTTATGGAACGCTATGCCGAGCGCAACGGATTGGGCTTTTCTAAGTCGTCATAATGACCCATCACCCGCACCTTGATGCTCCCGGTATGACGGTTTCTTGTGCTGTCATTACCGTGAGCGACACTCGCACTCAAGACACCGATCGTAGTGGTCAACTCATTCAACAGCTTTTAGTAGAGGCGGGACACACGATCGGGGTTTACACGCTCGTCAAAGATGAGCCAGACCAGATCCGATCGCAGATGCAAACTTTAAGCGATCGATCCGATCTTGATGCCTTAATCTTTAACGGTGGAACGGGCATTGCCCCCAGAGACACGACCTACGACGCGATCGAAAGTCTCTTAGAAAAAACCCTACCGGGATTTGGGGAGATTTTTCGTACCCTCAGCTATGCAGAAATTGGGTCACGAGCGATCGCATCAAGAGCGATCGCCGGAGTCTATCGCGGTAAACTCGTTTTCTCAGTTCCCGGTTCTTCCAATGCAGTCAAGCTTGCTGTCGAGAAGCTGATTCTTCCAGAACTTGTGCATCTCGTGAGTCAGCTACGCGGAAGTTAGCTTGCTTTAAATTATTTATGGAAACTTAGCTCAGAGGTTTCTTGCTTGATTTTCAGTATTAACTCGTTTCTCTAGATGGGTGTAGTACGAGAGATTTGTTGAAACACAATTTTAAAGTTGAAATCATTGGCAACAACGACGCTTACGTCTGTCGATGAAAAAGCAATTGAGGAAGCGGCTCAAACCGCAAGGCACTACTTAGACCAAATTCTTCTGGAACCTTTAAGCGAACTAGGATTGCCTTTAAAAGACAAAATTAGTTTTTGGCGTTTTAAGAATCAAATCAATACAGTTCTCAAAGCCCGAAACGTTCTAGAACGTAAAGGCATTAACCCTGAATCTATTAAATCCAATATTTTACCTGAGACAGTGATTCCCCTGCTCGAAGCTGCAAGTGAGACAAGTGACGATACGGTATCAGATTTGTTTGCTGGATTGCTAGCCTCAGCTCTAAATCCAGCAACTAAGGAAACTATGCATCCAGCCTATGCAAAAGTGCTAGCTCAACTTTCTCCGCTAGATGCGGTAATTCTCAAAGAGCTGTATTTCAGTGTTCTCTCTATGTCTCAAAATCTTGATCTGGAAAAGCCCCCGGAAAACTACAATTTGCATCAACCACCACATCGCCAGTTTGGTATGGAGCCAGAATCACCTCCTGATCCATCAGGTCACTCTGAACAAGAGACAATGTTAAGCTTCCAAAACATCAAAAGATTGGGTATTGGTGAAGGCTATGATCCCCTCAGTCGCATGAATCAAGCGAAGAGACTTTGCCTTACAGATTTTGGAATATCATCTATGAAAGCCTGTACTCAAAATCTGCCAATAGACCAAGCAAGCTAACCACTTGATAAAACGGACTGGTGCGATATTCTGATGAAATTGCAAAAGCTGTCTGCCGCCGCTTATCTTAGTCGTTAGACTCCAGCAGGTTTAGACAGCTTGAATCCACTCTTTCACGTCGTACTCAGTCCAAATTTGGTTTTGCCAATAAGGATCAGATTCGACGATTTGACGTACCGTTGCTTCATCGGGTGCATCATAGATCGCGAAGACTTTTGTGACATCTTTGGTCGGACCGATCGTCACTAGCACTCCCATTTCTTTTTGTTTCGCTAGCCCATCTAAGTGCGCCTGACGATGAGGAGTCCGTTTTTCTAGAACATCCTCACAGTAGCTGCCCCACATGACATACTTAGGCACTGCTCAACCTCCAAAATTGATTTGTGGATCAAAAGACTAACTTCTCAATTCCACTCTAAACTTCTCGACTAGCGCCTCCCGCACCTGTTGTTGGATGGGAGAAATTTCTTCATCGGTGAGCGTGCGATCGTCTGCCCGATACACCAGCCGAAATGCTAAACTTCGCTGTCCTTCAGGCACGCGATCGCCGCGATACTCATCAAATAATTCGACCGATTCTAGCAACTTGTCTCCAGTTTTGATCATCAGCCGCTCTAGTTCAGCTACGGCAACATTCGTCGAGACATAAAATGCTAGATCACGGTCAGACGGTGGATAAGCCGAGTAAGACTTAAATGTTGGAATCAAAATCTCTTCCTGTTCAAGCTGCGCGATCGCCACATTGAGATCGAGTTCAAACACATAGACTTCATCAGGCAAATCTCGCTCTTGCCTCAGTTGTGGATGCAGTTGCCCAAACGTGCCGAGGCGATTGCCCTGGCTCCAGAGAGAAGCCGTCCGTCCGGGATGGAGGCGCGGGTCGCGCAGGTCGGGCTGATATTCGATCGTCAACCCGACTCGCTTAAAGACCGCATCCAAAACACCTTTTGCCTCGAACCATGAAAGGGGCTGATCTCGCCCACTTCGCACCCATTTGCCTTGAGTTGGGTCGCCGCCCATAATTCCGGCGATAAATTCTGCTTCGGTCAATCCGTCCTCATCCTGCGAGAAGACGTGACCAAACTCAAAGCCGTTCAGCGTCCCATTCCCCTGCTCTAAGTTGAATTGAAACGCATCGATTAAGCCCGAAATCAAGTCCGTCCGCAGGGCAGAATATTCTGTGAATAGAGGATTTGCGAGAATCACTTGTCGATCGGAGTCCGGTTTGCCCAACGAGTAATGAATTAATTCTGTTAACCCGGCAGCTCGCAGCGATTCACGAAGTTTGCGGGTGATGGCTTGCTCGATCGACAAATATCCTGGCTCTGTCTTCTCAGGTAACGTATCGCAAAACTTGTTGTAGCCATAGATTCGAGCGATTTCTTCAATCAAGTCGATTTCACGCTCTAAATCTCGATCGCGATAAAACGGAACCGTCACTGCCCAAACATCGGGTTTGGTGACCGTCAGTTGACAGCCCAGAGCCGTAAGAGTCCGCTCAACCTCTTTAGCAGAGAGTTCACCGATGTCATCACCTAACTCGACCATGCCTAAAACTTGGTTGACCCGCTCTAAGCGAAGATCGATCGTTCTCGCCGTCGCCTGACTAGAACGAAAATCCGCTTTTTCTTGAGCGACGATCGTGCCGCCTGCTAATTCAAGAATCAGCTTTAACGCCCGACGACAAGCTGTTTTTAATTCTGCAAAATTAACCCCTCGCTCATAGCGTGCAGAAGCTTCAGTTCGCAAACCTTGAGAGCGAGCCGACCGACGAATTGTAGCCGTGTCAAAGAGAGCCGCTTCTAGCATCAAGCTCTGGGTGCCTTCATATACTTCGGTTTCCTCGCCCCCCATCACACCTGCTAGGGCGACGGGCTTGTCGTTTGCAGTGATCAAGAGCGTTTGCTCTTGAAGAGATCTCGTTTGCCCGTCTAGGGTTTTGAGTGATTCATCAGCACGAGCAAAGCGAACTCCGATCGTCAACGCATCACTTTCAGCGATCGTGACGAGGCGATCGCGATCAAAAGCGTGGAGCGGTTGCCCCCACTCCAGCAGAATATAGTTGGTGACATCCACCACATTGCTAATCGGGCGAATTCCCGCGGATTGGAGGCGTTGTTGCAGCCATAGAGGAGACGGAGCGATTTTTACCCCCTCGATCGCGGTGCCAATATAGGTGGGGCATGCTTGAGACTCTGAAACTTTCACTGCTAAGCTGCCCCGTCCAGATCGGTGAATAGTTGGCTCATCCGCCTCTGGCAATCTCAGCGTCGCTCCTGTCAATGCCACAACTTCACGCGCTACGCCCACCATGCTCAGCGCATCTGCTCGATTAGCCGTTGATGTCAGATCGAGAATTACATCATCCAACCCTAATGCGGGTCGAGCATCGCTTCCTGGCTTCAGGGTTCCGACCACTGCCTCGTCAAAGATGTGAATGCCGTCCGATTCTTTGGTTAACCCAACTTCAGATAACGAACAAATCATGCCTTCTGAGGACACACCTCGCAGTTTGGCAGGTTTGATCTTTAAGTCGATCTTAGGTAAATAGGTTCCTAAGGTTGCCACCGCGACAAAGATGTCCGATCGCACGTTTGCCGCACCACAAACAATCGTAGAAGGCGTATCACCACCAATATCCACTTTGCAGACGCTCAAGCGATCGGCGTTTGGGTGAGGGTCACGCTCTAACACCTTGCCCACTACAACTCCATCCGCCCAACTGCGTCGGTCTTCAATATCTTCTACCTCAAATCCTGCCATCGTTAGCATCTCAGCCAACGCCTCCGGGGGCATTGAGAGGTTTACTAGTTCCTGCAACCAGTTTAGAGAAATACGCATTGAGCTTGCTTTTGATCTACGCCAACCTAGATCATTCTACCGCTCTCAGGGGAAGGATTGGACAGAGAGGAGGCTGACTCCTTTCCCAAGCTCAAGCTTTTCGCCCCGTAGTCAAGATTAGAGTAAATTTGCTTTCTGCTACATGGCATCTCCGTATTTTGGCTGAAATTTATTTCTGAATCTTAGATTTATCTCTCACAAAATTGCGGAAGTTGCCTTCAGTGGCGGTATTTAGTAACAAGAGGTGGGGTTCAGTCCATTCTATTTGTGAATAATAACGATGTAATGTCAGCACCCGCGCTCTAGACAAGCATGATTTGCACAGTCTACGATTCTAGAAACTGTTTGATCGAGGCTAGCTTCTTTCATGCCGTTCTGCCTGCGATCGCCTAACGCAAATCTGGGGTACATCTGCTACGATCGTGTATCTAATAAAAGAGCTTCCTACGCTCAAAAGAAAGTTCAGGCTATTGTTGTTTGAAGACCCTTTCTACCTGGGTATCCTGTATGGACAAGGGCATCTAATGAATAAGGGTTATCAAACCCACTCATTGACAGAGACTTTAAGTGGACATCCAACAACTTTAGCTGCTCTTTATACAAAGTTCCACATAATAAACACTGACTGATCGAGTCGATGCCCAGATAATTAGGGCAGGGTAGCAATATCCCAGTACTCACAATCAACGCGGGTAATGCTGAATGAGCTACTGCTTAAGTCCAGTCTGTCCACATCCTGAAAACTTAATCCACACTGAATCGTGTCAGGCTTGTGGCTCTAAACTGTTGTTGAGCGATCGCTTCAGAATTCTGCACGCTCTTGGACAGGGGGGCTTTGGTGCAACCTTTCTTGCCCGCAATGAGTCTTTGCCAGGTCAGCCTAATTGTGTCATTAAGCAACTCCGACCCACTGCCACGGCTCCTCATATTTTACAGATGGCGCGAGATCTGTTTGAGCGAGAAGCAGGTACTTTAGGAAGAATTGGCAACCATCCTCAAATTCCTCAGTTATTAGACTACTTTGAGGCAAATCAAGAATTTTATCTGGTTCAAGAATATATTAGCGGAGCTACTCTGCAACAAGAGGTCAAGCGAGAAGGCACCTTTGGCGAATTAAAAGTCAAGCTCTTCCTCAGTGAAATTTTGCCCATTCTGCAATACGTCCATAGCCATCAGGTGATTCACCGGGATATCAAACCTGCGAACTTAATTCGGCGCTCTCATGACTGCAAGCTAGTGCTGATTGACTTTGGAGCGGTTAAAAACCAGGTGAATGCTGCCAACGCCAGCCTTTCAGAGCAAACAGCGCTCACGTCTTATGCGATCGGCACTCCTGGCTTCGCTCCACCTGAACAGATGGCAATGCGTCCTGTTTATGCGAGCGACCTTTATGCGTTAGGGGTCACCTGCATCTACTTGCTGACTGGAAAATCTCCTAAAGACTTAGACTATGACCCCGCCACGGGAGAGCTTGTTTGGCAAAAGCAGGTTCAGGTGAGCGATCACTTTGCCAAAGTTCTTAGAAAGATGCTGGAAGTCTCAGTCCGTCACCGCTATCAGTCAGCAAACGAGATTTTGCGAGACTTAGACATGGAGCCATATCTAGAAAGTTTGGCGAGCGGTATGACCCAAGTCTCAGCCAAGCCAAACAGCGCAGGACGTAAACGAGGCGACCCTTCACTTTCAGACTCTCAAGACCCGTCCTCTGCCTCTCCTAATGCTCGTGCTGCAATGGCAATTAGAGCGCGTCAAACTCGCCCCGAATCGACTAGCCTTCAGTCAGGCCTGACTCGCAGTCGCGTCATGGCAGCTAAACCGGCTGTGTCAGGAGTTAAAAGCCGTGACTCTACGGGGCGTATCGGAAATTCTGGAGGACAATCCAATAGTTCGCCTAAGCTTGATGCTCAAGGGCTACAGAGCTATTACGGTAAAGGAAAGCGAGATTTTGCTTCCTATGAGCTAAATGATCTGAGTTTGCCAAAAGTCGATTTGTCAAATGCTGTTTTTCATCAGGCAAATCTTTATAGAACTAACCTTCATGGAGCTAATCTGATCAGCGTCAACTTTGGACGCGCCAATCTGAGTCGTGCCAACCTGCGAGATGCCAACTTGACCAAAGCCTATCTCAGCAACGCTGATTTAGAAGGAGCCGATTTGCGTGGAGCTGATTTGAGTGGGGCTTATCTACTCAATGCAAACTTACGCGGTGCTAATCTCTGTGGCGCTAACCTTACAGGTGCAAAGCTGAGTCTTGAACAGTTGGCAATGGCGCGGACTAATTGGATGACCATCAGACCTACGGGTAAACGCGGAATCTGGTAGCCCATTCAGCAGATCTGAGAAGCAAGTTAAGAAACGAGAAAAAATAGCTCGATCGTTCGCCACGATCGAGCCATTTCTAATTAATCACCTAGTTTACGCGATGTGCGACTTTCCTAAAACACCTGCAAAGACTGCCCTGACCCTAGCCCTCTCCCGATGGAGAGGGAACAAGATTTCCAGCGCCCCTCTCCTACAGGAGAGAGGTTGGGGGTGAGGGTAAATTAGTTGCACATCGCGTTAGTTTACTAGCTGATGCGACCTCTCACAGAAGACGGAGACAAATCAGACCACGATTGCTTCACCAAGTCAGCATCTGCCTGAACGCTACCGAGATAGTTGCCCGCTGGCAGTGACGGGAAGCGCTTATAAGGCACCACATCTTCGCCAAAATAGCGAGCGTACTCAGCGCTATCCACCATTTCTTCAACTGCCGCCTTGAGACCGTTATCCGCCAACAGCTTGTTATATTGACGAATTTCAGCCTGAGTTGCCGGAGCGCGACCCAACAGATGACGGAACAAGAACTCAATCACCTTCGTGTTGGGATAGGGCGTGTAGAAGCGACGACGATAGATTTCTGAGCTGGCTAGCGTCTTGACGAACTCGCGAACCGAGATTTCGCCATTGCGAACCTTACTCTCTAAGTCCGATCGCCGGAACCCAGCAGGAGTCTGACCACTAAACACGTCCATTACCTGAACGTAGATCGCGTTCAGCACCAACTCGGTTTCACCTTGACCCATGCCGGGGTTCATTCGGAAGATGCGAGCAGGCTTGCGGCGAGTCGTCCCCACTCCCACTTCGACCGATTGACCGCTGCCATTTGAGAACGATCGACCCAGTTCGATAAAGAGGGGCTGGCTCCTATCCATCTGAAGCGCTTTGGCAGCCTGATCGGCGATCGCTTTGCCTGTCAACGGCAGCTTGCTAGCATCCATGCGAGGCTTCACAGGCGCAAAGCTAGGATTCTCGAGCTTATTGTCCTGCTTGGTCAGCTTGTTATAGAGCGTTTGGCTGTTGGGGAAGTTTGCCGCTGGGAGGGTCAAGAATCGGTTGTAAGGAACGACATCCTCTCCGAACGCTTGAGCATACTCCATGCTGTTGACCATTGCCCCAACGAATGCCTTGATTCCTTTAGTTGCCAAAATCTGGTTATATTTGCGGATTTCAGCTTGGTCAAGCGGGGCGCGACCCAGGAAGTGCTTAGTGCCTAACTCAATCACTTTCGTGTTGGGATAGGGTGCGTAAAATTCCTTGAGATAGAGGCTGGAAATTCCTAACCCTTCGATGAACTCTTTAAGGTTAATTTCGCCGTTGCCAAGTTTGCTCTCCAGCTCGGTGAACTCGTTTTTGACCACATAGGGAGCAATATCGCGCTCAAAGATTTGACGGTAGGCTGCTCCGGCAACAACTTTGAGGGCTGTTTTGTCTGACAAGGTCGTGAGCTTGAAAACCTTAGTTTGCTCGCGCTTCTTGCTGACCCCTTGATTGACGCGGAACTGCACATCGGGTTCTGTCCGCATTTCCTCAACTGCGCCCAGTTCAACAAAGCGGGGAGTTTCTTCGAGAACGACTTTAGGCATTCCCTTATCGGCGATCGAACCCACGCGGCTCGTTCGCAGCGATAGACCTGCAGGAGTCAGATAGCGCTCATAAGGAACGGTATCTTCGCCAAAGGTTTCGCTATATTCAAGGGTGTCTAAAATCGCATCGACGACTGCATAGAATCCTTTCTTAGACGCGAGGTCAAAGTATTTGTTGGTTTCCTGACGACCGTAAGTTGGGCGACCGAGTAGACGACGGTGAATATACTCGATCGACTTCATCACATAGAGTGAAGTCCAATAAAGGCTACGGAACAGATTTGATTTGGCAAGGCGACGCACAAACTCACGGATTGTGATTTCACCATTCTCTAGCTTGATCTCATCAAATTTCAGGCGCTGACCGTCATACACGTCACGTCCAAAAACCTGTAGATAAGCAGCCCGAATGACCGCTTGAGTAGAGCTTTCTGAAAACTTGACGCTGACCCCCTTGTTGCTGACCGATCGCTTGCCGTAGGTGTTTGAGAACCCTGGCAACTGATCCAGCTTGAAGATTTTGGGACCAAGCGTACCGGGGGCTATCCCTCTTGCACCAGGGTTGCTGAGTTGGTTGTTGATACCTGCTCCGCGATTGATTAAAATCCGTCGAGTGTCTTTGCCGAAAGGTGCGGGACGGCTGCTGGGGTTGCGCGTCTCTTTCGGGAAGATGGCACCAAATTGGATTTCTAGCGGATCGTTGCCGGAGCCATAAACGTGCTGGTCGGGCAGAGGTTGGTCATAGGAGGCAAACGTCGTAATGAACTGAGGCACCTTCCGAAATGGGGCGCTGTAGTTAAACAGATCTTGTTGCGGACCCCAGTTGCGACATTCTTGTGCTTCTTGACCTAAGCCGCGCAAATAAGGAACGGTTTCCTCGCCGAAGTAATCAGAATATTCATCTGAATCAACCAAGGCATCTATCAGAGCAGGCAGACCGCCGCTAGAGACGATCGAGAAGTATTTTTGCACTTCTTCTCGGCTACTCGGACCGCGACCCAAGACGTGACGAAATGCCAATTCAAGCGCACGGCTGTTGATGTAGGGGTCAAAGAAATTTTTGCGATAAAGCGGAGACTTTGCTAACCGACGAATAAATTCCTTCATGGAAATTTCGCCGTTTTTGACTTTGGATTCTAAGTCAGACACAGACAGCGAGTAAGCACGGGTGATGTCGCGCTCAAACACTTGGCGATAAGCTGCTTTGACGATCTCATTCTTCTCAGAAGAAGACAGACCCGGCTTCATGGCATATTTAGGACGACGCTCAGACGCATTGAAATAAATCTGAGGAAGCTCTAGACCTTGCTGATCACCAGAGGGACGTTGACGAACCTTAGTTGAAGGGGTCGGTGCCTTAAATTCTGTGATCAAGACATCAAAGTATTGAGACACAATCTCAAGCGCTTCAGCATCATTGCGGACGTAATTGGACGCGGCTACCTTCATTTCTAGCAGCGCTACGATCGTCGCTTCACCCGAACAGGCGTTCTCGATGATCTCGCGCAGACCCCGAACGTTGACCGAGATGATGTTGGGGTCGCCTGCCACGATCGCATACGTGACATAGCGTAAGAACCAGCTCAAGTCCCGCAGCGATTTCGCCATGTTGCCCGGACCGTAGCGAGAGACGTTAATGGGTCGGAAATTTGCAGGAATTGCATTGTTTCCGGGGGTCAAAAAGAAGGCACGAATTCCATCTAAGAAACCGCCACCGCTACCACTGACATAGGTTGCCGTGCCTAGCTTCATGGCTTCTGGAGTGTCTACCACAGTGCCAGCCATGCTCATGACAGGCGCTTCCGCAGGCTTTTCTAAGAACGCCATCGGCGAACCGCCTACAAAAATGCGATTTGCCGCACGGGACACAATTAGCTCTGAGTTACGGGTCAACAACTCAGCAATTTCTAGGCGTTTGGCACCCGAACTAAAATAGCGAGCCAACTCGTCTAGCTCACCGCGACCGGGAAACCGATCTTGCTGTTCAGCTTGCGAAATAGTCGCAACGGGGACTGTTTGGTATAGTTGCGGGCGTGCAACCGAGCTTCCACCACTTGCCTTAACACTCATTGGATTTCTAAAGCTCCCTTTTACGGATCGTTACTGTGTTAAATCTGACCAGAGTGTCACCTGTCACCGTCAATCAGCCTCGCTACTTCGCTAGACCATAAGTTCTAGCGAAGTAGAGAACCACATGAATACAACGACTACCCAGGGTCAACCACGCTTCCTTTTAGATTAAAACGTTTCGGGTTCAAACATCGAATTATTAAAAAGTGTGTAGAACCCACTTGTCAGGTCTGTTAATCATCATAAAAGTAAGAGGGAACTTATCTGAGAGCAGGTATAAGTTTTGTAACAAATCATCAGAATATCGTGTCTAGCCTCAGGCGATCAGTCTCACATTCAACAACCGTCTAAAGCCATGAGAAAAACCACAAATTCAACACTAGGTACGCATCGAAGGGATCATATCTGCCCGATTTGCTGCATTCTGCCGCCCTACATGACGGATCGCATTATCATTCACGGAACTCAAACTCAGCGCGAGTGGGCACTAGAAACGCTAAGAGCGTCTGAGCAATTTCGAGGGCGACGAGAGGCGATCGGAAGTACTCGATTTATGGCACCTGCTGGAACGAAGCGCCGCACCATCTTTGATGCCACGAATGGAACTGATTTGCCAGGAACGTTAGTCCGGGGAGAAGGCGACCCCCCAACAGGAGACATCGCCGCCGACGAAGCTTATGACGGGTCAGGAGCAACCTACGATTTTTACTATGAGGTATTTCAACGCAACTCAATCGATGGGTTTGGGATGCGATTAGACTCCACAGTTCACTTCGACCTCAAATATGACAACGCCTTTTGGAACGGCAGTCAGATGGTGTATGGCGATGGCGATGGCGAGATCTTTGATCGCTTCACTAAATCGATCGACGTAATCGGGCACGAGTTAACGCATGGGGTGACGCAGAGTGAAGCCGCACTGCTTTACAGAGGGCAACCTGGCGCACTCAACGAATCGTTCTCTGATGTCTTTGGTTCGTTAATCAAGCAAAAAACGCTGAGCCAAACCGCTGAGCAAGCAGATTGGCTGATCGGGCAAGGGCTATTTACATCTAAGGTCAATGGAGTGGCTCTACGATCGATGAAAGCTCCTGGCACCGCTTATGACGATCGCGTTTTAGGCAAAGATCCTCAGCCTGCAGTTCTCAAAAATCTGTATACGGGCACTGCGGATAATGGCGGAGTTCATATCAATTCGGGCATCCCAAATCGAGCTTTCTATTTAGCAGCGATCGAAATTGGAGGATTCGCTTGGGAGAAAGCCGGAAAAATCTGGTACGTGGCGTTAACTGAACGTTTGAGCCGCAGAGCCACCTTTAAAACTGCTGCTAACGCTATGACAGCGATCGCAGCAGAACTTTACGGGAAAAATAGTAAGGAACACGTTGCTGTACAAAATGCTTGGAAAACCGTTGGGGTTATCTAAAGTAACGAGAGGCGAATGAAGCGCCAAGCGTCCTGAGTCCACTCTTTTTCAGCCTTGAGTGACTAATTTACCTTTGCTATGAAAATCACTTTTGAGCGTAGCGGTGGTTTTGCTGGAATCGTCCTAACTGCCACGGTTGACGCTGAGACACTGCGGACGAACGAGAGTATTCATCTGCATCAGTTGATGCAGGCAGCGAACTTTTTTAATCTACCTACCACGATCGCACCTACTAACTCTCAGCCCGATCGCTTCCAATACAAAGTCACTGCCGAAGATGGCAATCGAAACCACACGGTTCAAGTGAACGAGTCGGTTGTTCCTGATCAACTACGCCCACTCCTAATTTGGCTTACAGAGGTGGCTAGAAGTCAATAAGGACTGATTATCTTTGAAACTCCCCAGGCAAGATTCGAACTTGCGACCAATCGATTAACAGTCGATCGCTCTACCACTGAGCTACTGAGGAATGCTACTCATCGCGAATCTCATAATAACGACAAACCCAATCTTTTGACAAGCCCTTTAAAAATTTATTTCCGATCTTCGCCAGATCGTAGACGAGCGAGTCGTTCTTGAGCGATCGGGTCGAGAGAATTAAACAAAAACCGACCCGACGATTTTTTAGTGTCTTTCTGCTTGCGCTGAACTCGACGTGCCGCAAACTCAACATCGTTTGCCAATTGTTGGGCTGACATCCACTCTGCCCCATAGCCGATGACAGTTAACTGCTGTGCCCGATCAGAGGTTGCCACAATCAACCGTTGATGAAATTTGCGAAGGTCGTGACGAAAATCAGCACACGATCGCTCAATGAAGGTATCCGCGGTCTGTCCAAAATCTGTGTAATGAACTGACAAATTTGGAGTCATGACTTCGCGATTGGCAAGACTATCACGATACTGAGCGTCAAAGACAACCTGAATGTCAAACCCCTGAAAGGCACTGTAGCCCGTTAGTGCGTCAATCAACTGACGGCGTGCTTCCTCAAGTCCTTCACAGTCACGCACCTGTTTTAAGTCATGCCAAGCTCCGACTATGTTATAGCCATCTACCAACAACACAGCTTGCGGCACAGAACGGGGCATGAATCAGAATATAGATGAACATCGGCGGCAGCTTCTCACTCCTTAATATTGGCACCTCCGATCGGAGTTTGTATACAAAAAATTGAACGGAAACCAAGGACGAACTGGAAATTCATCCTTGAGGTCGGGCAAGTTATCTGGATCTACTCAGGAGATTCTTCTGTTTGCATCAACCGCTGTCTTAACCGCTGCGGGTCTCCCTGATCAACAACTCGTCCTTTTTCTAACAGAAAAGCGCCATCACAATAATTCAACTCGTCTAGTCGGTGGGTCACCCACAGGGCAGTCAGCCCCCGACTTTTAACCAGTTTTTGAACCTGGGCAACCAGATCTAACTGACTATCTGGGTCAAGTAGAGCAGTCGGCTCATCTAAAAGCAAAACCTCGCAGTGACGGGCAACGGCTCCGGCGATCGCGACTCGCTGCTTTTGCCCTCCGCTCAGCGCATAGATCGGTCGTCGTTGCAACGCTAATAAGTTGACAGCAGCAAGTGACTCTTCTACTCTCTGACGCACATCTGGGATTGACAACCCCTCCTGAACTAACCCAAATGCGACATCTGCCCCAACAGTAGGCATCACAAGCTGATGATCGGGATTTTGAAACACAAAGCCGATCGGAGGCGCAATTTGAATCTCTCCTGAATCAGGTTTCAGTAACCCTGCTAATAGCCTTAGTAATGTGGACTTACCGCTACCATTCGTGCCTAAAAGCATCCAAAATTCCCCTTTAGGCACATTTAAAGAGCAAGACTCTAAAACTGTCTTACCTTTAGACCAGCTAAAGCAGAGGTTGCAGATGTTAATGGCAGCAGTAGATCCAGAAGTCATGGAGGCAACTACTCAGCCATTGAAAAGAAACCAGGTGCTCTGCCAGATGCAGATGCACTCGATTTCTCATAGATTTGTACCGCAGCAAGACCATCACTGAGAAGCGCAAGTTTTTTGTCAGTTTGACGATCGCACGTCAACTCTAAAACTTGGCTACCACCCGCTCGCATT
>JBBRPT010000042.1:0-50343 GCA_038227635.1 Leptolyngbyales cyanobacterium | reverse complement strand
GCGGGTGAGGCAGCGCCAGTTGCGCTCTCGGCTCCTGCCATCCACGGTTAATCTCGGTTGACCTAGATTGAGATTGAGATTTAACTTCTCTAAATCTTCAAAAGCCCTCCACACTCCTGGGGGGCTTTTGATTTGAATATCCTCAGCTAACCACTGTAAAGCTGTAGAGTCAGATCGCGCACTCTTCAGTTTGTAAGATGTGCAAGGCAACTGCTTCCGCGGCTTTGATGCCGTCAATGCCCGCAGAGAGAATTCCACCCGCGTAACCAGCACCTTCCCCAGCAGGATAAAGACCTTCTGTATTTAAGCTTTGACCATTTTCTCGACGTTTAATCCGAATGGGTGACGATGTGCGGGTTTCGACTCCAGTCAGAACCGCATCGTTCATGTCAAATCCTTTAATTTGTTTGCCGAAGGCGGGAAGGGCTTCGCGAATTGCCTCGATTGCATAGTCAGGTAAGCTCAAACTCAAATCACCTAAATGCACTCCTGGCGTGTACGACGGTCGAACGGCACCCAACTCTTGAGAGGGACGATCGGCAATAAAGTCACCCACTAGTTGCCCCGGTGCGTCGTAGGTGCCCCCACCTAACTCAAAGGCTCGTTCCTCTAAGTGACGTTGGAAGTTAATGCCTGCTAGAGGATGACCTGGGTAATCATCAGGGGTGATGCCCACCACGATCGCACTATTAGCGTTGCGCTCATTACGGGAATATTGGCTCATTCCATTAGTGACGAGTCGCCCTGGCTCTGAGGCTGCCGCCACCACCAGTCCACCCGGACACATACAGAAGCTATAGACCGATCGACCATTTGAGCTGTGGTGAACGAGCTTGTAGTCAGCAGCCCCCAGAAGCCGATGACCCGCTTGTGCGCCAAATCGGCACTGATCGATGAGTGATTGGGGATGCTCAACTCGAAAGCCGATAGAGAATGGTTTAGCCTCAAGGTAGACCCCCCGATCAAAGAGCATTTGAAAGGTATCTCTAGCACTGTGACCTACCGCAAGAACGACATGATCACTGCGGATGTATTCTCCGCTAGCAAGGGTGACTCCCTGAACCCGTCCCTGTGCGATGTGGATGTCTTCGACTCGACTTTGAAAACGAATCTCGCCGCCCAACGATTCGATCGTGGCGCGCATCTTTTCGACAATTCCCACCAATTTGAAGGTGCCTATATGGGGTTTGTTGACATAGAGAATTTCGGGTGAGGCTCCTGCGTTGACCAGTTCGGTGAGCACTTTCCGCCCGTGGTGCTGAGAATCTCTAACCTGACTATAGAGTTTGCCGTCAGAAAACGTGCCTGCACCACCTTCGCCAAACTGAGCGTTAGATTCGGGATTCAGGTCTCCTTTTTTGCGCCAGAACCCAAAGGTGTCAGCTGTGCGCTCTTTGACAGCTTTTCCACGTTCTAAGACGATTGGACAGAACCCCATTTGTGCTAGGGTCAGAGCCGCAAACATACCGCAAGGTCCAGTGCCAATGACAATTGGTCGCACTGCCAAATGACTCGAAGCCTGTGCTACGTGGCGGTAACTCGTGTCGGGTGTGACCATCACACGAGGGTCTTTTTTAAAGCGCTGAAGGAGGCGTTTCTCTTGAGTGGTTCCTACATCCAGAATATAGACGAGGATAATCTCTTCCTTCTTACGAGCATCGTAACTGCGCTTAAAGATTGAATAGCTAATTAAATCATCTGGAGAGATTTGAAGCTTTTTAAGAATGGCGGTCTTGATCGCGTCTTGAGCATGATCAAGCGGCAGCTTTATTTCTGTTAGTCGTAACATACTGAATATTCTGGACAACCCTGTCTGGAGCGATCGCTTACATTCCTACGGCTTCTAAAACGTCAGCCGATTCTATGTTGGGACAAATTGTTTGAGCTAGCAAGTGAACAGGTGGGCGATCTTGCCAGTGAGTAAGCAATCTCTGCAATTCTTCTCGTTGGTTCTGTAGCGTCTCTATTTGCTGACTGATCGCTTCAACTTTTTCTTGGAGATGATGCTTGACTTCTCCACAGGGCAACTGACCCTGATCATGAACCGTCAAGATCTCTCTCACCTCTTGTAGACTCATTCCTAAAGACTGTGCTCGTTTGATAAACGAAAGACGATCAAAAACTTGAGATTTAAATAGTCGATAGCCTGACTCAGAGCGCTCGACTATGGGAGTCAACAGGTCAATCTCATCGTAGTAACGAATAGTTTTGACCGACAGACCACTACGATCGGCAACTTCACCAATTTTGAAGAGATAGTTGGTTGTCAAACCGCTCATAACTTTAGAAACATTAAATCAATTAACTTTGGGGCGGACTTTTTTTAGTCATCGAGAGCATGGGCAGCGAAGGACGAGACGAGGCAGGCGGAAGGGCGTGAATTGCCCTGCGTTCCTGTACGTCAGGCGTGCGCTTTTGAGATTGCCACAACCGCAGAGCAATCGCGACTCCAACGGCGCTTAAGCCAAACATCACTAACGAGGTGCTGCCATCAATGCCTCCGATCGCTACATCCACAGCACCTGCGATCAGCACAAATCCGGTAATCGGTTCTTTCCGATAAACGGTTCTAAACATCCGTGCCCAAAGAAGGTTCATAAAGGTTAACTCTGTTGCAGATCCTGCTTAATTTTAAAGCTTTCAGATTATTAATGATGGATGCCTCGTGTCTCGTGGTTCTTTGTTATTAATTCTGCTGTAAGGGCTTGCGACGATTATAAGCAAAATTACGGAAAACAGCTCAGTTATTCAGATAGACCTTTCTATAACAAAGGGCAGATAAAAATCTGCCCCAGCGCCTGTTGGCGTATGCCTTGGGATTTGAGTTACATCAAACCTAGCCAAGACATCACCCCCTGACCCGTGACATACTCAACGATCAAAGCTGCAACAAAGCCGATCATAGCGGCTCGCCCATTGAGACGCTCTGCATAATCATTAAAGCCAAACTTGGGTTGACTGATTTTGGGAGCCGTTGTCTGTTGACTAGAAGTCATTGCTTGTTAACCTCGCGCCTTTGATAAATTAACGACTGAATTTTTTGAATGAGTAGAGATTGTCAGACCTTGATCGAACAGAGTTGTGGAAAATCAGTTCACGATCGCGGGACTTTACATTTCTTTACTTCTTAATCTTATTGTAGACAAATTTGCGACATTCAGCACAGAGATTTAGCTTTCTGGATAACAGTCATCAACAACAAGCAGGTTTAAGCTAGAGATGAGGTGAGCATAACGAGGTGAAGATGGAAATCGGAGTTCCCAAGGAAACGAAGGATCAGGAATTTCGGGTGGGATTAAGTCCTAGCAGCGTGCAACTGTTGATAGAAAAAGATCATACAGTTTTTGTAGAAACCGATGCTGGAGCAGGATCAGGTTTCACAGACAGTGACTATGTGCAAGCAGGTGCCCAGATGGTCGAAAGTCCTTCAGATGTCTGGAACCGAGAGCTAGTCGTCAAAGTTAAAGAACCGCTAAATACTGAGTATCAATATTTACAAAAAGAACAAATTCTTTTCACCTATTTTCACTTAGCTGCAAACCGTCCTCTGACTGAGCATCTAATTGATTCGGGTGTGAGCGCGATCGCTTATGAAACTGTAGAACTTTCTGATCGTCGTCTACCTCTGCTCACCCCAATGAGCATTATTGCGGGGCGACTATCGGTGCAGTTTGGGTCGCGATTTTTAGAACGACAGCAGGGCGGACGCGGTGTGCTGCTCGGCGGAATACCTGGAGTCAAACCCGGACGAGTCGTGATTTTAGGCGGGGGCATAGTCGGAACTGAAGCGGCACGAATGGCGATCGGGATGGGTGCTCAGGTAGCGATTTTAGATGTGAGCGTCGAGCGTCTCTCATATCTAGAAACTCTCTTTGGCTCCAGGGTCGAGCTACTCTACAGCAGTTCTAGCCATATTGAGACTGTCGTTCCTGATGCCGACCTGCTAATTGGAGCCGTTTTAGTTTTAGGAAGGAGGGCACCAACGCTGGTTTCTCGATCGCTCGTCAGCAAAATGCGTCCTGGCTCTGTGATTGTCGATGTGGCGGTCGATCAAGGCGGCTGCATTGAGACAGTTAGACCGACCTCCCATACCCAGCCAACCTATGTTGAGGAAGGAGTGGTTCATTATGGCGTACCCAACATGCCTGGAGCCGTCCCTTGGACTGCAACTCAGGCGTTAAACAACAGCACGCTTCCCTATGTGCTGATGTTGGCAAACTTTGGGTTAGATGCGTTGGGCAAAGATGTTGCGTTAGCAAAAGGTCTTAACGTACAGAATCACCATTTGATTCATCCGGCTGTGCAAGCAGTCTTTCCTGACCTCGCAGCTTGACGAGAGAAGACCATTCTTTTAGATGAGTCAGGTCTCACCTTTGACCAAAGTGACCAACAGTTGCCATATTGTCCAGCCGATCGTAGACGCTAAACCGACGATCATCAATAAAGCCAACGCTGAGAAAGGAGCTAATAGCATCATTAGGAGCAACCCCAACAGGACGATCGTGATGATTAGATTGTTCATGACTTCTGAATAAGATTCATATCTCAATCCTAAATGATGAGGAGATTCACTTACCTCTAGCGTTGGCATTAGTTGAGTTCTTTAAGCAGATTAACGAAATATTTCTATGTGTGAATTTTTAGGATGATTGCCTCAGTCTTCCTTTATCACCTGGAGGTCGATCGCGCCCACTTCTATCAGGTTTAACCGCAAAAATTCGAGTTATGATAGCGGAATTAATCCCTCCGATAGATTCTATGAAAGTAGAAATTTGAACGTCATCTACTTACCCATTAGAACGAGGGGACTTAAGCAACAACTCGACTCATTTAACAAAGCAACCGGGCTAAGAAAATTATGGAAGAGTGGCAAAAGGATTTCTCTGACCTACTGGAAAATGCGGCTGAACAAATGGAGGATTTCTTGTTAGGAATTTCTAAGGAAGTCACTGAAGTTGTGAACGCCTTTATAGAAGTTTCTGAAGAAATTTCAATGCAGGTGCAAGGTGCTTTCTCAGATGAGATTGAGCTATATGTAACTGAGCTAGTCAACCCAGTTCTAGAAGCTTATTTCGGGTTTGAAGGAATGGTTGGAACAGTTGCTCAGCCAATGATTCAAACCGTTGAACCGTTGCTAAACCAACACTCTGTTTGTGCAGGTTGTCGCCACTATCATGGACAAATGTATAGCGGTAATTTGTTGGTATGTGGAATGCACCCCTACGGAGTTGGTGAGGGTATTGATATCTGCCCCGATAAAGAACTAACCGTGTGGAAGTCACCTTATTTCAACGATGAAGGACAGTTTTTTTTCGGCAGTGATGATAACTGGTGAAGAGATTAGCTTGCGTAGGCTTAGCTCGATTTCTCCCGCGCTTGCTTTCTTGTTTTTAGGGCTTGCAGATTTTGTTTGACAATCGTCAGCGAGGCGCGATCGTCACTCTCTAAATAAAGCTCGCTGGCTTTAACTAGATTGAATGTTGCGTCATCATCGCGCCGCAAATTGGCAAACGCTAACCCTCGATTGTGATAAGCCTCCGCAAAATTTGGAGTGAGTTGAATGGCTTGCGTGAGTTGCTCGATCGCGGCTGGATAATGTCCTGCTTTAAATGCAATGACTCCCTGCTGAAAAGACTGCGTCGCCTCATTTTTCTCATCGACAACTAACTTAGAAATCGGCTCATTAAAAAGAACTGCACGACTTCCTGCCCCGACATAAGCCCACACCATTGAGCCGATTCCAAAACTGGCGACAAGCACAATCGCAGCTAACACAATGAAAAAATTTGCAGTGTCCATTGATGGATTTTTCGCAAAAAAATAGGGCTGAACATAGACAGTCTAGTCTAGATTCAGCCCACCTCAAGGCAGAGGTCGTTCGCCTAAACTGGAATTACACCAGCTTGAGATTGGGATACTCAGCGATGACATCATCACGAGTCAAGACATCCCCTTTTGCTTGAGGACTCCAAAGAATTTCTAGCGCTAAGAGACGATCGCTAGAAATTCCGCCCAACAGACTGAGTGCCTTCCGCAAGTCTTCAGAACTGTTGATGGGAGGTAGTTCTAGCTTGCCTTGAGTAGCGGCTATCAGCGTCACCACAATATATTCACCCGGGTCTTGAGGCTCTGCTAGTGCCCCACCCTTTTCTGCAACAGCTAGAGCACTGTTGGTAGAGCCTTGCTTAAGCTGGTTGTTGACGTTTGACAGCGTCTCAGCAGTGAATTTGCTGCGCTCAGAAAGCGCCAAGCGGTTAAATTGAGCTTCGGCGGCTTCTAAACGAGCTTGTTGAGATTCGTCGGCTCCATAGACCCAATATTCGGGGTGCCGCAGCATTGCCAGTGTCGTTTCTTGCAGCACTTGAGCCAAGCCTTCGTTAGTGTTGGTGTTAGCTCTTTCAGCAATGTTATCGAGGTCAGCCTGCAAATTCCGTGCCTCGGCAAGCAAGCCAACTTGAACTTTAGCGATCGACACTGCAGGATTGCTAGAACCCATCTCACCGTCATCAGAATTGCGTCGGAAACTTTGGACTAGAAAGCCTGCAATCGACAAAAAGATCAGCACACTGAACAGCCCACCGCCACCGCCACCAACAAATGGAAGGATGAAGGGGAAGCCAAAACCGCCACCGGGGTAGTATCCACCGCCATATCCGCCGCCGTAGCCACCCGGAACACTGCGGGTAGGAGGAGCGTAGGTACGGCTGGGCGCTCTAAATGATCCGCCACCAATTCGACCGCCACTGCGAGCAGCCAAGGCACTATCTGCGTGACCCATTGCCAAGGTCAACACGAGACCGATCGCGACTAGGGATTTCAAAAAAGATTTCATCAAGGAAGATTTTTTGGGGTTCATAACTCTATAACCTATCCAGGCTTATCTCAGCACAGATGGCTGAGTTGGGCAAATGTAGGATACTTAACATTTCTTCACGAACCTTAAGATTTTCCTACCTCTTTACTTTATCGCCTTCCTTAAACGTTGGAAATGTGTCGTAGGGCAAGTTTGAGGAGAGATAACCGAACTTGTTAGCCACCGCCTACAATCGTGACGATTTCTAAGCGATCGTCGGCTTTAATCTCAGTCTCAGCCCAAAACTGACGGTGCAAAATTTCGCCATTGTATTCCACTGCGATTAACCGAGGATTCAACCCCAATTGCTCCAGCAAATCCGGCAGTCGCGTTTTGGGGCTACAGATCTGCAGCTCTCCATTGACCTGAAGCGTGATGTGGTTGGACTCAAAACTCACAATCTTATTCATCCCTGCCAATCACTCCCACAAGTCAGGTGTCTGATGTCCGTTTGGACTTGCCTTTCGGCTTCCGTGTAGGATTTGTTTCTGATTCACTTGAGCTAAAAAGTATTGGGTTGCGAGGGTAGGCTGGTCGGCTTGCATAATGGCACGAACCACTGAGATACGGTGTGCGCCTGCTGAGAGAACCTCGTGAACATTATTAGTGTCAATGCCCCCAATCGCAAACCAGGGCAACGGACAGTGATTAGCAGCGTATTGGACATAGTCGATTCCAGCCGCCGCTCTTCCTGCCTTGGTTGGCGTTTCATAAACGGGACCTACGCCGACGTAATCTGCACCTTCTCGAATAGCACGATCTAACTCGTCCGGGTTGGTTGTAGAACGTCCGATCAGGCGTTGGTGTCCGAGAAGCTGACGGGCTAACTCAAGGGGCATATCTTGCTGCCCTAGATGAACGCCATCGGCATTGGCAGCCAAGGCTAAATCGACTCGATCGTTGACGATAAATAGCGCTCCATACGCGTGGCAGAGTTGCTGTAGTTTTCGAGCATTGCTGAGCCGCGTCTGGTCATCGGTTTCTTTATCGCGATATTGTACGATCGCCAATCCGCCTTGCAGGGCTGCCTCGATCGTGGCAAACAAATTTTCGGATGGAGACGTGACCAAATAGAGAGAGGCTTGATTTAGTTTTTGGTGACGCTGATGAGCCATCAGGCTGCTTTCTAGCGTGTAAACCTGATAGCGCATCTGTTTGACAGCCGCTGCCATTCCGGTGCCATAAACTTTGCCATACTCTTCTAAAACTCTCAGGGCTTCTTCAACGCGGCAGAAGTTAACCTGCAAAACGTGCTCAATGCTGTCTCGCGTTTCTTCCTGAACGTGAGTCAACTCAGTGCCTGGATCGTCAGGCGTATTTCTGGCGGCGCGAAGCTCAGGCGTGTGCCATTGGGCAAGTTCTTGCCGCAGGTGTTTACACTGCTGGGTCAGGTGAACATCGTTGAGACCAAAACGACACCATTCTTCAACGACACGCACCCCTTCGCGAGCGCGATCGAGATTAGCATCGAGAATTCGATACAGTGCAGGTTGTGCAAATTGGCTGCGGCTGTCTGTGTTGCCCATTGGAACAAACCTATGAATTTTTCATCGTAACAGTCAGAGGGAACTGGGAACATAATAGGTCGTTCTAGCCCAGTAGTTTTGCAGTTGAGTCGAAGCAAGTAAATCCATCTGATCCTTGATCTCTGAACCCTGTCTCTACTCATTAAGTTTTGTAAAGTTTGTCTTGTTTAGGAAATCTGTAGACAAAATTGAAGGGCTGTTTTCTAACTCCATCTTCGTGAAAGAGCAGTTGCTCGGAGTTGCACCTCGTTAACCTGTGTTCTGTCATCCTAAAGCCGTGTGTAGGAAAAAAGTTGTGAGTTGGTTCCCCGCTCAAGTCGATCGTTCAATAGGTATCTCCCTTTCGCTATTGTGTGGCTCTGTGATTATTGGGCAGTCAGTCGCGGTTGCTCAATCGCCGTTGCAGGTCGCTCAACTCTCTGGAAACCAGTCAGCGCAGTATAGTTTGCTGTTTGTGAATCCAGCGATCGGAACCGACTCTAGCAATGGGAGTGAGCAGACACCGCTCAAAACCATTACTCAAGCGTTGCGCGTAGTGCAGCCCAATACCATCATCGTGCTAGCACCTGGCACCTACAGCGTCGCAACCGGAGAGACATTTCCTCTGCAACTCAAGCCTGGAACAACGATTAAAGGAGAGCCTCGCGATCGCGGTCAAACCGTAATCATCAAAGGCAGCGGATTCTTTTTAAGCCGCAGTTTTGCTCGACAGAATGTGACGATCGTGGGTGCCAATCAAGCAGGGTTGACCGGAGTCACGGTGAGCAATCCTACAAATCAAGGCTACGGACTGTGGGTTGAATCGACTAGCCCGGTTGTGAGTGACAACACGTTTACGGCTAATGGACATGATGGGGTGTCTGTGGTAGGCAGCAGTGCGCCGATTCTTCGCAATAATTATTTCTATCAAAACGGAGCGAACGGCATCACGATCTACGGCACGTCTCGCCCAGAGCTACAGGACAACATTTTTGAGAAAACTGGATTTGGCATTAATATTGCTCAAAACGCGGCTCCGCGAATCGTCGGCAATCGAATTACTCAAAATAAAGATGGCATTGTAATTCAAGGAAAGGCACGCCCAATTCTTCGTAATAATGTGGTCGATGGCAACGATCGAGACGGCATGGTTGCCATCTCCGACGCTCGTCCCAATCTAGGTACGTCTGCTGATCCAGGAAATAATACGTTCTTGAACAATGGTCAGCTTGACATCAACAGCAAGGCAAGTAGCCAGACCATTCCGACGTTTGGCAACCAAATTGCCTCGACCAAAACCAATGGCAAACTAGACTTTTCAGGAACCGCTACGGTGTCGGATAGCCCGATCGCGCTCCCAGCCAGCATTGCCTCTTCAATGGGGTTTGGGCAATCGCTTCCTCGTGACCAGTCACCTAGCGTTCCGATTCCAGTTCCAGTACTTGTCAACTCCTCAAACCATCGTGGCATGAGTTCTGTGCCAGAAAGTCAGAAAACTCCCCTTTTCTCTAGACCTGCGGTGACTAGTGCTGCTCGTCTTCCAGCCCCGAAACCGATCGCGGCTTCCATTCAAATTACACCGCCTATTTCCAATCCTCAGCCTTCTTTGCTTAACCGCCAGCAGCCCCTAACAGGAGCGATCGAGATTCCTGTGCCATCGCCTGACTCTGGCTCAGTTGCCTCCACCCCGACAGCGATTGCACCCGCACGATCGTCTTCATCGATTCCGATGTCTAACTTTCTAGCAGTGCTTCCCGTCCCAAGAGGCGATGCCCCGATCGGAAATGTCGGTAACATGCCCACAGTTCCAGTTTGGCAGAGTGCGAGAAACTCTCCAGATAGTCCCCCTGCACTGCCCAATCGTGCCACCATGGGATTGCGCTATCGCGTCGTGGTCGAAGCCATTAGTGATCGTGAGCAAGCCCAGGTGAAAGCGATCGTACCCGGTGCCTTCACGGTGTCTTCTAAAAGACGGGCGTTGATGCAAGCTGGGGCATTTGGTGAACAAGAAAAAGCCAATGAACTGGTGCAAATGCTCACAAGTCAGGGGTTAAAGGCAACGATCGAGTCTCTATAACGGTGAATGTGGCAGTCTCGATGGCGCATCTACGATCGCTGCCACTTCCGATCAAACCCCTTAGAATTTAAGATGGTTATATGAGCCGCTAAACAGGATCTTTGCTTCATGGATATCGTCGAGTTTTTTCAGCAGAGCGCAGGTAAATGGTCTTCATTGCGAACCAGTCATAACGTGGTGGTTAAACAGCAAGAAGGGGGCAGATCAGATATTGTGATTGAGATGCTCGATAAAACCCATCCTGACGTGATCAAACTGTGCGAACGCCATAAAGTCGATCCGGCTATGGCGCTGTGCGGTACTCGCGTTACCTGGAATGGCACGATGGATTGGGATCAGGAAAACCACGCCGGATCTACTGTCTTAGTGCCTCTGAAAACTGCTGAAAATTTTCACGAAGGTCAACTGTTGCGCGACACAGGTGGTGCTGAAAAAGTGGCTTCGGGTCGTTATTTAATGAAGGGTGACGAACTGACGCTCACAACCGAGTCTGAGACACTGTACGCTAAGGAGCGGTTTTGGTTTGAAAGCCCGAATGTGCGCTTACGTCACAGCGTTCTCAAGCGGATGGGTGGGTTTAGCATGACTTCTTTCTGTTCTGAAATCCGCATGGGGGTGACCAAACCACCCGAAAAAGCAGCAGATGAAGCGGCTACTTCTTCGTGAGGTGTGGTTGCTTGGGCAAAGCATTCAGCGGACTTTGTGAAAAGAGCGAAACCCTAGCCCGAATGACTCACCCCTACAACTTCGGAATCTCGATCGCCTGCAACAGTTTCCTACGAAGACTCCTCTCCTCCACTCTCTGCAACCGCTTTTAATTTGCTGTGAAAGTCAGATACAGATGGCGGCGGTGTGAAGTGATGAATCGGCGGTTGGGACTCTTCAGACTCTACGATCGCGCCCGTTAAATTCAACGCTGGCGCTTCAATCTTTTTAAGAAGTCGCTTTGCTTTAATATCATCTACTGAAGCTGATGGATCGGGCAACGCTTCGATTGTATGAAGGTTTTCAGCCTCTGCTAAAGGGCTTGTTGGTTCTAGGATGTCCTCAAATTCGGAGTGTTTTAAGACAGATCTGCCCTCGATTTCCGATTCACTCCCTTCATCTCGCTGAATCTGCTCTGCCAAAGCCACCCATGCAGGAATCGGCTCCTCGGCATCCAATGGTGTTGAAGTGGGAACGGATTCATTCAACAGGGGTTGAGGGGTTCCTAACGCGACGGGCGAGACGGTGAGCGATCGCTGTCGCAAATCTCTGGGAAATTTGTTGCAGACCAGCCGCTCAAACTCATAGTTAAAGTGATAGCACGGCTGATTGCGCCGCTTCCAAAGCAGCAAAATTTGATCGACCGAAACGGCTTTATAGCGTCCTTGATAAAGCGCCTCGATCACGGCTGACCGAATCCAGCTTGCCGAAAAGTCTTTTAGCCAGTGCTGAGTCAGATGGCTAACCGTGCGATCGCCCAGATCAAAACTATAGTGCGTCAGCAGATCGGTTGCATGGACGATCGCACTTTTTTCGGGTTCTTGAAGACCTTTTGCCAGTTCCGTCATAAATATGAGTCACCCTAGCCACTCTAGGTGTCTGCTTTGAGTTTAGATTAGTTTCACTCAACACGATCTACTCAGGCTGACGAATCACGCCGCCCTGCACCGGGGTGACCCCACTTCCACTAAAGGGTTCATTTCCACCTGTCCAGTTAAAGTCGCTGATCCGCAGACTCACCGAGCCGAGTTGCTGAACAGGGTTGTAGCGCAACCCCACGCTATAGGTGCGGCGACTGTACTCTAAAACGTAATCGGTGCTGATTTCTCGACCCGTCTGAACGTTGTAAGCAGTCTGAAAGCCGAGGCGAAACGGTCCATAAAGTTGTTGTGTTATGCCTGCATAAAGGATGCGATCGTCGGCTACCCGGTCAAACAAAAAGGGTGACAACCCGTCTCGAACCACCTGCGTATAGGTAAGGTTAAATGCGGTGTAGTCAAAAAATGGGCGCGAGAAGTGACCAAACTGTCCAAATAAAGAGACGCTACCATTCACGTTGTTTTGGGTGTCGCCATTGCTATAGGAGGTGCCCACGCCAGTTAACCCAACGGCTGCCGAAAGATAGGGAACTATTGGATTCGGAGAATATCGTAGCCCTTCAGTTGGAGTAGCGGGGGCAGGTTTTCCTTGCCACAGCAAAAAGCCACGGCTCAAGGCTGCACTCGCTTGAAACCGACTTAGACTAATGCGATTATTACGTCGAATCGGCTCTAAAAGGTCAGCTCGATCAGTATCAGCATTCACATATTGATATCCCACCTGATAGCTGAGATTGATGCCTGTGTCCCCGAGCGCGATCGTAGGTGAGAAAAACAACACCCCAATACTGCTTTGGATATCTTGAAAGCCTAGGGAATTATTAAAGAGGCGATCGCGATAACTTGCCTCCAAACTCAGCGTGTGCGTTCCGATCAACTGCTGCGCTCTAACACTTGCCCGCAGATTGGTTTCAACTTTGCCAAGATCTAGACTGGTCAATACTCCGACCGCACGAATTTGAGTCCGCGGACTGATCGGAACCAACAGTTTACTTCTCACAGCAAAATTGTCTAGAGCAAACGGGTTCCCGCCGTTGGTGATAGCTCGCTGCAACAGAAATTGTGGAGTCAACGTAAACCGAACTGGACCTTGAGGTAAGACTTCTACTTCTCGCTCGATAAAGACTCCACCCCGATCGTTAGTATCGAAGCCAAAATTGACCAGAGCGGGCTGACGTTCGTTGCGATCGAAGATGACGCGATTTCGCAGCAGAGGCAATGCAAACCGCTGGTCAAACACTAAGCGTGGGCGAGTAGCGACCAATTCGTCACGCAATGGTGAGAGCCGCGTCAGTTGCGCCTGTTCAGCTCTGACTTCTAGCTCGGGGGGCGAAAACGGGTCGTTTGTCAGGCGAATGTTTTTGGCACGCCATCCTTCTGGGTAAAACTCAATCTGTTCGGCTTCAAACCGCACTCGTCTAACCTCACCCCCTGACCGCGGAATGACTGCTGCCCCCGATATGTTGCGTCGTGAGCCAAGCGTCAGATTTATTCCGCCTGGGCTTGACACCTGTTGAGGAGGTTGAACTGCTATGGCGCGATCGCCTACCGATCGTCCGGGCACTGTTCCGGCGGTGATGTCAGTAGGCAGGTTGGGGTTAAAGTCGTCGGCGGTGCTGGCTAGAAAGACTTCTCCTGCCGCTTGTTCAATAACGCCTTCTTCTTGAATCAGGTTATAGCGGAATCGCTGACCGCGCAAAATCTGCTGCCCTCGCGTCAGCACCACGTTGCCCTCAGCGACGGTAAGTCGGTTGACTAGGTTAACCTGAACTCGATCGCCCGTTAGCAGTGCCCCTCGAAATTTGAGTGAGACGTTTCCTTCGGCTGTAAAGATTTGTCGCTGGGTGTCGTAGTCCTGGCGATCTGCCTTTATCTCTAAAATTCCCTCTCTCCCCAACTGTTCGACGGGACTATTAGCGGGGGGAACCGCGTTCGTGGGAGCAGGCGATGGGGTTAGAGCCGGACTAAACGGAGGGATAGGCTGAGAAATTTGGCTCGGTGGCAGTGGAGTTGATGGCTCGCTCTCAGGAATCTGAGCCGACTCAATGGGTAATAAATCTTTTGCCCCGTCAGAGCTTTGAGGGGCTAATTTAGGAGACAGATTTTCTAACCTGCTCAGTGCAGCAGCTTCGCGTGAAGTCTTTGAAGCGCTCAAATCTGCCAGGGTGACCGGAAAAGTCTCAGGAGGAGCAGGCTTGATAGATTCCTGCACACTCGGTTGAACAGACTCCGTAGAGATAGGAGCCGCCACGGTCGGCGGCACAGGGGAAGCAAACTGAGAAGGACTGGTGATAGATGGTGGTTCGGGTGGCAGAACCGGAAAAGGCATACGCTAAAGTTACTCGATCGAAACGCCTGACAAGCCCCGCACCAGAATGAAAAAGAGGACAGTGGTGGACTGCCCTCTAACCTGCGGGATGGGATTGGAGTTATTCCAAATCTCTCCGCTTGGGGTTCCGGGAAGGGTCGCTGGATAGAAATCCAAAAATAAATAACAGTGAGAAGAAGGCAACAACGATATAGACAACGATTTTAAGTGCCACCATGCTGATATCTCCAGAGTGATTAAAGGCGGGAAAAGTTCCGTTAGGGACGGGATCGTCTCTATATATTACCTAAAGAGGGGTGCAATTATTACGAAAAGGTGAAGGCTTAAGATCCGCGAGTTAGGAAGTTCCACAAGGCGGCTAGTTTGTGTTCTAGCCAGACGATTCCTGAATCAAGCCATTCTAGAAATTTTGTGAGCGGCGATTTGACGTAGCCGATCGGGGTGGCTCTGGTCTCAATGTAGTCTAGCGGAACTGATCGGATCGGGTTCTGACTGGTTTTGGTTAGGGTGCGATCGAGAGTCACCTCAACCGAACTCTGAGACGAATCTTTCTGGGTCGTAAGAGGCTGAGGTTTGGCAGGTTGAGTCAGTTGGCTACGGTTGAGCTTTTGGTAAACGATCGGTGATTTTGAGCGAGGGCGCAATTTTTGCGTTGGGAGAGAACGTTTCAGCCAATTTTGAATCGAGCGTCCGATCGCAACGTCTGGTTGAAACGAGAGAGCGAGAGTTTCGCTGCTTTCTGGCAATCTGTCTGCGTGAGCGGATAGGTGAGCTAACGGAATAAATGCCTTCTCAATGCGGATATTTGCCGATTTTCCTCGTAGGCGAGATTGAGCAGGTGAGGCTTGGAGTTTTCCAGCTTTGCCAAACACCTCATCAGAGGTGAGCCAAAAATCTTCTGCCGCTGAAGTCGGATAGCCAACGCCCATCTCTAGCTGTTTTGTCGGACGATCGCCAAAGAAATATCGCATTGCGGCTCGAACCAACGATTCCATTTCTCCTAGCGAGGGCAATTGGTGAATCAAGCCCGCAACGTCGGCAGGAGTCGGAATATGAGGAATCAACCCAGCCGGATTAAACGCAGAGAGCGTCACGTCGGTTGTAAACCAATCTAGCTCTGTTGATTGAGCGACGAGTGCTGATTCTTGAAAAAGATTGACGGCGATCGCGATCGGTCCGCTTTGCACCCAAGCCATGAGTTGCCGAAACACTCGCACCGGGGGCAGCAATGTGGGGCGGTCTTCGAGCGGAAGCAAAAGGGTGGAATGGGCTTGAGCGATGTAGTGCCGTCGCCAATATCGCCAATAGTTTGCCATCTCCCAAATGATGCGCTGTTTGAGATGGTCTTGCTGCTCGATCGTCAAAACATCCATAACTTGATTGTCGATCGTCACTAAAACGAGCTTTCTAGTCGGAATCAACGAGGCAATACCTTGAATCGTCGTGATAGGTGCGACAGATGTTTGAGTCAGCGACTGAATGAATTCAGGATCTGTCGATTCAGCGCTAGTGAGTAGCCAGCTTTCTTGAACGGCAGTTAACACTCGCTGAATTGGGGTGTCAATGGTCAGAGACTCAGAGATTGGTGACGGATCTGATGCTTTGCTGAAGTGGAGGCGCGATCGTCGCACGGTTTGTTCAATTCGCTGCCCGATGAGTCGAGTCGATTGCACTAGAACATAAACTGGATAAAGCAGAATTTGTGTGCCCCAAATAGTCGCCACTTTGAGATGCCGCCTTGCCTGTTTGGTCTGGTCAGCTAGTTTGCGTGCCTGCTGTGAAACAAAATTAAAAAGATGGCTTTGAAAGCGACCAGATGAAGACATAGACTTAAGGGGGCGATTTGAACGTCTGTGTAGCGATTTCAGACTTTGGGCTATGGGTGATCTGTCGCTTAAAGTCTGTCCCTGTTAGTGTATTCTGTCCGCACCTCTAATGCTATTGTTCTGCTGCTTGAGAGATCTGTAAGACAACTTGAGATGGTTATGTCACGAAAGGAAGAGAAGAATCGTCGTACAGAAATTCGGCGCAACCCAGGAAATCGTCGAATTGGGTCAAATTCCCAATTCTCAATACGGCGTTCCTACGCATATTTAGGTGCCCATGCCTGTTTCAGTTGTCGAAAAAGTTTTAAGTTGACTTACGAGAAAGATCACATCTGCCCAGAATGTGGCAGGACTATTTATCTTATGGGACGTGCGTTTAAAGCTCCAAAGCATCGTGACGATGAGCAATGGAGAAAAGTCCAGACGTTATACGCCTTGGGATTCCGATTCCACAGATATGGTGGAGATTATGAGCCGCTTCCAGAGCGTCTGCGAGAGGTAGATACATTTGTCGAGAGCTATCCTGATCATGAACTTCGAGTAGCAGAATCAGACCTATCGCTACTGCCAAGCAAGAATTGAACCTATCACGATTAACAGACAATAGCTTCTAGAATAAAAATGCCCTTTTGCTATTGTCGGGTAACTTATGTCTTCGGCTGCCATCACTACAATTGTCAAGATGATCGAATCTCTGCCCGATGATTTGCAAGAGCGAGTAGCCGAGCATATTCGCGAATACATCACCGATTTGGAAGACGAAACACGGTGGGAGACTTCATTTAAGCGAACACAAAATAGTTTGAGTGCAGCAGCTCGACAAGCAAAGCAAGAAATTGCAGAAGGGCAATCGGTACCGATGGATTATGAGCAGCTATGAAGTCTGCGACGCTGCCGTCATTCTGGGCTAAGTATTACCCACTGAGCAATTCTGTCAGAGAGGCAGCACGAAAAGCTTATCGACTGTGGGCAGATAATCCGTTTCATCCATCGTTGCGTTTTAAGTGCATCAACAGCGAGGAAGGAATTTGGTCAGTCCGCGTAACGCGTAATTATCGCGCTCTTGGAATCTTGGAAGACGATATAGTGACGTGGTTCTGGATAGGTAGCCATGATGATTATGAGCGATTCTACTGAAAATCATCGTCACCAGATTTCAGGAGTGGTTGATCGATTGCACCAACTGACCCAGCGTGATGTGCAAACGGGCTGGCGATCGAGTCTCACCAATCCGTCTCAAAGTCTCGATTTACAGCAACCGCCCTGCGAACTCAATGCCAAACACCATATCGCCTGGTCAAAGGGACATCAGGTTATCTGGCTCCATCAGCAATTCGTCTTGCCAGAGTCTCTGCAAGGGTATTTGTTAGAAGGTTTAACGCTGCGAATGGCATTGACCTGGTGGGCTGAAGTGGCAGAGGTTTATGTCAATGGTCAGCTTGTCCAAGAAGGAGATTTGTTTGACCATTCAGCCAGAGTTGTGCTCAGTCCGTCTGTGATTTTGGGTGAGATGATTACGGTCACACTTCGGTTAGTGAGTCCAGGACATGACGATGGAGCGTTGGTACGATCGCGCCTCATCTACGAATCAAATGATGATGACATTGATCCGGGTTTTGTTGCTGATGAGTTAGCTGTCTTACAAAGTTATTTAGAATCGTTTGAGCTAGAAAGATTAGGGGGGATTTCAGAAATACTTCAGAGTATTGATTGGGGGGCTATTAGCGATCGCGCTTGCTTTAATCAATCACTACAGAACCTTCGATCTCATCTTCAACCGTTTAGTTCGAGACTCAAACAACACACAATTTATTTAGTCGGTCATGCTCATTTAGATATGGCGTGGCTCTGGACAGTTGACGAGACTTGGAAAGTAGCCGAACGAACGTTTAATTCGGTTCTCAATCTCCAAAAAGATTTTCCTGAATTAACCTTTTGTCATTCGACTCCAGCGCTCTATGAGTGGATGGAGCTAAACCGCCCTGAACTGTTTGCTCAGATTCAGCAACAGGTGCGAGCGGGACGCTGGGAAATTATCGGCGGCATGTGGATTGAGCCAGAGTTAAATTTAATTAGTGGAGAATCGATCGCGCGTCATCTTCTCTATGGGCAACGCTATTGTCAAGAAAAGTTTGGTGATATTAATCGAGTCGCTTGGTTGCCTGATAGCTTCGGATTTTGCTGGCAATTACCGCAACTGCTTAAACAAGGTGGAGTCGATTATTTTGTGACTCAAAAGTTGCGATGGAATGACACAACAACATTTCCACACGAGATTTTTGAGTGGCGATCGCCTGATGGTAGCCAGATTTCTAGCGTGATGTCGGCTCCGATCGGAGAGGGCATCGATCCGATCAAACTAGCAGCTTATGCTTGGGAGTGGACAGTTAAAACAGGTCTGCTAGATTCTCTCTGGTTGCCCGGTGTAGGCGATCATGGAGGTGGTCCAACGCGAGATATGTTAGAGATTGCTCGACGCTGGCAAACGTCGCCTTTCTTTCCAACATTAAAGTTTACGAGCGTCGTGGAATACTTAGACGAGTTTGCCGATCAGACATCTCCTGTTTGGGATGACGAACTTTATCTAGAATTTCATCGCGGCTGCTACACCACCCACGCCGAGCAAAAACAACAAAACCGTGACTGTGAAAAGAAACTCTATCAAGCAGAATTATTTGCATCTATAGCTACTTTAACGATCGGTAATTTCTATCCAAAAGAATTGCTAGAAACCGCATGGGAAAAAGCATTATTCAATCAATTTCATGACATTCTTCCAGGGTCTTCAATTACTCAAGTTTTTGCCGATGCAAATCAAGAATGGCAAAAGTGCGATCGTATCTGTTCAACTATTATCCAGGAGTCATTAAATACGATCGCTCACGAAGTTAATTTACCTCCATCACCCTGCCTAGAAGCAACCGCGATCGTAGTATTTAATCCGTCTAATTGGGAGCGATCCCTTGAAGATATCGATGATGAATGGAAGGTTTTCAGTCCTCAAGAAAATACTAATATTCCAGCGATCGGGTATCGAGCGTTCTGGATCGTTCCTAATAATGAGAGTGCAGATGACGGCACCCCTTGGGAGCTAGAGAATCAATACCTTAAAGTGGTCGTTGATCCACAAACGGGTGATTTGTCTAGTATTTTTGACAAAGTCAATCAGCGAGAAGTCTTAGGTGCAGCAGGAAATCAACTTCAAGCATTTCCAGATTCAGGTCAATATTGGGATGCTTGGAATATTGATCCAGACTATGCAAAACAGCCTCGTTTACTTGTTGAGTTGATGAAGATTGAAACGGGCGATCAACAGATCTGCGTCACTCGCAAAATTAGAAAATCCACATTCAAACAAACCTATCGGTTGGAGCAACATTCATCGATTCTAAAAATCCAAAATGAAATTGATTGGCAAGAACGGCATGTTGTTGTGAAAGCTGCCTTTCCGTTGACGATCGCCGCTGACATTGCCACTTATGAAATGCCTTGCGGAGCGATCGAGCGAACCACAGAACCAGAGAGCGGTCGTGAAAAAGCCCAGTGGGAAGTGCCTGCTCTCGGTTGGGCAGATTTAAGCGATCCGTCTTATGGCGTTAGCATCCTCTGCGATTGCAAACACGGCTACGACTGTCAGCCAAGTCAAATTCGTCTCACCTTACTGCGCGGCTCTGAGTTTCCTGATCTCGAAGCCGATTTGGGCACTCACACCTTCACCTATGCCATTTATCCTCACGCTGGGAGTTGGCGATCGGCTCAAACCGTCCGTAAAAGCTGCGAGTTCAATCAACCGCTGAAAGTGGTGCATCTCGATCGCCCGAATGCTCAAGGCTCCCTTCCACCCGTCGGATCATTTTTGGACTTGCAATCAGAAAATCTTATTTTGACGGCATTCAAGCAATCTGAGGACGATTCAGAAAAGTTCGTTTTGCGCTGCTATGAGTGTCACGGAGAAACAGCAGAACTCGTCTTCAAGAATGATTTAGGACTCAAAATTGAACATTCTATCGATTTATTAGAGCGTTTTCGGGAGGACGATCGTGATCCTCATCTAATCGAACCTTGGAAAATCAAAAGCTTCTCACTCTCGCAAAATCCACGATCGAACCTCGGAAGATGAGAAGCCGTTGAAGGTTTATAGCGAAAATTAGTCTTCATGATCCTCAAACGGGTCATCCAACTCCTTCGCTGGGGGACCAAACGCCGTGTAGACAGCGTATCCAGTTAAGCCGACGATCGTCGCCAAAATTGAAATGTTAAGAGCTATTGCAGGTTCCATTTGAGTTTCTAAATGATGAGGTCGTTCCTCTATAATATTACGAAGTATTTACAACTTTTGTCGAGATTATCATTAAGGTGAGCTATGGCACAGCGGACGCGGTTAGGTGATGTTTTAAGACCTTTGAACTCTGAATACGGTAAAGTCGTCCCCGGCTGGGGCACAACCCCTGTGATGGTAGTGTTTATGGGGCTGTTTTTGGTCTTCCTGCTGATCATTCTGCAAATCTACAACTCCTCCCTCATCTTGGATGGGTTCTCTGTAGATTGGAGAAGCTTAGGCAGCTAATTTCAGACCGTTAATGTTAGTAGTGCATTTAGATTTCCCGGCTTGTCCGGGATTTTTTTTGAGGAATTGAGTCGCGTCTTGAACCCAAAACTCAAAACTCAAAACTCAAAACTCTTTACAATGGTTGAGAACGTTGAGGGAGATAGTCTATGAACTTTTTTGGCATTGGTTTACCAGAAATGGTGGTGATCATGGTGGTCGCTCTACTGGTGTTTGGTCCGAAAAAGCTCCCCGAAATCGGGCGCAGTCTAGGCAAAGGAATTCGCAGTTTTCAAGATGCCTCGAAGGAGTTTGAATCGGAATTTAAGCGGGAAGCCGAACAAATTGCAAAAACTCCTAGCCAGCCAATGGAAGCAACCTTAGAGCCATCTCAACCAACGCTTGCCCCAGCAGAGGATGCGATCGCACCCCCTTCTGAAACTGTCACCGCTGAGAAAGATGCCTAGATTGGACATAACGGAAACCGCGCCCCCCAAGTTGATCATTCCTCAGCTAATCGTGGGGTTGGGCAACCCCGGCAGCAAATATGAGAAGACTCGCCACAACATTGGGTTTATGGCGATCGACACGCTTGCACGAGTCTGGCAAATTCCGTTAGCCGAAAACCGCAAGTTTCAAGGCATCGTCGGCGAGGGTACCTATTCAGGAAACAAAATTCGATTGCTAAAGCCGTTGACCTTTATGAACAATTCAGGTCAATCAATTCGAGCAGTGGTGGATTGGTATAAACTATCGCCCGAATCGGTGCTCGTGGTCTATGACGATATGGATTTGCCGATGGGAAAAATTCGCATCCGATTATCCGGGTCGGCAGGCGGACAGAACGGAATGAAATCAGCGATCGCCCATCTCGGGACGCAAACGTTTCCTCGGTTGAGAATCGGTATCGGCAGCCCAAAATCTTTGCCTGGAGACAAAGATGGAGCGTCTCATGTATTGGGCACCTTCTCGGCTGCTGAGGCAAAGCTGATTCCAGACGTTCTCGATTTGACCGTGGGCGCGATCGAACTCAGTCTCAAACAAGGGGTTGAAAAATCGATGAGTCTCTACAACAATCGTAGTGTTGAGCAACCGACCGTCTGAATCATTGTGTCAAAACTCCTTCCCGAAACCACTGCCCATGTTCGCATTACTCGCCAGTCCTGGCAGCAGGGCAGCATTGAGGGCGAAGTGAGAGCCAATCAATTTGAATGGAGTTTTTACTGGCACTTCCGTCAAGGAGAACTGTGCGTTGAGCCTTCTCTCGGTCGAGCCTTAATTAAAGAGCCACTCGGAAGATTTTTAGAGCAGAAAGATTATCAATTGGAACCAGGCGGAGACTATTCGTTTACGATTCGAGCCGAGCTTTGATCCGTGTCCTAACTGATCAATCGTTCTAGATAGCGCTCGATCAGCAAAATTGCGACGATATCATCGATCGCCCGTGGCGGCGTTCTCATCCCCTGTGGAATGAGGCGGTTCAGCCCTTTTGGGGGATACATCTGCCAATAGCGATCGCGCGCCTCTAAACTGCTGTGACGCTCATCTACAGTAATTACTCGCAGCGGGTCGGATAACTGTTCTTCGAGGGCTTGCTTCCAAGATTTGGAGGCGGTCTGGTCTCCAATAACTAATAGAGACACTGGAAACTGCTGACGAAGCGTTTGAATTGTGGCGATCGTGGCATCTGCGGTCACAACTTGGTGATAATACAACCGTCGATCGACTCCCATCACCGCTAATCCACATTTCTGACTCCCCGGATCGAACCCTAAAATCACAGGCTGATCAAAAAAGGTAGCCTCTGCAATCATCTATTTTGTCTCCGGTGCATCTCACTTGCCTACCCTATCATTTCTCACCCTTTGTCCTTTGTGCTTTATCCTGACATTAAGAGGTTCTCAGCACTACTTGTCCATTCTGCACAGCGACTAACTCAATTTTGAGCGGTCCGACCGTATAAGTGACTTCGGCAGCCACCACCCGCACCTCAACCGAAGTTTGAAACTGCCGCAGTTTTTCAGCAAAACTCGTCCACGACTGGAGCGACTGCACCCCACCAATCTGCACCGCGTTGGTGAGCACTCCAGCGCGACGAGCACGGAATCTAGAGGCATCAATTAATTGACTGATGCTCTGATCTAGCTCAGTGCCAGACAGCTTTGCAGGCTCGATCGACTTCGCCGCAATCACATCCCCCGCGAGAAACAACACCTGATTTCGCACTGCGTCAGCAAAGATGGAGATCGGAGTCTTCTCGCCTTTGACATAATTTGCGGCAGAGAGAATTCGCACCACATAGTCTTGACCATCGGAAATTTGATCTGTTAGTTGTTTGACTTCAGGAGTGGTAATTTGCACAATTTGGTCGGTGACTTTTGCCCCAACAGGCTGAACTCTTTGCAGGGCAACTCGATTTGCTTCTCGCAAAAGCTGATCGACTGCTTGACTTGCGACTTTGGGGTTAACCACTCGCACCACTGCCGACGCAAGAACCTGATTTCGCTCAATTCCCAAGATCCCCAATCGAATCAGTCGCGCTTCTTCTTCCGATCGCTGCACTTCTTGGGCTAAAAATGCTTGCTGAGTCTCAAGCTCTTTAAGTCGCTGTTCCCGTTGGGCAATCACGGTATCGCGGCTGGCAATATCGAGATCACGCTGCTCAATCAATTGGTTGCGCTTTACGATTTCTGCATCTCGTTGAGCGATTTGAGCCTGCACTCGGCTGCGTTCGGCAATCAGAACCTGCCGCTCGGATTGAAGTTGATTAATTTCCGATCGCAGCCGAGTGGCTTGTTGAGAGACGGTGCCCAGTTGACTGCGAACGCGATCGCGCTGAGTTTCTGTCAAGCTCAGTTGAGCATCGGTTTTGGCTTGTCGAGCGGTTGCCTGCTTCAAGTTTTGATTGATGCGGCTTAGCTGTGCTTCAACTCTGGCTTGTTCTGATTTAGTTTTGCTGAGTTCGGTCTCAACTTGACCTTTTTGCTCAGTCGTAATTTTCAACTCTTGACTTGTTTTGTTTAGAGATTCTCGAATTCCTGAAATCTTTTTCTGAAGCTGTCCTAACTGAAGGATGCCAATTCTAAGCTGTTCGCTAGTCGCTAGCAGGATGCCTAATGTGGTCGCTGAGATCAGAGTTCCTGTGAAGATGGTGACTAAAACAGCCGTGCGACGAGGGCGCAGGTTGAATAGGCTGAGGCGGGCTTTGCCCACGCGCGTGCCGATGCGATCGCCAACCGTCGCAATCACGCCTCCTAGAATTAACACTGCCAGAATCAGGATGTACCCGGACATCGACTCTCCAAAACAACTCAGGCTTGAGAGTTGAGCAACCAACCATTGCCATCAACCTCAATCGACAACAAAATTGTTGCAGTTTAAACTCAGCCTACATTATGCACGTTGGACTGTGGTGTGAGAGAAATTTGGGAAGGAAGAAAGCTGGGATCACCTCATATATTAAAAAGAGGTCAGAGAAGCAGTCACTTTAAGGGGCAGCGAGAAACTTATAAAACATCCTTACAAACGCTGAAAGTCATTCTACATCAGTGGTTTTGGCACTCGTTTCTCGCTTTAAGTTCATCTCTAAAGTCGGATCAGAGTCATCTATTCCAAAGGATGTTTTGAGTTATCTCCTTTGATAGATAGGCTGAATTAACGCCCATTGATATGCTTATTTTGTGGACATAAATTTTTAGGAGAAGTCAAAAATGAACATCATTGCTTGGATTGTTTTAGGATTAATTGCAGGTGCGATCGCGAAAGCTATCTACCCCGGTGACCAAGGTGGTGGCATTCTTGGGACAATCATTCTTGGAATCATTGGCGCATTTGTGGGCGGTAGCCTGTTTAGCCTTATAAACACTGGAAACCTGGCTATCGGCTCCGCTGCTAGCTTGAGCATTCCTGGAATCTTTGTCGCAGTCTTGGGTGCGATTGTTGCTATCTTCTTGTGGGGCTTGTTTACTCGTCGCGCAGTTTAACATTGGTCTGCTGGCTCAGAAGCCAAATAGGGTTGAATAAACGACAAAGGTTCTTGCTGAGAGATAATGGCTCTAGCAAGAACCTTTCACTATGAATGGATTGGTGTTTATTAAGCTCGCCCCATTCCTCCACGACTGTCTTCTTTAGGTTTTGCTTTGTTAACGCGCAGTTGTCGCCCCATCCATTCGGCTCCGTCTAGCTCGACGATCGCGGCATCTTCTTGGGCATCTTCGGTCATCTCGACAAAGGCAAACCCTCTCATTCGTCCTGTCTCACGATCGGTGGGTAAAACGACGCGCTTGACAGTGCCATATTCAGTAAACACAGACTGCAAGTCATCCACAGTGGCTTGATAAGACAAGTTTCCAACATAGAGTGTCATGGGATTGATCGTCCGAACGTAGAGTAGAGAGTGAAGATTTTTGGGGTTGCAGAACAACTCATCTATATACTTGTCATATCGCAGAGGCATTTTTTGTTCTGCGAGAACATCTGCAGCATAAACTGTCTTTTTTCTCTACAAATTCGATCGTTTAATCATTCAGGAATTCTGAGTTGTGTCGCGTCTTGACTGAGGTGACAAACTTAGCAATCACACTACTTTCTACAGATAAAGATGATTCAAAGGCAACTGGCGATCGCCGTTAGATATCAGTTAGCATCGAATCGCTGTTTAAACACAAGATGTGCCATGAATCCTGTCCTCAGTCAACTTGGGGTTGAGATGTCTCGTCTGTCTGGAGTGCGGGCGATTATGAAAGACATTATCGAGACGCTGCGGGCAGGTGGCGATCGAGCTTTTATTAATTTAAGTGCCGGAAATCCGGTGATTTTGCCAGAAGTCGAACAACTCTGGCGTGACTGTACTGCCGATCTCCTAGCGAGTTCTGATTATGGGGATGTCGTCTGTCGATATGGGGCAAGTCAGGGATATCAACCGCTTGTTGATGCAGTCGTCAAAGATTTTAACCAGCGCTATGGGTTAAGCCTGACCGAGCGAAATATTTTGATCACGCCAGGGAGTCAAAGTCTCTATTTCTATGCTGCCAATGCCTTTGGAGGCTATGCAACCAACGGAGAGCTGCGTCAGATTGTGTTGCCTTTAAGTCCAGACTATACGGGCTATGGCGGAGTGACGCTGACTCCAGAAGCCTTGATTGCTTATAAACCAGAATTGGATCTCGATCAAACGGCTCACCGCTTTAAATATCGTCCTGATTTCACTCAGCTACAGATTACTGAAAACACGGGTTGCGTGATTTTTTCGCGTCCTTGCAATCCGACGGGCAATGTTCTGAGCAATGACGAAGTAAGCAAAATTACAACGCTAGCGGCAGTTCATGATGTGCCTGTGTTGATTGATTCTGCCTATGCTCCTCCGTTTCCGGCGCTTAACTTTACGGAGATGACTCCTCAGTTTGGGGGCAACGTGCTGCACTGCATGAGTTTGTCAAAAGCCGGATTGCCTGGAGAGCGCATAGGCATCGCGATCGGAGATGAGTCACTCGTTCACGTTCTCGAATGTTTTCAGACAAATCTGTGCATTCACTCACCCCGATATGGACAAGCGATCGCGGCTCGTGCGATCGCATCGGGTCGGTTAGCAGAAATTTCTGAAACGGTGATTCGTCCGTTTTATCAAGAGAAGATGGCGATCGTAGAAGCGACGCTCGATCATGCTATGCCGCAAGAACTCCCCTGGTTTCTGCATCGGGGCGAAGGTGCCATCTTTGCATGGCTGTGGCTGCAAGATTTGCCGATCACCGACTGGGAGTTTTATCAAAAGCTCAAAGATGTGGGCGTAATTGTGGTTCCAGGTAGCACCTTTTTCCCAGGGCTGCGAGATGAGTGGGCGCACAAACACGAGTGTTTGCGAATTAGTTTAACTGGCAGCGATCGCGATCTTGAAACCGCGATGCAGCGATTGGCGCAAGTTGCAGAAGAGGTCTATCGATCTCATTAAACGATAAACGCAATAGAATGATGAATTTTACCCGTGCCGTAGAGACGTTTCGGTGGAACGTCTCATTGATCGCACCATGACCCATAATCTATCGCATTCAAGAATTGAATTGGTATCAGATATCCTTTTACACCAGGGCTTATAGTAAATAGATCGCTTACAGACATTCCGAAAAGCCCTGCCTGTCACTATGTATCTCAAGACGCTGCATCTCCGAAACTTTCGCAACTACTCAGATCAGGCAGTAGAGTTTTCGGCAGCCAAGACGATCTTGGTCGGCAACAATGCTCAGGGTAAATCAAATTTGCTCGAAGCTGTCGAGTTGATGTCGTCATTAAAATCGCACCGCACCTCTCGCGATCGTGACTTGATTCTCGATGGAGAAACGATCGCTCAAATTACCGGACATTTGCGAAAAGAGATGGGCGAAGTCGATTTATCGATGACGCTTCGCCAAAGTGGTCGTCGCAGCGTGGGCTTGAATGGGCTGAATCTCCGCCGTCAGCTAGACTTTCTCGGCACTCTCAACATGGTGCAATTCTCTAGTCTCGACTTGGATTTAGTGCGCGGTGGACCCGAGCAGCGTCGTCACTGGCTCGATTCGCTCCTCGTGCAGCTTGAGCCGATTTATGCTTACGTGCTTCAGCAATATAATCAAATTCTGCGTCAGCGCAACGCACTGTTAAAAGGCATTCAAAAATCAGATTTGAGTCGTCAAAATCTATTCAGCAATCCAGAATCTGAGAGTGAATCTGAGCCAGCCAACCCATCAGAACTAGCGTTATGGGATGCTCAACTCGCGATCGCGGGATCTCGTGTGATTCGTCGTCGTGCCAGAGTGCTGCAGCGTCTTGTCCCATTCGCTCAATCGTGGCACCAAGCTATTAGCGGCAGCACCGAGGCGTTAGAAATCCGCTATGCGCCTAATGTTGAACTTATAGATGACAATCCCGAAGCATTGCAAAAAGCGTTTCTAGATAAAATTCAGCAACGGGCGATCGTCGAGCGACATCAAGGAACTACGATCGTCGGACCGCATCGCGATGAAGTCGAATTCACCATTAACAACACGCCTGCTCGTCAATATGGCTCTCAGGGACAGCAGCGCACGTTAGTCCTCGCCCTCAAACTCGCCGAACTCAAACTGATTGAAGATGTGATTGGTGAACCGCCGTTATTGCTTTTAGATGATGTATTAGCAGAACTCGATCTGAGTCGGCAAAATCAATTGTTAGATGCTATTCAAGATCGCTTTCAAACATTAATCACAACAACTCATTTAGGCTCTTTTGATGCTCAGTGGATCAACTCCTCGCAAATTCTAGAAGTCAAAGCCGGACAATTAGTAGAGCAAGAAACATTTTAGGCTGATAGGCTTATTAAGCTTAAAGCTGACACATGTAAAGATTTTCTTAAGATTTACGACTTCCAAGGGAAAAGCCAGTTTTCAACCTGATATAACTGGGGGCATCAGAATGAGTATGAGTTCGCAATCATCCAAATAAGAGATTTAGATTATGGCGAAGATTGCACTGCTGATTGGAGTTAGTGAATACGCAGACGGACTTACCCCTTTACCGGGAGCCATCAAGGATATTGAAGCCATGCAACGGGTTTTGGAGAATCCAGCAATGGGTAGCTTTGATGAAGTAAGAACACTTTCCAATCCCGAACCCTTTGCGATGCAGGACGCGATCGAGACCTTATTTTCCGATCGCGCTAGAGAAGATTTGGTGTTACTCTTTTTCTCTGGTCATGGGGTCAAAGATGACAGTGGGCGACTCTACTTTGCAACCCGTGTGACGCGCAAAAACTCTAAAGGTGACTTAGCAAAAGCCACTGCTGTCCCTGCAGGGTTTGTGCAAGATATTATGAGCAATTCACGTTGTAAGCGACAAGTGGTGCTGATCGACTGTTGCTTTAGTGGGGCATTTGTTGAAGGGATGACTGCCAAAGACGACGGCATAGTCGATATCCAATCTCAATTAGGCGGCGAAGGTCGAGCCGTTTTGACCTCTTCCACTTCGACCCAATATTCGTTTGAGCAGCAAGACTCTGAGCTATCGGTTTACACCCAATATATTGTAGAAGGCATTGAGACAGGGGCAGCAGACCTAGATAGTGATGGTGTGATCTCGGTCGATGAACTACACGACTATGCACGCAAAAAGGTGCAAGAGACTGCCCCTGCCATGAAACCCAAAATTTACGCTGTTGAAGAAGGATTTAAGATTCGGTTGGCAAAAGTGGTGATCGGCGACCCGAAGCTGGCATATCGCAAAGAAGCAGAACGCCGTGCGAGTCGGGGAGAAATTTCAAAAGTGGGTCGCAGAATTTTAGACAGTTTACGAGATAGCTTAGGTCTCACCTCTGAGACTGCAACGGCGATTGAGGATGAGGTTCTTAAACCCTATCGAGAGTATCAGAAAAAATTGCTGCGATACGAACAAGCGTTTGCTGAGTCAGTTCAGCAGGAGTATCCGCTCAGTGATGCCACTCGCGATGAATTGCATCGTTATCAAGAGATTTTAGGGTTACGTCATGAAGATATTACCCCGATTGAAACGAAGCATGTACCTCATCGGGAAGCTACTGAAACCCCAGTTCTAGAAGTTCATCCCGCTCAACCCGATGCAACACCTTCCTCATCAGTCCCCTCCCAGCCGCGTCAAGCAAACGTTCATCCGCAACGAGAGTCATCACCTCATTCAAACCCCTCAGTAGAAACCTCTTTGCCTCCCCGCAATTCTTCAACGACTAATTTAGAGAACGGCTTCTCCACAACCGTCCCTCAAGTGCGCAGTCGTTCTCAACTGCCGATCGTTCTCGGTTCGATCGGCTGCCTTGGTTTTTCAATCATGATAGTAAGTGCGATCGCGCTTCCGTCCTTTCTCAGTCAAGCGAGTAAAGCCAAACAGTCAGAGGCTAAAACCTATGTTGGCGCTCTGAATCGCTCTCAACAAGCTTTCTTTCTTGAGAAGAACAAGTTTTCGTCGAGCATTCAGGATTTAGGACTTGACATTCAGTCAGAAACCGCAAACTTTATGTACAAGACCCAAGCGTACGGTTCGGGAATCAAAACTTACGCTATCTCGACAGCGACTCCCAAAGTAGATGGGTTGAAGGGATATGTCGGTGGAGCATTCGCCGTCACTTCTGGCGGTAGCCAAGAAGCTACAACGCTTACGATTATTTGTGAAGGTAATGCCCCTTCAACGGCTGCACTTTCTCCCCCAAAGTTGCAGGAGGGCGGCACCCCTCAGTGCGCTTCAGGTTCAACAGAGATTCGATAATAGATTGAGCAAGTTGTTTGAAACTCCGATCTCGTCACCATAATCTGAAACAGTTTGAATTCTACTTTTGCAAACGGCGAACAATCTGTATTGACTCATAAAGTGGTTGTGATCTGTAACGCGATCGACCACCAGGTTTCAACTTAAGGATAAATCCCGGAAAATAGGCACTTGGCTCCTAAAAAACTCAACTGGTGGTGTCCCAATGCGGTGCAGAAAGACGGCTACTATGACTGTAAAGGGTGATAGGGTTTTGTGGATCGGAATCACGATCGTCCTCTTGCAATCCAACTCAAAAATCAGCGTTAGAAACTATCTTTTTAGGTAAGCGATTCTAGACAAAGTTGACGAAAGTGATCCCCGCGTTGCTCAAAGTTTGGATATTGGTCAAAGCTCGCACAGGCAGGAGATAAGAGAACGACATGAGCGGATTGCTGTTTTGCAAGATCGGTCGATCGCTGCAAGGCTCGTTCCATCGTCTCCACAATTTCATACTGAGTATAGCCGACTCGATCTAGCCGTTGAGCAAAGGTTTCTGCTGCACTTCCAATCAGCAATACTGCCGCTGCTTTTTCTTGAATCACCTTCAGCCACGCTGCATCTTCGCCCATCTTGGCTTCACCGCCTGCAATCAAAATCGCCGGACTGTTGACCGCCGATAATCCGACTTCTGCGGCATCATAATTCGTGGCTTTGCTGTCGTTAATAAAGTCGATGCCTTGCCAAGTGCAAATGTGCTCTAACCGATGAGGCACCCCCGGAAAGTTGGCGATCGCGTCTACAATAGCGGCTTTCTCAATGCCTGCAAGATGGGCGGCGGAAACTGCCATGAGAAGGTTTTGCTGATTGTGAAATCCAGGCATTCGCAAAGTGTTGACTTCGACGATCGGAACGTTGTGAACGATCGCCCAGCCATCCTTAATATAAGCGCCTAATTCAGGATTGCCGAGTAGCTGTGATCGACCCTTAACACTCGTCCAGCAAGCATTTGCAGCAACGGGATCGGATTGACCAATACCCATATTCCGTAAGTAGGGATCATCGCCGTTAAAAATCTGCTGTTTAGACTGACGCAGGAGATGAGCTTTGATGTTGAAGTAGTTTTCTAATGTTTTGTGGCGGCTGAGATGATCCGGGGTGAAAGTAGTCCAAACGCCAATTTGAGGGGCGACGGTTGGTGCGGCTTCGATCTGATAGCTGCTAAACTCAGCGATCGCCCAGTCGGGTTGAGGTTCTAACATTGCCGCTTCACAGGCAGCATAGCCAATATTACCAAAGGCGGGAGCGTGAAATCCGGCGGTTTGAAAGATAGCGGCAATTAGCGCAGTCGTGGTTGTTTTACCGTTCGTACCTGTGATTCCAATCCACGGACAGGACTGTAAATTTTGCCATGCTAATTCCATTTCCCCGATCGTTTCGATTCCCATTTCTCTCGCTTTCAGCAGAGCAGGGACATCCCACGGTACACCAGGACTGACGACGATTAACTCTGGCGTTGTCAATTCTGGATCAAAAGAGTCTCCGAGCGTGACGCGAATTTCTTCAGCATTGAGTTGCTGTTTTTGTTGTTGCAGGCTGTCGGATGTGCCCCGATCGCTAATCGTAACCTCCCACCCATTGCGCTTAAGTAATCGAGCCGCCGCATTCCCTGATTTTCCGAGTCCGATTACACAAGCGTGAGACATAGATCTGATTGGAGTCGGTAATTTTGCACTCTTTATCGTACTGCTTAACAGTTCCTAACAATCACTCAATTGTGACATGATGAACTCCAGCAAATAAAAAATCTCGCTAGAATGAGAAGACCGCTGTACCCAACCTCAAAACAAGAAGCTCGGTGCTTCATCCTTTGTCAAAATCTCACGACTCTGTACCGTCCAATTTATCTTGTCAGATTGGATGAGCGGGCAGGAGATGTTTGCATCTTGGCAGGGGAAGAAATAGAAATTATCATCACCCGTGATGGGGAATGGAGTTTTGAAAATGAAGCCTGATTTTAATGCTATGACACGGAAGGAACTCAGAGCTTACATTCTTAAGCATCGAGATGATTCGGAAGCTATTAGTGTGATTGTTGAAAAAATTAAAGCAGACCCCAATACCCACTGGTATAAGCCTGAAGACACCGATCGCTTTCCCGAAATCTATGCAGAGCATCAAAAACGTCGAGAAGAGGCTCAGAGAAGTCAGAAAAACGAACCATAAATCTCCCTTTAGCTTTTAACGATCGCTCCAAAGTCTGCCAGAATTCGTGCATGATTTCGCAACACACCCAGTAGGTTAAGGCGATTTTGCTTAATTGCAGGATCAGAGTCCATCACCAAAACACTATCTTCACCGTCAAAGAATTTACTGACCGCATGAGCAATCTGACTCAGCAACTCAACAAGTTTAGGGTAGTCTTGTTGCCCTTGCTGAGAGAGCGTGACTAACGCATCATAAAACGTCTGCTCTGAGGCTTTTTGGAATCGATCGGGATGCACCACTTCGACAGGATTTAGTTGTTGGGTATCTAGAGTTCCTTGTGCGGCAAGACGAGAGGCACGATTCACCGTTTCATAAATAGTGGCAAGTCTGCCATCATTGCGAATCGTTTGCAGGAACTGAGCACGATCGCGCACATCTAACAAATCTCTTAGCGATCGCTCTGCGTATTCAGGATCGTTGTCACCAATCACAGCGTTAACCAAATCATAATCAACTTCGCGATCTTCTCTCAGCAGAGTGTGAATGCGCTGTGAAAAGAAATCTTTTAACTGTTGCAGCAATTCTGAAGCAGAAACTTTTAATACATGAGCGTGATTGATAGAAAAATTATTAACAATCTGTTCTAGAAGTTGATAGAGATCAATAGCGAGATTCGCTGACCAAGTGATATTGACAACCGCATTCGCAGCCCGACGCAACGCAAACGGATCAGATGAACCAGATGGAATCATGCCTAACCCAAAAATGCTGACAAGAGTATCGAGGCGATCGCTTAACCCCACTACTTGACCTGTGAGCGTTTGAGGTAAGAAGTCGCCTGCGCCACGAGGCAAATAATGCTCAAAGATTGCCGTGGCAACCGCTTCAGGTTCTTGGCTGCTGAGAGCATATTTCTGACCCATTACGCCTTGCAGTTCAGGAAACTCACCGACCATTTGCGTCACCAGATCCGCTTTGCATAGCAGGGCAGCGCGTTGGATATACGCTTTTGGTTCGCCAACTATTGAAAGCTGAGCTGCAATTTGATTCGCGATCGTCCCGATGCGACCAACTTTATCCCGCACTGATCCCAAGTCAGCTTGAAACGTGACGGTTTCGAGCTTGGGGAGATAGCGATCGAGCGGAACTTTACGATCAGCATCAAAAAAGAATTTACCGTCTGACAGACGCGCTCGAATCACGCGCTCGTTTCCAGCAGCGATAATGGCAGACTTTGCCGGATCGCCGTTTGAGGCGGTGATAAAGTAGGGCAACAGTTCATTAGAATCTTGACGTTTGCGAACTGGAAAGTAGCGCTGATGGCTCTCCATTTCAGTCGTAATCACTTCTGAAGGCAGTTCTAAAAACTCAGCATCAAATTTGCCGACCACAGCAGACGGATATTCTACTAAATTTGTAACTTCGCGAAGTAGATCAGGCGAGATCGTGGCGACTCCTTCAATCTGAGCAGCAGCGGCTTCTACCTGTTGTCGAATGGTAGCTTGTCGCTGGTCAGAGTCAACTTCAACAAATGCACTTCTTAACGTTGAAACATACGAATCTGCGTTGGTAATCGAAACGGTAGCAGGATGCAAAACGCGATGTCCGTGAGAAATCCGATCGCTCTTATAATGAATAGAATGACTGACGATCGAGATTGGCAACACGACCTCATCCAACAACACGACTAACCATCGAATCGGACGAGAAAACTTTAACTCGCCATCGCCCCACCGCATCAGCCGTTTGCCCTCTAATCCAGTGATCCACTGGGGCACCAATTCGGTCAGAATCTCGGAAATAGGACGACCTTTAATCACTTTACGGACAAACACAAAATCACCCTTCTCGGTCGGGCGAATCTCTAGCGCATCGACTGAAACACCTTGCTTTTGAGCAAATCCCTCGGCTGCTTTCGTGGGCTTGCCTTCTTTGAAGGCAGCTTGAGCAGGTGGACCTTTAACCTCTTCTTCTTGGTCAGCTTGCTGGAGAGGTAAGCCTTTGATTAAGACCGCAAGACGGCGAGGAGTGCCGTAATAAGCGATCGAGGCTGGAGTCAAATAATGATCAGCAAGAGTTTTGGGAATGCGCGATCGCCACTGTGTCAGCGCTTCATCAACAAAGCTTGCGGGGAGTTCTTCTGTGCCAACTTCTAATAAAAACGATGCCATGAGTTTGAGTCGCTAGAGGCAAAAGGGAGAATCAGTTCCTCAGTTTACCGTGTTGGCTGGTATCTTGACCGACTGCACTCGCCCATTAGTGGAGACGATCGCGCAAAGCTCTGAGTCGGGAAATTCTGACTCTAACTTGGCAGACTCATTTTTTACATTGACGTGTTTGAGTCGAAAATTTCCTGCTGTTTTTTGATTAAACAATACCCAAAGCGGATATTCCCAGTCATCATCTCCAGAAATTAGCCCGATCGTGTGGCAATGATCTCGATCAACAACCGTATTTACGATTTTGTGATACGTGAAGTCTAAAAATTTAAGAGAACCACTAAAATAAATCTGTTGACGCGACAATAATACGATGGATTCCGACTGCTGAGACGATAGATAAGATGACCAATTTGGCAATGGAATGAGCGGATGCCGAATCGGAGTTAAGGCATATAAGATAGCGACAATGCCTATAACTCCTATCAGCTTCACAGACAGTCGATGATATTTTATATGTAGATAGCGAATAAAATAATAGCTGACGATCGGAGTTTGCAGCATGAATAGAGGCAACAACAGACGATTTCCCCAGGGTTGCCATTTCAACAGATAGCAGTATAGTAGACAATCAGTGGTGATCGTCCCCAACAAAAGTAATAAATGTCTTGTTTTTTTATCCGTTCGATGAATGCACAGCTTCAACAGATATAAAGCTGAAATTATTCCTAAAATTAAATGAATCGGATTCGCAACGGTATCCTCCATCGAAAACAGCAGATTGAACGGAGAGGTCTTTTCGGTATTAAAAAGAATAACAGGATCGCCAAAGGTTAAAGCTGGCTTATTAACGTCAACCTTGAGAATAGACTCGTGGATAAAAGTAATAAATTCTCTCAATCCAGGTAGTGTTAGATTCAAAGAGAGGTTCTTTAAAGAGACTGAGAAGAATTCAGGTAAATTGCGTAACTCGCTTTTAGTTCCCGTATCAATTCCAAGAAACTGACCTAAAGTTTGAGCATTTCGCACCCAGTTCCAGATCGGGAGAGTCAGACTACCAAATCCCACGATTGAACAAGTCATAGCCGTATTTAAAGCAGACTTGAATACAGTACGATTTCGTGAAAAGTGGCTCCTGAACAAGAGAATTCCAAACATTAGAAATAACGGGATGCCGAAGATGATTGCGGTTGGTTTTGTCACCAACGCTAAGCCGAGTGAACCAGTGATCCAGAAAAGATTTGATTTGAAATCTCTTAGTAACAGAAAATAGGTGAAATTAACAAGCCAAAAACTCGTTACTAAGTCTGTTTGCGTTGTAGTTGATTGAGCGATCGCCATCGGAATGCTGGCACTCAGTAACAGACTAATCCATTGTGCCTGCTCTCCAACCAGTTGTTTTGTGAGCAGCGAAACCCCGAAAATACTTCCAACAAACGCTAACCACTGAACACAATTTGCAAAGCGATCGCTCCCTGCAAGAATTTGTAGATGAGCAACGATATAAGCTGCACCTGGAAGAAACGAAATTTGACGTAGATTATGAGTCGGATAATGAGCAACCGTTCGATTTTGAATCCAATGCATCATGCGAGGCATATGATACGTCATCGAGTCCCAATTATTAGGAGGCGCAATTAAAGCCGTTAATAAGCTAATTGAGACGATCGCGATCATCAGAAGAATAGAGAGTTGACTAGCACGATCGAGAGTTTCAAAACTAAACTTAAAGGTTTTATTATTTGATAGCCTGCGGTAATGATTCCACAAAATTGAAAAACTCGCCAGAGAAGCGATGAGCCAGAGCGAGGCGACATGAATGAAATCTAGCGATCGAGAAAGGCTCAAAAATTCTGTTGAAAAAACAATCAGGCAACTGTGAATAATACATGTCTTGATAAAAGCCAGCCTAAATTGACTCTCTTGAAGATAGAGAATCACGATCGTCAATAAAAATGAAGCGAAAATCAGAACGATCGCCATAGTTCAAAAGACTAACTTTGAGTCACTGTCACCGGAATATCTTTTGGTTTAGCGCCTTTTTCATCAAACCAACCCACGCCCTCCTGCACCATCGTTAAACGAAGAGTATAATTTCCGGGACGATCAGGTGCTTTAATAGCAGTATTGATGCCAACATTGTTCCAAATATTGTAGAAAAGATTGGGATTATAGGAGACACTCCAGGGAATTCGTGTCTGTTCACCTTTGCGCACCTCAAACTCGCCTTCAGAGTTGATCCATCGATAAGAAAATGTAACGGGATTGTTGACTTTATCGATAGAAGCTTTGAAGTTTGTTGCCCAAATAAAATTGCTGTAGTTCTGAGCGATCGCAAACACTTTAAATAGTTTTCCGACTGGAACTACTTTCGGAACTCGAACATCGCTAAATTCTTGAGAGAAAATCTGCTCTTTAGGATCAATGTGTACTTGTAGTTGATAGGAGTGATTAGAGTCTCTAGCAAACTCTTTTACCCCCGTTAAGCTCACTACTAAGCGATAGATTCCCAAATTGGTAGGCAGAGTAATAAATCCACTAGCTTGAGTTAGCTCACCCTGACGAGGCGACCCCAAAACATATAGCTGTCCCTCTTTAACGAGTGCTCCCTCGCTATCATAAAATTGGGTCCTGACCAACATTGTGCCTGTTCCAAATCCTCTCTCATAGCTCAACCATTGAGAAGCCCCAGTGTTTTGCAAGTCTACTTGAATCAGAACATTTGACCCAGAAGCACCAGAAAGTAACGTCAGTGGAGACTGCTGGTCACCAAGTCGAACCTGGTTAATTCTTCCATTCAGCCCTTCTATATAAGCTGGAGCAGCCACAGGAGAACCGCTCAATCTATGAAGTAGAGTCCGTGCACTGCGTTCGATCGGGCTATCTCTAAAACTCCACAGTCGTCCTATTCCAGTCCTTGTTTTTGTATCTATAATTTCAGGAATTGTAAACCAGTTACTATCACCTGTTGCTAAAGTAAACGCCCCTACAATTTCAACAGAGGTTGAGATCAGTATTAGCGTTAGAAAAGAAACAAACGCGTAATTAAATAATTTTTTCTTACCTTCAGAGGCTTTTCTTAGATGAGTAGTTAGCGGATAGCCAATTAAAAAACAGAAGATAGATAGTGAATCAACCATAAACCTCGAACCATAAGTCCAGCCGCCCCACCACACCGAAAAGAAGCAGTAGTTTATAAAGAGAGCAACACCCGCGATCGTCAGGCACAGCAAAAGCTTTTCGTCTCGCTCTGATCGCAATTTAAACACCTGAAACGCTCCAGGAATTGCGAACAGCATCACAGGCGAGAAGATAAAAAAACCACTACTAGGACTGACTAAAAGTCCTAGAAACGATCGTACAAACTGATTAGCCGTGAATGAATAAAGGTTGGTTTGAGCCGAGTATCCACCCAGTAAAAAAGTGCCGAAATAGTAAAGATTCCAGCCCACGCTCAACGAGACTGAAGGTAGACCTAAAAATAAGAAAAGCGATTCGCGTCGATAGGTTAGTATGGAGTAGATGATTGCAGCGATCGCAAAAAGCATATCTGTTGGACGAATGCTGATCAGTAATCCGCAGCAAATACCAGTTATGAATAAGAGAAATTTTCTACTTTTACCCTGAGTTCGGTTCGCTTTCAGTAAGCAAAGAAGAATACCGCAAACTATCACATTTGCAGCACTTTGTTGCCACAACGCTTGAGAACTTGTAATCCAAACTTGTGTTGCAAATGCATAGACAAACGTGAGAATCAAGCAAATAGATTTATTGAACTTAAGATTAGTAGAAATGTAGAACATAACAACTGAAATCGACGTGATTAAAGTTGCGGCTAGTTTCTCAAAAAGTAATCGAGTGGGTGCGAATATCGCTCTAGTAATGTCTGAAGAAGCTGTGCCGATGTGTAAAAAACTATCGTGAGTAACACCATTAAGCCAAATCATGACAGAAAATATAGCGTAGAAAGGAAACGTCACGATCGCCACCCCGATCGGGTAAACAGACGTTAGATGCCCACTAAAAGATTCTGTAAAAAACCAGACAGGCTTATTAAAAAGGTAGTTGTCTCGAAAAGCATCAAAGTGAGGCTGATGGTTAAAAAACCAATTAAACGCCAGCATTGTGTTAGGAAAGGTGTCTCGATTGCTAATCGTATTACCATTCGCCAGATAGACACCTACACAAACCAAAAATATTAAACAACACTCAAACGCCAAAGGACGCGAATTCAACCAATTTTTGACATTCATAACGGTGAAATAGGGGCTAGATTCACTCAGAAGTCACTTGAAGGGGGCGGTTCAAATGACTTTAACGGCAGGTTATTTGAACCCACTGAGATAATTAATCGACGAAAGAATGATTCTTCAACGAGCAAGCGATCGAGCCGATTGCGCTTGACCAAACGAATAGAGTCGATGACCCACAAAGCTCAACAATGCCACACAACCAGCGCTGGTCAGCCGCGCGATCGTGGTGTTCCAATGCAGATCATTTACCAATACTTGAAGCAGCCCTAAATTTGCTAATAAACTATTCATTGCAACTGCCGTAAACACTGCATATTGCAGCTTCCAGTCGTGCCAATAGACACCAAACACAAACCGCCGACTTAAGAAGAAGTTTGTCGTCAACCCCACAAAATAGCTCATACACAGCGCCCACACATACCAAAGCTGCATTTGCGTCAAAAGTGAAAAGAGCGTCACATCAACGATCGTGGCAAACCCACCTGTCACTAGATAGCCACTCAACTGCTTTGCGGTCTCTACAACCTGACGGCGCTTTGATGGACGCAGCACCTTGGCGGCAGTCGTGGCGACATCTGCCTGAGCTTCTTCAACATAGTCACTGTCAGAGTTGACTGCCCACAAGTCATGCTTTCCAGGAGTCAGCACGTTTTCGGCGGCTAAAATGCCCATCAGCAAACTGTGATCTTGATTGTTGTATTTGAACGCGCCATAGCGTCCAACCAGCTGCACATTCTCAAATCGTCCCAGGTAGGACTGAATCTCGGACAGTGCCACCTGATAGTCTCCGGTGTAAATCGGGTAGGTGCGCGGTAGCCTCACGCTAAATCCTCCTGAAATCTGCTCCTGATGAAGCAGTCCAATCTTTCGCAGTTCTTGAGAGGCAAGTTGGATTAGTTCTGCTTCTGGCTGCTGCCACATCGGGTCGTCGAAATTGCACCAATATTCGCAGCACAGCGGGGTCTGGTGAGAATTGGGCAACATATCAGGCGACCAGTTGGCGAAATTGGTGACCCGCCCGACCTGCACCGATGGCTCATTGATATACAGCCAGTTATCAGGAAACAGCGCATTTCCCTCGACCATTAAATAGACCAGAACCGTGTTGCGAAATTTTAGCGATCGAGCATACGACACAATTCGTTCTTGCGGCGGCGGAGTCATCATTTGCCCCAGCAGCAAACTGATCGGCACGGAGGAAATCACACCACTACAGGCAACCGTCGATTCTTCTCCTGTCTGGCGATTTTTTAGAGTCAGTTGCGTGACACGTTGCCCTTCGTGATGAAGCCGGACTACCTCAGTGTTGAGCAGCACGGATTGGTCACGTTGGTGCAAACTGTCCTGAATTTTGTCGTAAAGCTGTCCAGAGCCAAGGCGAGGAAACTGAAACTGATCGATCAGAGTTTTGACTTTACCATCGTTGCCAAACAGAGCGTTGCGGATGGCTTTGAGCAGCGATAAACCTTTGATGCGCTGGGCAGCCCAATCCGCACTAATTTCAGTACAGGGAATCCCCCACAGCTTTTCAGTGTATGCCTCAAAGAAGATTTCAAAGAGGCGTTTGCCAAAGCGAGCGCTCACCCACTCAGAGAAGTTTTTGGGATGCGCGGGAGGGACCAATCGCGTTTGAGCGTAAGAAATAATGATGAGAAGGCTCTCAACGATTCCCAAGGCTGAAAGCGTCTCGATCGCTTTGAGCGGATAATTAAAGTATTTTCTGCCGTAGTAGATGCGAGTCAGTCGCGGCACTGTGACTTGCTCACTGCCCAGCACGTCATCCCACAGCTTCAGGACAGGGGCAAGTTTTGTGTAGAAGCGATGAGGACCATAGTCGAGAATGAAGCCCTGATATTTAATGCTTTTTGCCAGTCCTCCTACCCGATCGTCTCGCTCGACCACGACCACTGACTGCCCTTGTTGAGTTAGGGTATAAGCCGCCGCTAGTCCAGCAGGTCCGGCTCCTAAAATATAAATTGGCTCAGAGTGGTGTGGTTTCATAAAATCTGAATTGGGAAATCAGTATGCGAAGTATGCCCGAATCTTCGCCGTTAGTTATCAAATTTAGCTAACTCGGCGGGAATCCCCACACCATACGCTTCGTTGGTGTGGGATGAAAGCTAGGGTGATGGACTGCCGTCTTGTTTGTGGTCTTCACCGAAGCTGGAGAACAAGCAAGGCAGGCAGTCCATCACCAAACTCCTAGAAACGGAGCGCAGAAGCCTGGTATCGTACAGATGGTTGTTGACCCACCCGATTGCATGGAACAGACAGGCTAACTTCAAAGTAGTCAGACTTGCCGCAGATACATCAAAGTTCGGGGAAGGAACACGTCTTGCTGGTGGGCTATTGCCATAAATCCATGATGTGTTGTGCGATGAGCTATCAACCTTGGGACACAGGGTTGCCGCCTGGGTAACGTTATGGAGCGTTGCGAGAGTCAGTGGAGTGCTTTGCATTTCAAAACCTCTGGAGTCAATGTTAGACCAAAGCTAGATATCTAGTAGAGGCAGTTGCCGACGAAACAGGAAGCCCATGCTGTATGCGTAGCATCAGCGTTGGGTATGTCAGAATCCTGTTTAATGAGGATTCTGAGCTAATGCCAATTCGATTCTTGAATGCGATGTAATGGTTGGTCATGGCACGATCAACGAGACGTTCCGGTGGAACGTCTCTACGGCATCGGGTGAATCCATTGACTATTTCTTCAAATAAATAAGAACAAAAAAGGCTCCCAATAAAGGAGCCATTTCAGATCACTCAAAGATCACAGTCATTGATTAACCAAGAACTTTCTTGGCTTCTGCCAATACATTATCAACCGTGAAGCCAAACTTCTCCATTGCAATGTTGCCAGGAGACGAGACTCCAAACCGATCGACGCTGACGATCGCGCCTTCGCTGCCACAATATTTATGCCAGCCAAAGCTAGAAGCCGCTTCGACCACCAACCGCTTTTGGTCTGCTTTTGGCAAAACGGCGTTTTTGTAGTGCTCGTCTTGCTCCTCAAACAGTTCCCAACAGGGCATTGAGACAACCCGAACCTTGTGACTTTCTGCCCGTAGCTTCTCAGCCACCTGGACACAAAGACTGACTTCGCTTCCAGTGCCGATCAGAATGAGTTCGGGTAGGTCATCGCTACCAGACAGGATATAGGCACCACGAGCAACGCCTTCAAAGGAGCTTCCCTCCAGGTTAGGCAGCGCTTGACGAGTCATTGCTAATAGCGAAGGCTGTTTGCGACGCTCGATCGCGATCTTGTAAGCCCCAGAAGTCTCGTTTCCATCTGCCGGACGGAAGACTAATAGATTAGGAATGGCACGAAGAGACGCGATCGTTTCCACAGGTTGGTGAGTCGGACCGTCCTCACCGAGGGCGATCGAGTCGTGGGTCATGACATAAATCACGCCTGCTTGAGACAACGCCGAGAGACGAATCGCCGCTCTCATATAATCTGCAAACACTAAGAACGTCGCGCAGTAGGGAATCAGCCCCGAACCCGATAGCGCAATTCCGTTACAAATCGCGCCCATGCCGTGTTCACGAACCCCAAAGCGCAGGTTGCGCCCTTGGTAGCTGCCCTTCTGAAAGTCAGGGAAGCCCTTCATTAAGGTTAAGTTGGAGTGGGTTAAGTCAGCCGAACCGCCAATCAGTTCAGGAATGGCTTGAGCCAGCGCGTTGATCGTTTTCTCAGAAGTCTGACGAGTTGCGAGAGCTTTGTCTGCGGGAGTGTAGGTTGGTAACGAACTCACCCAACCTTCAGGAAGCTTGCCGCTTAAACGCCGCTCAAACTCAGCCGCCTCTGCGGGATATTTTGCTTTGTAGGTATCTAGGGCGTTGTTCCAATCAGATTCAAGTTTTGCACCGCGATCAATCGCTTTCCGCCAGTGATTCAACGCATCTTCAGGAACCTCGAACGGAGCACAATCCCAGCCGAGGTTTTGACGAGTTGCAACGATTTCATCACTACCCAGTGCCGCCCCGTGAACACCTGCGGTGTTTTGCTTGTTGGGAGACCCGTAACCGATCGTGGTTCTGACTTTAATCAAAGAAGGCTTGTCAGTAACAGCCTTTGCTGCCTCGATCGCCGCTTGAATCGCCTCTAAATTTGTGTCGCCATCGGGAACTGCCTGAACGTGCCAGCCATAAGCCTCGAAGCGCATTCCAACATCTTCGGTGAATGAGACGGCAGTGTCACCATCAATTGAAATGTGGTTATCGTCATACAACGCAATTAATTTGCCCAACCCCAAGTGACCCGCGAGAGAACACGCTTCACCCGACACGCCTTCCATGTTGCAGCCATCGCCCAAAATCACATAGGTGTAATGATCGACGATCGTCGCATCGGGTTTATTAAACGTTGCTGCCATGTGAGCTTCTGCCATCGCCAAGCCAACACCGTTGCAAATTCCTTGACCGAGCGGACCTGTCGTGACCTCAACCCCAGCGGTCTCAAAGTTCTCAGGATGTCCAGGGGTTTTCGATCCCCACTGACGAAACTGTTTGAGATCCTCCAAACCCACGCTGTCATAGCCCGCCAAATAGAGCAGGGCATATTGAAGCATCGAGCCGTGACCTGCCGACAAGACAAAGCGATCGCGGTTATACCAAGAGGGGTTTTTGGGGTTGAAATGCATGAATTTGTCCCACAGGACAAACGACATCGGAGCCGCACCCATTGGCAATCCAGGGTGTCCCGATTTTGCTTTTTCGACCCCGTCGATCGCCAAAAAGCGAATCGCGTTAATACAAAGTTCTTCGAGTGACTGGGCTGCAACGACCATGATCTGTGTGTGTAATGAAGGACGGTTTCGCGCTGGGCGGACATGACAGGCAGAAAGAGTTCAGGTGGCACCGCTTCCTGAACAGGAATCACTTATGCTTCACAGGGGATAAAAGTAAGCAATCGTACTTATCGACAAGAATGATTAGAAGTTGCCAATTTCTCACAACTTCTTAATAATTTCAGACAAGCGGGCATAACACAAGTATTACCCAACGTATTTTCTAAACGCTAACGTGACGTTGTGTCCGCCAAACCCAAAGGAATTGGATAGCGCAACATCGACTTGCAGGTCACGGCTTTGGTTAGCGACATAGTCTAGGTCACAGTCGGGATCAGAAGTTTCTAAATTAATAGTGGGCGGCACTTTGTTGTGAGCGATCGCCATCACTGCCGCAACTCCTTCAATGCCTCCCGATCCGCCCAAGAGATGCCCCGTCATCGATTTAGTCGAACTCACCGCAATTTTGTAGGCGTATTCACCCAGCGCTTTTTTCATCGCGGCGGTTTCCGTCGAGTCATTCATCGGAGTGCTAGTGCCGTGAGCGTTGATGTAGCTCACCTGTTCGGGAGCCAATCCGCCATCTTTAAGCGCAAGCTGAATGGCTCTCGCTGCTCCTTCTCCACCAGGAACTGGAGACGTAATGTGATATGCGTCGCAGGTCATGCCATAGCCCACGATCTCGGCGTAGATTTTGGCTCCTCGACTCAGCGCGTGTTCCAACTCTTCGAGAATTAAAATTCCGGCACCTTCGCCTAAAACAAAGCCATCACGGTTTTTGTCAAACGGACGGCTGGCGTGAGCTGGGTCATCGTTGCGGCTAGACATCGCTTTGCACGCGACGAACCCTGCGACTGACAAAGGAGTGACGGCGGCTTCCGTTCCGCCACAGATCATCGCTTGGGCATAGCCGCGCTGCACTAATCGAAAGGCATCTCCGATCGCATTTGACCCCGCCGCGCACGCCGTTACCGGGCAAGAATTGGGACCCTTGGCTCCTGTGTGAATTGCCGTCAACCCTGCTGCCATATTCGCGATCATCATCGGGATCATGAACGGACTACAGCGATCAGGTCCTTTCGTCAGGTTGATTTCTTGCTGATCTTCTAGCACTTTCAGTCCACCAATGCCCGTGCCAATCATCACGCCGACTTGTTCTGCATTCAGGTCATTGATAATGAACTGAGCATCTGCAAGCGCTTGTTTACTCGCTGCCACGGCAAGTTGAGCAAACCGATCCATCCGTTTGGCTTCTTTACGCTCCATATAGTCGTGAGGGTCAAAGCCTTTCACCTCACCTGCAATGCGACAACCGTGGCGAGAAGCGTCAAACAGCGTGATAGGTGCAATACCATTTCGCCCACTAATCAAGCCATCCCAATAGTCAGAGAGGGTGTTGCCAATGGGGGTAATCGCGCCCAGACCTGTGATAACAACGCGCTTACTTACAAGATTTGTCATGATGTCGGTTCAAAGGGTTTCAACACCCAAAATTAGAAAAGGTTTGAACTCTAAATGGTAGCGGTTGAGTGGAGGGGGCAATCTATCACTCAACCATTGCCACTCAAATTTCTGTTAAGCGGAAGCGGCGACTTTGTTGTTGATGTAGTCTACTGCCGATTGCACCGTCAAAATTTCTTCTGCGGCTTCGTCAGGAATCTCAATCTCAAATTCCTCTTCAAGTGCCATCACTAACTCGACTGTGTCTAACGAGTCTGCGCCTAAGTCATTTTGAAAACTGGCTTGAGGAACCACAGCACTGGTTTCTACACCCAATTGATCGGCGACGATTTTTTGCACTTTCTCGAAAATCTCATTTGCGCTCATAGTCTTCCTCACTCGTTGCGGCAGCAACCGTTCTCGCTAATGTCTAATGTGGTTCTACGCCCGTCATGTCAGCCGTTGAGACGTGTCACACGTACTTTAGGAGAAGACATGATTTTGAGCATTTTTTCATCTTATCTGAAAGCGCGATCCTTAGATCTATGCAAAGTGATTCGTCAGCCAGTTTCCGATCTGGTTGTCTCAAAACGGTGAAAAGATTCCTCCAAATCTAAAAATCGGCGATGATACATTTGAATGGCAAGTTTTGAGCGACTACGCTCAAGCTCAGTGATTGATAACATTTTTCTGAATAACCATGCGATCGTCCACGCTCAAATACGCCTACTTTCCCGGTTGTGTTGCTCAAGGAGCTTGCCGGGAGCTTGATCAATCTACTAAAGCCGTGACGAAGATTCTTGGAATCGAGCTAGTTGAGCTTAAAAAAGCCTCCTGCTGCGGCTCTGGCACCTTTAAAGAAGATTCGCAACTGCTTGAAGACACCGTAAACGCCCGAAATATTGCCTTAGCTGAGCAGTTAAATCTGCCATTGCTGACCCATTGCAGCACTTGTCAGGGAGTGATCGGTCATGTAGACGAGCGATTGAAAGATGCTCAAACCAACAATCCGGCTTATCTTGATCAGGTGAATGGATTTCTTACAAAAGAAGGGTGTTCACCTTATCAAGGCTCGACGGACGTTAAACATCTGCTCTGGGCACTCGTCGCAGATTATGGATTGGATGAGATCACCGATCGAGTCACTCGCAAACTTTCTAATTTGAACTGCGCTGCGTTCTACGGCTGCTATTTACTGCGCGGACAAGACCACATCCGCTATGACGATCCGTTTAAACCGGAGTCGATGGAGAATGTCTTCCGAACTGTAGGCGCAACTCCGATCTACTATCGCGGCCGAACTCAGTGCTGTGGATGGCCGCTTTCAAGCTACGCCACCGATCAGTCGTTCAAAATGGCAGGTAGTCACATTCAAGAAGCGATCGCTGCCGGAGCCGATTGCATCGTCACACCCTGTCCCCTCTGTCATTTAAATCTCGACTCTCGCCAACCCGAAGTTGAAAAGGTGATCGAGCAGAAACTTGGGTTGCCTGTGCTGCATTTGCCTCAGCTTGTGGCATTAGCGCTCGGTGTTAATCCGAGTGAGTTGGGACTCGATCGCCACATCGTTTCGACGCGCCCCGTTTTAGAAAAGTTAGGATTTTAATGAGCAAAACGACTTGAGATACGATCGTAGCAACTGGCTATACAAGCTCACAACCGATGCCAAGCGTCTTCATTAACCCCAAAACTGATTTTGCCTTCAAGAAAATCTTTGGCTCTAAGCAAAGCAAAGACATCTTGATCAGTTTTCTCAATGCCCTGGTTTACGACGAGCAAGACAAGATTCAAGATTTAACGATTCTTGACCCTTATCAAGCGCCTCGAATTCGGGGCATTAAGGATTCATATTTAGACGTTAAAGCAACGCTTTTTGATGGCAAAACGGTGATTATTGAAATGCAGGTGTTGAATGTGTTGGGATTTGAGAAACGAGTTCTCTACAACGCTGCTAAAGCCTTCTCCATTCAATTAGGGGTTGGAGAAGATTATACACTGCTCAATTCAGTCATTGCTTTAACGATTACAGACTTTGAGATGTTTCCAGGCAACGATCGCATCTTGTCACGCTATCGCCTCAAAGAGAACAATGACTTGACAGACTACAGCGATGACATTGAGTTGATCTTTGTCGAGCTACCCAAGTTTAAGAAGACGCTAGACAATCTCGACACTTTGATAGACAAATGGCTGTACTTCTTAAAGTCTGCCAATCAGCTAGAGTCGGTGCCTCCCAGTCTGGGAGACGTAGCAGCGATCAACCATGCCTTCACGGTGGCAAAACAAAGCAAGTTGAGCCGCAAAGAACTGGAAGTGCTGGAGAATCGGGAAATGTTTTTGCACGACAACCGCAACGCGATTCTCAAAGCTAGACAAGACGGCAAAACTGAAGGACGACAAGAAGAGCGTTTGGAAATCGCCCGATCGCTGCTTGATCTTTTGGATGCAGACACGATCGCCCAGAAAACAGGACTCTCGATCGCGCAAGTTCAGAAACTCAGGTAAAAAAATCACTCCCAACGGTCAATGCCAAAAACTAGCCCACATTGCGGAGTTTAAAGTTTTGCAACTGCTTAAAAGAGTGCGGTTACGCTGTGAAGTACACTAAGCAATGATTCTGAGGTTTGACGGTGATTTGCACCGTTCGATCACAGAATTGCAGACGTTGCCACAGCAACAAGCACGAATCTGGAGTCATTCATAACATGTCTCATACGGTCAAAATCTATGACACCTGCATTGGGTGTACTCAATGCGTCCGCGCTTGCCCTACTGACGTTCTAGAGATGGTTCCCTGGGACGGGTGTAGAGCAGGACAAATCGCATCTTCTCCAAGAACAGAAGATTGTGTAGGCTGCAAGCGGTGTGAAACGGCTTGTCCTACCGACTTTTTGAGCATTCGGGTTTACCTGGGTGCCGAAACGACTCGCAGTATGGGCTTAGCTTACTAAGCAAATCTGATACACAATCTATTTTTCATTCATGTGGGTTCAAAGCTAAGGGGGCGCGTTGCCTCCTTTTTTTTGGCGAGATTCGGGAAGTCTTTGATCGCTTTGGTTCTTCCAGAAAATATCTTGATCGTCGTGTATAAAAGAGGCAGAGTCGAGAATTTTTGCCCCATGCCTGAACCCATCACTGCTCTGACGATCACTGCTCTTGCTTTTAATGAATTCATCAAATCGGGAGCGGGAGAACTTGCCAAGAAGTCTGTCGGCAGTGGAATCGAGGGAGTTAAGAAGCTCCGAGATTTTATCAAGTCGAAGTTTGCGGGAAATCAACGGGCGGAAGCGGCGATCGCTGAAATCGAGCAGCAAGGAACCGAAGCATCGTTAGCAAAGTTGAGCAAATATCTCGATCTCGAAATGGATGAAGATCAAGTCTTTGCAACTGAGATCCGTCAGATTGCTGAACAGATTACGAATAATCAAACGGTTGAGAATCGTCAATACATTAACTACGGACGCGATCAGATCAACATTGACAAGATCAACGGCGATAACGCTCGAATCGGTGGATCGTAAATGTCACGAGAATACAGAAACGATGGACGTGATCAGATTTCGATCGAGAACACACGAGATATCTATATCGGAGATCAACGATCGAGAACACGTCCCGATAAAGAAACAAAATGGCTAAGAGCGTTTGAAAAAGAAATCACAGGGCGATTAACCACTTCGCTGCATAATCAAATCTTGATCAATCTGGGCAAAGAGATCGACCTCGATCAAGTGCGGCGGCTTTGGGATATGGAGGTCAAAAGCGGACAAGTCACAGAAGCGATCGCGCCAGACACCGAAATCTTGAGCGTCTTCGATCAGGTAGACATTCAAGGCAAGCTGTTGATGTTGGGTAAACCGGGCGCAGGTAAAACCACGACGCTTTTAGAGTTGGCGAAGTCGTTGGTCACAAAAGCAATCGATGACCCGATCGCCCCGATGCCGATTTTGCTCAATTTATCGTCTTGGAAAGATCCGCGTCAAAGCATCAGAGATTGGGCGATCGCGGAGCTGTCTACCAAAGGTGTCGGCTCTAAAATTAGCGCCAAATGGCTCGACGATCAAAAGCTTTTGCCGTTGCTGGATGGACTGGATGAAGTCCGATCGGATCTTCAGGCGGCGTGTGTCAGTGCGATTAATCTGTTTATGACGGGTGAGGGCAAGCCAGAAGCGATCGTCGTGTGCAGTCGGCGCGAGGAATATGAACTGTATCCCGAAAAACTGGATCTTAATGGCGCAATTTATCTGCAAGAACTGTCTGACGCGCAAATTGAAGCGTATTTAGAGAAAGTCGATCGACTCAGCCTTTGGGAAGTGTTGGGCGCAGATGCAGATTTGCTTGAATTGGTGCGTCAGCCACTATTGTTAAGCATCACACTGATTGCTTACCGAAAAGAGCTTGCAGAACGTTGGCAGGCTTTGCAGACGACGCAGGCGCGGCTTGAGTTTTTGCTAGATGCTTATGTTGGGCGGATGCTGCATCGAACCATTAACAGTCGAATGTATACCTCTGAGAAAGAACCTACTGCAAAACAAACTCGTCAATGGTTGGTGAGGTTAGCAAAACAACTACATCTTGAGTCGGAAACTGAATTTTTGGTTGAAAGAATACAGCCCTCTTGGTTAACTAATATCCTTCAAAAATGGAATTACAAATTAACTCTTAGTTTGGTTTTTGGATTTACTAGTTCACTTGTCACCGCCTCTATCGGACTATTATTGAACGGCATAACTTCTTCGCTTATTAAAGTTTCTGTACAGATCAGTGATGGTAAGGTAACTAAGACAGAGCTTAGAGATGCTGTTCAAATAGGATGGTCTTGGGAGAAAATTGAGCCTACAATCGTTATTTCTTGTTTACTATTTGGGTTAGCTCTTGGAGCATTTATTGGGCTATTTATCGAAAGCAGGAGAATAAAAGCTATTGAAGCTTTGAAATATTCTTGGGAACAGACTAGAAATGTTTTCGTGTCTGGGCTTTTCCTGTCTGGCTTCTGTCCTTTTCTTTTTCCATTGATTATTTTGTTCATCAGCAGCTTGCTTTCTATAAAAGTAGACAGTGTAACAATTCAAAAAACTCCCAATCAGGGTATTCACAGATCAGCAACTAATGCTGGGATAAGTTTAGCTGTGAGCGGTCTAATTTCTGGAATTTGTGGAGCAGCAATTTTTGGACTTCATGATGCACTTGTGAGTTTGTTAGTTGGTGGGTTATGTTTGTTAGTTGGTGGATTATTTAGTGGGCTGGATAATGGTGGGTGTGCTTGTATTCAGCATCTCTCGCTTCGTCTCGTCCTCTTTCTCAGCCGCGCCATCCCTTGGGACTATGCCCGATTTCTCAACTACGCCACCGAGCGCATGTTTCTTCAGCGAGTCGGTGGTCGCTATCGCTTTATTCACAAACTGTTGCAAGAACACATGGCAAAAATGGGAGAGTAGAGAAAATCTGACCCGTGATATCTTGACTCCATTACCCTACCCGATCGCCCTATGAACCTCTCTCAACACAAACAGCAATTTACCGCAATCATCGAACGAGAAGGCGATGGATATGTTTCG
>JBBRPT010000041.1:0-50488 GCA_038227635.1 Leptolyngbyales cyanobacterium | reverse complement strand
GTTGAGCAAGTCAAATTGCGCTTGAGTCAGGTTGCTAGGATATGCTTTGCTCATGTGGCTCTCTCGGTGCTGTACTTAGTATTTGCAGCGTACACCAGAGAGCTTTTTTACTGCCACACCGACTTTTAAAACATCCTCTTATGAGAAGTTGAAACTATGATATTCGTCAAAAGAAAGCCCAAGACGCTTTAGAAAAAGTCTGTAACAATATTAAAAAATTAAGCTTTTAAGTTCTTAAGTCTCTTTTGTATAGAAATTTACTATCTTATACTGAGCCACACCTAACGCTCGATATAAGATTTTCAAACGTCAGTTTGTATACTTAAACACTCATACAGCAATGTTGCCCTTGCTTTTCGTTTGTGCTTTAAGGTCTATGAGCAAAGACCTATGCGAGATATCACTCCCATACGCAAAATAAAGACTACGGATCTAACCTGATGTAGATTTTTTTTCTCGCCTACCAAGTAATATGTAAATTACTTAAGTACATCAGAACAAATAATCCAAAATTGGAATGCGTATGAATTAATCCACAATCAGACAAAGCAGGTGTAGTCGTTTAGTTATCTCAACTCGTGCCTTTTGTTGTAATCTCAGCCAAACCAATATGACGACTTTTAGTCCTCCAACTTTGCAGGAAAGCCGTTCTTTAACCAGGGAACGATCGGGTGCTGACTCTCTTAGATGTGTGCTCAAATGGCGGCGAAAACAGTTGCTCGTCTTACGCGCTCAGCAACAGATTCCTCGTCCCCATCTCCCCCCCCTGACTAACGAACGATGGTTAATCGACTGTCTCAGTCACTCCCCAATTCGCCTAGTGCGAGTCGATGCAGGAGTGGGCGAAACTGAACTAAGGGTTTGGGCAAATGCTTGTGAGCAATCGGGTAAAATGCTTTATTTAAGATTGCCCAACGCTTACAGCTTTCCCCATAGGCGCGTTAGCATCTCGTGGGGATGTAAGCGGTTATTAGATCTCAGCACAGCGTCATTAATGCTGTTGCTGTTGAGTCCGGTAATGGTCATAATTGCAGTTTTGATTAAGCTCTATACTCCCGGTCCGATCGTGTTTCAGCAGTGGCGAGTTGGGCAACGGGGCAAATTGTTTAGAGTGTTCAAGTTTCGCACCATGACGGTAAACGCAGAACAGACTCATCATCAAGTGATGGCAGGGCAGGTATCAACAAACTTGCATAAGCGAGATGACGATCCCCGTGTCACTTCTTTGGGTAGGTGGCTACGAAAATATAGCCTGGATGAATTGCCTCAACTGTTCAACGTGTTGCGTGGTGAGATGAGCCTAGTCGGACCTCGACCCTGGGCAATTTACGACGCGGTTCGCGTTCGCCCAGATATGTTGGGGCGATTGAATGCGCTACCAGGGATCACAGGTGCATGGCAAGTCGAAGCCCGATCGCACCTTCTCGACATCGATATGGTCAACGACCTTGACCTGAAGTATCTGCGTAACTGGTCTTTAGCTGAAGATATAAAGATCTTACTAAGAACGGTACCCAAGGTGCTATCGGGGTTTGGGGCGTGTTGAGTTAAACCAAAAACAATCTGAATCCATGCGATTTAAGCTTCTCAACAGTGTGAAAAGTGGAGTCAAAGCTACAGGCGTTTGGCAAGATAACTCCTTGGTTTTGAGAGAATTTCGATATTTTCCGTGGATTGCGATCGCTGCAATCTTTTTTGCACTGTGTGCTGCATCCTTTGAAGGGTTTGGGTTTGGGTTTCTCTTGGCGTTTCTGCAAAGTCTCGTCAGCCCAACAGCCGCTCCCTTTAAAACGGGGGTGAACTGGGTTGACCTCTGGATTTTGGGGGTCAATACATCTGCAACGAGCCGCCTCTATCGGGTATCGGGTCTAATTCTTGCCTCCACCTGGATTCGAGCCGGGTTTAACTACTTGACTCAGGTTTACACTGAGTTGACTCAGCAAAAACTCGTCGATCGACTCCGCAAACGAGTTTTTGAGCAACTGCAAGCCGTGAGTCTCAGCTATTTTGGCAAGACGCATTCCGGGCAGTTGATTAATACGCTAACGGGTGAACTAGGTCGATTGCAGTCAGCCTTTTCGCTAATCGCTTACATGATCTCTAAGGGATCAACGCTGGTCGTCTACGCTGTGTTGATGTTTACGATTTCCTGGCAGTTGACCGTGATTGCATTGATGTTATTCACGCTGTTAGCCGTTGGGTTATCTAGTCTCAACGCACGAGTTCGCGAAAGCAGTTTCGCCGTCTCAAGTGCCTCAGGAGCCTTTGCAACGATTTCGCTTGAATTCATTAACGGAATTCGCACCGTGCAGGCCTCAGCAACTCAGGACTATGAGCGCAAACGCTTCTATCAAGCTAGTCAAGAGATGCTGAGCAGCAGCATGAAAGCGGCAACTCGTGGCGCGATCGTGCGTCCTATAGCCGAAGGGCTAGCAACGACCGTCTTGATCAGCATGATCATCGTGGCAATCACGATATTTGTTGCAAACGGAACGCTGCAAACCGCATCTCTATTGACGTTTCTGTTTATTTTGTTTCGACTCGTCCCAGCGGTACATGAGTTGAATGGCAACCGGGCACAGTTAAGCGGCTATGGAGGCACGATCGCCAACATTACCGAGGTGCTGCGAAGCGACAACAAACCCTATCTACTGGATGGAACTAGCCAGTTTGCGGGGTTGAAGAGGGCGATTGAGTTTGTCGCGGTTGATTTTGGCTACGATCCCGCGTCTTCAGTGCTGAGAGACATTACGCTCACGATTCCTCGTGGCAAAATGACGGCATTGATTGGGGCATCAGGTGCCGGAAAAACGACACTAGTGGATTTAATTCCTCGCTTTTACGATCCAACACGGGGACACATTTTGGTAGATGGTAGAGAGCTGCGATCGTTCTCCATTAAGTCTCTGCGAGACAGGATGGCGATCGTCAGTCAAGACACGTTTATCTTTAATGCTTCGGTGCGCTATAACATTGCCTACGGGTTAGAAACCGTCAGCGATGACGAGATTTGGACTGCCGCACGGCAGGCAAATGCGCTGGACTTCATCCTAGAAATGCCCCAACAGTTTGAGACGAAGTTAGGCGATCGAGGGGTACGGCTCTCAGGAGGGCAGCGGCAGCGGTTAGCGATCGCTCGTGCCCTCTTGCGTAATCCTGAAATTTTGATTCTCGACGAAGCCACCAGCGCCTTAGATTCTGTCTCAGAACGGCTGATTCAAGAATCGCTAGAGCAACTATCAGAAGGGCGGACTGTGATCGCGATCGCCCATCGGTTGTCGACGATCTCTCGTGCCGACAAAGTTGTGGTGTTAGAGCAAGGTCAAATCGTTGAGCAGGGCACTTATCAAGAGTTGATCAACTTGCGCGGCAAACTTTGGAGCTATCACCGAATTCAGCACGACGTAGATGTGAAAACAGACGGATAACCTAAGAGGAGAGAATTCTGATGCACTTAATTGCTCTAGAGCGGGTGCCGTCTTTGGATCGAGGCGGACAGGAAAAAAATCTATTAGAAATCTGCCGGGATCTAGTCAATCGGGGTCACAAGGTCACGCTTCTTTACGAACAGGAAGGCAATTCTCTCGACCAATACCGCGAGTTTTGTGAGTCTGTCTGGCACGTTGATGCCTACGGGTTTGACCGACGGAGACCCAAAACTGTTTTGCAGTTTTTTCGCAATGTTGCTGGAATGGGCAAAATCCCGGTTTATGAAGACAGTATTGTGTTTAGCAACGCCTGTCACACGGTCGCCTTTGGCTATGCCTTATCTCGGTTTAGACGGCTACCCTTTGTCTGCTATTTTCAGACTCCTTTCTCTTCTGACCTAAATCGACAAAATCAGTTTGCGTTGGCTCACGTCGATCGCTATATTGCTGTTTCTCACCAAACCAAGCAGACTTGGGTAGAGTTTGGTCTGCCTGACTCAAAAATCGAGGTAGTTCACAACGGGACTGATTTGTGTCAGTTCAAACCTCCCCAAGATTTTTTAGCTAGTCGCCAACAATGGGGAATTTCTGAACGCGCGAAAGTGGTTAGCTATGCGGGGCGCATCGATCCCGAAAAAGGACTTGAATATCTGATCAAAGCAGTTTCCCAGTTAGCAAATCAAGAGCCAGACATTGAGCTAATCATTGCAGGAAGACCTGTAGTTCATGTCAATGCGCTGAAGGGCACTGAATGCGAAGACAAAGGAAGGCAATATCAGCGATCGCTAGAGCAATTAGCAAAAGATTTAGGCATCGGCGATCGAGTCCAATTTGTAGGTCATTTATCTGACCCAGCCTCTCTCTATCAGATTAGCGATGTCAGCGTCTTACCTAGCGTTTGGTCTGAAGCGTTTGGTCGCTCAATTATCGAATCTCTAGCCTGCGGAACGCCCGTTGTTGCCAGTCATGTTGGGGGAATTCCTGAGATTTTGACGGGAGAGCTTGCTGCTAATCTAGTGCCAGCTAGAGACGAAAAAGCCTTAGCCAAAAGACTTTCTGAAGTCATTCACTGGCGAGAGACCGATCGAGGACTTGGGCAGCGATGCTCTGATCATGTGGTCAATTACTTCAGCTTAGAGAGCATGATTGGTGGAGTCGAAAAAACGTTGTTGAGCGCTGCAAAAACGTAACTCCTATCTTCTGTAACCTATGAACACTCCTAGAATTTTGTCAGTTACTGAAAGCTTTCTCGGACATCTCACCTATGGGCGTTTGATGCGAGATCATTTAAGCCAATCTTGTCCGATTGACTCGTATTGGCATAACGACGATCGAGAACTGCGAACTCGAATTGCGACCCGAGTGTTTGGATATTACCGCATCCCGCCGACTCGCTGGACATCGGAGCAAAATGCTGACTTTTATCTGTTTCGGTCTCAGATGTGCTTAAGTTATTTTGCGCGGCGAGTGGTGGTGAGAAAAATGGCAAAAACTCACTATTCAGCCCTCCATTTTCATACTCAGCCACTTGCTTATCTGTGCCTTGATCTGATGAAGAAAATGCCGACCGTGGTGAGTCTCGATCGGACTGCCGCTCAAGCCTCTAGAGACTCCACAAAGCCAGGTATGAGATGGACGTTTGCGCCCAATCTTCATCTCGATAAAAAAGTCTTTGAAGCTGCAAAAACCATCGTCAGTTTTTCAGAAGTCGCCCGACGATCGGTGATTGAAGATTTTGATATTTCACCTCAAAAAGTCGTTGTTGTTTATCCCGGAGTGGATATTGACAAAATCCCCTTAGCTGAGTCGCGAGACCAGTCCCGTGAGAAACGACTAAACATCCTATTTATCGGCGGCGATTTTGAGCGGAAAGGCGGTCATGATCTGTTGAGCGTGTTTTTAGAAAACTTTGCTGATCGAGCCGACCTTCACCTCGTTACCCAAGTCCCGATCGAGGTTGATCATCCCCACGTTCATGTTCATAGAACGATCAAAGCCTACACACCCGAATGGTTGGCGCTTTATCACCAGGCAGATGTTTTTGTCATGCCCACTTATTCGGAGCCGTTTGGCTGGGTGTTTATCGAAGCAATGGCTGCCGGATTGCCGATCGTCGCCACCAACATCACTGCCATTCCTGAGATGGTGACATCGGGTGAGAACGGATTTTTGATTGAACCCGGTGATCGCGTTGCGCTTGCTCAAAGCATTGATCAACTGATTAAAAATCCTGAGTTAAGACAAAAAATGGGTCATCAGGGGCGCAATCTCGTTGAACAAAAATTTAATGCTAAAACTCACTTTGAAAAGTTAGAACATTTATTTCATGAGGCGATCGCGGCACGATGAAAACGTTATTCACTTGTCATTATCCGTTTAATATCAATGCAGGTGCGGCTGGCGTTACGTGGCGGCTCGGTCAAGAATATCAAAAGCTAGGACACGAGGTTGACTATTATTCGCTCGACGATGTGCCAAAAGTTCATAAGCTAGCACGATTTTCGGCATTTCCGATTTTCGTGGCGCGTCAGATTTCTCAACTGCTGGACAAACAAGCCGTCGATGTCGTTGATGCTTCCACTGGTGATGCGTGGATCTGGGCAACTCTGTTGAGCAAGTTTCGCAAACGTCGTCCTTTATTAGTAGCGCGGTGCCACGGCTTAGAGCACATCGAGCACCTGGAATATTTGGAGGAAGCGCGACGCGGCAATCTGCGCCTGAGTTGGAAATATCCGCTCTATCGCGGCAGCATTCGCCTCTGGGAAGCCGCAACCTCTATGCGCTATGCAGATGTCGTGTTGTTGCTCAATCAGCGCGATCGCCAATATGTGATCGATCATTTAGGCATTCATCCCGATCGTGCTCACATCGTTCCCAACGGCATTTCTGACGATTATCTCAATCTCCCATTTGAGCCAACTCCTGCTCAAGGTGAGCCGTTACGCATTGCTCAGGTTAGCAGCTACATTGTCCGCAAAGGCATCCAATACGGTACACCTGCACTCAACCGTGTTCTGCAACGCCATCCTCATGTTGAGGCGAGTATGTTGGGCACTGAACGTCCGATCGAAGAAGTCTATGCAGATTTTGATCCGGCTGTGCGCGATCGAGTCAATGTCGTTCCCTATTATGCCAACAACACGCTGCCAACCTTGCTCAAGGGGCACCACATCAAGCTCTTCCCTACCATCTCAGAGGGGTTTGGTGTTGCTCTTGTAGAGGCGATGGCGTGCGGATTAGCGCCTGTTACCACCGCTACTCCAGGTCCGCTAGAAATCGTGCAAGACGGCAACGATGCGATCGTCATTCCGTGCCGAGACAGCGCTGCGATCGAGCAGGCGCTAGACCGATTAATTAGCGATCGTGACTGTCTCGATCGACTTCGCCGCAGTGCCCACAGTACGGCTCAAACCTATAGTTGGTCACGGGTCGCCCAAGACAATCTTCGTTGCTACGAAGCAGTTCTTGCATCATGACTTCTCCCTCGCGGCTGTTCTACCCTGCTCCCGCTTGGATCGCCATTCTCAGTCTGGCTCTGTTTTCAGCGCTCTGTTTGGTTGTCCACGCAGGCGGACTGTTACGCTACGCTTTTCCAGCAGGCTCACTGGTGGTTGGGGCATTTCTCTATTGGCGCTATCCGCTCCTTTATATTGGGTTTACGTGGTGGATCTGGTTTTTAGCTGCATTTGTGCGGCGGTTAGTAGATGTGCAAGCAGGATGGGCTGACCCCAATCCGGTACTGTTGGCTCCGTTTTTGGTGACGATCGTCTCTCTGATTACCTTTGCGAAAGAGTTGCCTAAAGCCTTGAAGGGAGCCGGGTTGCCCTTTGTGCTCTGCATGATGGGAGTGTTGTATGGTTTTTTAGTTGGGCTGATTAATAACTCGCCACAGACCACGATCGTCCCATTGTTAAACTGGTTAGCTCCCGTTGCGTTTGGCTATCATCTTTATTCTAATTGGCGTATTTATCCTGATTTGCGCCAGAGTTTTCAGCGCGTTTTTATGGCAGGTGTGTTGGTGATGGGAGCTTATGGCGTGGTGCAATTCTTAATCGCGCCGGGATGGGATCGGTTTTGGCTTCAGAATCAAACTACCCAAGTTTTTGGAACACCAAACCCCTTAGGAATCAGAGTTTTTAGCACCATGCAGTCACCGCAGCCGTTTGCCTGCGTAATCGTTGCGGGATTATTTTTACTGCTTGCAAGTGGAAACTCGCTGCGATTTCTAGCCTCAGGGGTTGGCTATCTATCACTGTTGCTATCGCTGGCTCGATCGGCATGGCTAAGTTGGGTAGTTGCATTAGTTGTGTTTCTACCATCGCTAAAACCGAAGTTGCAAATGCAGCTTATTCTGACGCTTTTAGTCATGATGATTGTAGTGTTGCCGTTGACGACTATTGATCCGTTTGCGTCAGTGATCAGCGCTAGAGTTCAAAGTGTGTTTGCGGGACAAAATGATGTGAGTTACGCGGATCGATCGCAGGGTTACAGCGCGATTCTCACCGATGCTGTGACTAATGTTCCTGGTTTAGGAATGGGATTTGTGCTTCAAACCTCTAGCCTTGGCAGCAACGATAGTGGAATTTTGACGCTGCTGTTAACGCTCGGATGGATTGGACTGTTGCCTTATTTGGGAGGATTGCTACTGCTGATTGCGAGTCTGATTCAGAGCCGTGAGGTGATGAATGATTCGTTTATGAGCGCAGCGCGAGCGATCTCGATCGCCACCTTTTCTCAAATCGGGTTAAATAACGTGATGCTGAGTTCGTTTGGCATGGTGCTATGGAGTTTTATCGGCATTACGATCGCTGCCCGCCAATACTATGCAAAATCAGCACTGATGAGCGAATTTTTAGAATCAACTCGTTTGGAGAAACCTCTATGACTCAAGCACTCAAATCGCTCAAATCCGTCAAAATTTATTGGGTTCTAGGTTTCTTAGCCATCAGCTACGGCGTGTTCGCCTTGAATGGGTATGGAAATGACGACGACACCTATCGGATGTTAAATACTTGGAAAACGCTGATTAGTGAGGGTCGATATGTTCCATCCAGATTTCAAGGCAATTTAATCCCAGAATTAGCGATCGGGCTAGCCTCTGAAATTGGAGGATTCTATCTTGCAAACTTTATTTCAATAGTGCTCTCTGTCTCAAGTCTATTTATTTTTTATGCGCTGCTATTAAGAGTTACAACTTCTTTAATCGCGACCTTATCAGTCTTAGCTGTTGCGTCTAATCCCTTCTGGATTATTGCGTCTACAACATCAATGGACTATGTTTATGGCGCGTTTTTCTTCATTTTAGGACTCTTTCTTCTAATTAAAGAAAAGCCAAGACTGGCTGGTTTATTGTTTGCGGCAGCGGTTTGTTCTCGATTAACCTACGGTCCTATGGGCGCGATCGCATTTCTACTTTATTTTCCTTATATCCGAGAAAACTTTAAGTTTAGAAACTCGCTAATTCAAGGTGTTCTAACTTTTCTAGTAGCTACAGGTGTGTTCTATTTGCCCGTCTTTTTCGCCTCTGGAATGTCTCTCTCTTTCTTAGGAGTTGGACCGGATGCTTCTGGTGGATTGGTTGGTATTATTGCCAGATTTATCTACAAAAATATCTACTTTTGGGGGCTTCCTGCCTTTGTTTTGCTACTCGCCTTTTTTGTCCAAAGCAAAAACGATTACCACAAAGCCGCAACAAATCCTTTTCAAAAGGTTCGGGTTGAGAAATTACTATTTCATGGAGCGCTCTGGTGCATTATTTATAACGAAATCATGTTCCTCAAGCTTCCCCATGAATACGCCTATCTGTTGCCAATTTTGTTCAGCGTTGCCTATTTGATTGCAACCTCCGATCGCGTTCAAAGCGCTCGATACTTGAGCCTTCTAATCGGGCTACAGCTTGTGTATGGGCTAATGTTTAATTTTGATATCCTTCAAACTTATCAAAAAGACCCTGTTGCCAAAACCATTCACTCAGACTCTGCCAAAATTCAAGTCTCTCTCAAAGAAGGAGTTTTAGTCAGAGAGCTGCATTGGCGCTCGATCTACCAGGCTTACCAGTGGAGTGAGTTCAACAAAAGATGGCATCTGTGATGAGATAGACAATTCTGTGAAACAATATGACCATCGACAGATGATTACATGATGAGGTAATGCTTTCGATGCGTTTGACTGTGCGATAATCCTCCTTAAGAGTGAGCAGACTTATGCCCTTTGCTCTGTAGACTACTTAGTGATGAGCATTATTTCGTCTCCCCCTACCTTAGAGGACATAGAGATTCAGTTGCTTTTAGACGGTATATATCGCTACTACGGCTATGATTTTCGCAACTATGCTGCCGAGTCAATTAAGAGACGCATCCTTCGGTTTCTTGGTTTAGAAGGGGTTAAATCCGTTTCGGCACTCCAAGCACAAATTTTGCACGATCGTGCTTGCCTTGAGCGATTTCTACTTGATCTTACCGTCAATGTGACGACGATGTTCCGCGACCCTAGCTTCTTTCTTGCCTTTAGAACGCTGATTGTGCCTCTGCTGCGAACCTATCCCTTCATTCGCATCTGGCACGCTGGCTGCTCAACAGGGCAAGAAGTGTATTCGATGGCGATCGTGCTTCAAGAAGAAGGACTCTATCATCGCTGTCGCATCTATGCAACTGACACCAACGAGGTTGTTTTACAAAAAGCAAAACAGGGCATCTTTTCACTAGAGTTAATGCAAGAATATACGCAGCTTTATTTGAAGGCAGGTGGCAAACATAGCTTCTCAGAGTATTATACGGCTGCGTATGACAGCGCGCTTTTTCGCTCATCGCTGCGAGAAAACATTGTTTTCTCGCAGCACAACCTCGCTACCGACTCATCGTTTAATGAATTCAATGTGATTATTTGCCGTAACGTGTTGATTTACTTCAATCACATTCTTCAAGACCAAGTGTGTAATCTATTTCACAATAGTCTGTGCCCCTTTGGCATTCTTGGTTTGGGGCGACAAGAATCACTCAAATTCACGTCCTATGCGAAACAATATGAAGAAATTGTGGCGGGTGAAAAGCTTTACCAGAGATTGAGCTAGTGACCTTATCGTGTCTCTCTTTCCCCGGTCAACTCTTATCTTTTTTTACCCATAGAGCTTATGCAGTCTGACACGAAAGTCAATATTCTGCTGGTGGATGATCAGCCAGAAAATCTACTAGCCTTAGAGGCGATTTTGGGCGACTTGGGTGAGCATTTGGTCAGAGCCAACTCAGGGCAAGAAGCGCTAAGGCATCTGCTCAATCGAGATTTTGCCGTCATTTTAATGGATGTGCAAATGCCGGGAATGGATGGGTTTGAAACTGCAACACTAATTCGCAGTCGCTCTCGATCGCGCCACGTCCCGATTATTTTTCTCACTGCGTTTAGTGCCAGTGATCAGTTGATGTTTAAAGGCTATGCTCTGGGCGCGGTCGATTATCTTTTTAAGCCCATTGAGTCCAGCATTCTTATTTCTAAAGTTACCGTATTCGTCGATCTGTTTAAGAAATCTGAATCAGTGCAGCGACAGGCAGCCCAACTGGTTGCGATGAATGGAGAATTGCGGCAAAGCGAGGAACGATTTCGATCGCTAAGCGCTTGCTCTCCAGTCGGGGTGTTTGTGATCGACTCAGCAGGACATTGCACCTACGCAAATCCTCGATTCCAGGCGATTTGCGGCTTAACCGAGGCTCAAAGCTTAGCCGCAGGTTGGTTTCCATCGGTTTATACCAAAGATCAAGATCGCGCGATCGCCCAGTGGAGAGCCTATGTGCAGGGCGGCGACGATTATTCTGAAGAAGTGCGATTTGAAAGTGCCGATTATAACCTGCGTTGGATGCACGTCCGCTCTAGCCCAATGGTGTCGGCTCAAGGCGATCTTTTAGGATACGTAGGCACGATCGAGGACATCACCGAGCGCAAACAAGCCGAAGAAACTCGGGCTGAGATGGCGCGTGAACAAATTGCCCGACAAGAAGCTGAAGCCACTAGCCGCATGAAAGATGAGTTTTTAGCGGTGCTCTCTCACGAGTTGCGAACGCCCCTAAACTCAATGTTGGGCTGGGCGAGGCTGCTGCGATCGAAGAAGATGGACGAAACGAGTGTAGCTCGTGCATTAGCCACGATCGAGCGCAATGCCGAAGCGCAATCGCGATTAATCGAAGACATTTTAGATATGTCTAAAATCATTCGTGGCAAGCTTCAGCTTAATTACTGTGCAGTGAATCTGATTCAGGTAGTTGAAATTGCTCTCGACTCGGTGCGCCCACAGGCTGATGTTAAAGCGATTCAGATCACAGCAGCGATCGATCGCTCCGTTGGCAAAGTCTGGAGTGATCCGGTGCGGTTGCAGCAGGTGATTCTCAATCTGTTAACGAATGCGATTAAGTTTACGCCTGACCAGGGAACCGTCGAGGTGCGGCTAGAGCGGCAGACGGACGAGGAAAGTGTGCGGCTGCAAGTCATCGATACAGGGATCGGCATTCACCCTGACTTTTTGCCAAGAGTCTTTGATCGATTTCGACAAGCCGATAGCAGCACGACTCGATCGTTTGGAGGCTTGGGGTTGGGGTTAGCGATCGTGCGTCATTTAGTCGAACTGACGGGGGGCACGATTCAGGCAGAAAGCCTTGGCGAAGGAAAAGGAGCGACGTTTACGGTCGTTCTCCCGCTCTGGAGAGGCATCGATCCGCTGCTTAACCAGTCGGCATCAGAAGATTTGGAAGGCGCGAGCGTCTTGTGAATCGCCTATGAAGCGTATATTGGTAATTGACAATGAACTTTATATTCAAGAAGTCGCAAAAATTTGTTTAGAGACAGTGACTACCTGGCAGGTGATCACGGCAAGCTCAGGGAGAGAAGGCATCGTCAAAGCTGAAACCGAGCAACCCGACGCGATTTTACTAGATGTAATGATGCCCGGTATGGACGGACTGACGACGTTTGCCAAACTTCATGCCAATCCGTTGACTCAGAGCATCCCGGTGATTTTATTGACCGCTAAGCTGCAACCTATCGATCGTCGTCACTATTCGGAGATGGGCATTAAGACGGCGATCGCCAAACCTTTTGAGCCGTTAGACCTCGCCCATCAAATAGCCGCCGCATTGAATTGGGACCTGTGAATCCTCTACCAAAGTAAGAGGAAAGCCTCTTCCAAAAAGTTTACCGTTCAGTCATTAGTCCGATTAGAGGAATGTCATGACTGACACAAGCGCGAAAAAAGTTGATGCCCACTCTTCGCCCCACGGCGCAATGGGTCAAACCTATTTGGCATCAGGCAAACACGTCTCCATGCGACTCTGGGAAAACGAACAGCCCAGCGAGGCGAAGCCCCACACTCAACGAGACTATGAAACGGTGGGATATGTGATTCAAGGTCGAGCCGAGTTGCATCTCGAAGGGCAAATGACGTTGCTAGAGCCAGGTAGCTCTTGGGTTGTTCCTCAAGGTGCGTCTCATACCTACAAAATCTTAGAGTCGTTTACAGCAGTTGAGGCGACGGCTCCTCCTGCACAGGTGTAAGGATGGGATTAGAGATTAAGCCTCCAGTCATGGAGCGGTGAATAGAGCGATCGATAGCGGTGCCAAGCGGCTTCTAATTCTGGGGGGAGCGGATTGGGATGAATGGCTCGATCGGGATTCACTTTTTCGACTGGTATTGCGTTGACGCTGCGATACACTCCGGTTCCCAACCCTGCTAAAATCGCCGCTCCTCGCCCAGAAGCTGCCGTCACTATTGAAGGATAGAGAGGCACTTGCAGTACATCTGCGAGCAGTTGTTGCCAAGCCGGATCGATCGTGCATCCTCCTGCCAATTTGAGAGATAGTGCTTTGATCTCAGTTGCTGTCATCGCCTCTAATCCCTGTTTGAGCGAAAACGCAACGCCTTCTAACGCAGATCGCATCAGGTGCGATCGTGAATGATGCAATCCCAAACCGACCCACGCACCTCGCGCATTGGGGTCAAGATGAGGCGTGCGTTCTCCGGTCAGGTAGGGTAAAAACGTCAGTCCTTCACAGCCTGGAGGAGCAGCAAACGCTTGGGTATAAACTTGTTGCCACGTTAGCCCCAGCATGTCGCGCACCCATTCCAACGCCAAGCCCGCATTTTGAATCGCGGCGAGAGCATACCACTGCTGAGGCAACGCCGATCGATACAGATGAGTGCGTTTTTGAGGATCGGCGATCGGCTGATCACGAAGGCTGACGATTTGGGCACCCGTTCCGATCGTCAGTTGCACCACACCCGGAGTGACCACACCATTTCCGATCAGGGCGGCGGCGGTGTCAGCGGCTCCAGCTACCACGGGCAAACCGGGCGGCAAGTCTAAATGTTCTGACGCTTCGGGAGTCAAATATCCCGCAATGCTGCTCGATGGAATCAGTTTAGGAAGCCAATCCGATCGTAGATTCAACGTGTCGATGACGGTGGATGACCAGCGATCTTTGATCACGTTATAAAGCAGGGTGCCCGATGCGTCAGAGGGTTCTGTCGCAACCTCTCCTGTTAAGCGAAATCGCAGCCAGTCTTTGGGCTGAAGTGCCCATCGAGCGATCGCATAAATATCCCGTTCATGTTTACGGAGCCACAGCAAACTCGTTCCTGCCATTCCGGTTGTGATCGGGTTAGCAAGTTTGACCTGTAAGTCCGCCCCGATCGCGTGATAGGCGTAGAGCATTTCGCTCGATCGCGTGTCTGCCCAAAGAATCGCCGGATAAAGCGGCTGGGCGTTGGCATCGGTTAAGACAACTCCGTGCATCTGTCCTGATAGCCCGATTGCAGTGATGTGTTTTCGGCGATCTTGAACCGCAGATTTAACTGCGATCGCCACTGATGCCCACCAATCTAAGGGGTTAATCTCTGCCCACCCCGGTTGAGGCGTTTGCACCAAATAAGCGCTCGACGATTCAGCAATCATTTTGCCATCGTTGCCCAACAGCACCGCCTTCACCGAACTGGTTCCTAAATCAATGCCTAGCAGCATAATTCGTTTTAAGTTTTGGACGGGACGCGCAAATATTTGTGGATGCTCTAACCTTGATTCTAGATCTGAATTAAAATCCTATGTCCCTTCCTCATGTGGTCGTTTTTGGCAGTATCAATATGGATTTGGTGGCAAATGCCCCTCATCTCCCTGCGCCCGGAGAAACATTAATCGGTCATCGGTTCTCAACGGTTCCAGGTGGCAAGGGAGCCAATCAGGCAGTCGCGATCGCACGTCTCAACATTCCAACGGTGATGATTGGACGAGTCGGAAACGATCGTTTTGGACAAGAACTTTTGCAAAGTCTGCAATCTGCAAGGGTTCAAACTCAGGACATCTTAGTAGATGACTCGACTAGCTCTGGCGTTGCACTCATTGCAGTCGATGATCAGGGTGAAAATACCATTATTGTGATTCCCGGTGCTAATGGGCAGGTGAATGAGTCTGACATCGAAAGATTGTCGTCTCATTTAATGGGAGCCGATTCACTGTTATTGCAGTTAGAGGTTCCGATCGCAGTCGTCAAGTCTGCTGCTCAAGCGGCTAAGAAATTGGGAGTTCGGGTAATTCTCGATCCGGCTCCGGCGCAGTCTGACTTGCCGATCGAACTCTATCCACTGATTGATATCTTGACTCCTAACGAGGTCGAAGCCGCACAGCTAGTTGGGTTTCCGATCGAGAGTCCGGCTTTAATTGCAGAGGCAGCCACCCTTTTGCAGCAGCGCGGAGTCGATACTGTCGTGATCAAATTAGGGGCAAAAGGCGGATTTTGTGCCACGCCCGACGAAGCCTTCTTTTTTCCCGCTTTTCGAGTCGATGCGATCGACACCGTAGCCGCCGGAGATGCCTTTAATGGAGGACTCGCGGCTGCTCTCGCAGAGGGATTATCCCTTCGAGAAGCGATGACGTGGGGATCTGCCGCCGGGGCACTCGCTACTACAAAATCAGGCGCACAATCGTCATTGCCCGATCGAGCGACTTTGATCACGTTTCTTCAACAAACCAATCGATAAGCTTGCGAGCAATGCTCAACCTGGGCGGAATGTTGGGCAGATTGTGTTTGTGAAACCAGGCGGCTTCAGCGATTTCTGATGGCTCGATCGTAATCTCTCCCCCTGCATAGACTGCCGTAAACCCAATCATCAGCGAGTTGGGAAACGCCCAAGGCTGAGAGCCAAAATAACGAATGTCTTTGACCTCAATGCCCACCTCTTCACGCACTTCACGAATCAGCGTTTCTTCGAGGGATTCTCCTGGCTCCACAAAACCTGCTAGCACGCTAAACATCGACGACGGGAACCGAGGCGCACGCGCTAACAAAACTTCGTCACCGCGAGAAATCAACACGATAATCGCAGGCGATAAACGCGGATAATTGACCAACCCACAGTTAGGACAACGCTTGGCACGATCGCCGTCCAACTGGGTCATCGGGGTTGCACAATGTCCGCAATATTGATGAGTCCGATCCCACTCTTTGATCTGAACGGCGCGACCACTTAAAGCGAACAGGTCATCGTCTAACCTGCCATGTAGCTCACGTAGCCCCAGAACTGCCATGTTTGAAGGAATGACGGCATCTTTACTCAGTTCAGCCGAATAGCAGGGGCGATCGTCGAGAGTGCCTAAAAACTGGGTGCGAATTGGAGACAGCCCGATCTCCGTCAAGCTTTCTAGATCAGGAATCTGAGTCTCATCGCCTTCGGTGTAAACGAGTAGTTGATTTCCCACAAACGCAAACCACCACGATCGTGACGGCTCTGTGGGAGGAGTCGCGCTAGAAATAAAAGTTCGGTGCATGACGAGACAGTCAGAATCGCCCTTATAGTAGCACTTGATGAACGGGGAGTGAGGAGACAAGGACACTAAGCCGCGCAGTTCCCAGATCCATCATTCTTTTATCGGCGTTGCTGACTGCAAGTATGAAGTTCCCTCCTCACGAAGTGGGGCGAAGCCCTCGCCAACCCTTCTTCCTGGGGAGAAGGGAGCCAGAAATCCTGTCCCCTCTCCTTTTGGGAGAGGGCTAGGGTGAGGGCGAATCTGACAATTTATATCTGGATTCAGCAACGCCCTTTTATCTAGGTGGGTCAATTGCATCATCTCTGAGGGCAATTGAATCAGGTGGCAAGGTCAATTGAATCGTCTCCGAGATTAATTGCATCATCTCTCAGGGCAATTGGCTCAGGTAGTAGGGTCAATTGAATTGTCTCCCAGATCAATTGAATCGTCTCCCAGATCAATTGAATCGTCTCTCAGATCAATTGAATTGTCTCCCAGATCAATTGAATTGTCTCCCAGATCAATTGAATCGTTTCCCAGATCAATTGGATCAGTTGTGAACAGATTACTTGGTTTGAGCTTGATCTAAAGACTCTGATTTTTGTGTATCCGTTTCTGCTCCCGCCTGATCACCGAGTTGTTCTCGTGCCTCACTTCTGAGCATATATGCCTCGAAAGAGTCGGGCTGAAAGCTAATAATCTGATTGGCATCCGCGATCGCTCGATGATAATCTTTCATTTGCACATAGAGATCACCGCGACTCAGCAACGCTTGAGTGTTGCGAGCGTCTAATTTCAAAACTTGACTACAGTCTGCGATCGCGGCGGCATAGTGATTCAATTCGGCATGAACTCCAGCCCGATCGAGATAGGCGCTAGTATCTTTGGGATGCTGACGCAAGACTTGATTGAGTTGCTGAAGACGCTGGGTTAGCTGTTGGGTTCGTAGACTTTTGACTTTAGCAAAATCTGCCTCTGCCCCTTTTTGATCACTGCTCCGCTTCCGAATCCCGGCACGTAGTTCATACCCGGCTAAACCACCCGGATCGAGTTGGATAATCTGATTGGCATCCGCGATCGCGCCCTGATAGTCTTTTAAAGCAGATTTTGCTCTGCCTCGATCTAGATAAGCCTGAATATCTTTAGGGTTTGTTTGCAATCGATTAGTGGCTTGATCAATAGAGTGCTTTATTCGCTTCTGGTAGGCAACTCTCGGATCTTGCAACAGTGAGTTAAATGTGTGTCCTAACAATCCCAAGTTTGGAATGAACGAATAAAGACCGCCCACGATCCCGGCGATGAGGCTAATCAGGTAAATTCCTGACAACCCAACCCTCGTCGTCCATTTTGCTGAATGCTCTTGATGAGTTTCGAGCAATCCCAGAACCAAAGCGTACTTTTGAGCAAACGGCAAAGACCGATCGCGAGAATCCTGCAATTTAGTAAATAGAAATCGCACGATCGCCTCTGGTTTGTCTGAGGGCAGTTGTTGTAGTTCGGGTCTGAGGGCAGCATTGAGTTTAGCGAGACGAAAACTGTAGGGAATAGTTCTGCTGATCAAAACTGCAAACCCCAAAAACAATGGTTGCCGTAGCCCCAACAATGCCAGCAAGACAACCCCGATCGCTTTGAAGACAACACCCAGATAAGGATTTCGAGAAAACAGCAATAGGTCGGCAACTTGTCCCCCATCCAAGGGGTAAACCGGAAGCAAATTAAATAAATTCAGAGTAATTAAAATTTCGCTGGCTTGCCTGACCCACTGGAAATTTTCAACCATAGGGTCGCTAAAGGTATTAAATACAACGGCTAACCCAATGCCGAGAATCAGTCCTGGTAACGGTCCTGCCAGCGAAATCCACACTTTTTCGGTGAGAGAGGCGTTATCTTTACGAGCGGTCGCCAACGCTCCTAAAAACGGAATAAACAGCATGGTGGCATCTCGGTAGCCAAACCACTTCATCGCCAAGACATGACCTCCTTCGTGCAGCAAGAGAGTCGCGACGAAGAGGATCATCCACTGCGGGTTAAAGCGGAGCGCGTAGACTGCAACAAATAGTCCTAATGTCCCCCAGGTTAGCCAGCGTTTTGATTTGGGAGAAAGTTTCCCCTGTTGGCGTTGGTGTTGCTGTTGAAAAAATTCATCAACTTCCAGATCGATCGTAGATCCAACAGTAGGAATTTGATGAGATTGAACTTTATTGCGTTGTTTTCGACGAGCAGTTTTGACGATCGCCGTTGCGGTTGTCCACCAAGTCATCCGGTAACTTTCACCTGGCTCTACCCAATACACTTCTTTGGTTTGCACCAGCCGTTTAACATTGGTACGACTGTGATGTTTCCAAGATTCGGTAAAGGCAGCGATCGAGAGCGTTTGAGGTTGGCTCATTTCTGCGAGTTTGCGCTGGTGGGCTTGCCATTGCTCGTCGATCGACACAGTGCTACCCATATATTGAGCAATCTCTTGAGGATTTTGGCTATAGATCCAAGTCATCTCAACGTTAGTTGTGAACAGTAGCCGACCATCCTCAAGAAAGCTAGAGAAGCTTAAAAGCAACGGGTTTGCTGAGTTTAAGAGTTGAGCCGGAGCGCAACCCGCGTAGATTTGCTGCGATCGATGCTGAAACAGAACATCCCATCTTTTACTGCCTCCCGTCATGGATTGAATGAGGTGATGTTCAACAACTTGAAAGCCATAGGTTTTTAATTGAGCGATCGTGGGCTGAAAGAGCGTCTTCAAATGGTCTGGTAGGATCTCCGGTGAGACAGGCTCAGGATGAAAACATAAAAAGGTTTGTTTGAGCACCTTCCCATAAGCAATTAAGTAAGGAAGCGCCCAGAGTAATAAGACGGAAACGATGACGAAAAGCAAAGATTGCATAGCAAATCAGTGAGCAGTGCAACCTCATAATTCCCAAAAGTTAAATTTAGAGTGCGCCCTTGAATTCTTTAAGCTTCTATCGAGTATTTTGACGCTATGGTTCTGTAGGAGCGAACAATCCAGCATGGCGAACGAGCCAGCGATGCAGTGCAACCATCACGATCGCCAACGGCACCAACAAAGCGGGAATGACTTCTAGCCCTGCTCGATCGGCAACCCCCCCGACGATCGTTGGAATCGATGCAGAACCCAGACTACCCACACTGGCGAGAAACCCGATTGCGGCTGGAACGATCGGGGCAGCCACGCGCTGCGGAGTCAGCCAAATCATCGCCGGAAAAATAGCCGCGAGACCAAGCCCCATTAGAGGCAAGCTCAACCACTGATTCGGCAACTTCCACCATGTCAATAATCCGATCAGCAAAAGCGCTAAAGAAACGTCGATCGTGCGAATCGCTCCTAGATATTTGATCAGTTGACCCATCGCTAATCGTCCTAGCGTTAGCCCTAACCAGTAGCCTGCAATGCTATAGCCCGCAATCCACGCCGGAATGCCTCGGCTGACGTGTTGAACCGTGTATGCCCAGTTACCGATCGAGACCTCTGTGCCGACATAAATGAGTAGCAAAAGACTGGAGACGAGGACGATCGGAGTCTTCAATGCCTGACGAAGATTTGCTTTGGGATTGGTATGTATTGCAGGTTTAAACATCATAGGCGGATAGCGGTGCAACACTGCCCAGAGCATTCCGACAATGGTTAAGCTCACCACTCCTGCAACCACAAAATAAATGTGTCGCCAATAAAAGTCGAATGCTAAAAGAGTCGTGGCGAGGATCGGACCTAACAACGCGCCAACTCCATAAAAGGCGTGAAGCATTCCCATCAGGCTGGCATTTTTTTGATCACTAGCGATAAACGTGTTGATGCCTGCGTCGATCAGTCCGGCTCCTAAACCGAGCAATAGCCCAGCAGCCACCATAACCCACCAGTGAGTCGTAAAGGCGTAAATGCTGAGAGCGCTAGTGAGCGAGATTGAGGCAACGAGCAGCGATCGAGCTAACCCTAAAGAACTGCTGAGAAGACTGCTAGTCGCTGCCGCGATCGTATATCCGGTCACTTGACTCATAAACAAAACTGTCACCGTTGCAGGAGTCAACTGATAGGTTTTTAGAACTGAAGGCAACAACACTCCTAGTCCACCTTCGGCAATGCCAATGGAAATAAAAGCGTAGAAGGCTAACGTAATACCAATCCAATGGGAATGAGTAGAGTTTGGGCTTGACACCATTGGCGACTCCCTCCTGAAATTTACATCACATTGCGTCACGATCGAGTGACCATAGCTGAATTGCCTCGATCGTCCATTCCACCACAGCGCGATTGTTATATCGTAAACGCCGCACCCAACAGACGATGAATTCACCCGGTACCGTAGAGACATTTCGCTGGAACGTCTCCCCGATCGCACCAAATAGTAGAGATAATGCCCTCAAAAATCCAGAGAAGTCTATTAGCTTTTAAGATTGCGGTAAAGCGATCGTAAACGTGCTTCCGTCGCCAAGCTTCGATCGGACGCTGACGCTCCCGTTCATCCCCTCTACTAGCGTTTTCACAATTGCTAATCCTAGCCCGTGTCCTCCGGTCGATCGAGCGCGTGATTCATCAACTCGATAAAATCGCTCAAAGATGCGGTTTTGATCATGAAGCGGAATGCCCACTCCCCGATCGTGCACTCGAATGAGGGCTTGTCGATCAGATTGCTCTAGGGTTAAAACAATTGGCTGACTAGAGTCAGAATATTTCACAGCATTATCAATGAGATTGATTAATATCTGTTTTAATCGGCTGCGATCTACGATTGCTTGAACTGATCGTTCTGCATTTACCATAATGGAACGGCTGCTAAACTTTTTCGACATCTCTGCGACTTCAATCACCAGATCGTTGAGCGTTAGCAGTTCTAAATTGAATTGCACATAGCCGCTGTCTGCGCGCGCTAAATCCAGCAAATCTTGAAGTAACTGGATGGTGCGATCAGCTTCAGAAGATGCGGTTTCGAGTGCCTCTCGCTGATAGTCATTTAAGTTGGTGCTGCGCCGCAATAGACTTTGGAGATAGCCAGACACAACCGTGAACGGCGTGCGTAACTCATGAGAAACATTGCTGACAAACTGACGCTGTTGTTCCCAAGAGTCTGAGAGCCGAGATAGCATCATGTTAAACGTTTGAGCAAGGTCTTTAACTTCAGTGGGGGCGTGGCGTAACTGAAGTTTTGCCCCTCCAAGATCTTCGGCTGAAATCACACCCGCTAGTTGGCTCATCTCGTGCAGCGGTTGGAGCGATCGTCGAATTCGGAATGCGATCGCGATCATCATCACTAACGTTGACACGATGCAGACGAGCGTGAGGCTTTGTATGGCTGCGATCAATTCATGCTGATCGGCTGTGACATCTTGTGCCATATAGACTTTGCCTAGGAAACTGCCCTTGACTGAGACCGATCCTTCATATAAAACCAGGTAGCGATCGCTAACTTTATACACTTGAGGTTTGAGAGGCATTTCTACGAGAGACATCAACTCAGCTTTTGCGGTAAAGACAGAATTGAGATCCGCAGATTGACCCAATAGTTTGCCATCAGGATTTTTAACCCAAATTAATAACCCAGGAACCGACACGTTGTTAATGGTTTTTTGCAGCCCAGCTTCGATGGGCAGCATCTCGCTATAAAGCTGCACATCACGAGGAAATCGACTCGCAATATACTCCACGTTTTGGGTGTGAGTGGCAATCAAAATCCGCTGCATTTTCCAGCTTGTCCAGATAGCAACGCTGCTTAAGCCTAAAATGGACAGCGCCGCAATCTCGATCGTGAGTCGAAACTGGAGCGAGGATGGATCAAGATGATTGCGCCCGAATTGGCGGATTCTAGTTTGAAGTTGGCGAATCAGTTGCATTAATAAAGTAGCCATCTACGATGAGTCACACACAATGACAATTCTGACTGATTCTGATTTTTTCTACAGTCCTCCAAACCACTCGTAGCCCTGGTCTTCCCAATACCCTTTCATCGGCATTAATTCACTCAACAGAGTAATTTGAGTCACCCACTTGCTTTGTTTATAACCAAGCTTAATGGGAGAGGCGAGACGCAACGGCGCACCATTCTCGATCGACAACGGCGCACCATTTTTTTGATAGACCATCAACGTTTGAGGATGCACCGCTGAGGCTAAATCCCAGCTTTCATAATAGCCATCGGCTGACTTGAAATAGACATAGCGGACGTTTGATTTAGGTTGCGCTAAGCGAATCAAATCGCTCAATCGGACTCCACCCCACTGCACGATCGCTGCCCACCCTTCAACACACACATGGCGAATGGTCATCGACGTTAGGGGCATTTTCTGAAGATCTGCCAGACTGAGTTGCAGCGGCTGATTGACTTCTCCCTGAATCTCTAAGCGAAACTGAAGCGGATCGAGTTGGGGAGTTGTATCGAAGGTGTTAATCAGCAGTTTATCTGGGTCGATCGCGCTCATCGGAAATTCGGGCACGGGCTTTTGACTCAGCAGAAGTGACTGAAGGCTTTGATTAAGCGGCTCGAAGGTTTGACCGACTTGCTCAGACAATAAGCTAGTTGCACAACCACCTAGCAGCAAACTCGCTCCAGAAAGCCCTGACCACTGCAAGAGTTGACGACGAGATATCACAAGTTTAGGAGTCATCAGATAACCTCTAGAGAAACATAGACTTGACCAGGCGAGTGCTGCCCACGGTAAGCGCCAATAAGGAATGCACTACCGTAAATAGAATAATGGTAGGAACACTAATAAAATGAACGACACGCAGCGTTTGCCAACTTCCAAACAATCCCGATAACCAGTGAAACTGAGCAGGTTTATACATAGCTAATCCTGTCACGATTGCTAGCAGCAATACTGGAATGATGATGGTATAGACCAACCGATGCAACGCATAGTTTTTGCGCTTGGCATTTTGACTGACTTGCAAGGCTTTAACATCACTGCTGCTGGCAAAGCGTTTTTTCCAACGGCGAGAGATCAGAATGTATAACCCATAAGCAAGCAAGTTTAGTGAATAAAACCACATCGCTGCAAAATGCCAATTACGTCCGTCTGCCAGCCCTCCACCCAGTAACACAGAACTCGGGAAATGCCAGCCCCCCCGACCTCCAAACACCGGATTAGCGTTATAAATTCGCAATCCGCTGGTCAACATTACCAATAGGCTGATGAGGTTAACCCAGTGGAAAGTCTTTGCCAAAATCGCTTGAGTCGGCGCAGGCGGAGATTTAGAGCGTTTAACAGGCACCGAAGCAGTCATTGATCGAAGCTCCTTAACTGAGAAAACTACAAAGAGGGTGCTGGAAAAAATGGAGCCAGCCAAAGCTGAACCTGAACATCCCAACCGAGCAGAATGGCGATCGCGGTGACAATCACAATCACGCCCCCAACTTTTTGCAAGACCGCGCTGTGACGACGAAATCCAATCACTCGTTGGCTTAAGGTTCGTCCTCCATAGGCGATCGCTAAAAGCGGTAATGCAGCCCCTAGCCCGTAAGCAATCAGCAGACCAAATGCCCCTGCGATTTGATGGTTAACCGCCGCCAACACTAAGATTCCGCCGAGCACAGGTCCCGCGCAAGGAGTCCACAATAGCCCAAGCTGAGTGCCGAGCCAAAATTCTCCCCACAGCCCAATTCGAGGCGGCTCCTTTGTCCAGCGCGAGATCGGCAAATAGCTAAATATACGATAGCCCCAAGTTGGAAAGATGGCGAGAATTCCTAGCAGCAAGAGGATCACGATCGCCGCAATTCGTAAGACGTTGGCGAATCCAGTCAACCAGCTTGCAGTGATGCCTAATAAGCTTCCGGCAACGGCAAACCCACCGACTAACCCAGCCACCAACGCAAGAGGACCATAGCGGTGAGATTGTAGCGATCGTCCGATCAGAATGGGCAAAATCGGGAGAACACAAGGCGACAGAACGGTGAGTCCACCTGCTAAAAAAGCAAGCCCCGTCGAAAGTGTAGAAATCATGTGAGAACCCTAAATTTAGGCTTTTTCTGCCAAGAGTTGTCGAATCATTTGCTCAGTCGTGTCGTAGGCACCTTCGCCAATGTGGTCATAGCGCATCAGACCTCGACGATCGGCTAAAAACAGGTGAGGCCAATATTCATTGTTGTAAGCCTTCCAGGTTTTAAAGTCGTTGTCGATCGGGACGGGATAGGTTATTTGATGTTGCTTTAAAGCTCGTTTGACGTTGTTGATGTCACGCTCAAACGCAAATTCTGGCGTGTGAATACCAATTACTTTTAGCCCTGCTTGAGCATATTGTTGGTGCCAGCGAACTACAGAGGGCAATGTGCGCTGACAGTTGATGCAGGCAAATGTCCAGAACTGCACAAGAACAACGTTGCCTCGAAGATTGGCGATCGACGTAGGAGCCGAGTTTAACCACTGACTGATTCCTTGGAAATCTGGGAGGGCAGACCCAGCAGAGGCTAAGGTAGCGCTGGTCGGTATGGTAGCAGGTGCGATCGGTTGGAGATTTGGAGCCGTCGAATTTGCGTTTTTAGAAGTCACTCCAAACGCAGTAGCTGCCCCTGCACCGACCATTCCCAACCCCAAATAAAGCAATAATTGCCGACGCTGGCGCGATCGTTGATCCATAAGAAAGTTCCTCCCAAATAAAGTAGCCTCGACTCGTGATCAGCATTGCTTTAGGAATTGCGCTTCTTGCAGTCTGCTGAACTCCCCATGAGTTCTCGTCTATCAAACTGCAAGAAGCCTAATTTAAGAAACAGCTTTGGTCTATTTAAGGAACTATGGCTTGGTAGTAGTGTCTTTTTTCATTGCGTCGCCATCTTTTTTCATGGCATCACCTTTCATTGCGTCACCATCTTTTTTCATGGCATCACCATCTTTTTTCATAGCCTCGCCGTCTTTTTTCATGGCATCACCCTTCATGGCATCACCCTTCATTGCGCCATCAGGAGATACGCTAGCAGCCGGAACGCTAGAGGCTGGGCTAGGAGCGGCTTGTTGGTTGACTTCAGGAGTGCTCGAACAGGCAGCAAGACTTGCCATCAAAGCGAAACTTGCCACTGAACCAATAATTTTCCAATTCATAATTGCCATTCCCTTAAGAAACTGTGAATGTTTGTCGATGCTCACAGTATGTCGATCGAGTCTGAGGTAGTTCTGAAATCAATCTCCAAGTTTCCTGAATTTCTGCATTGAATGCTCTCAGCCTAAACTCAGCTTATTCTCAGAAAGGGTTGCTGGTCGCAGTGATTATTCCCAGCGATCGAGTTCTGTGACCCAATATTGAACAAGCGCGATCGCTTGGCTGCGGCGCGCTTCAAAGGTGGCAGCGATCCAGATAAACACCAATCCTAAAACGATGCCCATTGCCCATAAAAGCAGAGATTCATTATTGATAAAAAACCAAAGTTGACGCACTACTTTGAGCATAAATGTTGCAGTGCCCACATACAGAAGTGCACGAATTCGCAAGGTCAACCCAGCCCCGATTAAGCCTAAGCTACACACGATCGTTAACAGCCCCTGTACCCAATTTCGATCAGATTGATAGAGAGCGGTGAAACAAAATAACCCAATTGCTAAACAACGCAAGAGATGACGCACTTCGCGAGACGAAGATAATCGCAGAGCCGGATCGATTTGCACACCATAGAGAATTGATCCACTAACGACCGTCATAAACCATAACGGATCGGTAAGCGAATACTCATTCAACACTTTGAGAATCGCCCAATCTGCCAGCCCAAGCGCCAGATAGCTGAGACGAATTTGAGCCGTGGCTCTGGCAAACCAGGCATAAAACGCACCCGCAACCAATAAGCTTTGCACCGTAATGGTTTGACTGGTGATTAGCACGATCGCTCCGGGCAATAGCGCGGCTGAGGTTTGCCAGGGTCGGCGCGACCAGCCCCATGTGTGCCAGGGCAAGGTGTAGAGTCCAAAGGCGAATAGACTCGCGATCGCGGCTCCCCAACTCAACAGCGTCGATTCTGGCAGAGTTTGAGAGAGGGCATGAGCGATCGCCGCAGACACTTCGATCACACCAAAATACACCCATTCTTCTCGTGCCCGACCTTGCCAGATTGCATAACCTGCTAACAAGGCTGTGACTCCAATCCAAATCAGATGCCCGATGGAGCTGAAAGGGGCTATAAGAGCAGCAAAGGCGAGAACACTGCCGCCGACCCAGTGAACGTGGGTTATCGCTAAAAGCTCCGATCGAGTTAGTCGCCAATAGAGTTGTAGCCATCGGGCAAGCAACCGATTAGTAATGGCGATCGCAGTCGCTAACCCTGCCAATAGCGTAATGCCGTCTCCTGCATTTCCTCCAGAACTGTGCAGCAATTGGTAGGTTAATCCTTCGTAAGCCGCGATCGAGACGGTCAGGATTCCTAAATAAGTTAGGGGTTTGAGATCAGGCTGACGGCGACCGACTCCGATTAAGGGCAATGCTGCCGCAAGAGTAAACAATCCAGTCGTTGAGGTGAAGTGATAGTGAGCTAAAAATCCACCAAAAAACGCGTAGAGTGCTGGAATTCCGTGCAGACTGGTAAGGACAGAATCAGGATGGCGACGCAGCCAAACATCACCTAAGAGTTGACTGAGCAATCCTAAACTGAGGGTGACGATCGCAATATCGTCCCAGTTTCCTTGGCTTAAATCAACCATGCTGACTGCCAGCAACTCAATGCCCCAAGCGGCTCCCCACAGTCCTAAATTAGTCGGTTGTTGCCAGATTCGATACATAATCCCACTTGTGGTTAGCCCGATCGCTAACGCATATTGCCACTCGATCGAACTGGATGGAGTGAGTTCTTGAGTGACGATAATGAAGGTGAGTAAACAGAGATTAGTGAGGCTGAGGACAATTGCCCAACCATCTAAAACGCGAGTGTAGAGGTGCGCGAGAACGCTTTCTCGACGGTTGCATAAATAACGAATTAGCCAGAGTCCGCAGGTGACGATCGCCACCCAAGACAACACCCAAAATAGGGGAGCCACATCCCACATGCGCCACAGCAGCGTGATTGCAAAACTCACCCCAAAACCAACAGTGATTGCCGCCGCTCTTAATTTCTGTAGCTGTTGCGTGTTAACAGACATCACGATTGTCGCGATCGCCAGTGTGATCAACAGAGGATTGAGTTGCGCGATCGTCAATATTGGAGCACCTAATAATGCGATTACACTGAGCCAACTTGCCCAACGAGAATGCAAAAATTGAGGACGACGTGCCAGCAACGTCAGTAGAATCGGAGTCGCTAACCAAATGAGATTGCCTTCAGCATCGACAACGTTAGCGGAAATTAACAGGGCATAGCTACAGGCAGAAAATCCGATTCCAAAATACCAGGCGCTGAGTTGCCATCCACGACTCCGAACAGTCACGCACAGCCCCCACTCTGCCACCATGCTGATCAGCAACACGATCGCCCAACTCCGCGCTGCAAGAGTTGGAAATCCCCAATCAATCCAAGCAAATACGGCAAGTAGCCCAGTGAGATGGGTGAGATAGATATACCAAACGGTGGCAGACAATCGACCTGGTAAACGAACTCCGAGCGTTAGCCCAGAGATCAAAAAGTAAATCGCTCGAACTAACGGATTTGACACACCTGGAATCACTAGCAGCATTCCTAGCCCTAACGCCATTTGTTCGGCAGCGATCGCGAGTTCAACATGCTGCGATCGCCGCAAATAAGCTGAAAATCCCAGAATAATCAAGACATATAGAAAGAATCCTAACCCAGTCAATTCCCAGGCACCCTGCTGAAGATGCGCCCATTCAGCGATCGTTGCCATCACACTACGACGAACCGCAGGCGGAAAAATGACGCGCAACAAGGCATAGGTTTGCAGTCCTACGAGAATCAGAGCCACCACATCCTGTACTCGCCAAAATCGCCGCAGTCGATCAGTCAATAGCCACAGCGCTAACCCACTCACCGCTAAAGCTTGCCATTGGTCAGTGGTGACCGTCACAGCCCATCCAACAACAAGCAATCCGGCTCCGATTGGAGTCCAGAGAGGCTTTGAGTTGCGGCGATTCATCCAGCAGAGAATCCAGCCACAGATCCCCAACGCCAGCCCTAATCGACTGAGCGGAATTCCTTTAACTAAGACGGCTCTCCCGATCAACAGCAGCGTCGAAAACGCGATCGCAATGACTCCCAAATCAAGCGGCGATTGAGTAGACGATTCTTCACGCTCACGGCTTCTGACTTGCAAAACAGCAGTCCCGATCGTGCCCACATACACTGCAATTAAAGGAATCCCGGACACTGCCCAACCCCAATGCAGCCAACTTAACCCCCAAACATTTAACAGCGTCATGCGAGGACTCGATCGCAACAGTCGGAACGACAAAGCCGAGAGACTCAAGGCAGCGATCGCACCCATCCCCCAACCCAACCCATTTTGCCAAAGCCCAAACCCGTCAATCATCCAAAAATTAACTGGAACGATCAGCAGCGTTGCAATTTGCAGCATTCGTCCCGTGAGGCGCAGGTTCGATTTCGTGCCAGCCCACAGCCCCGCCAACCCAAACGCGATCGTGTAGCCCCATAAAATTGAATATTGTCCGACGATCGAGACATTTTTCCATTGAGTCGCTGCTAACACCGCAGACGACACGACGACCATAAACACGCCCAAAAATAGCAGCCAGACGACGCTAATCTCTGCCATCAGCGATGAGAGCATCTGACCGACCCAAGACGGTCTAGCCGTGCGCTGAGGTTGAGGAGAGATGTCTGTGACCGACACTAGGGCTGGCTCTGAGATGAAGTCTGCTGCGTAAGAATCTGAAGTGGGGGCAACGGCTCGATCGGGCAATGGACAGGTCAGCGAGTGCTGCCCCAAATCTCGCACTTGGATATGGGAGAGCAATCCCAGTTGCAGCCAGAAGTCTAGCCCTTCTAAAAACTCGACCTGATCAGAGCGGACTCGCAGGTCAAACTGAATCAAGCGGTTGGATTGTTCCATGATTCGCCATGCCTTTTCGATCGATGGGGTCATCATGGCAGAGCTTCTGCAAACGCGCACAGCGAGGTGTGTAACTTTATAACGTTGGCTCTAATAGTAGGTTCTGAAGGAGTTCGCCTCACCTTTTCTTAAGGGACGAACGTAGACGGACTTCATTAAAGATAAAATGCCAAAGGTGACCTCACACCAGTTCTCTCCTGCAGGAGCATCCAGTTCCTCCTCTCCTTATGAAGAAGGGTTAGGGAATGAGGGTCTTCAGGTTAATTTCGCCTACCTACTTAATTAGAGTCTGTTTTAACGCGCCTCCTATTGCTGACACCACTCAACAGATTGAGAACTATGTCGTTGAATGAGCAAACAACTGCCCCAAGAGAAACTTGCTGTCCAGACTGCCAGGTGAACTCAGATCTACCAATCCGACATCCCTATAGATAGATGGTCACTGATTGCTCAATATGCAACCATAGGTAGATACCTTCTAGTATCTTTATGGCTAAACCTGTGATTTTGACGGTGGACGACGATCCCGAAGTGTTGCAAGCGATCGCCCGTGATCTACGATCACACTACGGGTCACGCTTTCGGATCGTTCGGGCAGATTCAGGGCAAAGCGCGATCGAGGCTGTGCAGCAGCTAAAACTTAGAAACGAACCCGTTGCCTTGTTTCTGGTCGATCAACGGATGCCGCAAATGAGCGGAGTCGAGTTTCTAGAACAGGCATTAAAAATCTTTCCTCAAGCGAAACGTGCCTTACTAACCGCCTACGCCGATACCGATGCCGCAATCCGAGCGATTAACAGCACGCAAATCGACTATTACTTGTTAAAACCGTGGGACCCTCCTGAAGAGCGACTTTATCCAGTATTAGATGATTTGCTAGATGATTGGTTTGCGTCGTTTCGTCCCCCGTTTGAAGGCATTCGGGTGATCGGAAACCGCTGGTCACCACAGTCCCATGACATGAAAGATTTTCTAGCGCGAAACCAGATTCCGTATCAATGGTTAGATATCGAGTTATCTCAAGAAGCTCAGAAGCTCGCAGACTTTGCCCGATGCGATCGTCTCTCTCTGCCGCTCGTTCTCTTCGCCGATGGCAGTAGCTTACTTCAACCGTCGATCTCCGAGGTGGCTGAGAAAATTGGACTTCGTACCCAAGCAGAAAAGCCGTTTTACGATCTGATCATTGTAGGGGGCGGTCCCGCAGGATTGGCAGCAGCAGTCTATGGCGCATCGGAAGGGCTACGTACCGTAATGATCGAGCGCGAAGCCCCTGGCGGACAGGCGGGAACCAGTTCGCGGATTGAGAATTATTTGGGCTTTCCCGTCGGGTTAAGTGGGGGAGATTTAGCCCGTCGAGCCGTAACTCAAGCGCGTCGGTTTGGCGTAGAGATTCTCAGCCCGCAAGAAGTGATACGAGTTCGTGTTGAAGATCCCTATCGGTTTATCACACTCTCCAATGGCAATGAAATTAGCTGTCATGCGCTGATTCTCGGCTTGGGCGTATCTTGGCGACGGTTAGATGTGCCAGGGCTTGATCGCCTGACCGGAGCAGGCGTTTACTATGGTGCCGCGCAAACCGAGGCGATGACGTGTCAAGACGAAGACGTGTTTATCATCGGGGGCGCAAACTCAGCCGGACAAGCCGCCATGTATTTCTCAAGATACGCCCGACACGTCAATATGCTCGTGCGCGGGGAGTCGCTAGTCAAAAGTATGTCGCAATATTTGATCGAGCAGATTGCAGAAACGCCCAATATTGCGGTGCAACCTTATTCCAGCTTAATTGAGGCGAAAGGAGAAACCAGTCTTGAAGCGATCGTTGTTCAAAACGCGTTAACCGGAGACGTGCAGACCCTTTTAGCGACATCACTATTTATTTTTATTGGCGCAGTGCCCCGCACCGAGTGGCTCAATGGGATTGTAGAGCGCGACGATCGTGGCTTTATTGTCACAGGACCCGATCTCAAGCAAGTTGGAGAAGCAGGATTAAGTCATCGCCCCAAAGGGTGGAAGCTCGATCGCGATCCCTACTTACTCGAAACTAATGTTCCCGGTATTTTTGCGGTAGGAGATGTGCGGCATGGGTCGGTCAAGCGGGTTGCGTCAGGGGTAGGCGAAGGCTCAATTTGTGTGCAGTTTGTGCATCAGTATTTGGCAAATGTCGGGTCTTAATTTTAGAACCTTATGGATATCGATCCCTCTACCCAAGAATTGCGACGCGCACGCCTGCGGCAAGTCCCTTTATTTGCAAACGTGAGCGAAGACCAATTGCAGTGCGTAGCAACGCTCGGAACCGAAGTCAACCTAGCCTCAGGAACTCAACTTGCCAATCAAGGAGATCGTCCTGATGGCTTTTATATCATCCTCGAAGGGCAAACCGAATGGTTTCGGAACGTCAACGGGGAGACGGTGCCTGCCGTGATGTTAGGCAAAGGCGATGTGTTTGCAGAACTGATTTTGTTGCTAGATGAACCCTACCCAACCAGTGGACGATCACTAACAGCAGTAAATCTGTATAAGTTCACGCCAGATGAATTTTGGAAGATGCTGAAAATCTGCCCTAATGTGATGCGAAGCGTTTTAAAGATTGCAACACAGCGGTCTCAAGTTCACGAAACTGTCACTCAACAACAAGCCAAGCTGATGTCGCTCGGAACCTTGTCTGCTGGGTTAGCCCATGAGTTAAACAACCCAGCCTCAGCCGTCCGGCGAAACGTGCAGACGTTAGAAACGATCCTACAGCAATTGCCAATTCTCGCTCTAAAGCTGCATTCTTCAGAGATTACTCAAGAACAACTGACGTTTTTAAGCGACTTATATCAGCAGCTTTCATCCGCTCAACCTGCGGCTTCTTTAGATCCGTTAGCCCAGAGCGAGGCTGAGGATGCTGTCTCAGACTGGCTTGAGGCACACAATATTGAAACTAGTTGGCAACTCGCCCCGACGTTTGTTGCGGCTGGGCTGAATGCCGATCGCTTAACTGAAATTGCTGCTCATATTGCACCCACCTGTTTGAGCCATACTGTGATATGGCTAGAATCAACGCTAACAGGAACAAAATTATTAGAGGAAATCGATTTAAGTTCGGTACGAATTTCTGAGCTAATTAAATCAATGAAAGATTATTCTCAAATGGATCAAACACCGCTACAAGAAATTGATATTCAAGAAGGAATCGAAAGTACATTAATCATCTTGAAGCACAAACTAAAATACGGAGTGACGATCAAACGTGACTATGGTGATCTCCCTAAAATTTATGCCTATGGACGCGAATTAAACCAAGTTTGGACAAACCTAATCGATAACGCTATTGATGCAATGAATGGTAAGGGAGAATTAACCATTCGTACACTTCGAGAACAGAATGATGTCATTGTTGAGATTCAAGACACGGGATCAGGAATTTCTGAGGCGGTGCGATCGCGCATTTTTGAACCTTTTTTCACCACCAAAGGAGTTGGCGCAGGCACAGGACTTGGACTGGACATCACGCGCCGCATTGTTGCCCAACGGCATCACGGAGATATTTCAGTTGACTCTAAACCTGGAGCCACCCAATTTCGCATTCGATTACCGATTCAGCAATCTCATTAACTTAACCTTTTCAGAGGTATTGCGATGACTAACCTCAAAGATTCTCTACACCAAGTTCCACTGCTGGCTGAATTGCCTGACAGTCGCCTAGATTGGCTGATCGAGCAAGGAAACGAACTTCATCTTCAACCTGGCGAAGTTCATCGTCAAGAAGGCGATCGCGCCGATCGCGTTTTTATTCTCCTAGAGGGCGAGATTCGGATTACTCAAAAAGTGGAGAATCGAGAGGTTTTGCTCGCCACTTACCAAGCCAAGACGCTGTTTGGTGAACTACCCGTTTTATTAGGTGATGAATTCTGTTGGGCGACTGGTCGTGCGGTGACTCGCTGCCAAGTTTTAGAACTGTCGAATCAAGCCTTTATGGAACTGCTGTCTAGCTGTTCTTGCGTAATGACGAAGATTCTTCGCACGCTGGCAGAGCGTGTTCAAGACGTGCAGATGATTTCTCAACAACGAGAAAAACTAGTGTCGTTGGGAACGCTAGCAGCAGGGTTGGCACACGAATTAAATAATCCTGCGTCGGCAAATCGGCGGGCAGTGGGGCAGTTACGCTCGACCTTGCAAGAATCACAACCCCTAATGCTAAAACTCTATCAACAGCAGGGGTCGATCGCACAGCAACAGTTTCTTGCCAATCTACAGCAAGAGGCGATCGCACGCGACGCATCCATTCATCTCGATCCGTTAACCCGCAGCGATCGTGAAGACGAAATTTCAGATTGGCTCGACGATCACCTCGTTAGCGACGGTTGGAAAATTGCTTCAACGTTCGTTTCTGCCGGATTGACGATCAAGTGGTTAGAAACTGTCAAAGCTAACGTCGATCGTTCTGCATTGAATACTGCTCTAAATTGGGTCGCGACAACACTAACAGAAGTGAGTTTACTAAACGAGATTGATCATAGCTCAGAGCGAATTTCGACCCTGATTCAAGCCGTTAAAGATTACTCCTATATGGATCAAGCACCATTCCAAGATATTGATATTCATCAAGGCTTGGAAAGTACGTTAACGATGCTAGATTCTAAACTTAAAACAGGAATCATCATTCATCGGAACTATGGCTGTGATTTACCTCAGATTAGTGCTTACGGCAGCGAACTTAATCAGGTATGGACAAATTTAATTGATAACGCGATCGATGCTTTAGAAGACAGAATGCAGCACGATCAAACAATCACTCCTACTATCTCAATTCGGACAAATTGCGAAGCTGATCACTTACTGGTTGAGATTGCTGACAATGGAGCGGGCATTCCAGAAAAGGTGCGATCGCACTTGTTCGATCCATTTTTCACGACAAAAGGCGTTGGCAAAGGAACTGGATTAGGTCTACACACCGTCTATCGCATCGTTGTTGAAGACCATCATGGAGATATTCAGGTGTTGTCAGAGCTTGGAGACACTCGGTTTCAAATTCGCTTACCGCTCCGATTAGAGTAAGTGGCACTGGTTCTGTGGGGTGGGGAGACGTAAAGCTTTGATACTGTTGAGCTAGAGTAATTTGTAGTGTTTCGCAAGCCGCCAATTCACTCGGAGAGGAGGATGGATTTATTTTCTCAAAATTGCCCGCATTGTGATGATTCTCAAGTCCAAGCTCATACCCGCTATACAACCCAAACGAATGAGACTCGCACGATTCATCATTGCCGCAGTGCGATAGCTATTTCAGTGAGACCTTTGCCACTGCGATTGCTGGGTTAAGAACTCCATTGAGTCGGATCGTCCTCCATTTTAACCACGATAACCATCACAGTAATTTTGTTCGTTAATTAATACTGGCTTTTTGAACGCTACCAGTACCGTCTAGTTTCCCATTTGAATGAAACCATTTGTATTGCAATCGATTACTTGAATGGCGCGATCGCGTTCTCTAGATTTGGCGGCGAGAAGGCAGGGTTGCGGATGGTTCACGCTTACATCGGCACGGCGGCGTTTGGCTTGCTGTTGCTGCATGGCGCACTGGGTTTGAAACTCGGCTTGTCTATTTAGTTGCGATTCCACTCTTTTTGTCAGGAGTTAGCCATCTAGCTCCTGATTTTTCTTGAAAGTTTGCCGTATTAGAAGAAATCTGGGCACCCTGAAGTTTTGCGGCGAAGAGGGGTGCAGACGTGAATCTGACAGGCAGCGTGATTTTAAGTTTGGCTTATATTTTGGGGTTGCTTTCTACAGGAGCGGCTTGGGGCGGAATCGTGGTCTTGGGGCTGGGATGTGGAACCTCGATCGCGCTTCCTAAACTCTGGAAAGGCAAGTTTAGCTCCAGAATTTGGATTTTGGCGGGAGTCGTCGGCTTAGCCGCGAGTCTATATTTTCAGATGCGGGTGCCACAGCCAGGAGTCCATGATATTAGCCGTCTGTTAGGAGATGCCCAGAAGCAAGAGGTCACAGTTTCGGGACAGGTGATCGCGACCCCTCGCCTAAATCGCAGTGGAAAAGCACAAATCTGGCTAGCGGTGAATCGCGTCGATCAAGCCACTCACTCTGAGACGATCGTGCCCGACCAAGTGCGCGGAAAGCTGTATGTGACGGTGCCTTTGCTGCAATCAACTGGGGTGACTCCGGGGCAGGAAATCGCAATCGCGGGGGTTCTCTACAAACCAAAACCTGCCTCTAATCCCGGTGGGTTTGACTTTCAGAAATATTTAGCGCAAGACGGCTGTTTTGCAGGGTTACGAGGGCGCACGATCGAACTCTTACATCCCAACGATCGTTGGGGTTGGTGGATGATTCGGCAGAAAATAATCCGATCACAAATCGACTGGCTCGGCAGCCCAGAAGGACAACTCGTTAGCTCAATGGTGTTAGGAAGTCGCGTCGTTGATTTGCCGTTTGACATTAAAGATCAGTTTACAAGAGTTGGATTGTCTCATGCATTAGCCGCTTCAGGATTTCAAGTATCGCTAATTTTAAGTGTCGTTTTAGCATTATTAACTCGTTTCTCAACAACTGTTCAAGTTGTAGTTGGAATGATATCTCTTCTTATATTTTTAGGATTAACAGGACTGGAGCCGTCTGTTTTGAGAGCTGTCATCATGGGCTTTGGGTTACTAATTGGACTCGCGAATAAACGTCGCGTTAGACCATTAGGAGGACTGTTAATCGCTGCAGTCATATTACTCATGGTCAATCCGATGTGGATTTGGGACTTAGGATTTCAACTAAGTTTTCTAGCCACGATGGGGTTACAAGTTACAGCACCACCTTTAGTCAAGGGGTTAGACTGGTTGCCTAGCGTTTTTGCTTCTATGATTGCGGTTCCCATCGCCGCTTATATTTGGACGTTGCCGCTTCAGTTATATTCATTTGGAGTGCTTTCTCCCTACAGCATTCCAGTTAATGTCATGGTGACTCCTTTAATCTCAATCATCAGCATTGGCGGAGTCATTAGCGCTTCTCTAGCATTGGTTTCCCCGATCGCGGGCAGCATCTCAGCCTGGTTGCTGCATTACCCGACTTATGGAATGTTGACGATTATTGACTTCTTTTACAATCTACCTGGAAACTCGATCGCCGTTGGTACGATTTCTGCATCCCTTACAGTCGTTCTCTATGGGCTGATTTGCCTCCCCTGGCTGCGACCGAAATTGCAGCCCTATTCATGGGCAATCGGACTAGCTGCTGCCGCCTTGGTCTTTATTCCAGCGTGGTATGTCAAAGCAAATTCGCTACAAATTACCTTGCTAGCAACGCTGCGAGATCCCATTTTGGTTATTCAAGATCATGGGCAAATTGCATTAGTCAATAGTGGTGATGAATCAACAGCGAGTTCAACCGTCTTACCGTTTTTGCAGAAAGAGGGCGTGAATCAGCTCGATTGGGCGATCGCGACTCTCTCAAGCGAAACCACAAATGCGGGTTGGTCTACCCTGCTTAATCAGATTCCTGCAAAATCTTTTTATCAATTGGCGAATTTGAATGCGGCTGAAAATGCTGCGATCGCTCAAACAGTTCAGACTCATCAAGGACGTTATTTACCGTTCTCGATGGGGCAAACCATGACGATGCACTCTACCTCAGTCGAGTTGGTGAGCAGCAAGCCTGAAATGGTGCAGTTTCAAATCGGAGAGCAGAATTGGCTCTGGCTAAAAGACATTCCTAACAAGCAGCAGACAGAGTTGCTTTCAAATCCAGCATTGCAAAATAATCAAGTATTGTGGTGGTCAGGAAAGGCGATTCACCTAGAAATGCTCGAACGGCTGAAGCCAAAAGTAGCGATCGCCTACTCTAATCAGGTCGATTCTGAAACGGTGGCTCAACTTGAGAAAAGTGGGACTCAGTTCTACTCTCTAGGGCGCGATGGCGCACTGCGCTGGACTCCGCAAACAAAATTTGAAAAGACTTTAGGATCAGAAGAGAAAGACGCTTCGTCAATATAGTATAGTTAGTGATCGGAGAGTTATGACTTACCATCAAGCTCTCTTGGAGAGGTGGCAGAGCGGTTGAATGCGGCGCACTCGAAATGCGCTTTGGGGCAACTCAACGGGGGTTCGAATCCCCCCCTCTCCGTTGAATAGAATGAGGCTGTGGTCGCACTGTAGTCATTACAGTGAATCGGAGTCGATTTGTGAGATTGAGTCATTTGAATCGCGATTGATCAGGGGCAGATCTTCAAGCTCGACCGCCGGATCAGTCAACCGAGAAGGCGTTAAGCTGCAACTCAAATGCACATGATTGCCCTGATGCAAAAAAATTAGGTCGGTCAAAATTATGAATCCGCCCTAGCGAATGATCACTGCAGTACCGACAAAAAAGATTGAACCCGTGCTAACGTCGGGCTGTCAACTGCTGGCAGATAACGTTGGCTAATGTGCTTGAATTTGTGTGAATTTCATCATTTAAAATGATGGCGTTAACAGAATCAAGTTCAGCGTAGAGTCAAATAATTTTGTCAAATCCTGTCTAAAGCAGGAAAATCAAGTCTTGTCGTTAAAACAGTTTGATATCTAAACTTTAAATCTCACTGTAGTTAGATGAATTAAAACGAGTATTGTCTAATCTGTTAAAGTCTGATTGGCAAGATGCGAGTAGGAGGTAAGTGTGAATAGACAAAAAACGGTTGCGATTGGCGTTAGTCTTGGATTAGTGATCGTGTTGCTATTTTCATTTACCTCATCTGCTCAATCTCCTAGCATTCCTAGCATTCCTCAGTTGACGCTACCCCAATTAGCGGCTCCTCAGATCACTGCTAGCACTGAACTTGCGAGAGGAGAAGTCAGACTAGATGGGCGAAGATTATTTGCGATCGCCACTCCTGCAACTCGCAGTCAGCAAGACGCTACGCCGATCTCGTCCCGTGTGCAAAACATTGAGACCAATCTAAAGCGGCTCATCGATCGCAACCTTGATTCTAATCAATTGCGGGTTACAGCAGCGATCGATTCAGCCAGTAATCTGCCTGTCATCTCAGTCAACGATCAATATTTGATGACCGTAACGACTCTAGACGCTCAACTGCAAGGGCAAGAACCCAGCAGCTATGCGAAAGAACTCATGCAAACCATTCGCAATGCGTTGATTGAAGCAAAACAAGAACGGCAGCCTGATTTTCTCGTGCGTCAAGGGTTGGAAGCAGCAGGAATTTTGTTTGTCATGTTTTTAACGAGTTGGGTTCTCTCTCAGTGGCAGCGTCGTTCAACTCGTCAACAAAAGCAAGCTCAAGAAGAGATTCCAGCCGATCCCGTCGTGTCGCCTAACACCGCAGAGTCGGCTAGCGTCGCTACAAGTCAAATTGTCCAGCAGCAATTGGTTAAGCGTCAGCAGCGTAACTTGAGAGAAGCACAAAGGCGGTTTTTGCAACTCACCCAAGTCGGAATCTGGGGATTTGGCATTCTGATTATTTTGGGGTTATTTCCCTACACTCGCTGGCTACAGCCGATCGTCTTCTCAACGCCGCTCAAAATTTTGGGCATTGTGATCGTCACTTATTTAGTCATTCGTCTCACTGATGTGCTGATCGATCGCGTCTTTAGTGCCTTGAGTGATGGAGAGTTTATCAGCCCTCAAGCGTCACAAAGAATTGCTTTACGGGTTTCCACATTTTCTGGCGTAGTTAAAAGCCTGTCGGCGATTATGTTTATCAGCATTAGCATTATCGCAATACTTTCAGTTACAGGAATTGAAGTCGTCCCATTATTAGCAGGTGCTGGAATCATTGGTTTGGGCATTTCTCTCGCATCCCAAAACCTGATTAAGGATGTGATTAACGGATTTCTCATTCTCTTAGAAGATCAGTATGCCGTTGGCGATGTGATTCAAGTTGGCAAAGCGTCTGGATTAGTTGAAAACATGAACTTGCGAATCACTCAACTCCGAAACGCTGAGGGGCGATTAATTACGATTCCCAACAGCTCGATCGCAATCGTAGAAAATCTCTCTAAAGATTGGTCGCGTGTAGATTTAGCGATCGTGGTTTCCTATGACGCTGACCTCAATCAGGCGATTCACCTGATCAAACAAGTTGGGCATGAAATGGATCAAGCCTCTGACTGGGAGACAAAAATTATTGAACCTCCAGAAGTGCTAGGAGTCGATGACTTAAACAACGCAGGCGTAACCATTCGCGTCTGGATTAAAACCCAACCATTGCAGCAATGGAATGTAGGACGAGAGTTTCGACGACGGTTAAAGCTGGCGATGGATGAACAAGGCATCTCGATCGGAATTCCTCAGCAGTCATTTTCCCTCAGAGGTACAGCAGACGATCGCGCGTTTGATAGCAGCAACTCACCTCAGAGCAGGTGAATAATTTAGGAGGTGGAGAGCCGCGATCGCGCTAATCAAGGGGACACTCAACAGCCCCGCAGCAATCATTGACGTGTGATGAGCAACAAGATCAGCAACCCCTACCCCTTTACAGAGTTTTTAATATCCAACGTTGCCTAAATTCTCGTTACCGACTTACGATCGCCAAAGCCAATTCATCCAGGAGCGGTGCGTGATCTTCTCCAACTAAAATAGAGCGTCAGCATGTCGTCGTTTTCCGTTCTGCACTATTCTAAAAGAGACTTTTTCTGATGCCCCTGTGCAAGAGTTAGACCTCAAGTCAGATCCAACCTCAAAATCTATAGAAATCCCACGTCTACAAGGCGGCAACGTGAAAAAACTTCATTCTGCATTTTACTTAACGCTATTGACGATCGGCAGCATGGGTTGCTCTGCGATCAGAGACACCAACCAGGCTCAAGAACCCATCGTCAGCAAATCGGCTCCGATCTCAGCGACCCCAGCGGCTCTCACCACACCAACGGCTCCGATTCAAGCGAGTACTAATAGTAATAATCCCGATTATGTCGCTCAAGTCGTTCAGCAAACTGGACCTGCCGTTGTGCGAATCAACTCTACCCGCACCGTGCAGGAAGAAATTCAAGAGCCGACGATCGAGCGGTTTTTTGGTCGCCAAGCTCCCCGTCAAGGGCAAGTGCAACGCGGCACTGGGTCAGGCTTCATCACTAGCGCTGATGGACAGGTCGTTACAAACGCTCACGTTGTTGAAGGAGCCGATAGCGTTACGGTTGTGCTAACCGACGGGAGACGGCTCCGGGGCAATGTGGTAGGCATCGATCGCGTGACCGATCTCGCCGTGGTCAAAATTAATGCCACAGGGTTGCCGACCGCAAAATTGGGAAATTCTGATAGTTTGCGACCCGGTCAAGCCGCAATCGCCATCGGCAACCCGCTCGGACTCGATAACACCGTCACCCAAGGCATCATTAGCGCCACCGGACGATCGAGCGCAGATGTTGGCGTTCCGACTGAGCGAATTAACTTTATTCAAACCGATGCCGCGATTAATCCGGGCAACTCTGGTGGACCGTTGCTCAATTCGGCAGGCGAAGTCATTGGAGTCAACACTGCCATCATTCAAGGAGCGCAAGGATTAGGATTTGCCATCCCCATCAACACCGTCAAGCGCATCTCACAGCAACTAGCAACCAAAGGTCGAGTCGATCATCCCTATTTAGGGGTGCAGATGGGAGAGTTAAGCCCAGAGTTACGATCGCAGATTAATCAAAGCAATGCTGGGTTCAAAGTCAATCAAGACTCTGGTGTGATTATTTTGGCGATCGCAGCAAATTCTCCAGCGGCTCGTGCGGGGTTGCGTCCCGGTGACGTGATTCAATCGATTAACAATACGGCGATTCAAAGTTCTCGCCAAGTGCAAGAGCAGGTCGAAGCTGCAAGCGTGGACACCTCAATGCAAATCACCGTCGAACGTGGAAACCGCACAGAAGCGATCGCGGTGAAACCCGAACAACTGCCTGAGCAACAAGCTGTCGATCGTCAGGGCTAGAGCGATGAGAGCAGCCGTCTAGTTTTGTAATCCACTAGAACATCGTTTCTAAAATGGACGTGCAAATCCTCCCAATCCCCCTTAAAAAGGAGAAATTCATCAAACGTCTTTCGTTTTAAGGGGACTTTAAGGCAATTTCAACCGTTATCATCGAAGCAAATTGAGTTTGCAGATAGACTTTAGCCAAGATTCATAAGATTCAACTTAGTGCTTTAGTCATGCCCCGCTTTAAAGGATTGCCTCCCGATGCGAATCTTGATCGTTGAAGACGATATGTTAATGATCCATGCGTTGACGAGCATTCTCACAAACCAAAACTATGCTGTTGAAGTCGTCACCGATGGGCAAGCTGCCTGGAATCTGATCGACACCTTTGACTATGACCTGGTGTTGCTAGATGTGGTCTTGCCCAAACTGGATGGCATCAGCCTCTGTCAGCAGATTCGATCGCACGGCTACTCAATGCCAATTTTGCTTTTGACCCAACGAGATAGCAGTCACGATAAAGCGATCGGGTTAGATGCGGGTGCTGATGATTATGTGGTCAAACCTTTTGAAGAAGAAGAACTGGTTGCCCGGATTCGAGCACTATTAAGGCGTGGCAGCAAAACCTCTCAGCCTGTGTTGGAATGGAAGGATTTAAAGCTTGACCCCAGCAGTTGCGAAGTGACCTACCTCGGTAAGCCTTTAACGCTGACACCCAAGGAATATGGCTTGCTGGAGCTATTTTTGCGAAACAATCGGCGGGTGTTTAGCTGCGGCATGATTCTAGAACATCTGTGGACATATGAGGATATGCCCGGAGAAGAAGCTGTGCGAACTCATATCAAAGGGCTGCGACACAAACTCAAGTCAGCCGGATCAACTGATCTAATTGAGACAGTTTATGGAATTGGATATCGACTCAAGCCCGGAGAAGACGCGAGGGAGCGATCAACTCCCATTCAATCAGATCAGGCGACCATGTCGGTCAAGATTGCAGCCGTGTGGCAGCACTTTCAGGGACAGGTAATCCACCAAGTTTCGGTGATCGAACAGGCGATCGAGGCATTATCTCAAGGCGTGGTAGATGCAGAATTGCTGACCGTCGCACAACGAGAAGCCCACTCACTCGCCGGATCGCTAGGAACGTTTGGGATGCCAGAAGGGTCGAGGTTGGCAGCCCACATTGAAACGACTTTGAGAAAGAACGCCATCGACTCACCCGATTTGCAACAGTGGGCACAACTGCTGCGACAAGAAATTTCTCAATCACCGACCTCTTTAGAGACTGCCGAACTCATGCCACCGTTGCCCACGGCTCAAAATCAGCAATCAGATCAAACAGCCAAAGTCTTGCTTGTAGACGATGACCCTAAAATTCTGGCACTGCTGCAAACCTTGCTTCAACCGTGGGGATTAGAGGTGAGCACGATCGCTGACTCCCGCCAATTTTGGCAAACGCTAGAAGCGGTGGCTCCCGACCTGTTAGTGCTTGATGTTGAGATGCCTTATCTAAACGGCATCGAACTCTGCAAAGAAATTCGCAATGACTCTCGCTGGAGCGAGCTACCGATCGTGTTTCTGACAGTTCATAAAGATGCTGATATTGTGAATCAGGTGTTCAGGGTCGGGGCAGATGATTTTGTCAGCAAACCGATCGTGGGTCCTGAGTTGGTGACGCGCATTGTCAATCGATTAGAGCGCAACAAACAACTTCACCGCGTTATAAGAGCAGCCGAGTCTCAACTCAATGAGGCGTTAGCTAATGTTCAACAGCTACAAGCAACTATTCAAGCGCTGCAAACCTCGCAGACATCGTTGAAAGAGGCGAACGATCGCTTAGAAACAGAGGTTTTAGCCTGTGAACCCATTAAGCATCTAAAAGATGAAGTCTCTTGAGCGCCTTTATTGTGGTCGATCGCATCCTCTCGAACAGGGAGCAAACGGCTGAACAGAACCCACTGCTTGCAATCGGGTTAGCTGCACAGACGGGGGGGCAAACATAAAAATGTCTTTCCAAATGCGACTTTGATGACCTTCGATCGCATAGACTGCACCCGCTAGGAAGTCTACTGCTCGTTGGGCTTCACGGGGCGATTGCATCTTAGAGCATTTGAGAATTAAAACTTTTTGAGCCAGCAGCGCATCCACCGCCTGAGAAATCTCCTCAAACGATCGCGGTTCTAGCACCACACATTCTTGAGAACCTGCCATGACTGGGAGGAGCACCGTTTTGCCGAGCGATCGGGCTAGCTCTGCAGGTTGCCCAGGTTGATCAACGGGAGCCTCTGAGAAATCATGAGCACCTTCATCCTCAAAATTCTCATCCCCCCAGAGGCTAAAAGCCTCAGAAAGCTGTCTAAGAAGACGCATAGTTTACCCAACGGCTGCAAGGTTCCAGTACTTTTGTTCTTAGTATAGTCTGATTAGAGGAAGTTCACCAGGCTCTTAAGACGCTAGACCCTTTGCCAGGAGTAGTCTGTGTTCATTGTCGGATAATGCTCTTAGTCTGACTTGCGGATCGTAAAAGATATCGGCTTCTGTGAAGACGGCGATCGAACCACATCCACCGCTTGAGAAGAGGTAGATGTCATCGGCTCAGAATCGCGGGTAGGAGGTCTGCCAACCAGGTTGAAGGGAAATCCGGCACGTCGATCGTAGTTAGACACGATCGCTAAAAATGCCCCACCCAAAATAAAGACAGGCAGCGGCAACGAAAGCTGTTTCATCCACTGAAACAGTTCTGACAACCCGAATAGCACTAAGAAACAAGCCAACCAAACCCGCATGGTTTCCCTCAAAGTACGGAGTTACTAGCAGGATACCCGATTTTTTAGATTTTTCAACCCTGACTCATGATCAACGGCTACGTCAAAATAGCAATGCAACTCAGGCAGGGACTCTTTGATCGTCTATCAATTGTCTCTATTAACTTGACCAATCTTGAATTTTTAGTCCTGGTACTTTCTCAAAATCTTTCAGGTTTCTGGTGAGAAGAATGCACGATCGAGCCAAGGCAATTGAGGTAATTCTGAGATCCTGTGTACCGACTCGGATACCTGCTTGTCTAAGGTTTCGGAAGTGTTTGTCAGCCTGAAGGTCGTAGTCTAAAATCTTCAAATCAGAAAACAGTTCAAGATTTGCTTTTAACTTCCTATAAGCAGTAATTAGGGCTTCAGGCGTGTTAATTTTACGAAGCTGTGCCAGTCTTCCAGCGTATTGTTCTTCGACACTAATGATAGTTGTCGTTAACGTGTCTCAAGACTGCCGCAACTGCAAAATGCGGCTGCATACTTCTGGCTAGGCGCGTTCGTAGAGACTCAAATGATCGGTATTTAAGATATGGCAGATCATCTTTCAGGCTCTAGATCATCCATCTGTTGACGGTAAGCTGCAACCTCTATGAGAAAATCATCAAAGGTTGAATCGTCTGCAAAGAGTCCCATGTGCTTAATCCAGGGATCGGCTTCTGGCTGAACTGAGGGAACTTCAACGGTTATAAACTTACCCGTTGCCAGTTGAGCTTCGAGTGCTGTGGTCACTTTAGCGACCCCTTGCGGGTAACTCGAAGAGATCGCTTCTGCCTCGGTTGCTCCCTCAACAGACAAATTAGGCATCCCTACAACAGATGCGACAGAGGAATGATCTGGATGACTTTGAACAAAAACCTGGTATTGCATCAGGTAATACCTTCACTGCAAAAGATGGATGATTTGTTCACGTTGTAGAAGATAAGTGGCGGGGTCAAGATCAATGCCATAGACCCCAGAATCTAACGTAAATGGAAGCCTGTCTTTGACGGTGCGAGACGCCGATCGCTCAGAGAGAGCGTGAATCAGTTGAATTTTTTGTTCTTCACTGAGCGAGAAGATTTGTTCTATGAATTGGGTCATAGTTTAATCTCTGAGTAATGATTTAAAGAGTTGGGCGATCGCTTTTTCAGGGAGATAATGGAGTGAGTGAATGAGGGTTGATGATGTTCAACATTGAGCTTGAGCAGGAAGACGACCAGCGATGGATCGCTGAAGTGACAGACTTACCAGGTGTGCTGGCTTATGGACAGACGAAGGAGGCGGCGATCTCCAATGCCAAGGCGTTAGCGCTGCGGGTGCTCGCTGATCGAATCGAGCATGGTGAATCGGTGCCTGAATCCATTTCGTTTGTTGCAGCGTGAGTCAGTGGTCATCAACGAAGGCTAGAAAGGTTCTAGCGGCACTGCTGCGAATCGGTTGGAGTGTGAAGCGTCAGGTTGGCTCACATCAGGTTCTAGAGCGTGAGGGGTGGGAGGATTACGTTTTTGCGTTTCATGATGGAACCGAGATCGGATCAAAGATGTTGGCTAAGATTGCCAAGAAGACAGGGTTAGAGCCTCACGATTTGTAGGCATTAGTTATCTTCAATCGTTAAAAACAAAAGTCAAAGTCTGCGATCGCTCGCCCGTAGGTTGGGTTTCTCAACCCAACATCTGCATAAGTTATCGGCAAACATAACGTTCTCCCAAACCTGAACTTTGAGTTCGCGGAAATTGGCAAACGACAAGGGCAAACCCGGTTGATAGAAATCATGGGGGTTGATCGGGGTCATCTGCAAATCGCCTTTGATGACCTTGCCCGACGCATCGCGCTCTACCCCTCCTGCATTTTGAGATTTCAGCACATCGTCAAGGCGCTACGGTAAAATAGCCCTCTCACCCACCGCTAAAAACCAAAATTAGTGGTACAAACAGACTAAAATTGCGTGGATAGATCAGCATGGACACGGTAGAGCAAGCAACGCCAGACATCAAACAGCGTGTGCAAGAATTAACCCAAATTCTGCAAAAAGCCAGCTATCAGTATTACGTGTTGGATGCACCCACGATCGAGGATGCCGTCTACGATCGGCTCTATCACGAACTGCGAGATTTAGAAATTCGCTACCCTGAATTAATCTCGCCCGATAGCCCGACTCAGCGCGTCGGTGAACGTCCTGCGAGTCAATTTACATCGGTCAAGCATAACGTCCCGCTCTACAGCTTAGAGAATGCTTTTGGGAATGAAGATTTGATCACCTGGGAACAGCGCTGGCAAAAAGTCGAGCCAGATGTGACTCAGGCTGATTACGTGTGCGAACTCAAGATTGATGGGTCTGCCCTGGCGCTGACTTATGAGAATGGTCTACTGGTCAGAGGTGCAACCCGTGGCGATGGCGTGACCGGAGAAGAGATTACTCAAAATGTTCGGGCGATTCGATCGATTCCTCTGCGCCTCAATCTCGACAATCCGCCTCCTTTAGTCGAAGTGCGCGGTGAAGCATTTTTGTCGTTAGACTCGTTTGAGCAAATCAATCGAGACCGAGAACAAGCCGGAGAAGCGTTATTTGCTAATCCTCGCAATGCAGTCGCCGGAACCCTGCGCCAGTTAGACTCTCGAATGGTTGCCCAGCGCAAACCAGATTTCTACGCCTACACGCTTCACATTCAAACCAACGACATTCGCCTCGCTTCTCAAGGAGACGCGCTGGAGTTTTTAAAGACCATCGGCTTTCGAGTCAATCCAGAGCGACAGCTTTGCCCGACCATGCAGGACGTTTTTGCCTATTGCGATCGCTGGTCGATCGAACGCACCAAGCTCCGATATCTCACCGATGGCGTAGTGGTAAAACTCAACTCGTTTGATCTGCAAGAGCGATTGGGCTTTACCCAAAAATTTCCGCGTTGGGCGATCGCACTTAAATATCCTGCCGAAGAAGCACCGACGATTGTCGAAAACATCAGCGTCAATGTGGGGCGCACTGGAGCGATTACGCCCGTCGTCGAACTGCGTCCCGTCCAGTTAGCCGGAACGACGGTTTCACGAGCAACCTTGCACAACCGCGATCGCATCACCGAATTAGATATTCGGATTGGCGATACGGCGATCGTCCGCAAAGCTGGAGAAATTATTCCCGAAGTGGTGCGGGTGCTGCGAGAGTTGCGTCCTGAGAGTGCTATCCCGTATGAGATGCCCACTCACTGTCCAGAGTGTGGTGAAGCAGTCGTCAAGCCTGATGACGAAGCCGTAACACGCTGCATTAATGCCTCCTGTCCGGCGATTTTGCGGGGGGCGTTAACCCACTGGGCAAGTCGAGACGCGTTAGACGTAAATGGCGTGGGTGAAAAGCTCGTCCTACAACTCGTCGATCAGGGATTAGTGCATTCCGTCGGCGATTTATATACGTTAACGATCGAGCAACTGTTAACGCTAGAGCGAATGGGGGAAAAATCAGCCGAGAAAATTATTCAAGCAGTTCAGGAATCAAAAAAACAACCTTGGGCACGAGTCCTCTTTGGGTTGGGAATTCGTCACGTCGGTAGTGTGAATGCTCAAGTGTTGACGCAATCATTTCCAAGTGTCGATCGACTTGCTCAAGCGAATCCAACCGCGATCGCGCAGGTGTATGGCATTGGTTCTGAGATTGCCCAATCTGTGTACGAATGGTTTCAGAATCATGGGAACCAAACGTTGATTGAACGGCTGCGATCGGCGGGTTTACAGCTTGTCGGAGAAGTCGAAAACACGCTACTGATTGAAACCGCAATCACCGGAAAAACGTTTGTTGTCACGGGCACATTACCGACGCTCAAACGCGACGAAGCCAAGGCGATGATTCAAAAAGCAGGTGGCAAGGTGACTGATTCGGTGAGCAAGAAAACCAACTATTTGGTGGTGGGAGAAGACGCGGGTTCTAAGTTAGAAAAAGCCCAATCTTTAGGGGTCACACTGCTTTCAGAAGATGAGTTTCTGCAATTGCTAGAGCCTCGATCGTAGATGTCTAGGGTTTTCTGAAGATGAGTAATCAAGCCCAACGGTTCTATATTGAGCAAAATAATCTGGCTCAATTAGATAGTCTCCGATCTGAGATTTGAGTGTGTTTTTGATCGATCGCGTTTTTTAAGTTGTCCCAGGTTTCTTCTTCATAGCCTGATTCGTCGGCTGACCATTCATCTAGTAGCGCCATGAGTTGATCAAGTTGCTGGGGGGTGAGTGGTTTGAGGGGTTCTCGTTGGGTCTGATCGGGTTGTTGGATGGGTTGCATCGTTATTTGCCTTCAATCAGTTTGATGATGTCTAGATTTTGTAATTTTAACAAGTTGCGTTGTAGCGGATGATCAGGATGGGAAAGACGATCGGAGAGCGATCGGAGCGATTCAACCTGATCGATCGGGGCTAAGGTGGGCAGATGAGCAGCGATCGAGCATCCGGCGGTGTGGAGGTCTTGGGGTAAATAAAGCTCGTAGACTAATCCGTTGATGATTTGCTCAAAGTAACTCAGCATCAGTCTATCTTGGGCTGATAGAGGTTGTTGGTGAAGTTTAAGAACATAACTTACGAGTATCTCGATCGGTTCTGGATTAGAAGATTTAGCGATCGGAAGTTTTGAAACATACATCGGCTTGAATTCATAGAAGCCGCCTTGTCTCGTAGCTGCTGTTTGCTCAATAAACCAAAAGAGAAGTCTTGAGTTTAGAATTCCGAGTAAATAATGTGCAGAATCAGGACAGCAAATTGATGTTTTATCGTTAGTGAAATAACCATCATTATCTATTGAATAGCTTGCTTCTCGTTCAATTGATGGAATGATGATCTTAGGTTTTTCAAACTCTTTCCAGTAAGCAATATTGTCTTGAATCTCATACCATTCATAGCTTCCAGCTTTTCTACCACCTTCAACACCCGGCATTAACTGATTTTTGTATTGCAATAGATAGTTATGGATTGCAGGATAGTTGTTGATATCAATTCCGCGTCTGGTAAAGATGAGCCAAAGATCTTGATATTCAACTCTCCAGCGTTTTACGTCACGACCGCGTAAGAAAGGTTTGAGAACTTCAGAAGACGAGGGATGTTCGGCAATGAGTCGATCGCGCGTCTCTCGATTCACCACAAACGCCTCATTCAATCCAGTCTTAATGCCGTAATAAAATCGTCCATTTACATAGTCACCGAGCGGCGTTCCCACTGTTCGCAATCGATCCATCAATCGCAGCGCATCATCCTTTGCAAACTGCCAACCGCCTTTTAAAAGCTCCTTTTGCGCCATGCCAAATCGCCCCGACTCGACCACCGCCGCAAACGCCTCCACAGGTTGCCCCATCTCCCAATTTACCGCTTGAAACTGATGATCAGACATGGGTGTGTGCTTCATCGCCGTCACGATCGTTGGGTAAGCAATGGCAGTAAACACAGGCGCATCGCCAAAATCAATCACCTGACAAATCGTGGTGCGACTCGCCAAAAATTGCCGCAGCTTTTCACCATACGCCGCCCTAAAATATTTGTTTGACGAAATGTAGGTCAACACGCCCTTGTCTTTGAGCAGATTAACCGCCCGCTCATAAAAATAGACATACAAATCCGCCGTGCCCGTAAAACACTCATATCGCTCTTTGAAAGCGGGTTTTAGTTCCTTAATCGATTCTTGTCTGACATAGGGCGGGTTGGCGATCGCCACATCAAATCCATCCGACACACCAAACATCCACTCTGGATCAAAAAACTTGGCTGACGCATTTTGATCATAGGGATTCCATTGAGCCAGCAGATCCGCCGTTTCAGCGATCCAGCCTTCAGTCTTGAGAAAATCGCTAATCTCTAGACGCAACAAGCGATCGCGATCGCGATATTTTTGTTTTGTGGCGGGTGTTCGTGCTTTAAAGATTTCATGACGCACCTTTGCCAACTCATCTTGCTTAGGCTGAATCTGAAAGGCTCCGATCGAGATCTGTGCAGGTCGCTCAATCCCCATCAGCGTATTGGCTGCAATAAATTTTGTCTCCAAGTTTGGCAACGGCAAAATCCCCCGATTGGGCACATCATCGTTAACCGTTTGCTCAACAATCAGCGAGATAAAAAATCGCAGTTTTGAAATCTGAACCGCAACAGGCTGAATATCCACTCCATAAATGCAATTCTCAATCAAAAACAGCTTACGCGGATAGTCCATTTCATTGCTCGTAAAATCGGTTTCGATTTTCTGCAACTGCTCCTCTAGCTGTCTAATCGCCTCCTCTCTCGCCACGTCATAGTTAATTCGCTTCGCCTGTTGGATGTCCTCTAAAACAGGTTTAATTTCCCGTTCTCGCTGCTGTTGCTTCCAGAGTTCATTATTGGGATCGAGTTTCCGCAAAATAAACACCAGCTTTTGCAAGATCCCCATCGGAAACGCCCCCGAACCTACCGCCGGATCGATCACTTTTAGCGTGTCGATCGCGTTAATGAGTTCTGCAACTTCTGATTCTGTAAATTGATGCGTCTCGGTGTTGTAAGCAAACAACTGCCGCAATCGTTGCAGGTTGGCTTCGGTGTTGTCGTTTGCGCCCCCTAAATCCCCCAAAATTGGCAGGGCTAATTTATTGTCATGAAGAAAAGTTAGGCTAGTGCTGATGTCTTAATTAACCGGAGATGACCGTCAACTTAATTGACACCCTGAAACAAGTCGAAGATTTCCGCAGTGCGC
>JBBRPT010000040.1:0-50585 GCA_038227635.1 Leptolyngbyales cyanobacterium | reverse complement strand
TACTGATCAGTATCTAATGAGTTGAGCCTGCAAATTAGCCCACGAGCAGATTTTCTTCGGGGTAGTGGACAAAACTAGGCTTGGGATCTCCTAACAGCGCACCCACTAGCAGCAAGATGCCAACTCGACCCACATACATGACTCCAATGATGACAAGCTGTCCGAGAGGCGAGATATTAAGCGTTCCAACTGCTGATAAACCGACCGTTGCAAAAGCAGACACGACTTCAAACAAAATATGAATAAAACTAAGCTCTGGGTCGGTGAGGGCAATCAAAATTGTTCCGCCAATCACCGTCATGGTTGAACCTACCAACACGCCCACCGCTTTCAAAATCAGAGGCATCGGAATCTGACGGTGATAGCACAACACCTCATCTTTTCCCTCAAGAACGGCTTGCGTACAGGTGATTAATACCCGAAACGTCGTAGTTTTAATGCCGCCTCCCGTTCCACCTGGACTTGCGCCGATAAACATTAGCGCGATCGTGATAAATAACCCAGCGTTGGTCATTTTGCTGATGTCGATCGTGTTAAAGCCTGCTGTTCGAGGCGTAACCGATTGAAACCAGGCTGCCATGACTCGATCGCCCCAGTCCAGCGCACCCAACGTCTGAATATTGTTAGATTCGGTCGCGAGAAAGGCGATCGTGCCGACTGACAACAAAACCAGCGTCGTACTCAACGCGATTTTAAAATTAAGCGTGAAAAACGACTTTTTAGAGGGATTAGAGATGCGATCGCGTCCCCAAAAAAACATCTCCATGATCACCTGATAGCCAATGCCCCCAAAAATAATCAGCAACGTGATCACAGCATTCATCAAGGGTGATCTCGCATATTGGATCAAGCTATCAGAGAACAAGCTAAATCCAGCGTTGTTAAACGCATTAACGCTGTGAAAAATTGAGAGCCATACTCCTTCGTGAAAGCCAAACTGAGGCACGAAGATCAGCATTAATAAAAAGACACCCGTGAGTTCAAAAATCAGGGTAGTGGCGATAATCGATCGGATCAACATCGACAATTCCGACAGCCCGGGGATATCTAGCGATTGCTGGATAGCAACTTTGTCTCTGAGTCCCAGTCGTTTGCCGAGCAGCAACAGCAGCACTGTTGTCGCGGTCATATAGCCAAGTCCGCCCACTTGCACCAGCAGCACAATCACTAGCTGCCCCCAAAACGAGTAAAACTTGCCGACATCCACTACCGACAATCCAGTGACACACACCGCCGATGTGGAGGTAAACAGGGCAATGACTGGATCGCTCCACGTTCCACTCAAGAGGGAAAACGGCATCATCAATAACAGCGCTCCGATCGTGATGACAGCAAGAAATCCGAGACAAATCGTGCGAGAGACAGTCATAGTTAGAAAAGTAAGTGGAGCAAAACAAATGAGTCAGAGATGGACGATGGTTCAAAGTTAATCATGCTGTCGGTCGAGTGACTGCAGTTCAGCCATTCTAGGAGTCGCCATTTTGCTCGATCGTCAACCTACCTCAAGAGACTCATCAAATTGCTGCCAATAGGGTAGGCTGTTTTCAGTCTTTTAGAAAATTTCTTTCATGACTTCGACGCTCTATCAACAAATTCAGCAGTTTTATGATGCCTCTTCGAGCCTTTGGGAGCAAGTTTGGGGAGAACATATGCACCACGGCTACTATGGGGCGGATGGTCGAGAACCGAAAGAGCGCAGGCAGGCACAGATTGATCTGATCGAAGAACTGTTGCGGTGGGCAACCGTCACTCAAGCTGAAAACATTTTGGATGTCGGCTGTGGTATTGGCGGCAGTTCGCTTTATCTGGCAGAAAAATTCAAGGCGAAAGCGACGGGAATCACCTTGAGTCCAGTGCAGGCAACCCGAGCGATCGAGCGTGCCCAATCCGCCAACCTCAACGCTCACTTTCAAGTTGCCAATGCCTTAGAGATGCCCTTTGCGGATAATTCTTTCGATCTGGTGTGGTCGCTAGAAAGTGGCGAACACATGCCCGACAAGGTGAAGTTTTTGCAAGAGTGTCACCGAGTTCTCAAACCGGGCGGCACCTTTATTTTTGCAACGTGGTGTCATCGATCGACCGATCGCCAACTGCTCACCGCCGACGAGCAAAAGCATTTAGAAGATATTTATCGAGTCTATTGTCTGCCCTACGTGATCTCGTTGCCGGAGTATGAACAAATTGCCCGTGAGGTCGGTCTACAAAACTTGAGATCAGCCGATTGGTCAACCGCCGTCGCGCCTTTTTGGAACGTCGTCATCGATTCAGCGTTTACACCTGCTGCTTTTTGGGGACTTTTAACCTCTGGCTGGACGACCATTCAAGCCGCGTTGTCGTTGGGATTAATGAGTCGCGGCTACGATCGGGGGTTGATTAAATTTGGGCTAATCTGTGCCACCAAATGATGGGATGAACCCGATCGCTGACGACGACATCTATTTGTAAATTCAACATATATGAGCCGCACTTCTCCAAAATCGTCTGTTTCTTCTGTTTCTTCAAACTCTGTTAAAAAACATGCTCCCTGGCTTTATGCCTTCTGGAAATTTTCTCGCCCTCACACTATCATTGGCACCTCTTGCAGCGTCTTAGGCATGTATATCATCGCTGCCGCCAATCAGTCCTTCTTCCCATCTTCGTTCCTTCTGCCCCTTCTTGCCTGTCTCTGCGGCAATGTTTACATCGTTGGGCTAAATCAGCTAGAAGATGTCGCGATCGACCGCATCAACAAACCTCATTTGCCCCTCGCTTCTGGAGAATTTTCGCGATCGCAGGGAGTCACGATCGTTGCCATCACGGGCATTTTGGCAATCCTTCTCGCTGCCTTGCAAGGGCAATATTTGTTGGGGATGGTGGGGTTGAGTCTAGCGATCGGCACTGCCTATTCGCTGCCGCCGATTCGTCTTAAGCGGTTTCCCTTTTGGGCTTCGGTGTGCATCTTTAGCGTTCGGGGTGCGATCGTCAACCTCGGATTGTTTCTGCATTTTAATAATGGGTTTCCAATTCCGGCTAACGTGTGGGCACTGACGCTATTTGTGTTGGTGTTTACATTTGCGATCGCAATCTTTAAAGATGTGCCTGATATGGAGGGCGATCGCCAATATAATATCAGCACATTGACTCTGAAAGTCGGTCAGAAAGCCGTATTTAATCTATCTCGCTGGGTGTTGACGACGTGTTATCTCGGAATGATAGTAGCTGCATTCTGGTTGCCGTTGGTGAATGCGCCTTTCTTGATCGTGAGTCACCTCATGATAGTAAGTATTTTATGGCTCCGTAGCCAAAAGGTTGACTTACAGAAGCCGCAAGAAGTGGCGAAATTTTATCAGTTTATTTGGAAGATGTTTTTTCTAGAATATGTGTTGTTTCCGATCGCCTGTCTTCTACATTAGAAAGACGAGCAAGAAGGCTGATGAATGAATCACGCTAGGTTTAATTCATCTCTCATCGTTTGACGCTATGACTTCAGTGGGCAAAGTTTATCTCGTTGGCGCTGGACCTGGAAATGTTGATTATCTCACCGTCAAAGGCTATCGGCTCCTGATACAAGCAGAAGTGCTCGTCTATGATGCCTTAGTTGATGTAGAGTTATTACAACTTGTCCCTGACAGCTGTCTTAAGCTCAATGTAGGCAAACGGGGTGGAATGCCTAGCATGAAGCAACCTCAGATCGATCATCTCCTTGTCGAACAGTGTCAACAAGGAAAACAAGTCATCCGCCTTAAAAGTGGAGACCCATTTGTTTTTGGGCGATCAACCTCCGAAATTCAGGCGCTCAATGCCGCAGGATGTGAATTTGAAGTCGTTCCGGGCATTTCTTCAGCACTAGCGGCTCCACTTTTGGCGGGCATTCCCCTCACCGATCTGGTTCTCAGCCGCTGCTTCGCCATTCTCAGCGCTCACGACCCCGATAGTTTAAACTGGCAGACTCTCGCTCAAATAGAGACTCTCGTAATCCTGATGGGAGGACAGCACTTGCCTGTAATCATCCAGCAATTGCAGAAACAAGGGCGATCGCCTCAAACACCGATCGCGATCATTCGGTGGGCAGGGCACCCCCAACAGCAGATTTGGGTCAGCACCCTGTCACAAATTCTGGCACACTCAACTAACCAATTGCTATCGCCTTGTGTCATCGTCATTGGCGAGGTTGTGGGATTGCGCTCATTTCTGCAATCATCTACCCATCACCCCAATCCGCCTTTAGATGGTTAACCTCGCACATCTCACGCGATCGTTCGCACGGCGAGAGGCGATGAATTCCTGTTACCAGTCCTTTACCCGTCGTTTGCCGTGTGTACTCTTCCTCTTTCTAGCAAAACCATTCTCGTGACCCGATCTGCGGGGCAGTCGAGCCAATTTACTAAGCTGCTGCAACAGCAAGGCGCAACCGTGGTTGAGATGCCCACTTTAGAAATTACGCCGCCCTCGGATTGGCAAGATTTAGACGACGCGATCGCCCGCCTTAACGAGTTTGATTGGCTGATTCTGACATCTGGAAACGCGGTTGACTATTTCTTTAATCGGTTGGCATCGCGACTGCAAGATGTCAAAGGTTTATCTGAGATTAAAATCGCAGTAGTCGGCGAGAAGACCGCATTTATTCTTAAACAACGAGGGTTACAGGCAGATTTTATTCCGCCTGCGTTTGTCGCTGACTCAATGGTCGCTAATTTTCCAGAGCCTGTAAGCGGCAAGAAACTGCTGTTTCCCAGAGTGGAGACAGGCGGACGAGAAGTGTTGCTGAAAGAGTTTAGTGATCAGGGGGCAGACGTGACGGAAGTGGCGGCTTATCAGTCGGGATGTCCAATCACGATCGACCCCGACGCGTTAGCCGCTTTGCAAAATCGCCAAGTTGATGTGATTACGTTCGCCAGTTCTAAAACGGTGAAATATTTCTGTCAACTCGTTGAAACGTCACTCGGTGAAGTGTGGCAACCTTATTTAGAAAATGTCGGCATTGCCTCGATCGGTCCTCAGACCTCAAAAACTTGTTATGCCTTGCTCGGACGGGTTGACGTAGAAGCCGAAGAATATACCTTAGAGGGGCTGACTCAAGCCGTTGTCAAACTTGCGAGTTGATGTTTTCCGCGATCTGTCTGATTATCACTGGTCAATTTACCAGAAGTATTTAGTACAAGTATACTAAACTATGCTATCCTCATCTCAAACCTGGTGTGGAGGCAATTCTATGAGTGTTGAGCAGACTACCCAACTGATTCAGCTAATTCTCAACTCAGTGCTGATGGTGGTCGCCTGTGCCTTCATTTTGGCAGGCTTATTGCTGAGAAAAAGCGCCTTAGAAGAGCGTCTGCAAACCACCAGCTTAGAATATTATCAAGTGCTGCATCTTGCCTATGACTCTCAGGGCGATCGTCTTTTGTTGCTCAAAAAGCAGCTTCGCCACCTCCAGCAGCAGGTTAAACTATCGCAAAACAGCACTGTTGCCATTCACTACGCCTTCATGGTTTTTGTTGCCAGCACTTTTGCTCTGTCCCTCAGAACGGTCTGGGAGGCGACTTGGTTGATTACAACCGCTCTATCTTTATTCGTTGTCGGAGTCGGAATTTTGCTGCTGAGTGTGACGCTGCTGTTGCTCGATTTGCACAAGTCCGAGCGTCCCTTTTGGCAAGAAGTCAGAGGAATGCTGATTCTCAACAAGAGCGGCATCGTTGAATTGCGCCCCGATCAAGCAGGGCGACGCACCACTTCTGATCGATCGCGCCGCAGATCAGACATGGCGATCGTCAAAACGTCTCGCAGAGCTAAAGTCAGTTAGGGTCGTGAATTAAATGAGATTGGTCATTGCAAAGTGGGGTTGCCCTCACCCTCAGCCCCGCTCCTAGTTTGGAAGAAGGGAGCAAGAGTCCGGTTCCCCTTTTTCAATCCGGGAGAAGAGGTTAGGGGAGGGCGAAGATCTCGACATTGATAAATCTGCATTCCTTAAGGTTGAGGAGCAATCACCGTCGCGGTTCTACCCGACTCATTGACGACAATCCAACCCGTTTGGGGAGCTAAATTCTCAGTGCTGGTGTTGACTTTGAAATAGACTTTTTCGCCTGTGTTGGTCTCGATCGCAAAGTCGGCGTTTTGAGCATAGATCACTTTGAATCCCCGATCTTGCAGGCAAAACTTTGCCCAACTCTTGAGGGACTGCCGATTGGGATCAAAGGGAATCGGCGGACGATCGAACAGCGTTTGCATCACACGAATCAGTTCCATAAATTTTGGTTTAGAGAGCTTGACATTGAGGACAAAAATAGAGCCGCCGCCCTGCATAGATGTCTTTGACGATCGCGGTTCCGCACAAAAAGCAAGGTTTGCCTTGACGACCAAAGACATAATGCCGATAGTCACTGCGTTTATAGTGTTGCTCTTTAAGCTGGGCAACAATCTCTAAATCATTGGTGATGCCCTTCGTCAGATAAGACTGGTGGGTCACCGACAACACCGCTTGCGCCAACGCCTGAATCTGTCCAGTATCGCAGTCTACGGGACGTAACGACGGATGCACTTTGGCGACAAATAAGATCTCGCTGCGAAGATAGTTTCCCAATCCGCCTAAGAAATGTTGGTCTAGCAGCAGCAATGTTAATTGACGACGCTGAAATCGCTTGTCGAGATAGCGATCGACCACTTGCTCAACGGTGACGGCTTGATCCAACACATCCAACTCGACTCGACTTAAAAATGGATGAGTCGCTAACCCATGCTCATCTAATACCTGAATGTCAGACGCACTGTAGAGCAGAGCCGATTTCTTAGAATTGTGAATTGCCAATCGCAACTGCCGATTTGTCGTCGGATAGGACTGCAAATTGCGGACATACCAGCGACCATAAAGCTGATTGTGGCTATAGATATAAAGTGGAGCGGAGAAGCAAATCACCATCGCTTTTCCGCGCGTTCTAACCGCCGTAACGGTTTCTCCGGTCAGCGTTTCCTCAAATGATTTGAGTCGATCGAACGCAAAGAAAATCTCAGTCACAGGTCGATCGACCAATGCCTTTGCCACCTCATCGGCTGCTTGTCTAATTTCTGGACCTTCAGGCATCTCAACGACCCAATTAATCAGTGTTGTAATAGAAGTATGTTAGAACTTCACTGTCACACAACCTATTCTGATGGCACTCTTACCCCTACGGAGTTAGTCAACGCCGCGATCGCAAAACGAGTTCAAGCGTTAGCGATCACTGACCATGACACTATGAGCGGCTGGGATGAAGCTTTTGCCGCCGCGAGCGATCGTCTCGAAATCATCCCCGGACTCGAACTCAGCACCGTCTGCAATGATCGCTCTCTTCACATTTTGGGCTTCTACCCCGATCGAGATCTCCTGTCTGCGCCACTAAATGAACGACTAGAAGGACGCAAACGGCGATCGCAAAAGATTGTCGAAAAACTTGCCGATCTTGGCTATCCCGTCGAGTTGCCAGAGCTAGGAGAAGGCATGGCTCCCGGTCGTCCTCACATTGCGTCGGCAATGGTGCGCGCTGGATATGTCGGTTCATCGCGAGAGGCATTCGATCGCTTTCTCGGTGACGATAAACCTGCCTATGTACATTATGAAAAATTCGACAGCGAAGAAGGGATCGCGTTGCTGCGATCGTGCAAAGCGGTTCCCGTGTGGGCACATCCTTGTCTCTTTCGAGGGGGCTATGTCGAACAAATTTTGCCTCAACTTGTCGGGGCGGGGTTGATGGGCATTGAGGTGTTTCACCCTAGCCACACGCTCAGGCAAGTGGCGCGACTCGAAGGACTCTGTGAGGAGTATCAATTGCTGATGACGGGCGGCAGCGACTATCACGGTCCCAATCTTGAAACCAAGCGCGATGATTATTCGTCTCTCAACAGTCTGCATCTGTCGTTGAACTTGCTGGAGCCGATTAAACAAGCCGCCGATCGACAGAGATAGTAAATTTTCAACGCCTTGTGCTGGGTATCTTTCGTCTTTGTAAAAACTTCATTGATGCCCTTTAATTTTCTCCGGAGAGCGCTCTGTTTTCAACGGATATAGGAACGGTAGATGCACCCTGATGATTCGCCCCTGGCTCTGGTCGGGGGGTTTTTGTAGGCAAGGAAGGCACCTGATGTTGAGCCACTAAACGAGATCTGGATCTTCACCTAATTCCCGCAGACGAGCCGCCAAGCGTTCAGCCCTGAGTCGCTCCACCTCCGCTCGTTGGGTTTCTGTTTCGGCTCGTTGAGCTTCTGTTTCGGCTCGTTGAGCTTCTGTTTCGGCTCGTTGAGCTTCTGTTTCGGCTCGTTGAGCTTCTGCTTCTGCCCGTCGAGTCTCTGCTTCCGCCCGTTGTTGAGCGACCTCTTCTGGTAAAAGCACTAATGAGCCACTCGCATCATAAAACCGCAGCCAGCTTGTCGTCTCACGATCGAGGGTTCCCGTCCAAGTTCCTAACCACAAACTCAAGGTTTCACACCATAGCCAACCTCGGCTATCAGGCAGAATCTCGTCGTAGGCGCTGCTTCGATGCCAGCCCTGCAATGAGTTTGCGTCAAAGGGATTGTAGACAAAATAATCTTGAGTCTTAAAGACCCGATCGTATAACTGCTTTTTCAGACCCAAATCGACCTTGGCAGTGCTAGGAGACATGAGTTCAATAATGACATCGGGATAGCGCCCCTCTTCTTCCCAGACGACCCAGCCTTGGCGATCGCGGGTTCCTTCTACGTCTAACACGACAAAGAAATCGGATCCTCTAAAGTCGCGGTTTTTAACCTGGGTGCTGCTGTAGTAAATAAACATATTGCCCCCGACATAAAAGTCGGTCTGCCCCGTCCGGTGTTGCTGATAGGAGCGAATCAGCACATTCATCGCGACGCGATGTTGATTGGTTTCCAAGGGTTCTCCATCGTCAAAAATCAAGTCGGTGGGCGGCATGGGAGGATTCCAGCCGTCGGGTTCAGCGTTGGTCTGGGTGGGAAGGGTATCGACCATAGCGGGCACCAGCAAGAAGCAACACCTGCATTTTATCGCTGATTTTCGCCAAGTTCCTGTGGTTTTGCCGTTGTTACGCTGTGCAATCTTCGATGGCGAAGTTTTTAATTTGCCCAAAGTCTTCGGTGTTGCGAGTCAGCAATGTTGCCTGATTGACAATCACGATTGCTGCTATTTTCAAGTCCATAGTCGCAAGACGAGGATGCTGTGTTTGCAAAGTCTGAAAAGCTTCTCCAGCCTTCTCGTCGAAGCTAATGACTAAGATTTTGCGATAGTTGGCAATATGACGCTCTAGTTTTTGGTAGGCAGCAATTTACTCGATGACTGGGGTGGCTTTTGCTGTGTAGCTCAACCAACCCCGCATCTGGTCTTCGTAGGTGATGATGATGGTTGCTACGGTGGTGGGGTTGACTAGTGCAAATTTAGCCAGTAGGGGTTGAGCCGCCTGCCCCCTCGATCGAAGATGCTGACGTGATCAGTATCGAGGATGTACATGGCTAGGTTTCGGGGGTTGACATAACTGCTCCGATCGCTAACTCTAGTTTATCGCTTTGCCAAAACCGCGATCGCGTTCATTTTAGCGGAGAGGCACGATCGAGGAACATTAGCCTGATCGCGTCAGAGAAGACGATCGGACGCTTACTTTTCGTGGGTGATGTTGCACAGTTGGCGATCGTCCTATTGATGCACAAGTACAGAGTCTTTGCTTAGCTCAATGTAATTGTGCTGGGAAAGCAAAGCAATAATGAGGGATAGATTTGCCGCAAATAAGGTTTCTAAATCTGAGTTTTTGATGTTTCCTGTTGTGACTAGCAGCAGTTTGTAGGGCTGTTGAAGCGTGAGGAAGGAATCGACAAAATCTGAGTCTTTGGTAATGACGACTCGTTTTTGCTGAATTGAGAGTGAGTTGATGGTTGAGTCTGAAGTGGCGTTTTGCTGAGGGAGTTCTTTCGTGTGAAGAGTGTCATGACCTTCTGCTTGAAGCAACTGAGCTAGCTGAACAGGAAGTTGAGCATCAACGAGAAATTTCATGATGCCAGTTTGTGGATGCTTTTGACCTGGCTAAGGCGGGCTGCAAATAGGAGAACGGCAAAAATATCGTCTGCTTCTAAATCATCGTAGTCAGCAAGGACTTCTTGGGTTGTCATGCCAGCACTCAGAAGTTCAAGGATAAACTCGACTGGGTAGCGTAAGCCACGAATGCAAGGTTTACCATGACAAATATCTGGACTGTGAGTGATGCGTTGCAACAAGTTGTTTTCCATTTTTGATACCTTAAATACGCGATCGCACTGAATTGTTACTCTAAGTTAAAGCACAGCTTGTCATCAGGCTGAAGATCTTGCAAAAATGCTTAACCTGCAAAAAAGGCAGCACTCCATCACGATCGTAGATATAACATCTGAGTTCTTGCGGAGTTCGCAAGTTGTTCCATGATGCAATCTACTCTTTCGAGATATTTTGCTAATTATCCGGATTGAATTCTATGACGGTTGCAATGGCGGTTGTAGTTTCTGCCATTTTCTCAGCAGAGAGATTGCCCAATTTACGGATGAATCGCTGGATATCCATGCCGCGCAGTTGAAGTACATCTATGGCAGAGACTTTGGTGAGGTTATTGATGGCATCAGGATCAAGTCTAATGTGCTAGAGGTTTTGGGCAAAGTAATCTTTCCAGTCGGTGATCGGTGCAGCAAGCTTGATGGGCAGTTTGCCGACAGCATCGGAACTAACAACAATGGCAGGGCGGATCTTTTTGATTTCGGTGCCGATGGTCGGGTCAAAGTTGACTAGCCAGATTTCGCCACGCTTGGGAATCGGATTAATACTCAATCAAGTCTCCTGCCTGAAGTTCTTGCCATTCGGTATCGGTTTGGTAATGGGTGATTAGGGTTTCTGCCTGTGCCTGGAGAATGCGATCGCGTTCTTCTAGGGGTAGTCTGAGAAAGGCGCGGCGTTGCTCAAGCGAAAGGGAAGGCTGGATGGGAGCGAGGTCGTTAGGGCTGAATTGAGTTTGCAAGTATGAAATCACTGCTTGGGTGACGATCGCTTCGGGTGATCGCCCTTGCTGTTGCGCCAGGGTGATGAGTTGTTCGAGCAAGGTGGGTTCTGGTTGCCAGTCAAATGTGGTAGCCATAATAAAATTCTCTCTGCTTCTTAAGCTGCTTCAACTTTCGCTCTCTTATTTTTTGCTGGTGATGCAGCACCTGAATCGATACGCTCTCATTTTAGTGGAGAGGCACGATCGAGGAACATTAGCCCGATCGCGTCAGAGAAGACGATCGGGCGCTTACTTTTTGCGGGTGATGTTGCACAGTTGGCGATCGCTCTACTGGGCAAGAAACTATACTGAAAATAACTTTGCTCAACACTTGCAAAAGTATGCAGACCTATGAAGAAATTCTAACCCTGGTGCAAAAACTTAATCTTGACGATCGGTTTCGGTTGTTGGAAGATCTGAGGCTTTTGATTTACGAGCCAGTTATGGTTGAGGGTACAGATGAGGTGATGCCTGCTGAGGTGATTGCCGAAAGCGACGCAGCTTTACGAGATTATCAAGCCGGACGAGATCCCGGATTAGCTTCAGCCGCGTTGAAAAAAAAGTTGTTTGGTAGAGACGTTGGCTGATTGGGATTATGTTCTGCTGAAGCCTGCTCAAAAATATTTGGAGCGGATGCAAGCCGATGATCAGATTCGAGTCATTAGCGTTTTGGATTCGCTGATTACTGATTTAAGTGTACTTGATGTAAAACCTCTGCAAGGCAGACCTGAGTTTCGCTTGCGAGTGGGCAAATATCGGATTTTGTTTGTTGAGGACGCAGAGAACAAAGTCTATGTCGTTACGACGATCGACTCTCGCGGGAATGTTTACAAGTAGAGTGGGGCGATCGCTTTCACTTGTTTTCATTACAGAAAGCCTTCAGTTTAGCGGAGAGGCACGATCGAGGAGAAATAGCCCGCTCTCGTCATGGCTAAGAAGCGATCGGACGCTTACTTTTTGCGGGTGGTGTTGCACAGTTGGCGATCTGTATCTTTAGATTGCGTTTTACTAACGAGATATTCTTTCAAAGACTGACAACCCTGACTCAATAAATCATCTAACCCTCTAATCTGCCACGCTCTTGGAATACCATCATCTCCAGCACTTACTACCCATTGAGTATTTTGAGCAAAATTAACGCTTCTAACAATACCTCTATGACCTCTAAAGTCTGTCACCTGTTGCCCTGAAAGTGTCCATACTCTAACTTTGCCACCGCTGCCAACAGTCGCGACTAGTTTTCCATCATCACTAAAGCTGATATTCCTGATGCTGCCTTGATAAGTCTGAAATTCTTTTTCTGGTACTAGTGCTTTTCGCATTAATCTTCTAAGCCAAAGCCATTTAAGATCCCATTGTCGAATAAAACCATCATCACCTGCTGTAACAAGGAGTTTATTATCTTGACTAAAAGCTGCGCCATAAACTGCACCTTTATGGCTTCTAAATTCTGCCAATTCTCTAGCATTTTTTCTATTCGCAATATCCCAAAGAACAGCAAAACCTTCTTCTCCCACAGCCATAAGTTTTTTATTGTCAGGGCTAAACCTAACTGACCAAATTTTAGGAGCAGATTTTTGATCAGGCATAGACTGCTCGCGAGAATTGATTTTATCGTTAAGAAGTATTGATTGCTTGCGTGGATGTTGAGGATCAATTTGCCATAGTTCAACCGCGCCGTTACTTCCAGCGGTGGCAAGCAATGTATCATCTTTACTAAAGTTGACACTTTCAAGGTTATCGCCACGTCGAAATTTATTCAATAGCTCACCCTTCTTGGAGTCCTCATTTAAACTCCATAGCCTAATTTGACCATCGCTTCCAGCAGTCGCTAACAAATTAGGTATGTTATTAGCGAATCTAACACTATTCAGCTCCGAATTGACTTTCTCAAATTGAATGGACAACGTTTCGAGATAACGTTTCCCTGGGGAAAACGATTCGTTATCTTTTTTAGACAGTCTCCAGACGCGAACTATACCATCTTCACCAACAGTAGCTACGCGATCCCCATCTCGATTAAACCGAACACTCTTGGTAGAGCTTACTTTCGGATCTACCTTATCTTGCAATAGCTTATCTTGCAATAGGGAAGAGACATCCCAAAACCTTACTATTCCATCCTCTTGACCAGCTGTGATAAGACGACTTCCTTTTTTATAAGAATCCGTCTTATCCTCGTTATAGCGAAGACTCCGAATATCACCTTGATGCCCTTTAAGCTCTGCTAATAATTCGTTAGTGACGCTGTCCCAAACCCTAATCGAATTATTGTTACCTGAGGTTTTATCATCTTTGGAAGCGGTTGCGAACTGTTTATTGTCTGGGCTGAAACGTGCAATTCCAATACTTCCAACATGAGTTGTAAGTGAGCTAAGGAGATCTCCATTAGTATTCCAAAACTTAACTATTCCATCATCACCGCCGGTAATGAATTTTTGATCATCACTGCTGACAAAAATAGTGTTAACGGAGCCTTTGTTTGGTTCCTCAATATGAGGGAAAGTCGCCACTAGATTTCCAGCTAAGTCCCAAAGTTTACCAGTACCGTCTTTACCGGCTGTCATCAACCTATCACTTGTGTTGTTAAAGTTTATTGAGGTAATACCACCATCATGAGCAACAACTGACCATTCCTTGTCGATAAATGTGTCGCCATGCCATTTCTTGATGCTATTCCGTCTCCATAACTTCAATTCACCATCTTCCCCTCCACTTGTTGCTACTAGCTTTCCATCTCCACTAAAGCGGATATTGTAAACACTACCTTTGTGAGCTATTTTCTCATCACCAAGCTCTGTATCCCAAAACTCTAGTTCAGCTTTTTTACTTTGATTATCATCGAAAACATTTCTTAGCCATATTTTTGCAGTACCGTCCTGACCACCCGTCGCGATAATGTCATCTTTGTTATCTCTATAGAATCTAACGCTATTTACACTTTTACTACGGGCTTTGAATTGTCCTAATGGTCTTCCTGAATCCTTTGGACTGGCACCCCATAGCCGTACTGTTCCATCCTTACCAGCGGTCACTATTTTAGTATCATTATCAATAAAATTGACGCTGTTAACTCCTTCTTGATAAGTTTTAATTTCATTTGACTCAAACGAATTATCTACAATAGTTTGCAAAGCCAGAAGTGGACTGAGCGCTTGATAGTCGGACAAAGATTTAACATTGGAGAATTGTGTTGCTAAAGCTTTGCCGCTAGAGATTGCAGCCTTGAAGGCATCCATTGGAGCAAGTTCAAACTGCTGCAATGCAGAAGCTCCACTACGCTCTAACTCTGCAATTGCTTGCTTGGCGTTTAAGTCTACAAAGGCAAAAAATGATACGCAGAGAGCTATAAAAGCAACTACGAAAATAAAAGTTGCTTGCCTTCTTGCTGTCGCCAAAATCTTTTTTGCTTTTCTCTCCGCTTCTTTTGCAGCTTGATTTTCTGCTCTTTGGCTTTCTCGAATAAATTGGTTATCTTGCTGGCTTAAACTTCTACCCTGCTGTGCCCATGCTATTGCCTCTTGTAACGCTTTCCCTCGGAGCAATCGAGATTCATCCTGGCAGTCTGACTCTAACCAAGCTACAATTGCTCCCCCATACGGTCTTAACGCAGCCAGCGATCTCTCTAGCCAACCCTGATTAAACACCTCCTCATAGATGCGATTATAGACTCGCAGTTTGACATCTCGCTTGACCACCACTCCCGTCAGCCGCAGCATCACCTGTTCTGAGCTATCATCGGCGGCAATCTCTCCTTGCTCCACAATCTGCTGATATAACCCCAGCAGACGTACCGTGCATTCTTCGCTACTCAGCAACAGGCGATCGCGAATCGTTCTTAAATGCTGTTGTGTGTCTTTTGCCTCCCAGTTCTCAATGATCTGATTTCGCACCAGATCTTCAACCCAGAGGGCTTCCTGTTCTGGGGGTATAGCACCCTCTGCGCCCAACACGAGTTTGCAAACATTTTGGGTTAAAAAGGGTTGTCCGCCCGTCCAATTCAACACTGCTTGCATGAGAGCATCAGGACGACTCGACTTTGCCGCCAAGCCTTGAGCCAAGGGTTGTGCTTCGTGCAACTGAAACCCTACTAGTTCGATCGAGCGACCCACATTGAACGGCGTTCGTCCCTTGTCCTGCATCAAATCAGAGGGCGTTGTCACCCCTAGCAATGCAAAGGTTAGCCGCCCATAATCTGGCTTCTCGGCTCGACGGTTATAGCATTCTCGAATCAACGCAAAGAAATTATCTGGCTTAAACGGCAAGCTGAGAACATTGTCAATCTCATCAATAAAGATGACGATCGGCTGCGATATCGCGACCAGCAGCACCTCATCTATAAACTTGTCAAACCTCCGCACAAATGACAGCAGGTGATGCTCTTCCCACCAGGTACAAAGGTCAAATGTTTCATACAGATCCAAACTGCTGACAATGCTATCGATGACGCTGCTATACCACTGCTCTGGTGTCATATCTGAGGTGCCAATGCGAGTCAGGGAGATCGCGGCACATGCTACCCCGTCCGCCTGCAATCGCTGCATGGTTTGCACACTCAGACTCGACTTTCCCATTTGCCGAGCGTTCAGCACGTAGCAAAATTCACCCGCTTTCAAAGATTGATAAAAAATCTCATCTGCCTGTCGCTGCACATAAGTGGGGGCATCAGCAGGTAAACTGCCTCCAACCTGGTAGTCATACCCTGGAACTGGCGTGATGCTCATCCACTTACCCTCAACCGCTCCCGAAAATATTGCCGATACAGGTTACACGATGGGGTCACGTCACTTCCCCTAAACTGCACCAACCCCATACTGGTCAGCTTAAATGCCTCACTGGTACTGATCGAAACGGGCTGATCCACCGCAATCACCTGTTTCATAGCGGTTAGAAGCGTCTCATCACTCTCCAAGTTCAACAGATGGCGGCGAAGATGCTCCCCATACAATCCCCCCTCAGTCGGAGCAACCTGCAAAAGTTGTTCTAACGATAGCTCACCTCGCGCAATTTGATACAAGGCTGCTCGAATCAGGTAAGGATGCCCTCCCACCATGCCCATCAGTTGTGTGACCTCTGGCTCTGCCCAAGTCAACCCATGCCGCTGCACGAGATCCATCACTTGCGGCTGAGTGAGCGGCGGCAACTCAACCGGAACCCCAACATTAAACGGCGACTGATTGATATTGAGGGGAATATACACCTCCTTAGAATGGACAATCACCAGGCGCAGGTTCTTCCAAATCGGCTTAATCTTGGCATCCTCGTGCCATGCCCGCAGCATCCCAAAAAAGTCTGTGGCGATCGTGGGATACTCAAACACCTGATCCACTTCATCCAAACACAACGTCACCGGACTTTGAATCTCTGGCAGCAGATATCGCTGGAAGTAGTTCGTACATTTATTTTTAGGACTAACCGCTCCCTTCCAATAATCTGACAGCTTGTCGTTCAGGTTCACTTCGTTGGTGATGCTGTTACAAAACCATTGCAAAAACTGATCCAGGTTGCTGAGGGCATCACGATCGACCATTTGAAAGTTGAGCGTTGCGGTCTGCCCCCCCTGCTCACCTGCATGGTTCAAAATTCGCAGCATCAGAGATGACTTTCCCATCTGTCGAGGTGCTTTAATCCGAATCAGCGCCCCTGGCTTGACGATCGCCTCATAGCACCGCTCCTCAATGGGAGGGCGTTCCACATAAAGCAGTGATTCTAAAGGAACCTGACCCTCTGGTTCGTCTAAAGAAACGACCGCCGATCGCGAAGCCCCTGCCGGGATAGATGGCTCTTTAGCTGGGTTAGCAGGTTCGAGGGTTTCTCGTGGCGGTAACGTTTCTACGTCACTTTTCTTCCGCATCACTGGGGTCAGGTCTTCCTCAATTCCCTCCAGCGCAATGCGGTTGCGCCCCAGCTTATAGGCAAAATCGATCGACTCTCCAGCCCCCAGTGCATCATAAAAACCCACCGCAAATACTCTAGCCGCGCGGTCTCCCACTGCCTGGTTCATGCCCACGACGTAAGGAATATGATGAGCGATCGCCACCGCCTGCACCTCTGAGTAACAAGCATTCAACACCACACACTCTACCTTGTCAGCAAACAACTCAAACAAGCCTGCCAACGCACTCGACTTCACTAACTGCGCCTGACCCACCACATTCTCCAACACCAGCCCGCTTTCCCCCGCCCCATGCCCCGAAAAGTGAACAATGTGCGGCTTATGATCCAGCATTGCGCGCTGCACATCGCTCGGTGTCACTGCCCAAGCTTGCTTTAGCTGAAACTTGTCGCGTTTTTGCGATCGCTCCAGCCCAGCCTCAATCTCTTTGACCTCTCTGGTTAAATCCAACTCAGCAGAATTTTTGGGGTTGGCTGCAAGAAATAGAATAGTCTTTCTTCGTTTTGTTGAACTGGTCATAGAGCTAAGAGTGGCTCAAAAGCTTCTTTTATCGACAATTTCTAACAGCCTAACCGCATTCAAGACTTAAGTCAGCCAAACCATATAGCCTGTTTATTTTTCTTTAATATATTTCACCCTCTACGGCTGAGTCTTTAAAGTTTGTGACCGTGAAATTGCCCAACCGCCCAACCCCAAGAGACTTGCATCAAAATAAAGTACAGATGGAGCGGACTTCGGCTTCGCTCAGCCCTCAATATTTAGTAAGTTGAGCGGAGCATCTGGTAGGTTGAACGGAGCATCGTCACGAACTCAAGGTCACGTTTGTTCCCTTGCCATTGGTTTTTGACGTCTCTGCAGGCTGTGCCGTGACCATCGCAGGCGGGGCTGGTGGATTAGGGGGTGTAGCGCTTCGACGAGTGCTATGCTTGCGGGGTGTTCCTCCCGCCTGCATATACTGCAAACTATCCTTGCCATACCGGGTTGCCACGCTCATCAACATCTTTTCCGAATAGCTCTGCAACTCTTGCTCCATCAGCGCAAGCTGCCCCGTCATCTCATCCAGCCCAGACAACATCGTGTTATAGCTCGATAGCTGCGTTTGCAACGCTTGAATCCGAGCAGCATACTCCGCCAAACTCAGCCCATTGCCAAATTCCAGCGTGTCATTAATCGATCGCATCCCTGCCATCCGGCGCGTTGCCTTCTCTAGTCCTGAAGAACTGCGTTTGAGTCTTGCCATAGATACCTCCTGTAAAGGTTGATCAGTCTGTCCGTGCACTTTAGCTCTTACGTCCATCCAATTCTCTAAGCAAAAATCGATAAAAATTTAAGCGAATCTGTATCAGACCTTATTTCTTAGTAAATTATACTTAGTTTGCTTCAAATTCTTGTATAATATAGAACTCTACACTGAGCAAATTGTTCTCGAAAGCTGTACTTGAGTTCCCTAAAGCTGTGCTTGAGTTCCCTAAAGCTGTGTTGAGGTGCCCAAGAGTCGCTCTTGAGTACTCAAGAGCAACGTTTGAGTTCCTAAAAGTTACTCTTGAGTTCCTAAAAGTTGCTCTTGAGTTCCTAAAAGTTGCTCTTGAGTTCCCCGAAGCTGTGTTGAGGTTCTCAAGAGCCGTGTTTGAGTACTCGAAAGCTATATTTGAGTTCTCAGGAGTTGCTCTTGAGTTCCTAAAAGCGATGTTCGAGTCAAACTACTTATGTCTAATCTTCCTCTTTATCAACTTGACCCGTTGAATCGATTTAGCGATCGTGCCTCTAACTATGCCAACTATCGCCCCAGCTACCCGACTGACGCGATCGACCGATTACTGTCAGAATTGGGTGAGCCGTCTCAGTTAGTTGCAGCAGACATTGGTGCAGGGACGGGAATTTCAGCGCGATTGCTGGCAGACCGAGGCGTTAGCGTACGGGCGATCGAACCCAATGCTGCGATGAGTGCCGCCGCAGAAACACATCCTCAAGTAGAGTATCGAACGGCAACCGCAGAGCAGACTGGTTTGGCAGATGGCTCGGTCGATTTAGTGACGTGCTTTCAGTCGTTTCACTGGTTTGATCCTGAGCCGACATTAACGGAGTTTCGGCGTATTCTCAAATCATCAGGACGGTTGGCACTCGTGTGGAATAACCGGGATTTGGGCGACTCATTTACTCAAGAATACGGGAAACTTATGGAGAGAGCATCTGATAAACATCCAGCGCTCGATCGACCAGAATTCTTTCCCGAAAATCCCAACTTTGGCGACGTGCGAGAATTCCATTTTCCCTTTCAGCAGTCGCTCGATCGAGCCGGATTGATAGGCAACGCCAACAGCCGATCGTATGTTCCTCAAAGCGGGGCTGCTTATAAACAACTAATCACCGACCTCAAGGGTTTGTACGAGAAGTGGACAGATGAAAGATTCGTTTACTTGAAATATCAAACTAAAGTTTTTCTGGCGAGTCCGCGAACCATTTGATGAATACTAAAAGCCATTTGATGGTGAGACATAACTAGAAGTGTAAATCTGCTCTCAAAGTTCCGTTGCAGTGACTTTTTATACGACTGATGCCAGTTGATGCGCCCTCTAGCAATCATAAATCGGGTTAGTTTGACCTACACTCAATAGCCTCATTAATTGGTTATCAGTACTTGCGGCTTGTAAATCTAAAATAAGCTCTCGATCGTAGCAGATCAATTACTGGTAAAACATTAAAGAGGGTAAATTTTCATGAGGCTGGTGTAAAGGCAATGTCCAAGCTAGTAGCGACCCTTCCAGACGGTAAGGTCTGTGATTACATAGACCGGAAAATCCGTAATGACACGCCCGAAGAGTATGTTCGTCAGAATATTGAGCGTCGATTGGTGCTGGAATTGAGCTATTTGCCGGAACAGATCGAAGTTGAATATCCCATTAAACAGGGCAGTAAGACGGTTCGTGTAGATCTAGCTATTTTCCGTGAAGGGGATCAGCACAGCCAGGAAAATGTTTGGATTATTATCGAATGCAAGAAAGATTCGGTAACGCCATCAGCCAGTAAAGATGGAATTGAGCAGCTTAGGTCTTACATGGCTGCTTGCGATAATTCCGAGTGGGGAATGTGGACAAATGGCAAAAAAAAGACTGTCTTACGTCGAATTAGGACAGAGGAGGGAATTGAGTATGAGGAGCCTAACGATATTCCCTCCAAAGACGGCAGCATTGAGGAAGTCGATCGCCCTACTCGTGACTCTCTTAAAAATGCAGTTGGAGACAACTTATTGTTCTCCTTTAAAATTTGTCATGATCATATTTATGTGACGGATGGGCTACAAAAACAACCTGCCTTTTTTGAACTTCTAAAAGTTATTTTTTGTAAGATTCATGATGAGCGAAACTTCCCGAATTCATTAGAGTTTTACGCAACAGCAAGTGAGAAGAAGAGCAACGATGGTCGATTAACTGTCTTCAACCGAATTAGTAAGATTTTTGATGCCGTTAAGAAGCAGTATTCAGCTATTTTTGATGCCAACGATGAAATCAAGCTTCAGCCGCGTTCTCTAGCTTATATTATTGGTGAGCTTCAACGGTACAGCTTTCTTAGTACCAATATTGATGTGAAAGGGAAGGCTTATGAAGAGCTTGTTGGAGCAAATTTAAGGGGCGATCGCGGTGAGTTTTTTACACCCAGAAATGTTCAGAAAATGGCAGTTCGGATGCTTGCCCCAAAAGTCACAGATAGAATTCTCGATCAGTCTTGCGGAACGGGTGGCTTTTTAGTCATTGCGATGAATGAAGTCATCAAACAATTAAAACAGCAAGCAGGAGTCACTGATCAATCTGATGTTTGGATGCGAGATGCGCTGAATTCTAGAATTCGTGAAACGGCTCAAGCAAATTTCTTTGGGATTGATATCAATCCAGATCTTGTTAAAGCCACCAAAATGAATATGGTGATGAATAACGATGGGTCTGGGAATATTTTTAGACAGGATTCATTGTTACATCCCCATCAATGGGAGGATAGCTTCCGCAAGCAATTTGCTAAAGCTTTAGATATCGACCCTAAAAATATACGAAGTGAAAATGATTTGGCTCATTTTGATCTCATTGCGACTAATCCGCCTTTTGGGTCAAAATTGCCAATTAAAGACCAAGAAACGCTAAAACAATATCAGCTTGGTCACATCTGGCGAAAAGGAGAGTCTGGTTGGTGGGAACTGACGGAGCAACTTCAAACCTCTGCCCCTCCAGAAGTTTTGTTTATTGAGCGGTGTTGGCAGTTTCTCAAGCCCGGTGGACGAATGGGGATTGTGCTACCAGATGCGATTCTGGGTGCGCCTGGATTACTTTATGTTCGTCACTGGATCATCAAGCATTGTCGAATCGTGGCATCAATTGATTTGCATCCTGATACCTTCCAGCCTTTTACGGGTGTCAAAACTTCAATTCTTATTCTTCAGAAGTTATCTAATGGGGAAATTAATAAAGAGTTAGCTGACTATGAAATCTTTATGGCAAACGTAAAATCTACTGGATATGATAAACGAGGTAATCCAGTGTACAAGCGAGATGAGGATGGCGAAGAGATACTACTACCCTTTGATGAAACCATTCAATTTTCTCTAGAGCAAGAGACTTTGAGAATTAAGAAATTCAGCTCTTTTCAAAAAATTTTAGATGATGATACCTCTGCTATTGCTGATGCTTTTATTGATTGGAAAAAGGAGATAGTGCTGGGATGGTAAACTTTGCAATTCAACCAGAACTGACGCATACTTCAGTGTCGAAAGTTACATCATTTCCAAAGACTGAGTCAAAGCAGATACTATATACTTTCGTCCTGGAAATGTCCTCTTCTAATTCAGAAGACAGTTTAGAACAAGCAGAAAGTCCTATCCAACATAGCACTATTAAACTCAGCGACTTTCATAAAACTGAACTTCGATTAGATGCTGAATTTAACATCGTAACTAAATTTGGTGATGATGGACTTCAAGATCTGGAGAATAGTGATTTAGACAAAAAATCGCTGTATGGCGACGATAGTTTTTGTAAAGAAGCTTTTTACTCTTCTCGCTTCAAGCGAATTTACACAGGCAATGACGAACGTAGAGTTGCATACCTTTCAAGTTCAGAAATTATCAGCTTTCGACCTGCAACTAGCAGATATCTAAGTCGTAAAAATACTCCTGATTTAGAGAAACTGCTGATCCAAAAGTGGGATATCCTTATTTCTCGTTCTGGAGTAGTAGGGAATGTTAGTCTAGCTACAGAAGTTTTTGCTGGTAAAGCTCTTTCAGAAGACACTATTCGTCTTCGAGCTAATGATGCTGATACTGCTGGCTACATAACTGCTTTTCTCCGTAGTCGATACGGTCGCTATCAACTGACTCAAGCTACTTCTAGCTCAGTAATTGTTCATATCGAATTGGAGCATCTTAAACGAGTACAGGTTCCTGATTTGCCGCCGATTCGCCGGATTGCGATCGGTCAATTAATGTGCAAAGCGGGTGAACTGCGAGATGAAGCAAATCTGCTTTTAGATGAAGCCGATCGCCTGTTACATGAACGGTTAAACTTGCCTTATTTGAAGGCAATTGCGCCGAGTGGTAATGCGTCTGCGATCGCTAAAATCAAAGCCTCTCAGTTGATGGGGCGGCTGGAAGGTAGCTTTCATGATCCCGTGGCGATCGCGGCTGAAAAACAGTTGAGCGAACTATCTGTTGAAGTGATTACGGTTGGCGATTCACGAGTTACGAAAGAAGTTAGACCTATTACTAAGTTCCGCAAGCGAACCTACGTTGAAAAGGGTGGAATTCCCTTACTCAGCAGTAAACAGATTTTCCAAATCGATCCGATCGATGTCAAGCGTTTAGCTAAAGGCGCACACACTAAAGATCTACCAGAAATTCAGCTAGAAGAAAGCATGATTGCGGTGACTCGCTCCGGCACAATTGGGCGAGTACAAATTATTCCTGCTTATATGGCAAAATGGACGGCTAGTGAACACGCAACCCGATTTCTAGCCGCAGAAGGAATGAATGCAGGTTATCTGTATGCTTGGTTGGCTTCTGATTATGGGTATTGTTTAATCACTCGAAATTCTTACGGCTCAGTGATTCTTGAAGTTGACAAAGAGATGTTTTCCTCGGTCTTGATTCCACTACCTGAACCAAAGATCAGAGATGAAATTGGCAATCTAGTTCTCAAAGCCAATCAACTACGAGATGAAGCTTGGCGCAATGAGCAAGATGCAATTACCAGACTGGAAAGCTGGATTATGAATAAACCAACTGCCTCAGCCCAAGATGAATCCAGCCCAAACAAAATCTCTCTAAAAGATATTAAGTATGACCCTAATGCGATTCCAATTTGGGAATTAGCGGCTCGAATATCTGCTAAAGTTCCTGATGAAGAATGGGCAAAAGTGCCCTCTGATTTATCGCAGCGATTTGATTATTACCAGGGGTTAAGGGACGATTCGTGAGGTTTATCTTTGCAGATACGGGCTATTGGGTTGCTTTATTAAATCCAGGTGACAACTTGCATAAAAAGGCTATTCATTTAGAACAGTCTCTACAACCCGTACACATTGTCACTAGTGAAATGGTACTCACCGAAGTCCTGAATGATTTCTCAAAACGAGGCGAATATCTGCGAGATGTCGCTTCTGAGTTAATTCGAGGTTTGCGTTCTCACCCCAACACCACAATCGTTCCTCAGACCGCTCAGCAGTTTGAACAAGCATTCATCCTCTACACCCAGCGCAAAGACAAAGCATGGAGCCATACAGATTGCGTTTCATTCAACATTATGGAAGAAAATGACATTGTGGAAGCGCTTGCTTACGACAGACATTTTGCCCAAGCAGGTTTTACACCTGTGATGCGAAACTGTCAGGGATAGGACAAAAATAAAAGCCGCTGATCAAGAATTCCTGATCAGCGGCTTAATGAATGATACAGAGATAGTGTAATCAGCCACCCGCGATCGCTGGAATGATGCTGACTTCATCACCATCACTCAACGACGTGTTAATGCCATCTAAAAAGCGAATGTCTTCGCTGTTGACATAGAAATTGACGAATCGCCGCAGTTGTCCTTGTTCGTCACACAGACGGGCTTTGATACCGGGACAGCTTTGCTCTAGAGACTCTAGCAACTCGACAACGCTGGTGCCATCGCAATCAAGAGTGGCTTGATCATTGGTCAATTTTTGAAGGGGAGTCGGAATCAGAACTTTGACAGACATAGCAGAAAAAATGAAGGATCAGAACTGAAAGAATTAAACCAAAACTTGCTGCCACTCTAGGCGATCGAGGGTTTTTGACCGCTCTAGGGCACGCTCAAAGCTGTCGAGTTTTGGCTCGATCGTAAACGGTTCGCCGACATAGCCTTGAACCGCTTCTTGCGTTTTAAGACCATTGCCTGTGATGTAGACAACCGTGGTTTCTTCGGGATCGATTTTACCTTGTTCAACGAGCTTTTTGAGAACCGCGATCGTCGTTCCACCTGCGGTCTCGGTGAAGATGCCTTCGGTTTCGGCTAATAGCTTAATGCCATCAATGATTTCGGCATCGTTAACGGAGGCAATGTTGCCGTTCGTTTTGCGGGCAACGTCAATCGCATAGACACCATCTGCGGGGTTGCCGATCGCGAGGGATTTGGCGATCGTGTTGGGTTTCACCGGTGAGATAAAGTCGCGTCCTTCTTCAAAGGCTTTAGCGATCGGAGAACAGCCTTCTGCTTGAGCACCGCTAAACCGCACGGGCTTTGCATCAACTAAGCCAACTTCGACAAACTCTTGGAAACCTTTATAAATCTTGGTGAACAGAGAGCCTGATGCCAAAGGCGCAACGATGTGATCAGGCAACTGCCATCCCAGTTGTTCGGCGACCTCATAGCCCAACGTCTTAGAACCTTCTGAATAGTAGGGGCGAAGATTGATATTCACAAAGCCCCAACCGTGGGTGTTGGCGACCTCAGAGCACAGCCGATTCACCTGATCATAATTGCCATGAACCGACATCACAGTCGGATTGTAAATCAGAGTGCCCATCACTTTGCCTGCTTCTAAATCAGACGGAATGAACACACAACACTCTAGACCTGCATAAGCAGCGATCGCGGCCGTCGAGTTTGCCAAGTTGCCCGTGCTAGCGCATGAAACGGTAGTGAATCCTAATTCTTGAGCGCGAGTCAACGCGACCGACACGACCCGATCCTTAAAGCTCAGGGTCGGCATATTCACCGCGTCATTTTTGATGTAAAGCTTTTTGAGACCCAATCGACGGGCTAAACGATTGGCTTGCAGGAGGGGAGTCATGCCAGTGCCGACATCGATCGGGGTATTGGTAGCCACAGGCAAAAAGGGTCGATAGCGCCAAATCGAGTTAGGACCTGCCTGAATCGTCTCGCGGGTGACCGTGCGACGCAAGAACTCATAGTCATATTTCACTTCTAGAGGACCGAAGCAAAACTCGCAGACGTGAGTGGCTTTGAGTTCATACTCAGCACCACACTCTTTGCATTTCAAAGCTTCAAAAGCAGCAGTAGTGGAGTGAGTCTTGGGTTGAGTCGCCTGAGTCATATCTTGAAGTCCCCTCGGTGCAAGCGTTCTATAGGTTTAACGACTGATCTGACCTGATGGTAACATGAGCAAAAAATCGAGTCAAACAAACCCGACATAAATAGTCGGGATTAGAATCCGCCGCTGACCGGAGGAATGAAGACGACTTCGTCACCGGATTGCAGCACAGTTTCAGGTTCAACAAATGAGAGATTCACGCCAAAGCGAGTCAGATCGCGCCATTGCGTGAGTTCGGGGTGCTCAGTGAGCAGACGATCGCGCACCTGAGCAACGGTTGCCCCAGTCGGGAGTTCTAGCGTCAACTCTGGGACACCATAGGCTTCTTGGTAAGCCGCAAACAGTTTGACCACGATCGTAATGGAATCAGACATGATTAAGCAGTTTAATAATGAGCTATTGGTTATCAGCTTACTGGCTGATCGTTTGAGGAGTAAAATCAAGACAACACCGCTTCACACGTGAGCGTGGAGCATTGCCTTTGACTGCCATCCCGTTACTTATGCTTTCTGATTAATGACCTACTGCCTAAACCCTGAATGTAAGCGTCCGCAGAATTTCGATGGGGCGGAATTTTGTCAAAGCTGTGGTGCAAATGTGGTGCCACTGCTGCGAGGACGCTATCGAGTGTTAAAGCCGTTGGGTCAAGGAGGCTTTGGCAAAACGTTTCTCGCCCTAGATGAGGATCGACTGAAGACTCAGTGTGTGATTAAGCAATTTTCACCCCAGCTTAAAGGCACGAAAGCGTTAGAAAAAGCTGTAAAGCTATTTGAGCAAGAGGCGATGCGCCTGCATGAATTGGGCGAGCATCCTCACATTCCGACCCTCCTAGCCTATTTTGAGGAAGATCAGAGGCTCTATCTCGTGCAGCAGTTTATTGAAGGTCCAACCTTGGCGCAAGAGCTTCATCGGCAGGGAGTATTTAGCGAACAAAAGATTCGAGAAGTGCTGGTGCGACTGCTGCCAATTTTGAAGTTTGTGCACGATCGCCACATTATTCATCGCGATATCACGCCAACCAACATTATTCGGCGCAAACTTGACGGCAGACTCGTCTTAATCGATTTTGGGGTCGCTAAACTTCTGGATCAAAGCACCGCAACTCAACCCGGAACCAAAATCGGCACCGAAGGCTATGCGCCCATTGAGCAGTTGCGAAACGGTCAGGCATATCCTGCGAGTGACTTTTATAGCTTGGGTGCAACCTGCGTTTATTTGCTGACTCAAATCAGACCCGAAGATCTCTACGATCCCCTAGTGGGTCGGTGGCTGTGGCGAGACAAACTTGCCCAGCGAGGAGCCGCTATCAGCGATCGCATTGGGTGGATGCTCGACAAAATGCTCAAAGACCTGGTGAGCGATCGCTATCAAACCGCAGATGAGGCGATGCGCGATTTGCGATTGGCACTCGCTACGCCTGCCGTTGCCTCTCCGCAAGGGGTGTCTCCTTCAACGGGTGCATCATCATCAGGCGTGACACAGCCCCCCACTTCTGGAACGCCTCGCAGTTCCAGCGATAGCGCTACTAGCAGCAGACCCTCTGAAGAAAGAACGTCCTCTGCCGCAAGACCGTCTCAGCCGCTCGTGCCACTCTCTTCAAGAAGCCACGGCTCACCGATGTCCGGTAGCCCAAAGATTATTCGATGTTTGCACACATTGAGTGGGCACTCGTCTTGGGTGGTGTCGATCGCGCTAACTTCCGATGGTAGAACGCTGATCAGTGGCGGGTTGGACGATCGTATTATGTTGTGGGATTTGAGCACCGGGGATCGGCTCGGAATTCTCACAGGGCACCACAAACCAATCAACTGTTTGGCGACCAGTCCTGATGGCAAGACGTTGATTAGTTGCAGTGATGATGACTCGATTAAGATCTGGCAATTGCCCAATGGAGCGCTGTTGCGATCGCTGGCGGGTCATAGTCGAGATGTCAATTCGGTAGCGGTTAGCCCAGACGGACAGTTTTTTGCTAGTGGCAGCGAAGACCGGACGGTTTGCGTGTGGCGGATGAGAACCGGAGAACTGCTGCAAAGCTTCACTGGTTTGGCGGGAATGGTGCGATCAGTGGCAATCAGCCCCAACAGTCAGATTCTTGCTAGTGGAGGTCTCGATAATCAAATTAAGCTCTGGAATCTCAACACAGGACATCTGGTGCGGACGCTGACCGGACACATCAACTCCGTGATGTCAATCGCCATCAGTTCCGATGGGCAAATTTTGGCAAGCAGCAGCAAAGACAAAACGATTAAGTTGTGGAACCCCAACACAGGTGGAGTTGTTCGCACATTGCTGGGTCACACCGATATTGTTAACTCGATCGCCATCAGCCCTAATGGAAAAACCCTGCTCAGTGGCAGTAACGATAAAACGGTGAAGCTATGGAATCTTGGAACAGGGGATTTAATCAGCACCCTCACCGAGCACACCAATTCTGTCAATGTGGTTGCCATCAGTTCAGATGGGCAACGGTTTGCTAGTGGCAGTTCTGATAACACGGTGAAAGTTTGGCAGCTATCCTAGAGCGCGACGCAGTTCTTCAACATTGTTAGCCATCATCTCAAGAATCGCGAAATAGTCGAGCTTTGTGCTTGCCATTGTCCGCTATGATTGCTGATCAAAGGAGCTTGATTTCTATAGTCTATGGTTGCAGCCTCTACAGGGTACCGAATTGCTCTCTTAACTTACTCTACCAAGCCTAGAGGGAGCGTTATTCACACGCTGGAATTAGCCGAGGCGCTACATCAATTAGGTCATCATGTTTGTGTCTATGGGTTGGATAAAGATGGGAAAGGGTTTGACTATTGTCTGTCCTGCGAGTATGAGTCGGTGCCTGCTCAAGCTGCATCGATCGACGTTGATCAATTGATTCAACAGCGCATTCAAGAATTTGTCTCATACTTAAGTCAGTCTAAATCTGTTTATGATGTTTATCACGCTCAAGACTGCATTGGTGCAAATGCTTTAGCAAAACTCGTTCAGCAGCAACAAATTCCCTCATTTGTGCGAACAATTCACCATATTGAAGATTACAGCAGTCATTATCTCCAGCAGTGTCAAGATCGATCGATTCGTGATGCCAATCTCTGTCTTTGTGTCAGCGATCGGTGGCAAAAAGAGATTCAGCAGCACTATCACATTCATGCTCCGCGAGTGATCAACGGCGTGAATTTAGAGAGGTTTTCGTCGATCGCTAATGGGTTAGAATCATCCCTCAAAGAACGATTGGGCTTAAAGGGTGCTCCAATTTATTTAACCGTCGGAGGCATCGAACCTCGAAAAAACTCGATTCGGCTCCTGCAAGCGTTTGGGCAAGTGTTAAGAGACTATCCAATGGCTCAGTTGGTCATTGCAGGAGGGGCAACGCTGTTTGACTATCAGACCTATCGAGCTGATTTTTTCACCCTCGCCGATCGGTTAGGCATTGAGATTGGACGATCGCTCATCTTACCCGGAGTGATCTCAGATGCTGAATTGCCCATTTTATACAGAACTGCGGATGCGTTTGTGTTTCCATCGACCAAAGAAGGATGGGGGTTAGTTGTGCTGGAAGCGATCGCGTCAGGTTTACCTGTGATCACCTCCAGTCAGGCTCCGTTTACTGAGTTTCTTTCAGAGGCTCAAGCGCTGTTAGTGGCTCCAGACTCGGTTGACGCGATCGCGCACGCTATGCGCTCAGTTATTCAGCCCGATATTTCTCATTCTCTGGTGCAGCAGAGCCAGTCTGTTTTGTCTCGCTATACCTGGAAAAACTCGGCTAAAATGCACTTGCATCACTATCAAAACCAGATTCTAAAGACCAAGATCGACTCCCCTTAATTTCTATTAAACCTATGCCAGAAATGCGGTTTCAAATCCAATGGTCTGACGGGTCTCAGGAAACCTGTTATTCTCCTTCTTTAGTGATAAAAGATTATTTTATTCCTGATACTGAGTATGATCTAGATGATTTTGTCCAGCGATCGCGAGAGGCACTACAAATCGCTAGCGATCGGGTCAAATTGAAATACGGCAAACCGTGTGGTCTAGCGTTGGGACAACTGCAAGAAATTGAGTCGAAATCTGCTCAATACCGTCATCTCTCTGACCCTAAAGTGCGAGTGATTCAGTTCATTGAGTGATTAAGAATTTGCCAACATTCTTTGGCGATCGTCCAATCTTCTTGAGTTTGAATCACTAATACTCGAACCATTGACTCTGGTGTTGCAATATCTTGATCTTGAGGGTTGTGGAGATTTTTTGAATCATCCAGTTTCAATCCTAAAAATTCAAACCCCTGACAGGTAGATGCCCGAACATCAGAACTATTTTCACCTACACCAGCCGTGAAAACTAACGCATCCAATCGTCCCAGGCTAGGCAGCATTGCGCCGATTTGGGCACGTAGCCGATGAATATAAACATCAAACGCCAGTTTTGCACGGGGATTGTCTTGCTCGATCGCCGCTCGAAGTTGTCGCATATCGGCAGACACTCCAGAGATCCCTTTTAAGCCAGATTCTTGGTTGAGCATCTGATCAAGGGTGTCTGCATTAAACCCCTCTTGCCGCAGTAGATAGATTAGAATTCCGGGATCGATAGACCCCGATCGAGCACCCATCATCAAGCCTTCAAGCGGCGTGAAGCCCATTGTGGTATCAACGCTATGACCATCTCGAATCGCAGCTAACGAACAGCCATTTCCTAAATGACAGGTGATTAAACGCAAGTCAGAAAGGTCACGGTGCAGCAGTTGGGCAGCCCGATCGGCGCAATAGCGATGACTAATGCCGTGAAATCCATAGCGTTGAATGCCCTGCTCAAACCACTTATAGGGAATCGGATACACTTTAGTCGCCAAAGGCAAGTCAGCGTGAAACGACGTGTCAAAGACGGCAATTTGCGGCACCGAGCCAAAGGTTTTCTCGATCGCGTCAATGCCCTCTAAATTTGCCGGATTGTGAACCGGGGCGAAAATGGCAAGACGAGCGATCGTTGCTTTCACCTCTGCGGTGACTCGGACGCTTTCTCGATAATCTTGTCCACCATGCACAACTCGATGACCTACCACGTCAATGTCTGAAGGTTGTTCAATGACTTGAGTGTTGCCACTCCAGAGCGAGTTGAGCATCTGAGCAATCACGGTCGCGCGATCGCCCAGACTCTTTTCCGTTAAAGTAGCTCCGTGACGCGTTTTGACCTCGATTTCTGCAACGCCTTGATGATGAGTCCAATCAACTTTAGCTTCCCAAAGTGGCTGTGGAGGCTGACTGGGCAATCCATCACCCACCTCATAAAGACAGCTTTTTTGACTACTTGATCCGGCATTCAGCACTAAGATCTTCATGTTCCTTGCAGAGTTTGCAACGCTACGCTCAGATGATTGCGATCGCCCAATCGCTCTAATAATGGACCGTGACGATCGAACTTCACCACACTCACCGACGCAACCGGAGCTGCAATGCGCGTGCGAAATCGCCCTAAATCTACGCCTAACAAACTACACAAAATAATCCGAATAGTGGCTTTGTGCGACACGACTAAGACATTGCCATCAGCATAGTGCTGCTGAATTTCAGTAATCACAGAGGACGATCGATTGGCAATCTCAACGGCTGTTTCTCCACCTGTCGGAGCATTCCAAGCAGGTTCTGCTAACCATTTCACATAATCTTCTGAATAGTTAGCCTTAACGGCTTCAACGGTTTCGCCTTCCCATTTACCATATTTAATTTCTTTCAGTCCATCTCGCAGTTGCATATTGATTGCAATAGCATCACAAAGCGGTTTTGCAGTCGCGATCGTGCGTTTCATTGGGCTAACAAAAACGGCTGTCCAGGGAGTCGCTTGATAAGCGATGGCAAACGCTTCTGCCATTTGGATGCCTTCGTCTGTCAAATCAGGATCGAGGGCACCGCAATAGCTGTTTTCACGACTAAATGGGGTTTGTCCATGACGTAGGAAATAGATTCTGAGGCTCATCGGATATTTGTAGTGAAGTGCATTGAAAAGTTACACTAATTTGATGGTTAAATGCAACGTTTCATCGATCCCCGTAGAGACGTTCCGGTGGAACGTCTCCATATCATAGGGTCAACGCGGAGATTGTATTGACGGATGAAATCATTGGATCATTGGATCATTGGATCATTGGATCATTGGATCATTGGATCATTGGTGAATAAAATCGTTGGTCATCGCGATATCGGTGGGAGACGTTTCACCGAAACGTCTCTACGGTATTGGGTGCCGTGCGATCGAACACAGTCGTCAAATCGCTATGAATGGTTGGAGGCAGTTGAGTCGTCCATTTCGCCTGCAGCGATCGCGCCTTCTTGACTAACTTGTTTTATCTGCGTTTTTGGCTGTGTTTCAGCATTTGAACCACTGTAGTATTGCCATTTCCAATCCGTGACTTCTGGCATATCTTCACCGTGCTCGATGATGTAGTGCTTATGATCAAGCAATTTGTCACGAATCGCCTGTTTTGTGTAAACAGCACGGGTGCCTAACTTGGGCACGCGATCGATGACATCTTGCGCTAAATGAAAGCGATCAAGGTCATTCAGCACAACCATGTCAAAGGGTGTTGTCGTGGTTCCTTCTTCTTTATAGCCGCGCACGTGTAGATTGTCGTGATTGGTGCGGCGATAAGTCAGGCGATGAATCAGATAGGGATAGCCGTGAAACGCGAAAATGATGGGCTTATCGGTCGTGAAAATCGAGTCGAACTCGCGATCGGAGATGCCGTGAGGATGCTCGGTTTGCGGTTGCAGCGTCATTAAGTCTACAACGTTGACCACGCGAATCTTGAGATCTGGGAAATGCGATCGCAAGAAGTCAACGGCAGCTAGCGTTTCTAGAGTGGGAACATCTCCGGCACACGCCATCACCACATCGGGTTCGCAGTCTTGATCGTTGCTTGCCCATGACCAGATGCCCAGCCCTGCGGTGCAGTGTTTAACCGCCGCATCCATGTCAAGCCATTGCAACTCGGGTTGTTTGCCAGCGATGATCACATTCACATAATGACGGCTGCGGAGACAGTGATCGGCAACTGAGAGCAATGTATTGGCATCGGGTGGCAGATAAATCCGCACGATCGTCGCTTTTTTGTTGACAACAATATCTAAAAATCCCGGATCTTGGTGGGTGAATCCGTTGTGATCTTGCCGCCAAACGTGGGACGTAAGCAAATAATTGAGCGACGCGATCGACTTCCTCCAGGGGATATGGCGACAGGCTTCGAGCCATTTGGCGTGTTGGTTAAACATTGAGTCAACGATGTGAATAAACGCCTCATAGCATGAGAAAAATCCGTGGCGACCTGTGAGCAAATAGCCTTCGAGCCATCCCTGACACAGATGCTCACTCAACACCTCCATAACGCGACCGTCGCGAGATAAGTGATCATCACCCGGCAATATCTCGGCAGCCCAGACCCGATCGGTGGCATCTAAAATAGGAGTCAATCGATTGGAGTTGTTCTCATCGGGACTCAGCACTCGAAAGTTGCGCTGCTCTGCGTTTAAGTTCATCACGTCGCGCAGAAATAGTCCTAACACACGAGTCGATTCCGCTTCGACGGTGCCAGGGTCTTGAGTGTAGATCGCATACTCTCTAAAGTCCGGTAGCCTGAGATCTTTGAGCAACAGCCCCCCATTGGCGTGAGGATTTGCCCCCATGCGGCGATCGCCCACCGGAGCTAATTCTGCCAGTTCAGGAATCAACTTGCCTGTCTGATCAAAGAGTTCTTGTGGCTTATAGCTTTTCATCCATGATTCCAGCATCTGCAAGTGTTCTGGCTTGCTTGCTAGTTCGGCAAGTGGCACCTGATGCGCTCGAAACGTGTTTTCGATTTGAATGCCATCGACGACTTTAGGACCCGTCCACCCCTTCGGAGTCCGCATCACAATCATCGGATATTGAGGACGATCACTGAAGCCATGAGTGCGGGCTTCTCGCTGAATGCCCTGAATTTCAGTGACGATCGTATCCAACGTTTCCGCCATCAGGGGGTGCATTAGGGCAGGATCGTTCCCTTCGACAAAATAGGGCTTGTAGCCGTAGCCGATGAACAGGTGTTCGAGTTCTCGATCGCTCAAGCGTGCTAAAACCGTTGGATTCGCAATCTTGTAACCATTCAGATGCAAAATCGGCAACACTGCCCCGTCTCTAACCGGATTGATAAACTTATTAGAATGCCAACTCGCTGCTAATGGACCTGTCTCAGCTTCACCATCACCGACGACACAGCAAACAAACAAATCAGGATTGTCAAACACCGCTCCATAAGCATGAACCAGGGCATAGCCTAACTCACCCCCTTCGTGAATCGAGCCAGGAGTTTCAGGAGCCGCATGACTCGGGATTCCGCCTGGATAAGAGAACTGCAAGAACAGTTTTTGCATCCCCTCTTCGTCGGGCGTAATATTGGAATAAAACTCGCTATAAGTGCCTTCTAGATAGGTATTTGCTACCATTCCCGGTCCGCCATGACCTGGACCTGCCACATAAATCGCGTTCAAATCGTAGCGGTTGATCAAGCGATTCATGTGGGCATAAATGAAATTTAGCCCCGGTGTCGTGCCCCAATGACCGAGCAATCTTGGTTTAACGTGTTCTAATTTGAGCGGCTCTTTGAGTAAAGGATTGTCACGCAGATAAATTTGTCCGACTGACAGATAGTTAGCAGCTCGCCAGTAAGCATCTATCTTTTGTAATTCTTCTGGAGAGAGAGCTACTTTAGCTGGAATTGAGTTTGCAACTGTCATGGTGAATATCTCAATGACGTTTGGGCTTAATCTTTACCCATGACAGCAAATTCTGAATCTGTCACAAGTCGTAGGAAATGATAATAACAGTTAAGAGGATGTCTGAGAAGTCTACTGAGCTACGTTTCATCTACAGTGAAATCAGCATTTCAGATGTTGTGCCCCGACGAAAGGATATGGGTTTCAGCTCTCTCAGCTACCTTTTAAGACATCCTCTAAGGAATCTCGCAAATTCGTAACCAAATGCAACAGTTTAATCGATTCGATCGAGTCTCTAACGTGAAAACAATAGATCTCAAGCCAATCTGAGCAACAAACTAGCTGTGAAGTAAGGCGAAATAGTGATGCTCCCGACTATCGAGTTGTAAACCCTCTATCTCATGATTGCCTAACAAAAAATAAAGGCAGCAAGCCCTAGTTTACAGCAGCGTTTGATGTCACAACCTCCCTAATACAGTCGGTTGTGTCTATTGAGCAGCAATCGAGAAAATCCAGCACTCATCCTTTATTCTGCGATTTCTAAAATGATTGCACCCTCTCTTTGCATGACTGATAAGCAACTATAGGGCAACCTGGCAAAGCTGGAATTTCGATTTGGAGTAACGGCTGTTGCTGACGATGGTTCGACTCCTACAGGTCAAAGTAGGTATTTTGTTCTGTTGCTCCGGTCGGCAGAATGACTGAATTAGTACCTCGATCGCGTAGGTTGCTCTCACGCTAATTCCCCTCGAAGGCAACGTCTAGAGAACATAAATTTGTGACATGAATTTTTGTATTGAGCTAGGAGGGTTGTTCAATGAGTGAGGCTTTGAGCAGTATAGAGCCTTCCTTCACTTCGGTTTTGCTAAAGAGTTGGGTTAATTGAATAGTTTCGCAGGGACAAGATCATGAGTAGTCATGGTTAGTAAAGGCAGGTGTAATGCTCGTCTACAGCAGGCGTAACATTTGAGGGCTGAACGTTGCCAACGAATATATACGGATATGCTTACCTTGCTGAAGGGAACAAACTATTAGGTGCAATCTCTTGAACTTTAAGTTTCCAATTCCAGTATCCAATCTACAATCAAGGTAGAACCGTCTGCAATGAGGCAAGAGAGAAACAATGTCGTACTCCATTTTGAGTAGTGAAGTAAAACAACAGTTAGAACAAGAGCGATCGCGACTCAGAAGCGATCGGGATGCTATTATCCAATCCGCAGTTCAGCAAGCAACTGTCGCCATCGATCGCGCATTACAGCAGCTAGACTCGCTGTTAGAAGATGAATCAGAGAACAATGGTTCCGTCAATTTGTCAGACACAGGCACTCAGTTAGAGTCACCAAAAGCTCAATCACAGAAGACTCCAACCGAAGGTCAATCGTCAACCAAAGCTAAAGGAAAGGGTCGGCAGCAACCAGCCAATCATTTTAATGGCAAAGTGCTCAAAGCTGAGTTTGCCGGGTTATCTCCGATCGAGGCAATGGTGCGAGTAATTAACCAATCTCCAGAACAGACCTTTGATGCTGAAACAGTTATTCGCGCCGTCTATGACGAGTTTGACCCAGCAGACCTACCCACTGCAAAACGAAGCGTGAAAATCACCCTAGTTGGGGGAGCAAAGAAGGGATGGTTAGAAAGAGTACAAGAGAATCCGCCCCTGTTTAAAGCGCTGACGGGCGCAAAGTCACCAGCAGATGCACCCACGATTGAGCGACCGGATGTTGCTGAGGTCACCCCAGCAGAACCCGATGCCGATGAGCCGTCTGAGTCACCTAGAAAAGCTGCAAAAGTCAAAGCTCAACCCAGAGCTAGAGCCAAGGAAAAGGGGAAACAGCCCAAATCTCAATCATTCAATGCCAACAATCCTAAGCGATCGTTTAGAGGAATGGAGCCGCTTCAGGCAATGATCAACGTGACCGCAATCCACCCAGAGCAGTCGTTCTCAACGGTTGATATCATCCGAGAGGTGTACGGTGAGTTTGAGGAATCTGAGATGCCGAGAGCGATCAAAAGTGTTGCAGGTACGCTGACCCGTGGAGTACAGCGAGGATTTTTGGAAAAAACGCAAAGTAATCCAGCCCAGTTTAAATTCAAAGCATCGGGTGAAGAATCAATACTCGCTCAGGAGAAGGAACCTGTTTCTGCTTGATTTTCAGCCAATCATCAGACTAAATAACTCGCCCCGATGAGCAGATTTTTGTCGATCGAGGCGGGTATAGACTGCTTTGTTACCGCTCTTAAGTTGTGACTTCTGATCGGATGCTAGACCCTTTCAACACTTCATCTAGCAGGCTTCTGGCTGACTGTGCTTTTGCCAGAGCTGCTTGATGATCGCTGTGGGCACGTACCAAGCGGAAAAGACCGCCTACTCCAGTTTTGAGTTGCTCCAAGTCTTCACCCGACACCAGCTCACCATCGAGCATTCGCACGAGCAGAGGTTTGATGTCACCGACTTCTTGACGGACTTTTTGAAGCTTTTCTACTGTACTGAGGAGCATCTTGAGAGAGTTTAAGATGCTGTCAACATCCTGAATATCTTCTACTGAGCCAGTCATCTCTTCGGTCACTTCTGCATCTTGAGGGGTTGAGTCTTCAGGATCTGAAGTCACGGACAATTCTGGTACAGGCGTTTCAGGTTTACTACTGTTCGATCGTGCCATCAACGTTTCCTCACGGGGTTTCCTCAGTAGTGTACCGCGTCAATCTCGGTGTTTTAAGCACGGATTCGACGATCAACTATGGATTCTTTTGCACAAGGTCTGAATAGTACTATTTAGAGAAGGGGACACAGTAGACTGATCCTGGACAGGAACAATTTTCAGCAGTTGTTCAGTTTAGTCAGGGTTCTATATCGCTTAGATGAGGGGAGTTTGAGTCCGCGAGTGAGTTGATAAGTAGACGGACTTCATTAAATATAAGATGCCGAAGGTGCCCTCCCCCTAGCCCTCTCCCACAGGAGAGGGAGATAGAGTCCAGCTGCGATCGCACGCTATTTAAACCCCTCTTAAGCGATCGGCATCGCTGAAACACCCGTTACTCTTCTGCCAGTGCTTGACGAGAAGACGGATCAACCAGAGGCTCTAGAACTCGTTTATTCGGGGTAGACGGTGATAAAGGGGTGAATGGAACAGCATCAGGGCTGACAATGCCGCCCGAAATAATCACCTTAAACGCGTCTTCGATCGGAAGTGCCAAGTTAATCACACCCGATTCAGGCACAATCGCATACCACCCCGTTGTGGGGTTTGGAGTCGTTGGGATAAAAACACTTAACATCTCACTGGGAAAATGTGACTGAACCTCAGCCCCGATCGCCCCTGTGACAAACCCGATCGACCAAACTCCAGGGCGTGGATATTCCACTAGCACGACGCGCCGAAACCGACCGTTAGAGTCTTTAAAGATCGTTTCTAACAGTTGCTTGAGAGTTTTATAAATAGCTCCCGCGAGAGGAATCGCTTGCAGAATTCGTTCGCCAAAATCTAGAAGCCAGCGTCCGGCAATGTTTCGTGCCATCAGCCCAATCACAAGAATGCACAACAGAGGCACTGTTAAGCCAACCGTCAGGTTCAGCAGGTTGACCAAAAATGGATTGAGATCATCGAAAGGGTTGATCTGCTTAGGAATGCGAGTCAGAAAGTTGATCACCCAGTTCGCGATCGTAATCGTCAGCCAGATGGTAGTTGCAAGTGGAATCACCACTAACAGACCTGCGATCAGGTCACTTTTTAAGTCTTGCTTCAAACGTTGGATCACAGGTAGCCCTCTCCTTCAACTGGCTGCAGCTATCACGAAATTGAAATCTTGACTTAAATTGAGGCAATCACAAGTCATGAAAGAATTTTAAAAGTCAAAAATGTCAAGCAACTCGTGAGTTTTGCATCTCTGGAGTAAAATAATTCGCAGCCCCACAAGATTTGCTGTAAACACCTCTACCCTATTTGTAAAGCCTGTAAAGAAATGTTGCAAGGTCTACAAAGATTTCTCAGTCTAGGTTTTTTCTATTTAACCATTGATCCCCGATCGGGAATATCCGAACAGCTTTAGTATCTTATTTAACATTATTGCTCAGAAGGAAATTGCGTAATGGAGCCTGGGACAGGCAAGTGCTTTATCTCCCAAACCTTGAGCAAAATTAGATATTCATAAAATGCCTGTAGGGTGCACCAAGCAAACCCAGCGCGACCGTCCAGAATGCCGCCCAGCAAAAAATACATATAGACAAAGCGAACGATCGGGCGAAGTGGCAGTCGCAGCGAGAGATTTTTGAGGGCGCGACGGCGATCGACTTCTGATTTGCCAAGCCATAGATCACCCCATTCAATCGTGCCTTTTTCAAGCTGACGAATCGTCTCGATCGCTTCATTAGTCGAATAGTGATTGTGTTTGTCAATCCAACGGCTCATGCCCTTGCTACAGGTGTAGTGAGGATAGGTTTCTTTAAGAAATCCAACCGAACCTTCAACGACTTCGCGCTCGGTGTGTCCATAGTCGCTGAACCAGACTCTATGTTTGTCGAACAACCGCAGTTGATAGCGAGGATATTGAGTGCTGTGGCGAATCCAGGTTCCCATAAACATCACTCGTTCAGCGACATAATATCCGACATGTTGGGGCTGCTCGATCGTAGTTAAACACTCCTGAAATAGAGCAGGAGTCATCCGTTCATCGGCTTCGAGAATATAGACCCATTCATGCTTTACCGGAATCGATCGCAGCATCCAAGTGCGCTGTTTGCCGTGGCTCTCAAACGCATGTTGAATCACCCGAACTGGATAGCGGCTAGCAATTTCAACAGTCCGATCGCTACTCAGCGAATCGACGACAACCACGTCATCTGAGAGCAATGCAGACTCAATACAAGCAGCAATATCAACTTCTTCGTTGTGGGTGAGAATAAAGATTGAGATCATACCAGAGTGTTTTAACGCTGAATGAACGGGGACATACAACAAGCGGTTGACGATCAACAGCAACTCTGTCAACGGTCAACCGCTCAATTTGAGAATAGTCTCCTTTAGGAATGCAAACTTCATTAATGTCGAAATCTTCGCTCTCCTCACTAAGTGGGGCGAAGCCCTCGCCTAACTCCTTCTTCAAAGCTCGGAGAAGGGGAACCGGACTCTTGCTCCTCTCAGTTTGGGAAACGGGGGTGAGGCAAACCCACGTCGCAATGACCGATCTCAATTTAATTTACGATCCTTAACGGGTCGGAGCCTTGAGCCTTGAGCCTCTAAAAACTCCCAGTTCTCGCAGCCCTGTCCAGGCGATGATGCTATAGCCTAATGCCAGCAGCAAGCTGCTCAACCCAACTCTAATACTGGTTTTGCGAAAGTCAGTTTCGGCTTGGGCTTTGAGTTGCTTTTGCTCATCCGCAATTTTAATCAATCCTTGATTTCGGAAGTCTTTAGCTTTAGACTCGATCGCCGATGGATCGGTCTTTAACTGCTGCAATTCTTTTTGCGCTTGCGTCGCTTGAGCTAACTGATCGCCCTTGAGCTGCCCACTCGCGATCGCTTGGCTGATCTGCGCCAGTTGCTGATCGAGAAGTTGACGCTGCTTTTCATCTTTGAGAGCAGCCGTTAACTGGTCTTGGCGCTGCTGAACTTTGTTGTTGAGATCGGCGGTTAGACTTGTGGCTCGATCGTCGATTTGCTTGTTTGATTGCTCAGCGAGAATCCGCGTGTTGTTCATGTGGAGGGGCGCGATGAACAGAAACATCAAGCCCAGTAGACTCGATAACATCAGTGCCCAAAATCTGACACTTAAAAACGGTTTGCCCCGATCGGATGCAATGGTTCCTGATTCTAGAAAGTAGCTGAGAAACAGGAAGGCAAGCCCGATCATCGGAATGATGCCACGATCGACCAGTTGCGTGAAGGTGCTTGCGACCCAAGCGTTGTCTTGCGACTTAATCGGGATGAGGAGAGTAATAAAATCAATGAGCGAAGACAGGATTAGGATAAATCCCACTAGCTTGAGAATCAGGGGGGCTGTGTTGGTTGCTTTCATCCGACTAAGACGTGTGTAGGGGTTGGGTTAACTTCAAACTAGATCAGAAATAGTTGCGGGGGCAGGTGACGCGAATGATCCGACTCTTATTGTGGCAGTCATGTGGCATCAAGCTCTACAAACCTCTAATTTAGAGAAATTGCTACCCATCCAGAGTTCCGCAAATCTCTTAAAAAATCATGCTCAGGCGGTCGATCGAGTTGATGAATCAAGGCATCTAAACCTGGGTTAACTGTCTGAGGAAACTCGGATATTCTACATGAATTGACTTGCAGCAATGCAAATGCGCGAATAACTTATCAGAGATCACTTCTCACACAGCGTTGCATCAGACTCATCGCTGCACTCGAAAGTTTTCTGAAAATCATCTAGTTTTAGGGTCTATCACCACACCCAATCAGCCTCATTGAGGGGGCTACGCTTTCTCAATTCCTCTTCAGAGGGGGAAGGTTAGAGAAAGATTTTGCCCTCACCTTAGCCTTCTCCCACCGGAGAAAGAACAAGATTTCTCGCTCTCCTCTCAGCCGGAAGAGGGGTTGGGGGTGAGGGGCATTCATATCTACATTCAGCAACGCCGGAATTTTTTCCTTATTTAGAGGGAGGGTTGGAGAAACCTCAGAAAGTTTGCAACTATGCCCCAGAAAATATTCAAGTAAAGAGCCAGAATCCTGTGATGTTAATGACCCAAAAAGACGCAGCAATCTCAGTGATCGCTCAAAACCTAAATCTCTACACGCTGCAAGGCGTAGCCGTCAGCCCCGCCGGATTTGTTGTGCCAACGCTAGATGGAACGCTGCTGCACATTAGCTTGCAGGGGAAAACCATCACTCTCGTTGATTTAGAAAAAGCCGATCGAGGCATCCCGTTTGGGATCGCGACTCATAAAACTGACTGGATTGTCACCACCTCAGACTATTTTCCTAATCACTATCTAGTGCGCGTCAAACCTGACGGAACGGTGATCACGATCGCCGATCTCTCTGAGTTAAGCGGTGATGCAGGTGCCCCGTTTGGGGTGGTGGTAAGTGGCGATAATTTTATTGTGACGCTTTCAACCGATGTAGTTGAAGCTAGGGGTCTGCTGTTGCAAATTAGTGCAGCGGGAGTCGTCACCAAAATTGCAGACCTGAACGGCTACGGCAACCCATTTGGGGTCGCGATCGTGGGCAGCGATTTTGTGGTGGCACAGTCTAAGGGTCAACTGCTGCGCGTGACTCCTTCGGGGAAGACATCAGTGATTATCGACTTGCAAAAAGCAGGGTTCGGGATTCCGTTTGGGGTGGCAGTGCAAAATCAGAATATATTTGTGACGACAAATTCGGGATTTGTGATCAAGGTTGATCGATCAGGGAAAGGAGCCGCGATCGCAAATCTTCTCAAATCCCGGTTCGGCATTCCTTCTGGAATTGCGGTCACGGACGACGGCTTGGTTGTGACGACGGGTTCTGGCTATTTGCTTAAACTCATCGAGTAGCCCGTCACGCTTTTCTAAAGGCTCTTTAAGTAGCTCAACACATCTGCCATCTCTTGCGGACTCGGTTGAAATTGAGGCATGGGAGGAGTTTTGCCGCTAATCACTTGATCGATTAACCGAGTACGCGATTTGCGAGTCGAGACTCCTTTTAAGCTAGGTCCCACTTTGCCATCTGCCATCAAACCATGACAGCCCGCGCAATTCATTTGAAAAATGGCGTGTCCTTGAACGGCATCTCCTGATCGAGATAGCACTTCTCTAATATAAGGATCAGGTCTGTGCAATTGTCGGATGCCGAAAACGGTTAGCACGATCGCTAGCATAACCACCAGAGCGATCAACACGATTCTCTGCCCAGAACTTTCGGTTTTAACGGTTTGATCGTTCAAGACTCTTCATTAAACGAGATAATGTAACGGACTATTCGTCAACTACTAAGCAGATCTTAACAAATTTCGTCACCTCTGAACCGGAAACTAACCCTCAAGGCGGGTGCTGACTTCACCTGGGGGACTGATGGGATTAAGATAAGAAATGAGGATACCCCGATCAAATTTATCAAACCCTTAAAAGATTAGGAGAGCAACCATGATTGAGCCAATTTTGCTGGGCATTGTGCTGGGTTTGATTCCCATTACGTTGGCGGGGCTGTTTGTCGCTGCCTATACTCAATATCGTCGTGACAATCGACTGAATATGTAATCTGAGGTAGAAATTTCGGCGTTGCTGAACAAAAGCATGGATTGTTGAGGAATTGCAGTCTTGCCAGTCCCCTAAATTCCTAAAATTGGGAGGCTTTGAACGGTTGAGCTTCCCCAGAATTGGGGTTAGAGGATAAATTCACACCCAGATTAAACAATGTCAAAGTTTTGATGCAAGGGTCTTGTTCTAAAAGACTCAGAGCAGTTGGGATAAGGGGCGAAAGCTGCTTATCCTATTTTTTGGGTCAAATGGTGGTTTAGTTGTCATACCGATGACAAGATTCGCCCTTAGACTACAGTTGAGATGCTCATCTTCAGTTGATGACAAGGTGGGCACCCAAACCTGATCATTGTCCCTCTAGATTTATGGAATCTTCGATTCAATACATTCTTCTCAAAGCCGTTCACATTTTCTATGACAACGCTCGCTGGATGGGTTGGAATCTATTTTTGGCGATCGTGCCACTCATTCTCAGCGTGCTGCTGTTTCGTCGTACTCAACTAGGGACATCGACTCTGATTGTGCTGCCCTTGCCGCTTCATCTCAGGCATCGATCGTGGCTTTGGTGGGTGGGCGTTTTGACCTTTATCGCTTTCTTGCCAAACGCACCCTACATTCTGACAGATGTGATCCATTTTATTGATGAGGTGCGTCAATATGCTCACTCCATTTGGGTGATTACCTTAGTATTGATTCCCCTCTATGTGTTTTTCATCTTTGCAGGGTTTGAGGCCTATGTTGTATCGCTGATCAACTTAGGCTATTACCTCAAACAGCGAGGATTGGGGCGTTACATTCTCCCATCTGAGTTAGCGATTCATGCTCTCAGTGCAGTTGGCGTTTATTTAGGGCGATTTTTGCGCTTTAACAGTTGGGATATTGTGACTCGCCTCGATACATTAGCGATGACCATCCTGGATGATGTGTTGGCAAAGCGTCCTTTACTGACGATCGGAGTGACATTTCTGCTAGTGAGCGCTTTGTATGTGCCCTTGAAGCAGGTGAGTCTTGCGATCGCAGCCTACCAAAAAACAGGTTCTAAGCGTTTGAGATCTGCAAGTTCTCTGCGCTTCTAATTCTGAATGTGAGCTACGTTTAGACTCCGTCTAGCTGTTTTTTCTCGGCTTGCTCAATCGCTTGATAAGTCGATTCGACAGCCTCTATATTGACCGAAATTGCAGTGATGCCCCACTGCACTAGGGAGTTGATCAACTTAGGAGATTGAACTGGAGCAAGACCACAAATCGAGCAAGGAATGTTGAGTTTATGTGCGGACTCAATCAGTTGGGCGATCGCTCTCAGCACAGCGGGATGGTATTCATCAAACGTAACTGCCATCAAGCCCAGATCGCGATCGACTCCTAGCAATAATTGAGTTAAATCATTGATCCCGATCGCAATGCCCTGCACCCCTGCCTGCACATATTCGGGCAATAAGAATAGAACTGACGGCACTTCTGCCATAATCCAGAGTTGAAAATCGGGGTGGCGAGTCAAACCCGCTTGCTCAACTCGCTGTCGGCAAAAGATAAACTCTTCGACCGTTCGCACAAAAGGCAACACTAAGCGCACGTTTGAATAGCCCGCCTGATAAATCCGATTTAAAGCGGCAAGCTCTAGGTCAAAAAGAACAGGATTGAGCACATAGCTAAACGTGCCGCGCACTCCTAACATCGGATTCATTTCAAACGGCGTATCGCCACCATCTAAGGCTCGAAACTCGTGAGATCGCAAATCTAACGATCGATAAAAAACAGGACGAGGCGCGAATGCACGGGCAAACTTGCTGATTTGAGTAAACAGCCGATCAGTGAGTTCTGATTGCCGTCCTTTTTGAGTCCACCAGTGAGGATGATGTTGGTCTAAAAGTTCTATCACCATTAACTCAGAGCGCAGTAACCCTAGCCCATTGATGGGCAGGCGGGCGGCTCGGTCGAGCAAGTCAGATTGACTGAGATTGACCATTAACTGAGTCGTGATCGGGGATCTAGTTCCAGTTGGTGTGTCAGAAACCTGACTTAGGAGCATTTTTTCTTGCTGGGCTGCAAATTCACGTTTTAGAAGAGCAGTTGCCTCATAAACGGTGCCACGATCGCCATTAATCAGTAGCGAATCTCCGGTTTTGATTCGTTGAGTTGCCTGCATCGCGCCAATCACAGCAGGAATGCCCAATTCTCTCGCGACGATCGCACCATGACTGGTCATTCCGCCTTGTTCTGCAATCACTCCGGCTGCCTGTTTAAGCAGTGGCAGCCAGTCGGGCATGATCACAGACGTGACCAAAATTGTTCCTGGTTCGAGGTTTGTCGGCAGGTGCTGAAGGTCAGAGATAACGCTAGCTTTGGCGATTGCTCGCCCAGGCGCGGCAGCTAACCCAGAGACAATCAGGCGACTAATCTCCTGATGCTGAGATTGGGAATGAAGTGAAACAGCCTCGATCTCGCCTTGAGCCAGTAGAGAAATTTGAGTCTTAATCTGTGTCAAGTAAAGCTGCGCTTGATTGTGCTCATTGGGATATAACACCCATTCCAGCAAGAGCCATGACCCAAAATCTGCGTTCAACCGCTGAGAAAGCTGCCCAAACTGCTGCAACTGAGCCGAGTCTAAAACAAACTGTTTGTCTTGAGCCTCTTGGAGTGGAGTGAGTTGAAGAGGAGGGCAGCTTGCACCCTCAGACAAGTCCCTAATTTGATAGGCGATCGTTTTGCTGCCTAGTTTTTGCGATTGCACCCCAGGATTGTTTGCATCTAAGCGATAAAAGTCGGGTATCACTTCCCCGTTGGCGATCGCGGGTTCTAGTCCCCAAGTGGCGAGAACCTCCCAATCGGTGTGAGGGTTTTGCAGATAACCGGATGAGATTGCGGCTCCGATCGGCTGCACTAACACACTGAAATGAATCTGATGAAGTTGAATCTGTGATCGCTGCCAATAAACCAAATTTCTCGCTCGAAAAAGTTCTGCCCAAAGGATTTTCAATCCTGTTTCTAGAGAAGAGCGATCAAGCCAGCAAATTTGAGCCTCTAGCAGATTGGCGGCTTCTAGAGGAAGCGGAGTGCTTAACTCGTCTAGTCTGGGAGAGGAAAGTGCCAATGATGGACGCAGAACCACAGCTTGGTTGAGCTGGGAAGCAGTCACTGGAGGCAACGCCTTTACCATGGCTTCTAGCTCAACTACCCAGTCGGTAGGCAGAGGCGTGGCTACGATCGTGTGACGAATCTGCTGTGCTACTGCCTGTAGTTGCCTCGGGTCTTCGACGTTAACCCGCAAAGAAGATTGTGCGAGGTCAAGAAAGAGCGGATCTGCCCACTCGAGCGTGTCTAGAAACTCTCGAAACCAATGGGCAGAAATGGCAAACCCAGGAATGACGGGATATCCCTTCTGCGCCAAGTGGCTCAGGTGAAGGGTGTGATCACCGACGTGTAGGTGCTGATTTAATTGGATCTGGTCGAGCCAGTAAAGGTTGTCCACAATCCATGAGCAAACGATAGCCTGATCGATTCTAAAGCACTGATCCCCTTTCTCTGAGATTGCTCAAGATTGAATGAACAATTCAGAATCATTTTGGGGCACGTTAACCAGGTCTTTAGTCGTTGAGCGTCGATATTGGTTCCTGTGCGATCGCTTCTCAATCTTTTTCTCCAATCGGCTTGTCCGCTCTGTCAGCGGGCTACCCCGACCGAATTTTGCGCCAACTGCACACGTCAACTTCAGCAAAATCAGCTCCCAAATCCCGCTCGGTTTTGGCAAGAGCAACCCTCTGTGTTTGCATGGGGATGGTATAGCGGCAATGTCAAGCAAGCGATCGGGCAGCTTAAATATGACCATCAGCCCCAGATTGCTCGTCCTTTAGGGCAGTGGTTGGCGCAAGCCTGGTTAGACGCTGACCTCGATCGTTCTCCAGTGATTGTGGTGCCGATTCCAATGCACGGTGAGAAACAAAAGCAGCGAGGCTATAACCAAGCGGAATTGATTGCTCAAAGCTTTTGCCACTATACAGGTCGCTCGATGCAGGTGCATGGGTTAGAGAGGGTGCGATCGACCGAGGCGCAGTTTGGTCTTTCTGCCGCTCAACGAGAACAAAATTTACTTCAGGCGTTCAAGATTGGCAAAGCCTTTCAAAAAAAGAAGCCTCAATACCCAGTGCTATTGCTGGATGACATCTATACGACAGGTGCAACTATCAGAGCGACAACTCATGTTCTGCATCAGCAAGGAATTCGAGTGCGGGGGGTCGCGATCGTCGCCAAAGCGAGACTGTGGAAAGACGAAGCAAAAAATTAGCAGGGACGCACGATCGAGGGCGGTGGACACTCAGATGCTCCAAAAATCGGACTGGGATCTAGCCCTGTGATCTGTTGAAATTCTTCAGGTGTGAGGCTGCTGGAGATCGAGTGAGTCTCCCAATTTTTTAGCCGATCGTGGGTTTGCTGCAAAAATAAAATGCCTGTTGGCATCGGCACATTGACCCAGCTATCTACCAGGGTTTCTGCCAGCGCTAACTCAATCAACGGCAGTGCGTAAGCTTGCAACAACTCGTCTAAATAGCCAGCAAACGCTTCAATATCGTCTCCGGCTAACTGATAGCTGCTGACGATGTGTTTGACTCTCTGCTGACTGATTTGCTCCTCAAGGGTCATTCAGATTCCAGTTAAACCTATGGTCGTTTGTTGACTTTATTGGCTTGTGACTATTTTTAGGATATAACACTCCGATCGAAACGTTTCAGAGAGGATTTCGGTCTGCATCTTTTAGATTTGCTGACACGATCAAGATGACAAGTGAGCCAAGGTGTGAGATAACCCAACTCATACCCTTTTGCCTTCAAACCGTTATGGATCTCAAAGCGCTGATTCGTGAAATTCCAGATTTCCCTAAACCCGGCATTTCGTTTAAAGACATTACAACGCTGTTGAGCAACCCACAGGGACTAACCTACACGATCGAGATCTTGGCTGAAAAATGTGCAGATCTGACTCCTGATTACGTTGTTGGCATGGAGTCTCGCGGCTTTATTTTTGGCGCCCCTCTAGCTTACAAACTGGGGATCGGTTTCATCCCCGTTCGCAAACCTGGCAAACTTCCTGCCGCCGTTCACTCGGTCGAATATCAACTGGAATATGGCACAGATTGCTTAGAAATTCATCAAGATGCGCTGCATTCTGGCTCACGAATTTTGATTGTGGATGACCTGATCGCTACCGGAGGAACTGCCGGAGCCACGGCACGATTGATTCAGAAAACCGGGTGCGAGTTAGTTGGATGCGCGTTTGTAATTGAGCTAAAAGACCTCAACGGGCGGCAGCAACTTCCCAACGTGCCTATCATTACGCTAGTTGAGTATTAGGATATTATGAAATCTGTCTGACCCGTGACCCAAACATGACTCTATCTGCTCGTGGACGACTGCGATCGAGTTGGGATCGCTTCACTGATGCAATCACCAGCGAAACAACTGTTTTTGTGGCAAAGCGACTGCTGCAAGCGCTACTGACGTTGCTGTTGGCATCAGCTCTGAGCTTCTTTATCATTCAGCTCTCGCCCGGTGACTATCTCGACACGCTGAGAGAAAATCCCAAGATTTCGCCCGAACGTATTGAGCAACTCAGGCAGCAGTTTGGCTTAGACAAATCTTGGATCGAGCAATATTTTCTGTGGCTGTGGCGAATCGTTACCCAGGGCGACTTTGGCACGAGTTTTGCCTACAATAGATCGGTGGTTTCACTGCTGATAGAACGGGTTCCAGCAACGCTGTTGATTGCGATTTCGTCCCTGATCGTAACGTGGGCGATCGCCATTCCCATGGGGATTGCCGCTGCCATTTATCAGCAGCGCTGGGTCGATCGAGTGCTGCAAGTCTTGAGCTACACCGGACAAGGATTTCCGAGTCTGATTACCGCTCTGCTGCTGTTGATCTTGGCACAAAATACGTCGCCACTTTTCCCGGTGGGGGATATGACCAGCATCGATCATGCCGATCTGTCACTCTTGGGCAAAATCTTGGATATCGGTTGGCACATGATTCTACCGACGATCGCCCTCAGTGTCACTAGCTTTGCTGGATTGCAGCGCATCATGCGGGGGCAGCTCCTTGACGTGTTGCGCCAAGACTACATTCAAACCGCACGAGCTAAAGGACTGCCTGAAAACCGAGTCATCTATGTCCACGCATTGAGAAATGCGATTAACCCGATTATCACTCTGCTCGGATTTGAGTTCGCTAGTCTATTGAGCGGAGCCTTCATCGCTGAGTTTTTCTTCAACTGGCCCGGTTTAGGACGATTGATCTTGCAAGCTGTCCAGGTTCAAGATTTGTATCTAGTCATGGCAAGTCTGATGATGGGAGCCGTCATGCTGATTGTAGGAAATCTGATCGCTGATCTACTGCTAAAAGCGGTTGACCCCAGGATTAACTTGGCGGATATTAACTGAATTTATGCTGTCTGAAACCTACTACCTGATTCGCTCTAGAATGGACGGCAGCTATCTTGCCGCTTACCCAAATCAGAGCGATCGTGACAAAGCTCGGTCGCCCCAAAACGGCTATGTTCTCTTATTTCGTGAACACTTTGATGCGTTGAGCTATTTAAACAAACATGCCGCAGGGGTCAGCGATCGCTTCTCAGTAGAAACCCTTCCTGGAACACGGCTAACAGGTGTGCTTGATCGCTGGGGCTTTAAAGGCTTTGGAGTCGTGGAAGACCCACTTCTGCCCCGAGTTGAATTTATGTCTAAGGGATAATAACTACGATCGCATCTATCATTTGACAGACAAATTAATGAGAGAGAAGTCGCAAAACGTCACTCTAGATACAGACGCGCCAATGTTAGAACTTGTGGGTAGATAGACGCAGGCTAAACTTGAACCTATCGCAAAAATCTAGCTTCTATTTGGAGGAAGTTTGTATGAAGTCTATTTTATCCACCGTTCGCGTTATCTTCACGGCTTGTCTCTGTGCAGTCTTGATGATTGCCTTAGCAATGCCCACCCAAATGGCTTCCGCCTTGCCAACTAAAAATCAGCCAATGAAGAACGAAGCGGGTGACACCGCTAAAAAATATGAGCGCACCGCTAAAGATGCGATCGACCAAGGGGGTCCTCAAGGTCTCAAAGCTATTACGAAGCGGGCACAAGATGGCGCACCGAACGAAATTCAAGGCACTGCTGGCATTGAGAACATGAAGCGTCCTTCTAATTCTCAGGGCACAGGGTCGATTGAGGAAACGCTCAAGAGATCCCTTGAGAAAGCTGAAGGCAAAGCAGGTGATGCAGTCGAGTCGGCAAAAGACGCTATGCGTTAATAGGCTTCAAGGTCGAGTAGCATTTACCTCCGGAGCTTAAGGACAGATTCAAAATCTGTCCTTATTTTCGTGAGTCACTACTTTTCAGATCGGACTGCAATCACGCTACTTGTGAAATTGTAAGCAGGTCCATCTAGCTCGATCGAGGTGCCAACCTTCACTTTTTCGCCACCCAAAACAGGACCGTCTTTGGTCATCTGAGCTTTGCTAACTAGCGTTAAAATCATGTCGTTAACAAATGCCACCTCAAGTCTGGGGTCTGCTATCGACTTCACAGAGCCATCTGGCTGCGGCACTAGCGTATTGCGAGGCAAAAACTTTACTGTCTTGAGAGTAGCTTCTCCAGACGGTTGCTTGCGGACGATGATACTAGTTTTGTCACCCTCTTTAATCAAACTTTTGGGGTCGCTGGCACTCAGCCCTCGAACAACCACGTCAACCTCGATCGCTTTAGGAGCAGAAAGTTGGGCAACCGAACCAGAGCTTCCTGGGAAGAAGAAAATACCAAAAATCACCATTAAGATGACGAGTCCTGCCCCGACATCGAGAATGCTAACCTTGCCGAATAATCGACCTTGAGAGTCTAAGAGAGCCATAAATACCAATCTCAGTTGCGGTGTGAAAGGAAGCCAATCCTAAAAAAGGCGCTAAATTTCGCCTATACGGTAGTGAGTTATAGCACGCTGCTGACTACAGAAATTCATAAATTCTGGAGTTTGTTGAAAAAGTCCTGCTAGCGTTTGACTCCCAAGATTACCATGACGGTAGTGGAAGCCCAGAACTGATTCTCCTCACCTACCCCATTTGTGACAACTTAGAATCTAGGTTCAAAAGTCAAGTAGGGTGAGGAGACAAGTTTAATCTCTGACTCTGCTTGGCTTTGGGCAAGCGTTTGACAATTCCTAAATCTTTGTTTTCGGGTG
>JBBRPT010000039.1:0-50977 GCA_038227635.1 Leptolyngbyales cyanobacterium | reverse complement strand
TCCGAATCTAACTCGCTACAACTTCTGATTCTGGAGATATTTTATGTCGATTTACGTAGGCAACCTGTCTTATGAAGTCACTCAGGATGACTTAACACAGACATTTGCAGAGTATGGCAGCGTTAAGCGCGTTCAGTTGCCCACCGATCGAGAGACGGGTCGGTTGCGCGGATTTGCTTTTGTCGAAATGGGAACCGACGCAGAAGAGACCGCTGCGATCGAAGCATTAGACGGTGCTGAGTGGATGGGTCGTGATCTAAAAGTCAATAAAGCAAAGCCCCGTGAAGAAAGAGGTTCATCAGGCGGCGGTGGCGGCGGCGGTTGGTCAAATCAAAATCGCGGTTCACGCCGTTATTAATTGACAAGAGCCGTTTGCTCTTAACTCTTGAGGGCAGACTATCTCGTCTGCCCTTTTTGTTAGAACATCGAAATCTGCTGTCCCTATATTCCTCAAAAAACATGAATACGAAAGAGTTCTTGAGCCGATATGCGGCAGGACAGAGAGACTTTAGAAATCTAAATCTGATGGCAGCAAACCTGAGAAATATTGATCTCAGGGGCGTAAACCTCAGTGGTGCTAACCTAACAAAGGCAAATCTAACGAGAACTAATCTAAGCTACGCCAACTTGAGCGACGCGATTTTGACGGGGGCAGTCTTGGTTCAAACCAACCTGACGAAGGCAAATTTGCTCAATGCCGACTTGAGTCAGACCAGCTTGGCAGATGCAGAGATTGGTCAAGCTCGCGTCAAAACGACGATCGCCGCCGAAGCCGCGAATATGGTTCGTCAAACGCCTTCAATTTCAGATTTAGTTTAGCTCTACAGAGTCGAACTGAGATCACAGAAGCTTTTCTCGCAGAGCAGCATCGAGAGGCTTAGGAATGAACCAGCTACGTTTAGTGGTGATCTCGGACGACTCGGCTGCTAGAGCTAGTCTTCACCAAATGCTGCAAATGTCTCAAGCAGAGATTGTAGTGGTGAGTTCAGTCAAGGAGAGTTTGAAAACATTTGCCTTTCAACAGCCTGATGCCCTGATTTGTGACGTTGATCTGCTAGATGATGAACGCTGTTTGCAGATGAGATCGCTCAGAAATTTAGAAGTTAGCCTTGGGTGGACTGTGACACCAGCTATTTTGGTCAGCGGATCAGTTCGAGATTTAGACTTTAATCAAGCGATCGCAATGGGCTTTCGGAGGTTTTTAGCCCGTCCGATCGAGCGCGATCGCCTCATGTCTGCCATCACCAGTCTGCTCGAACGACAGAATTAAATCTGCTCAGCATTAGCGATTGATAGGGACGTTCTCCTGCGAGCGTCCCTTGCTGTTTTTAACTGTTAGACGTTGAATCGAAATAGCATTACATCGCCTTCCTGAACCACATAGTCTTTTCCTTCACTGCGAACTAAACCTTTTTCTTTAGCGGCACCCATCGATCCGGTAGTGGTTAGATCTTTATATGCCACGGTCTCAGCCCGAATGAATCCCCGCTCAAAATCGGTGTGGATGACTCCTGCCGCTTGAGGAGCTGTCATTCCTGCGTGAATCGTCCAGGCGCGGGTTTCTTTCGGTCCAGTTGTGAAGTAGGTTCGCAGCCCTAAAAGCTCATAAGTGGCACGAATCAGGGATTTTAAGCCACCTTCTTCAACGCCGAGAGACGCGAGAAAATCGGCTCGATCGTCCTCACTCAGCTCGACTAATTCGGCTTCGACTTGGGCTGAGACGACTACCACTTGAGCCTTTTCCTGTTCTGCCAGGGTTCGCACTTGCTCGACAAACGCATTCCCGGTTGCCAGGTCATCTTCTGCCACGTTAGCAGCATAAATAATCGGTTTGCGAGTTAACAGTCCCAACGGTTTGAGTAGAAGTTCTTCTTCTTCGGTGAGAGTGACTTGACGAGCAGGCTGACCCGCATTAAGCACCGGGATGAGCTTCTCAAGGGCAGTAACTTCGACTTGCGCTTCTTTGCTGGTGCGAGACTGTTTACGGGCGCGATCGACCCGTTTTTCAATCTGTCCCAAATCAGCGAGGATTAATTCTAAGTTAATCACCTCAATGTCACTGACGGGATCGACCGCTCCAGAGACATGAATGATGTCATCGTCCTCAAAACAACGCACGACATGGACGATCGCATCCACTTCGCGAATGTTGGCTAAGAATTGGTTGCCCAACCCTTCGCCCTGACTAGCACCTTTGACCAAGCCAGCGATATCGACAAACTCGACGCGGGCAGGCAAAATATCGATCGAGCTAGAAATCGTGGCTAACGCCTTGAGACGCTCATCGGGCACTGAGACGATGCCGACATTTGGCTCGATCGTGCAAAAGGGAAAGTTGGCGGCGGTTGCCTTAGCATTGGCAACAAGCGCATTAAATAAAGTCGATTTTCCAACGTTGGGAAGTCCAACAATCCCGGCTGTTAGCATGTTGAGTTATGAAGGTAAGCGAGAAAACGGTTATACGGGTCCCGGAATCGTCTGAGGAATCGGTGCAGGAACGGGTTCGGGCACAGGGCTAGGAATCGGCTCAGGAACGGGACTAGGAATTGGTTCGGGAACGGGACTCGGCACAGGTTGAGGAAACGGAGGTTCGATAGTTGGGTAGACCATAGAATATCCTAACGAATAATTTGACCTTATCAACTTAGATGACACTTTTAGATATTTCATCTTCCCAAATGGCGACTCCGTTGCTCGACGCGTTACGACTGTGTGCCCAAAGCTCAAATGCTGCTTTTTATACGCCTGGACATAAGCGAGGGCAGGGAACACCGGGGATTCTATCCGATTTGTTTGGGGCAGAGGTGTGGCGATCGGATCTCCCAGAATTGCCTGAACTCGATAACTTATTTGCGCCTCAATCTGCGATCAAAGCGGCTCAAGATCTGGCAGCAGAGGCATTTGGTGCCGAGCAAACCTGGTTTTTGGTCAACGGCTCAACCTGCGGAGTGAGTGCCTCGATCTTGGCAGTCTGCGAACCGGGAGACAAAATCATTCTGCCGCGCAACGTGCATCAATCTGTGATTTCAGGACTGGTTTTGTCAGGTGCCGTTCCGGTCTTCGTCACTCCTGAGTATGATGCTGACCGACAGATAGCGCACAGCGTCACTCCCGAAGCAGTTGAGGAGGCTCTTAAGCAGCATCCGGACAGCAAGGCGGTGATGATAGTCTACCCAACTTATTACGGGGTTTGTGGGAATGTGCGAGCGATCGCTAACCTCGTCCACTCCTACAATATTCCACTGCTGGTCGATGAAGCGCACGGGGCGCATTTTGCCTTTCATCCTGACCTCCCGGATTCTGCGCTGTCGGCAGGGGCTGATTTAACAGTGCAATCGATTCATAAAACCCTCTCTGCCATGACTCAAGCCGCGATGCTGCACGGTCAAGGCAACCGAATTGATCGCGATCGCGTCAGCAAAGCGCTCCAGCTTATTCAATCCACAAGTCCGAGTTATCTGCTGTTGGCATCATTGGATGCAGCGCGTCAGCAAATGGCAACGCAAGGAGCAGCACTCATGGAACAGACGTTGCGATTGGCGGATCAAGCTCGATCACGCATCAACAAAATTCCCAATCTCTCGACGCTGAATCCTGAGCAAACTCCTGGATGTTGGGCGGTTGATCGAACTCGTCTCACCGTCACCGTTTCTGAGTTGGGGATCGACGGCTTCACCGCGGATGAGATGCTGCACCAAACGCTAGGCGTAACGGCTGAGTTACCGTCCTTGCAGCATTTGACCTTCATCATCAGTCTAGGAAACACTCAAGCGGATATCGATCGCTTAGTGCAAGCTTTTACGACCCTCGCAAAAGAACCCAGAGACCTAGAGAGTCCGCAGCCGAGAAGATCCAATTCAGGTCTCACGCCTAAGTGGCTCCTCACGCCTCGTCAAGCCTTCTTCGCCCCTAGTGAAACCCTGTCGATTACTCAAGCGGTCGATCGCATCAGCGCCGAGTTAGTCTGTCCCTATCCTCCTGGAATTCCTGTTTTGCTTCCCGGAGAGCAGATTACAGAGGACGCGATCGCTAACCTACAGCAAATCCTCGCGGCTGGCGGCATGATTAGCGGCTGTGCAGACTCCACTTTAGAAACGCTGCGAGTCGTCAAACGCGCATAAGAGGTTCGGCGTTGCTGAATCTGGGTAGGAATGGCTTCAACTGCCTTTGGCGTAATTCATCCGCAGATTAGTAAGCTCGATCGAGAGACTCACGAACGACTCCTAGAAACTCGCGAACGACTCTCAAGAACTCATGAACGATGTCTAGGGACTCATGAACGACTCCCAGAAACTCGTGAATGATGTTCAGGGACTCGTGAATGATGTCCAGAAACTCATGAACGACTCCTAAAGACTCCCGAACGACTCTCAAGAACTCATGAACGACTCTTGGAGACTCTCGAACAACTCCCAGAAACTCGTGGACGACTCCTAGAAACTCATGAACGACTCCTAGAGACTCTCGGACGACTTCGAGGAGGTGAGCCAGTTGCTATCTCACCTCCTCAAAGAATTTTCGTGGAACCTGGGCTATTCTATGGGCGACTTTCAGGCAGTTGTATCAGCACTCAACGCACAATTCAGCAATGCTAGAATTCCTCACTGCGTTGTCCGTGAATGGCAGCTTCGCTCAACCCACTATCAATAGATTGAGGACTGAGCAAAGTCGAAGCTCGATCGAGTCAACCGCGAGTCTCTTAACGTGAACTCGACAAATTCGCGTCAGAATTAGGATGAACTCATCACCTTCCATTCCTTCCGCTTATGCCGTCTCCTCTTTGGTCTTACGTGACTCCCGGCATTCCCGACGACTTATTTGAGAATTTGCCTGGAATTCCCATGAGTCAGCGAGAAGTTCGGTTGTTGTTGCTCTCTCATCTGCGGTTAAAAAGCGATTCGGTGCTGTGGGACATCGGCGCAGGGACTGGAACGATTCCCGTTGAGGCGGGCTTGCTGTGCCCGGGGGGACAAATCATTGCGATCGAGCGCGATGAAGAAGTCGCCAGTTTGATTCGTCGCAATTGCGATCGCTTTGGAGTCAAAAATGTCGAAATCATTGAAGGCAGTGCCCCAGAATGCCTAAACGGATTAACACATCGCCCCGATCGTGTCTGCATTGAAGGTGGACGATCAGTAAAAGCAATTCTCAAAGAAGTCTGGCAACACCTCCGACCTCAAGGACGAGTAGTCGCAACGGCTGCCAGTTTAGAAACGCTTTATCAAATTTCAGAGAGCCTTGCCGAGCTTCAAGCTCGTAATATTGAAGTAGTGCAATCTGCTGTCAACCGTCTTGAGACACGGGGCACGAATCAAATCTTTGCGGCGGTTGATCCAATTTTTGTGTTGAGTGGCGAGAAGCTTTCATGAAAGTTCATTCACCATTACCCGTTCTCCGTTAAAGTATTGCAAAGCAAGGCTTAACGTTCTTAACCTTCAGCTAACTCTGAGATTGAGTGCTGAGAGGACGCATCTCTAAACCATCCCGCTGAGTTATCTTCACCTAACATTAGTGCTATGCCTTGGTCTCGAATCGGTAGTGGAATTGTCGCGATCGTCCTTGCGCTGGGCATGATGTTGCTAGGCGGATGGTACTTCACGGCTGGTTTTTGCATCATCATCTACTTAGGGCAGGTGGAATATTTTCAGCTTGCCCGCACCAAAGGGTTTGCCCCAGCAGGGAAAACAACGCTGGTCGTGAGCCAAATATTGTTAGTGGTCTCTAACATCTCGCCCTCGCTGGCAGATGCGATCTTTCCAGTCGCCGGGACGTTTATCTGTTTTTATCTGCTGTTTCAGCCTAAATTCGCCACGATCGCAGACATCTCGGCTTCGATCATGGGCTTGTTTTATGGTGGCTATCTGCCCAGTTATTGGATTCGCCTGCGGTTTCTAGGTCAAACCGAAGTCAGCAATCTGCCCTTCAACGGCTTCTGGTCAACGTCGTGGCAAGGCTTAGACAAACTTCCGATCGGGCTAACCCACACGCTGCTCGCCTTTCTCTGCATTTGGGCGGCAGATATCGGTGCCTACACGATCGGGCGCTGGCTCGGACGAACTCGCCTCTCAGACATCAGCCCTAAAAAAACCGTTGAAGGTGCCGTGTTTGGGGTAGCTGCGAGTGTTGCGGTCGCCGTGCTTGGCTCGTGGTATCTCGACTGGTCAGGATGGCCGATCACTGGAGTTGCCCTCGGTCTACTGATCGGCATCGCCAGTCTGCTGGGCGATCTAACCGAGTCAATGATGAAACGCGATGCTGGAGTCAAAGATTCTGGACAGCTAATTCCGGGTCATGGAGGAATTCTCGATCGGGCAGATAGCTACGTGTTTACGGCTCCGCTTGTCTACTACTTCGTGACGCTCGTATTGCCATTATTACCCACTTAATCAAGGGGTCACTAACAGCTTGGCGTGACAGGTGATTTGTCCCTGTTCTAAAGTGAGGTGCTCAATCTGAGTGTCTGCTCCCAGCTCGAACGTGTAGCCGTTGAGATCGCTTAAAGGCAAGCCGCGCTTTGCGGTTGCGTGAGGCAACCATTGGGGGTTGACTAGCCTTAACTCATGAGGACTGGACAACTCAAAGCCAGTGCGGATTGCGATCGCCGTTGCGTTGCCAGTCACCGAAATCAACAAGGCACTCAGCGTCACTAAATCCTTATCTAAGATGATTTGAAGCTGCTGCAGATTCAGCCGAGGATTGGATTCTGAGGGCAATTCGCCTAGCTCACTCGCACTCAACAGTGTCAACAAAAACTCAGTTACGCCATCTGCTAAAAGGGGCGCTGTTAGAGACGCATTTAAGTCGGCTTGTTGCAGCACCACCGTTCCCTGGACGCGGATCGGTTCTAGCACCCGTAAGGGCTTTCCTCTCAAGACTTGCCCCAGATTGACGCGAATAGTCTGCCCAATCACTCGAACTTGGCTCAGGTGCAGCCCTTGATAGATCGCTTTGTGTGCAGAAAGCCTAATCTGCGGAATGCAGCCTGACAAAATCTGACGATCGCCCGCCTCAATCTCAACCTCTAGATCTTCGATGTGCTCTACTTGCGATCGTAGCCACAGCCCCACAGCCGGAGCCAATCCTTTACGAATCAAACCATGTTTTGACGAGCGATCAGACTGACCTTCTCGCGTCTCAGCATCGCTATCCCAGACATCAGACTTAGAAGAATCCATACACACCGAAAATCGGACTTTACAGCAGTTTACAGGAAACGATCGAGTTCCTGATTATTCGTCCTGGGCGCTTAAGTCAAGGAAAAGTGACATTTAGATTTCTTTTGGGATCTCTGTACTCTAAACCTTGAATAATTCGATCCCCGGCTCAAATAGATGTCATCATTCCATAACATTGCGATCCCCGAATCGCCTATAACTTCGTTGATCGTAAACAAATTCAACTGTTTCAGTCCTTGACCAAAAGATGTCCTTTCTGCAACATTCAGAAGGACAAGCGATCCCCTATTGTTAACAAAAATAAACTTAAGCAATTTCGCTATTCAGAAAGAATCCGTTTGCATGATTGGAGCTTGTTTTATGGCAACCGAACGTCCTCCGTTAGACGAAATGACTCTTCGGCAACTGCGACGCGTCGCTAGTGAATGCGGCGTGTCTCGCTATAGCCGGATGAGAAAAGACCAGCTTTTGGCAGCGATCGAAGCAATTCAGCGCAGCCGACTCTCAGCAACCCCAACCCGTAAACCTGAGGCACAAGAAGAAGTGGAAGCAGCAAAATTTGATGTCGGACAGAGCGATCTGACGGGCGGTGCGTTAGCAGCAGTAGACGCAGACCTCGCTGAACTTCCTGAAGGGTATGGTGAGAGCCGCGTCGTGATTATGCCGCGCGATCCCCAATGGGCATACACCTACTGGGATGTGCCCAACGAGCACAAAGAAGAGTTGCGTCGTCAAGGCGGTCAACAGTTAGCGTTGCGCCTCTATGATGTGACAGACCTGAGCTTTGACTATCAAAGCCCCCACAGTGTTCAAGAATATCCTTGCGATGAGCTAGCGCGGGAATGGTATTTACCGATTCCCGTCAGCGATCGTGACTACGCGGTTGAGATTGGCTACCGATGTGCAGATGGTCGCTGGCTAGTATTAGGGCGGTCAGCCCCCGTTCGAGTTCCCCCGGTCTACCCGTCTGATTGGATCGAAGATCACTTCGTCACCGTCTCCTGGGATGATGACCTGCGTAGTCAAACCGTTTTGGAATTGGTTCCCCCCAGTCAGCGCATGGCAGCGGCGACAACAACAGCGCTCAATGGTGGCATGGGCAACCCCATCTATGACCAAATTTTTGGCATGGCAGGAACTGCCGAAGCACAGCGGATCGCAGGTTCTCTCTACGGCTCCATGCAGCAAGCCCCAAGTCACGAGGAGACAATTAGCTCTTATGTCTTCCCATCAGGTGTAGGAATGTGGGCAGTCCCAACGACTTCAGGCTTGACTATGTCAGGAGTCGGCATGTCGGGAATCGGCTTTGGCGCGTCGGCACCCCCTATTCGCCCACGTCAGTTTTGGTTGGTGGCAGATGCCGAACTCATTGTCTACGGGGCAACCGAACCGGATGCAACTGTGACGATCGGAGGGCAGCCCATCAAACTGAATCCCGATGGCACGTTCCGCTTCCAGATGTCGTTCCAAGACGGGGTGATTGACTACCCCATCCTGGCAGTTGCAGTCGATGGCGAACAGACTCGCGATGTTCACATGAACTTCAAACGCGAAACTCCTAGCCGCCGCACCAACACCAAAGAAGAAGCTGTTCAAGAGTGGCTAGTTTAATCGTTTATCCCGATAATCTCCCTAGTTTCTCCCTCGATCGCCTGTCGATCGGGGGATTTTTTTCAGACGTACTCACGGTGTAGGGTGAAGGGAGCTATTTTACAGAGACCATGATTACAGAAGAAATTGCCAAGACACTGACTGATTCATTTGGTGCATCGGTTCAAACCTTAGATACTAATTCTTATCAGGTAGAGACTGAATCTTTTCGGCTATTGGTGTTGCTCTCAGATGATCAGGCTTGGCTGAGGGTTTTAGTGCCGATCGTCTCAGCACAAGATGCTCAACCTTATTTAGCAGAATTCTTAGAAGCCAACTTCGATACGACTCAAGAAGTTCGATATGCGCTGCATCAAGACGTGTTGTGGGGAGTCTTTCAGCACGGTTTAGCGGGTTTAACGATCTCTGACCTTACCGCCGCAATTCAACGATTGCTCGCTCTCAACGAATTGGGCATCAACGATGGGTTTAACACCTTTGCTGAAAAGCGGATTCGCCAGATTATTCAAGCCGCAAAACTCCAAGGTCAATCTCTAGAATTGACGATGCAAACCCTCGATCGCTTCTATCAAGAAGGCATGATGGGCGAAATGGAAATGGGAAAGCGATCGCGAGAAGAGGTCTTAGCCGCATGGCAACGTCAGTTAGAACGCCTCTGGTCAGAGGTTGAGCCTTGACGAACATGAGAAATTTCACCGAAACGGAAATGAGACGTTCCACCGAAACGGAAATGAGACGTTCCACCGAAACGTCTCTACGGGAATCGGGTAAATCCACGATCGAGCCATAGTTTGATCATTAAACGCGGCATTCGGTAGAGACGTTTCGATGAAACGTCTCCACGCCATCGGGTAAACGCAAAAACCATTGCATTCATAAAATCAACATTACAAAAAGACGATCGCTCTTTAATTTAAGAACGATCGCCCCTCTAACGATTCTTTGCAGGGACATTACATCGAATGTCCCTAGCAGCGCGATTAGTAGTCGAAGTCGCCGCCGCCCATGCCGCCGCCACCCGCAGGTGCGCCATCTTTAGGCTCAGGCTTGTCAACCACGATGCACTCGGTGGTCAGCACCATGCCTGCGATCGAAGCTGCATTTTGCAACGCAGAACGAGTCACTTTTGCAGGGTCAACGATGCCCGCCTCGAACATATCCACATATTCGTTGGTTGCTGCGTTGAAGCCTACGTTGAAGTCCTTCTCACGAACTTTTTCAGCGATGACTGCGCCGTTTTGACCTGCGTTTTCAGCAATCCGCTTCAGGGGAGCCGCTAACGCACGTCCAACAATCAGCGCACCTGTCAGTTCTTCACCTTTCAGGTTTTCGTGTGCCCACTTCTCTAACTCAGGAGACAGGTGAGCCAAGGTCGTGCCACCACCCGGAACGATACCTTCTTCAACAGCCGCTTTGGTTGCATTAATCGCATCTTCTAAACGCAGTTTGCGATCTTTCATTTCGGTTTCGGTTGCTGCGCCGACTTTGACGACTGCAACGCCACCCGCGAGTTTAGCAAGACGCTCTTGTAGCTTCTCTTTGTCGTAGGAAGAATCGGTCTCATCCATTTGGCGACGGATTTGCTCAACCCGAGACTTGACCTGAGACTCGTTGCCTTCAGCGACGATCGTGGTGCTGTCTTTGGTGATCGTGATGCGACGGGCTTGACCCAACATTTCAAGCTTGACCGCATCAAGCTTGAGACCTGCGTCTTCGGTGATCAGTTGTCCACCAGTCAGCACTGCGATGTCTTCGAGCATGGCTTTACGACGATCGCCAAAGCCAGGAGCCTTGACGGCTGCCACAGTGAGAACACCGCGCAAACGGTTCACAACCAACGTTGCCAGCGCTTCCTTCTCGATGTCTTCTGCAATGATCACAAACGGACGACCTGCACGAGCGACTTGCTCTAGCACGGGCACGAGGTCTTGCACCAAGTTGATTTTCTTATCGGTGATCAAGATGTAGGGGGTTTCAAACACTGCTTCCATGCGTTCCATGTCGGTCGCAAAGTAAGGCGAGATGTAGCCTTTGTCAAAGCGCATCCCTTCGGTGATTTCCAACTCAGTGGTCATCGACTTGCCTTCTTCAAGGGAGATAACGCCCTCTTTGCCGACTTTATCCATCGCGTTAGCGATCATTTGACCGACTTCGTCATCGTTGCCCGCCGAGATAGCAGCAACTTGCGCGATCGATTTGGAATCTTCAACCGGACGGGCGTGAGCTGCAATCTTTTCGACTAAGAAGCCAATGCCTTTGTCGATGCCGCGCTTGAGGGCGATCGCGTTTGCACCAGCCGCAACGTTTTTCAGACCTTCTTTGACCATTGCGTGAGCCAAGACGGTTGCAGTGGTGGTGCCGTCTCCAGCCGCGTCGTTGGTTCTGGATGCCGCTTGACGAATCAAGGCAACACCAGTGTTTTCAACGTGGTCTTCGAGTTCGATTTCTTTGGCGATCGTCACGCCATCGTTGACGATTTGAGGTGCGCCAAACTTTTTCTCTAGCACCACGTTGCGACCTTTAGGACCGAGGGTGACTGCCACCGCTTCAGCCAAGATATCCATGCCGCGCTCTAGAGCACGACGGGCGTTTTCGTTGTAAATAATGCGCTTTGCCATGATAATAATCCGAGTTGTGGGGAAACGATGAGACGATTGAATTCAGACTTCAGGACTCGAATTCAGAACTACTGAACGATCGCCAAAATGTCTTTCTCAGACAACAAAACATACTCTTCAGAGCCGAGTTTGATGTCGGTGCCTGCATATTTTGAGTAGAGAACTTTGTCACCAATTTTGACTTCTGGCTCTTGACGAGAACCATCGTCGTTGCGCTTGCCAGGTCCGATCGCTGCGATTTCGCCGACTTGGGGCTTTTCTTTTGCGTTGTCGGGCAAGAAGATGCCACCTGCGGTCTTTTCTTCAGCGGCGCTGACTTTAACAAAGACGCGATCGCCCAAGGGTTGAACTGTGGATACGCTCAGGGATACGGCTGCCATAGAAATTCTCCAAACTATCTAGATGAGGAACAAGAAAAGGATGAGGAGGAGGGAGAGAGGAAAACAAGGGGTCTGTCACGAATTCTTTTTCGATTCGTCTTGAGAAACTCAATCCTGCTAATCAGTCAGAGCGACGAATCTAATTTGTCTCTCACTCTTCCTCCTCACTGCTTCAGTCTACAGGACTTGGAGCATGAGTTAGCACTCTCAACTCCTGAGTGCTAATTTAGCGGAGGTTCGTACTAGATGCAACTTTGTCGAGTGTACGGGTTTCCGAACTGATGTTAATTTTGGCGTTGCTGTATCTAGGTACAAACCCAGGAATTCGCCCACATCTAACCTCTCCCTCAGTAGAGAGATTGCGGGAAAGGGTAATTCATAGCTCCGCTCAGCAACGCTACGTGTGGCTAAACTACTGAACTGCGGCGATCGGCTTATCGAGCGACGCATCTCCCTCTCTCATTAAATAGTCTTGGGCGACTCGAATTAGCGCGTCTAAGTTCTCAGAGTCGGCGCGATCGATGCCATCAACTGTTTTGCCTAATGAAGTCTGAGATCGAAAGGAGTTTGTTTCACTCAAAAATCTGACGAGCAATATAGTTTACAGAATCGGCAGCGCCATCAAATGAGACATCAATTAACGGCACTACTCATCCCAAGGCTCCCCAAGTTTGAGAGTTTTGCAAACTAATCGAGCTAGTGAGGTCATCTGTGCCAAAAGAGGCGGCGATGAATTGATCGAGTCCAATTCGAGGACATCGGGCTGAGAGTCGTTGATCCTAATCGCTTCGGCGATCGCGCACGCAGTCGGATTGTGGCATGGTTCAAATGAGGGTCACACTTTTGGAAAAGCCTAAAACGCTAGACCCTCTGATAACTATGGCAAAAATACCTTACCCCCTTGGGCAAAAGTGTTACCCTCCAACCTAGTGCCTTGAACCATGCCCGGATTGTTGGCAAAGAACTCCCCACTGAGCGCAAGAGTTCGATAAGTCTCGGGAGTCGCCGTATTAAAATTCACATAAGGATGAAAAATAGTAGGCAAAGCCTCTTGTTCTTTCATGCCTTTTGTTTATCTCATATCTATAGCTGCCTTGGCGACCTCGCCTAACTGCAACCCTAATGGATACGTTCCTTCTTCTTTGATCTGCTTGATCGCCGCATCAGAAATAGGCAGATTCATCTTCTGAGACAGAGATCGCACCACATCTCCTCGATCAATAACACCCGAAATCGCCCCCGCCGGGGACAGCACCGTTACACGAGGAAGCGCTTTCGTTTCCATCAAGTGAATTACATCGATTAAAGACGTTGCTTCTTGCACAGAGGGAATTTCAGCCAACGGCTTCACAATGCTGAATAGCGTTTGGGTTTCCCACTGGCTACGCTCGATCGTTTGCAGCGTATCGGCTTCGACCATGCCACGATAGCGCCCATTTGACGCTGCGAAATAGATCGGGGCACGAGTCGCACTCAGCAAATAATCGTCGGCAAACTGACGGAGCGTTAAGTCTGCATCTACCACTCGAAACTCACGCGTCATCGCGTCCTGAGCTTTGAGGTTGAGGAGGGTTTCTTGAAGATCAGTCAGACGATCGTAAGCGGTAGCATTCTGCAAGATAAACCAACCGATCAGCGCTAGATAAAGCCCCATAAAGGTGGGAATCACACGCCCAAATACACCCAAGATTGCGAATGCGATCGCTAAACTGCCCAATGTTTTGCCTGCTCTAGCCGCCCAATGAACGCCCTTGGCATAACTTCCAGTAATTTTCCACACGATCGCTTTCAAAACCAGTCCACCATCTAGCGGCAGCCCCGGAATCAGGTTAAACAGCGTCAAAACCAAATTAAGCCCTGCGAGTCGTTGAGCCAATACTTGCATAGGACTTTCAACCGGAAGAGCCACGGCGAGCAGACTCAGCAAAACAAACAGGCTAAAGCTCACAAGCGGACCCGCGATCGCAACCTGAAACGCTTTACCGGGAGTCTTGGGTTCTTGCTCGATCGCGGCAATGCCACCAAAGAAGAACAGCGTAATCGACTTGACCTGAATGCCCTGTATTTTTGCAACCAGGCTATGACCTAGCTCATGCAGCAGCACGGAGGTAAATAACAGCAGCGCCATCAGTAGCCCTGTGCCCCAGGCGATCGCTGCTCCCCACTCGGGATGACTTTGCTGAAACACTGCGCCATCTGACAGAGTGATCAGAGCCAGCACAAAAAACCAAGACGGATCGATTAACAAAGGAATTCCAAATAAGGAACCCGCGCGCCAGCTTGACTGCATGAAAGGTGTCCTAACTCATCAAAGCCTCAAATAAATGCAAGGCTCCTCTTTCAGGATAATTGAGATGAGAGAGGATAGGAAGATCGAAAGAATGAGGGATGAGCAGGCGATCTAGATTCATCCCTCACCTGTCTAAAGAACGCCTGCGTTGCTTAACCCTAAGATCACGCCTGCGCCCAAGACGTGCCCAAAGCTCATCGTAGCTAACAGCTCAGGAATGCCAAAGCCATCAAATAAAGCGGGGCTATTGACGGGAAGTTTGGGTCCGGTGCCGCGATTTTTGATCGCAGCTCGCCCGATCGCTACGGCAAATAAGCAGCAGAGGCTCATGGTTAAGCCTACCAATGGAGACCATTCAATCGTGCGTGCTGTTGCCGCAACCCCTAGTAGAGTAGAGTAAATCAAAGATTTTCCTCCCAGTTCAAAATGAACAAGTACAAATACTCAGCGATTATAGGATTTTGAGTTTCGAGTTTTGAATTTTGGGCGAATTCTGATTTAAAACTTAAACTTACTAAAATCAAACAATGGGTCTACGAATCAAAATCTGCGGCATCACCAAGCCAGAGCAAGGACGTGCGATCGCTAACTTAGGAGCAACCGCACTGGGATTCATCTGTGTTGCAAACACGCCTCGCTATGTGTCGCCTCAGCAGATTCGCGTCATTGTGGATCAGTTACCGAAAAACGTAACGACAGGGAAACTCGTCGATCGAGTTGGGGTGTTTCTAGACGCATCGCTGCCAGAAATTTGTGAAACGGTGGCGATCGCTCACCTCAATAGCGTTCAGCTTCACGGCACTGAGTCGCCCGAATTTTGTGACAAACTGCGAAGTGTGCTTCCTGATATTGAAATCATTAAAGCGCTGCGAGTTAGAGTTCCTGAAGCATTAAGTCAGGCGGACATTTATCAACATTGGGTCAATGCCCTTTTACTCGATGCCTATCATCCCGATCTTCCAGGGGGCACGGGTGAAACGCTGGACTGGTCAAACCTTCAAAAATTCCGTCCTGATTGTCCCTGGCTGCTAGCAGGCGGACTGAATCCGAGCAACGTGTTGAATGCGCTGGAAGTTGCCAACCCCGATGGAATCGACCTGTCTAGCGGCGTTGAAAATGCCCCAGGTGACAAGAACCTGGAGCACGTTGCAACATTATTTGAGCAATTGAACCGTCGAATCGAATAATCCCGTTTTATTTTTGAATGCGATCGGTCATGGCAAAATCGGGTAGAGACGTTTCGGTGGAACGTCTCCAAGACATCGGGTAGCCGCATCATTTTTGAATACGATCGGTCGTCGGTAGATCGCAACATGGGCAAAAAGACGTTCCGGTGGAACGTCTCTACAGCATTGGGTGAATTCATGATCTTGCGGCTGACTTTCACACCGATCAAATAATCATTTTTCTACCAAAAAGAGGGTTGGTGACGAATCAGATTGAGAAACTCCTCACGGGTTTTGTGATCTTCTTGAAAAACACCCACCATCGCACTCGTGACCGTCCAAGAACCCGGCTTTTGCACCCCGCGCATCACCATGCACATGTGGCTTGCTTCCATCACGACAGCAACCCCTCTCGGCTCCAAAATCTCTTTCACCGCCTCGGCAATTTGACGGGTTAACCGCTCTTGCACCTGCAAACGGCGCGAATACATCTCGACAATTCGAGCCAGTTTGCTTAACCCAACCACTTTTTGGTTTGGAATGTAGGCAACATGCACCCGACCCATAAACGGCAGCATGTGATGCTCACACAAACTAAAGGCATTGATATCGCGAACCAGCACCATTTCGTTGTGACCTTCGTCAAAAATGGCACCATTCACAAGATCTTCTAGCGACGTGTCATAGCCACTCGTTAAGAATCGCATTGCCTCAGCCACTCGTTTTGGCGTTTTGAGCAATCCTTCTCGTTCAGGGTCTTCACCCACGCCTAGCAGCATCGTTCGCACTGCCTCCATCATTTCGTCTTGGCTGACCTGAGCCGGACAAGGCACTTTGGCTTCTTGCCCGTTGTGCGTGTTGCGATCGGGTCTCGGCTCTAAACTTTTTGCCATCTTAGAGGGAGACGAGTCAGGCGTGTTAGAACCATTTGGGGAAGCGATAGTCATAATGAATCCAAGTTATGTGTGAACTAAAGAACAAACCACGCCCATAATCGACTCGCGGTTTAGAAAGCACCCGCGTTGGGCATTAAAATCAGTTCTTCGACGACGGCTTGATGCGGCACGAGCGTTGCATAGAGAATCGACTGGGCAACGGTTTCGGGAGTCAACATCAGGGAGCGATCGAAGTCGGCATTTACAGTGTCAGTATCCCAGATCGGAGTGTTGACCGAACCAGGAGACACAGTGATGACTCGAATGCCATTGGCACGCTCCTCTGCCGCCAGCGTTTTTGATAACGCCAATAGACCAAATTTGCTCACACAATAAGCCCCCCAATTGGGAAAGGTTTGATGCGCGGCGATCGAGGCAACATTGATAATCGTTCCGTTTTTTTGCTCGCGCATTGTGGGCAACACACCCTGAATGCACTGCAAAACGCTGGTGACATTCAAATCGATGACTCGCTGCCAATCGGTTAATGACATATCTATCAAAGAGCCTGTGTAGCCCATGCCAGCGTTGTTAACAAGAATATCGAGCGGACTGAACTCGGACGCGATCGCTGCGATTTGAGATCGCACTGACTCAACGATCGAGAGGTCGATCGAGTGAGTTTGCACATTAACACCAAACTGGCGTGCAGTGTTGGCTACGGCTTCTAACTGAGGTTGAGAGCGGCTCACCAATGCAAGGTGAATTCCGGCTTCTGCAAACGCAAGGGCAGTTGCTTTGCCAATTCCGCTGCTCGCACCCGTAATTAAAGCGCGTCGTTCTAAATTAAGGGTCATGCGATAGTCGTTAACTCGACGGTGAGCAAGGATTCCAGCTTTCATCCACTAACTCAGGCACCCAGGTTGCGGAGGAGACGCAAACTAGCGCATCGTCAGAAAATGGGGGCATATTATGAGATCCAGGCGAAAAACTCTCCAGGAGTTATTCAAGGTTATATCTCTACAACCATCTGAAGAACTCAATCACCACCCCGATCATAATCCTTACCGACGCTAAACCATTAGCTCGATTCAGGACTAATAAGCCGGGTGAATTGTAAACAATTATTGCGCTTAGACATAATAGCGCAAAAAAGAAAAGTTTCTCTCAGCATTCCGCAATCTCACTGCTACACGGTCACTTCGGCAAACATACCAATGCTGCGAAACTTTTGATAGCGCAGGTCACGACGCTGTTGACCTGTCATCTGATCCAATTCACTCAGATTTCTGAGAAGCGCTTCTTTGAGAATCTCAGCCGCTTTTAACGGGTCAGAATGGGCACCTCCGATCGGTTCGGTGAGCAACTCATCAAGAATGCCTAAACCCTTTAAATCAGCGGCGGTAATCTTCAACGCTTCAGCCGCTTGATGAGCTTTTGACGCATCTCGCCAGAGAATTGCAGCACAGGCTTCAGGTGTGGCGACTGTATAGACCGAATGTTCAAACATCATCAAGCGATCGCCCACACCAATCCCCAACGCCCCACCAGAGCCGCCTTCGCCAATCACCGTGCAGATAATTGGCACATCAAGCCGAAACATTTCTCGCAGGTTATAAGCGATCGCTTCGCCCTGTCCAAGTTCTTCGGCACTCAACCCCGCATAAGCTCCGGGGGTATCGATAAACGTCAAGATAGGCATTGAGAAGCGATCGGCGTGTTCCATCAGTCGCATTGCTTTGCGATACCCGCTTGGGGATGCCATGCCAAAGTTGCGTGTGATGTTGTCTTTGGTGTCACGCCCCTTTTGTTGCCCCAACATCATCACGGGTCGTCCGTCGAGACGAGCCACGCCGCCTACAACAGCCGGATCGTCGTAGCCGCCACGATCGCCGTGCAGCTCCATCCATTCGTCGCTGATTGCTTGAATGTAGTCAAAGGTGCTAGGTCGTCGGGGGTGCCTTGCCACCTGCAAGCGCTGTGCGGCTGACAAACTACTGAAGATTTCTTGACGAAGCTGCACTGCTTTAGCCTCAAGGTGACGAATCTGCTCCGCCACGTCCACGTCATTTTCTTCCGCAAGTTCACGAATTTGGGTGATGCGAGATTCTAGCTCTGCGAGAGGTTTTTCAAAATCGAGGAGAATCGGTTTGCGATCGAGGGTGGACATAGCTGAGAGTCACTTTGCAGTAGATAAACGGGGCGGGCTTAACAAAGGCGTGAAGGTCTCTAGTATCGCATTCAGCGAAGAGCATTTTTCGCGCAAAGAGTGGTCATGCCTTAGCCTACCGAGAAATCTCTACATATCACAACCCAACTTCTGGATCTGGCAACCTGGCTTTAAGTAGACAGATTTGCAGGTTGGGAGAGTGTGCTAGAGCAGTTGAGACTGGGTTGAGGATCGCTGGATTCACTCATCTCAGTCGATCGCTCGATAAAATGTAAAGATAACTAAACTCCACCCTCGCTTAACCAATGGCGTTTTCTTCGATTACTCGTGCCCTCGGACGATTGCCCCTCACGGCTGAACTGCTCAATAAATTGGGTCAACATCAGTTTTTGCAGCTGAGCGGATTGTCGCGGTTGCCCAAGGGCTTAGTCTCGTCTACGCTGGCACAAGCTCAAACTCGCCCGTTGCTAGTTGTCACAGCGACGTTAGAAGAAGCAGGACGTTGGAGCGCTCAACTCGAAGCGATGGGCTGGCAAACCGTTCATTTTTATCCCACATCTGAAACGTCGCCTTATGAATCGTTTGACCCCGAAGCTGAGATGAATTGGGGACAGCTACAGGTTTTGGCAGACTTGGTGAAGACAAACGATGAGAAAGAGAAGCCCTCATCAATGGCGATCGTCGCGACCGAGCGCGCTCTGCAAACTCACCTTCCGCCCGTCGAGGCGTTTGCTCCCTATTGTTTATCGCTCGATCGTGGCAAAGAGTTAAACCTCAATACGCTCAGTAATGAACTGGCACGATTGGGCTATGAGCGCGTCAATCTAGTCGAGACAGAGGGACAGTGGAGCCGACGCGGAGACATTATCGATGTATTCCCAGTGGCGGCTGAGTTGCCTGTGCGATTGGAATTGTTTGGGGACGAGTTAGATCAGATTCGAGAATTTGATCCGTCTACTCAGCGATCGCTCGATCGTATCGATCGCCTAGTGCTGACTCCCACGAGTTTCAGCCCAATCATTCAAGCTCATCTCACGTTTGAGCAAATCGAGTCTTATCTGTCTCCCGAAGACCAGGAGCGATTTGAACAGGGACACGCGATCGAAGGAATGCGCCGCTTTTTAGGACTCGCGTTTTCAAAGCCCGCGTCTCTGCTGGATTATTTGCCTGACAATATTCTAATCGCCCTCGACGAGCCAGAGATGTGTGAGGCACACGGCGATCGCTGGTTTGATCAGGTTGAAGAGCATTGGCAAGAGAGTCCTCACCCATTTCCTAAAACTCATCGACCTTTTGCAGCATCTCTGGCTGAAGTCGAGTGTTTTGATCGTCTCCTTCTCAGCGAATTGGCAGAAGAAAAGAATGGACTAAATCTCTCTAGCCGTCCTGTTCCTGCGGTGCCGCACCAGTTCGGACGACTTGCCGAAACCTTGCGAGGAGAACGCGATCGCGGGTTCTCAGTCTGGCTCGTCTCTGCCCAGCCATCTAGATCGGTTTCTCTACTACAAGAGCATGATTGCCCCGCGCAGTTTGTGCCCAACCCGCGAGATTTTTTGGCGATCGATAAACTGCAAACTCAACACGTTCCTGTTGCGGTTAAATATTCGGGGTTAGCGGAGTTAGAAGGCTTTATTCTGCCGACTTTTAGAATGGTGCTGGTCACCGATCGAGAGTTTTTCGGGCAACACAGCTTAACGACTCCGAGCTATGTTCGCAAACGTCGTCGCGCTGCATCTAAGCAAGTTGATCCCAATAAACTACAGCCCGGTGATTATGTCGTTCATAAAAATCACGGGGTCGGTCAATTCATCAAGCTCGAAAGTTTAACGCTCAATGAAGAAACCCGCGAATATTTAGTATTGAAATATGCTGATGGTTTACTGCGAGTTGCAGCAGACCAACTTGGGGCACTATCTCGATTTCGAGGCGTGGGTGAGGCAACGCCAGAACTCAACAAAATGTCGAGCAAAGCCTGGGAAAAAACCAAAAGCAAAGTTCGTAAAGCGATCAAGAAAGTCGCGATGGATTTGTTGCATCTCTATGCCCAGCGATCGCAGCAGTCCGGCTATGCTTACCCGACTGATATGCCCTGGCAAGAAGAGATGGAAGAGTCGTTTCCCTATCAGCCAACGCCCGACCAGCTAAAAGCCACGCAGGATGTCAAATTAGATATGGAGAGCGATCGCCCGATGGATCGCTTGGTTTGCGGAGATGTTGGCTTTGGCAAAACAGAAGTGGCGATTCGCGCTATCTTTAAAGCCGTCACTGCCGGAAAGCAAGTGGCATTGCTGGCTCCGACCACAATTTTGACGCAACAGCACTATCACACTCTCAAAGAACGATTTGCACCTTACCCGATTCAGGTCGGGTTGCTAAATCGATTCCGCACGGCTGACGAACGTAAAGATATTCAGCGTCGGTTGACCACTGGAGAATTAGATATCGTTGTCGGCACTCACCAACTTTTGGGTAAAGGTGTCCAATTCCAAGATTTAGGGCTGCTGGTTGTGGATGAAGAACAGCGTTTTGGGGTGAACCAAAAAGAGAAAATTAAATCACTGAAAACTCAAGTTGACGTTCTCAGTCTCAGCGCAACTCCGATTCCTCGCACGTTGTATATGGCGTTATCTGGGGTACGCGAGATGAGTTTAATTACGACTCCTCCCCCGTCTCGTCGTGCTATTAAGACTCACATGTCGCCTTATGATCCTGAAATGGTGCGATCGGCGATTCGGCAAGAACTCGATCGGGGCGGACAAATCTTTTACGTCGTCCCCAGAGTCGAAGGCATTGAAGAGATTTCGGCTCAACTGCGCGAGATGATTCCCGGTGCCAGAATCGCGGTGGCTCACGGGCAAATGCCAGAATCAGAACTCGAATCAACCATGCTGACGTTTGGCGAAGCGGAGGCTGATATTCTCGTGTGCACCACCATTATCGAGTCGGGGTTAGACATTCCTAGAGTCAACACCATTTTGATTGAGGATGCTCAAAAGTTCGGGTTGTCTCAGCTCTACCAGTTGCGCGGTCGAGTCGGGCGAGCAGGCATTCAGGCGCACGCATGGCTGTTTTACCCCAAAAAGCACGAGCTATCAGACGCAGCCCGTCAACGTCTGCGTGCCCTGCAAGAGTTTACCCAACTTGGCTCAGGCTATCAGTTAGCCGTGCGAGATATGGAAATTCGCGGCGTAGGCAACCTGCTCGGAGCCGAACAATCGGGACAAATGGACGCGATCGGGTTCGACCTCTATATGGAAATGCTCGAAGATGCGATTAAAGAAATTCGCGGTCAAGAAATTCCTAAAGTGGACGACACGCAGATCGATCTCAGCCTCACGGCGTTTATTCCAGCCGATTACATCCCCGATTTAGACCAAAAAATGGATGCTTATCGTATGGTTGCCACCGCGTCGTCTAAACCAGAGTTGACCCAAATTGCGGCAGACTGGAGCGATCGCTATGGCACGATTCCGACAGCAGCGCTTCAGCTTTTGCGCGTCATGGAACTCAAACAAGTCGCCAAAAAAATCGGCTTTTCTCGCATCAAACCCGACGGCAAACAGCACGTCATTCTCGAAACCCCAATGGAGGAACCCGGCTGGAATCTGCTTAAAGAAAATCTGCCCAATCATCTGCAAACTCGCTTTGTCTACACTCCCGGCAAAGTCACCGTGCGCGGCTTGGGAATGCTCAGTGCTGACCAACAACTCTCCAATCTGATCGATTGGCTGAGTCGGATGCAAGGCGCACTCCTCGAACCTGCATTGGTGTGAGCCGATTCTAGTAAATGACTAGGTGAAGAGTTTCGATTGGCGATCGCGGCGTGTAAAATTTATCGTTGTCCTATGCACTCCTATCTAAAGATTAAGTGCAGAAGTAAAGGCACAGGCAACGTCAAGACGATTTCTAACAACCGGACTAGATCTGAAGACAGGTGGAAATGATAGGGGATGCAGTAAGAGATTATCTGCTAGCATTCAAGGAAGACAAAGGGTTTTAGTACATTTGTTGCCACTTAAAATTGACTCGTCTAGAATTAAATGGCTGGTACACTTTTCCATAGCAATGAAGCCACGCAGTCGAATTGAAGAACACATCAGTAGGCTCCGAACTCAAGTACCAATCCCAGAAGCAAATTACTACGCCATCACTTTTCTCGCCACTGATGAGGGGCTGATCCGGCGATATTGGCAATCTCGATTTTCTGGTTGGGCTGACCATACCAAGAATCGGGAGATCAGAGAGATTTGCCCTGTTGATCCGATAGGGATGCTGCAAGACTTTAAAGACATTGGTGAACCTGGCGTACTCATAAACAGTCGAGAAGATCTATTCCTGTATCTAATTATTGGAGGTCATGGAGTCATAGAAAGCTCTTTGTGTGAGCGCCATTTACCGGATTTCACTAAGCCAAAAGAAACTGTGCGTTCAGCAACTAAGGGTTTTGTACCTGCTGAGTCTGCTCCTGAAGAATGGCTCCGACGTGCTCCAACACGTAAAGAGCGAATTCGTATACTTAAGCGTGACAATCGGCGTTGTCGAATCTGTGGACGATCACCAAATGATTATGTAGATGTAGAATTGCACCTACATCATGTTGTTCCCTGGAGCATTGGAGGATTAACTGAGGCTGGAAATCTTGTAACAGTATGTGGAACTTGTCATGATGGTCTTGAACCACATTTTGATCCATCGTTATTTTCTATGTTAGGAATCAACACACTGTTCCCAGAAATTGGAGACCCGGAGGATTACAAACGCGGCATTATGAATTATCGCCGTGTCTCAGTTAAAGCGTATAAGGAGAAGGTTTTAAACTCTGGAAAAGCAACGAGCTAATAACCCCACTGCACCGGGACGAACATAGATTATCGCTAGGATGCCAAGTCTTTCTGCATTTGGTGAGCGCGACCGTTATTACATCAGGCTCAAACGCTAAAGTGACATTTTAGATGAGTTCGCCATGCATTTCGCCCTCTCTAAGTAGACTACTGCTCAAACGTTTCGTAAGCTTCGACAATGCGCTGCACTAATTGATGGCACCCTACGTCAGCTTTTGAGAGATTGCAGAACGCGATGCCATCCACATTTCTAGGCGATCTTGATAGGATAATAAAGAGAAGAGGGGAAAGGTTAGCCAGTAGCAATGCCCAGAAAAATCCGAGAGTTAAAAACTCAAATTGGGCGTGAAGGGTTTGTTTATCTGCCAAAACGTGGCAAAGGTAGCCATGAGCGTTGGAGACATCCTTTGCTTAAAGAAACACTGACAATTCCAGGCAAGGATGGAGACGATGTACCACTCTACCTAGAAAAACAACTAGCAAAGTTACTTACTGTACTGCAAGAGTTAAGGGAGGACGAGGATTCATGAGTCGATACAGCATGATTGTTCAATGGTCTGACGAAGATCAGCTTTTCCTCGTCACAATCCCAGAGTTTGCCAATCTTGTTGTTATGCCCTGCACGCATGGCAAAACTCGTGAGGAAGCCATTCACAACGGCGAAGAAGTGATCGAGATGTACTTGGAGGCTTGGCAAGCAGAAGGTGAATCCATCCCTGAACCAAGGACACTTCAAAATGCCTAATGATTGGCGCGATCGCACTTCGCTGGAGTGCTACGCTAAAACAGAACCCACTTAATTACTGTGAGATTTTAATGACCCTTCGAGAAAAGATCCACGCAACAGTTTATCCGGGCGACCAAAGCGGATATGTTGCCGAGTGTCAAGAGTTTGCCATTGTGACTCAAGGAAACACCTTAGATGAAGTCATGCAAAATCTGAGTGAGGCGGTTTCTCTTTATATCGAAGATGAAGATTTGAGTCAATTACAAGTCGTTGCTCAACCTTCGATCGTGGTTACGTTTGAGCTAGTTCCACAGTATGCCTAAGCTGAAACGCCTGTCTGCGGAAGGGGTGATTTCAATTCTTGAATCGTTTGGATTTCAAATTCACAGCCAGAAAGGAAGTCACATTAAGCTCCGCCGAGTTGGAGAATCAGGCAATGAGACGCTAACCGTACCAAATCACAAGCAGCTAGATACAGCAACCTGTAGAGCCATTCTTCGGCAGGTCAGCCAGTATATTCCTGAAGAAGAGCTATTTTCCTATTTCTATACAGAGGAATGATAGGCGAACGTGAGTTGATTCCGACCTTACCGTGGGGCTGTAAAGGTTATTGCCGCTCCTTTCAGTAGACTACTGATCAAACTCTTCGTAAGCTTCGACAATGCGCTGCACCAATTGATGGCGAACCACGTCAGCTTTCGAGAGATTGCAGAAGGCGATCCCATCCACCGATCGCAAGATGCGCTCTGCCATCATCAATCCAGACGTTTGGTGATGAGGCAAATCTGTTTGCGTCAAATCGCCTGTCACCACCATTTTTGAGCGGAAGCCAATGCGAGTCAGCAGCATCTTCATCTGAGCCGGAGTCGTATTTTGAGCCTCATCCACGATCACAAACGCATTGTTGAGGGTGCGACCCCGCATATAAGCGATCGGAGCCACTTCAATAATGCCTCGCTCCATCAAGCTGGCAATTTTTTCCGGCTCGACAAATTCATAGAGCGCATCATAAAGCGGACGCAGATAAGGATTGACCTTTTGCTGCAAATCTCCAGGTAGGAAGCCTAACTTCTCGCCCGCTTCTACCGCAGGACGGGTCAACACAAGACGCTCATATTCGTTTGACAGCAGCGCTTGAACGGCTAGAACGGCTGCCAAATATGTTTTCCCAGTTCCGGCAGGACCAATACCAAACGTCAGATCATGAGTGCGAACAGCCTGAACATATTGACGCTGACGAAACGTTTTGGCGCGAATCACATCACCCCGTCGTGTCCGTGCCAAAACATCTTGCTGAAGCTCTTGCAAGGTGCCTTCTTGGTGATCGTCTAGCGCTTGACGCGCTGTAAGAATGTCTACACTGTTAATCGGTTTACCCTGACCCCAATAGTTTTCGAGTGCTGCAATGAGCTTTTGCCCAAGATTAATTTGCTGTTTAGTTCCAGAGATCATCAGCTCTTGCCCTCGCATTACTAGCGTTGCCCCTGTCTGCTTGGAGAGAGTCTTCAGGTTATTTTCCTGAGTTCCGGCTAGGGCGATCGCGCTTTCGACACTCGGCAATTCAACAGTTAAGGTTTCTACCATGCAGACCAGGGTTAGGGGTTAAAGTCGCGATGCTGAATCGGAGTGAAGATTGATCTAAGACTCAACATCTAAAAGCTAGAAACACCTGAATCGATGCCTTTGCGGGCTGATCAGGTGTTTCTTCAACATCTACCTATTATTCTAGCGAGAGTCATACGACACTGGCTCAAAACTGCAAACTTCAGTTACTCACTCAGCCGAGGTTTGGGCTTAGGCACCACTCGCGGAGCGCCTGACGGACGAGGAGACGCTTCTGATCGACGTGGGGAAACTGACTCATCCGATCGATCATGGTCATCGTCTTTTTGAGTGCCAAAAACATCTAGCAAGGCAGTGTGTCCGGCTGCTTTTGCAACCCCTTCAACGACACTGCGAATGGCTTGAATGTTGCGTCCACCGCGACCAAACACGCGCCCTTTATCAGTGCCTTCAAAGGCGAACCGCACCCAGACCCGCGATCGAGACGAGATTTCGCAATCGACCCTGAGCGAGTCTGGGGTTTCTAAAAATGGTTGAACTAAAAAACGCACCAGATCTGCATAGTCTGGAACGGCAGTTTTGGGTTCTGGCATGGAATCAGGCACGGGCTTTTTGTTCTAAAACGCTGGCTTTGGTGAGAATGTTGCGAACGGTTTCGGTGGGCTGTGCGCCTTTTTGTAGCCAAGCCTCGATCGCGGGAACATCAAGCCGCGTTTCGTCTGTGCGGGGGTTATAGAACCCGACTTCAGCGATCGGTCTACCATCGCGACGATCGCGACTATTAATGGCAACGATGCGGTAGCTAACTTCGCGCTTTTTGCCGTATCGCTTTAATCGCAGTTTGATCATGCTAGAAAACTGAACTCCTGTTGAATTGCAAAATCGTTAGATTGCGGACTACTGATCTTATCACAGCGAGGGAAGTAGTAGGCTGTTACCCTTAACCTTTCTTACAGCGTTCCGAATCCTTTCTTTTTCTTGTCTTTTTTTTTCTTTTTGTTGGGGTTGCTGCCACCACCGCGCCATCCAGGAGGAGGAGTGTTTCCACCCATTCCGGGCATTCCACCCATTCCGGGCATTCCGCCGCCCATTCCAGGCATTCCCATCCCTGGCATTCCGCCCATTCCGGGGAAGTTGCCTTGCCCCATCTGCTGCATCATTGTCCGCATTCGCTGGAAGTTTGTCACCAGTTCGCCGACTTCTCTCTCGCCGTAGCCAGAGCCTTTTGCAACGCGACGGCGACGACTTGGGGAACTCGACAAAATATCGGGATCTTTGCGCTCTTGCACCGTCATGGAGCCGATCATCGCTTCCGCTTTTTTAAGTTGGGTTTCCCCTTGCTCAAGCTGTTCGCTGCTCAACTTGCCCATGCCGGGGATCAGCTTCATGATGCCACCCAGCGAACCCATATTTTTGAGCAGTCGAGTCTGCTTGAGAAAGTCAGTGAAGTCGAACTTTGCAGAGAGAATCTTCTCCTGCATCTTCTCGGCTTCTGCTAGATCGACTTCTTCGCGGGCTTTTTCGACTAGCGTCAACACGTCGCCCATCCCCAGAATGCGAGATGCCATACGATCGGGGTAGAACGGCTGTAACGCATCGACTTTTTCGCCCACACCGACAAATTTAATCGGCTGTCCTGAAATTCGCCGCACTGACAGCGCCGCACCCCCACGCGTATCGCCATCCAATTTGGTGAGAATGGCTCCCGTAATGCCAATCTGCTCATGAAAGGTGCGAGTTAGGTTGGCGGCTTCTTGCCCTGTCATGGCATCCACGACGAGCAGGGTTTCGTGGGGCTGAATAGTTTGTTTGATGCGGGCAAGTTCGCCCATCATGTCTTGGTCAATTTGCAGACGACCTGCCGTGTCGATAATCACGACATCTACGCCATCGGCTTTGGCTTTCTCGACCCCTTGCCGCGCAATCTCAACCGGGTCAGCGCTCGTTCCCAATTCAAAGACTGGGATATTAATTTGTTTCCCTAGGGCGACGAGTTGGTCGATCGCTGCAGGTCGATAAATGTCGGTTGCCACCAGCAGCGTGGTGCGTTCTTCTTTACGGAGGTGAAGAGCAAGTTTGGCGCTGGCGGTGGTTTTACCTGTCCCTTGCAGACCTGCCATCAGCACGATCGTCGGTTTTGATGGAGCCTCAGCTAGGGGGACGTTTGCCTCACCCATCACCTGCACTAGCTCGTTATAGACAATTTCAATAAATTGTTGATCAGGGCGCACCCCTTGCACGACTTCTGCGCCGAGTGCCTTTTGCTCAACCTCAGCCACAAAGTCTTTGACGATTTGTAGGCTGACATCGGCTTCAAGCAACGCCCGACGAACTTCCCGCAGCGCGTCTTTGACATTGGATTCAGAGATTTTGTCCTGACCGCGTAATTTAGTCCAGGCTTGTTCTAAGCGTTCAGCAAGAGCGTCAAACATAGGTCAAATAAGTGCCACACGATCGGCGTTTCATCAAAATACAATCGAGCAAACGTGGAGAATGCTCACTTATTCAGATTAGCGTGTTTCGGAAAAACTCATCTTCTCCGGTCTGATGTAATTCGCGTGTCTCAGCGTAATCTAGCGGACACACTCAGGTCTAAAGATGCTGATCTTGAGTATTGGTATTTTCTTGATGGTCACCCAGAACCCAACAGTCTATTAAGTCGTTCAAACGCTTTTGCTTCTTGCCATGCTTGCATGAAATTGCCCTGCATCAGCGCGGCAACTCCATTAAGAGCGTGCAGTTCTGGTAGATTTGGGTTGAGGGTTAGGGCAGATTTCAGAGCAGTTTGAGCCGCTTTAGGACGAAAATCATAGAGATTCACAAAGGCGAGATAGGCGTAGGCATGAGGATTTTTTGAGTCGAGTTGAGTGACTCTTTGGAAAGCTGCGATCGCTCGATTCACCTTGCGGCTCAACACATCTGCTAATGCCAAATTATAGGCAAATCCAAGGTTGTTAGGCTCTTGTTGAAGTCGGTAGGCTAACGCTTGGTGCGCCTGAATCACATAATTTTGAGTTGCATCATATTGATTGATGCTGCTGATTTGCTCAAAGATGCTGCTCAAAGAATTGACCCCTTTGGGCATTAGAGCAGAGAGCGATCGTAGTCTTGTCACCAGATCGATCGGGGTCTCTGAAATCGCGATCGCTTGGGCATCGATTTTCAACTCCACGTCTGGTACCGGAATATTATAAGTCTCGCCTGTTTGCTGATTGAGATAGGTTGCCGTCAGGGTATAAGTTCCCGCAGCATTAGCAGGGGGCAACATGGCGAGTCGTTCAACCACTTGAAACTGAGCCGTGTCTTCTCCAGCGTTGGGTTGCAGCATTCCCAGTGCGATCGCGTGGTCATGCAGCCAGCGATTTCCTGCACCCTTGTCGGCTCGACTCCAAGTAAGCAGCACTAAGCCCGATCGTAGCTGCTGCCATGAGCCAGACCAGCGATAGGTAACGGGTAACGGCTTTCCGGGCGCTGCTTGATTGGGAACTCGTACCTGCTCTAAGCGAATGGGCTGACCTGCTGATTCTAGGGGTTGAACGTGCAGCGTGGGAACCTGACGACGGTAGAGGTAAAGGGTGCTTTGGTCGGGGAGCGACCAGGTTTTTTTTAGCTGAAGATCTGGATCTTGAACGATCGTGTGCACTAACGCCGTTTGAGCAGCCGCTTGGCGAATCGAACCCTGATCGCCGCTTTTTGTCACAAACCAGGAGAGCGATCGAGCGTCTTGTTCAACTTGCTTTAAAGTTGTGCCGACTTGTCGCCCATACACCTGAAAGTTTTGCAGTGCTCCAAAGTAGTTGAAATTGTGCTGATTCAAGCTAGAGAGAGACGGCAACACTCCCAAGGTTGTCCGGAGATGTGGATCGGTGCGAATCACTTCGCCAATCACGTCTGCGTGATGCCAGTTTCCTGACAGCGTGGCGTGATGAGAATTGTTTCCTAATAGGGCTTTAGGAATCCACTCGATCGGCATCAGGCTCACGATCATCAACAGCGTCGATAGACCAACGGCACCCCAGCGAAAGCCTCGCAGTCGATCAGGAAACAGCATCAATCCCTGAGCTAACAGCACCGCAAAGACAGGCAGTAACGGCGTGATATAACGATCGTCTTTGTTGACATTGAGCGAACTCAATAAATAACCGCCTATCAGAAATATCGCTAACCACCTCAACGATCGCCACCAATTTTGATAGATGGCTTGTCGATAGCCTTTTTTTCTCAATCCGCCGTAGTCTATTTTCTGTCGTAGCTGACCACCTGAGACAAACCATTCTCCTCGAATCACCGATCGCTTCCAATACAGCGCTAGACCGACCAGACCCGCTATTAGCAAGGGATATGATATGAGGGAGGGCAGCAATTTGAGGTAAAAAATCCAGGCATCTAGTGTGTTGAGAGGTGGGTCTCCCTCCGCGATCGCGGAATCGATCGTAGCGCGTTTACCTGACGTTAAGATTATTAGCCAGTTAATGCGATACCACGGGAGACAGATTGAGAGCGCGATCGCTAAGCTTAACAGTATTTGGATCAGCTTTATCCAGGCTTTCTGCCAGAGAAATATAACGAATAACCAAATAATTGGTACGGTTAAAAATAACAGCGCAGTTTGCTTTGTGAGCAATGACAAGCCAAATGAAATGCCAAATGCGATTGACCACAGCCAGGAACGAATCCAGAGAGGCATGAATGAATGAAAGTCGGAATCGTTTTTGGGTTTAATAGAACGCTGATCGGATAGGATTGAGGCTCGATCGCTGATTGCCCACATCGTCAGAGTGAAAACACTTAACGTGATCATGGCGACTAACGGATAGTCGATCAAAAAGTCTAAGCGAACTCGATAGAGTTCTGGAAACAGCAGACAAAGAACGGCTGCCCATAAACCGACTTGGACATCGAATAGACGTGCCCCTAACCCATAAACCGAGCCAAGCAAGATCGCTCCATAAAACAGATTCACGATCGTAGACTGCTCGACTCCGGCACCAAAAACTGCCAGAAATGGGGTTGTTGAAATATAGACCAACGGCGGAATTTTAGAGGATAACGTCCAAAAGGTCGCCCACCAGTCTTGAGAAAACCACTCAGGAGACTGCAAGACTCGCCAATAGTTCATCACTCCGGTGAGATAGTCGGCTTGATCCCAGCTAGGAACGGATTGGTCAATCGCAAACCATGATCGATCGATCACGGCTCCGATGAGCCAGACCAGCCCTAAAATCGGCAATCCTTTAATCCAGTCTGGTTTCGTCGCGCCCACTGATTAACCCTAATCGTTTACTCATTTCCACATGAGGAATGCCCGCTTCTTGAAAGCGATCGCCCCCGACCTCAAATCCCAACGCCTGATAAAACTCTTTTACAGGTTCTTGGGCGTGAATACGGATTTCTGAAATGTTGTTTTCACCCAAAAATTCGATCGCTGTTTTCATAATGCGTTGCCCTACGCCCTGTCTCCTAGCATCGGCTGAAACAGCAAGGCGTTCTATTTTTGCCATCGATGGATTGAGAAAACGAATTCGCGCCGTTCCGACAGGGCGATCGTCTAGGTAGGCTAAAAACTGCACTGCTTCATCATCCTTTCCATCGAATTCTAAATTTGCATCGACTCCCTGTTCTTGCTGAAACACAGTCGTGCGAATCGCGCGAATAGGCTCCCAATCGTCGGGCAGTTGGGCAATTTTGACGGTCAGTTGCTTCATAGCGATCGAGTCACAACTTTGTTCATAGTGTGTCAGCATCCGTGATTTCTGCCAATCGTAGTCTAGATTTCTCCTATGAGGCTCTGGGTTAAAACGGGTAATAAAAGTTGAGAACTTCCTGTTTGTAAGGTCAGGGTGATGATTTGAGCCGCGATCGCCCGTCCTTCTCCTGGCAGCGCTCCGGTTCCTAGATTAACAGGATAGGCAGGAAAACAGGCTCCACTGACACTCAATCGAATGGCACTTCCGGGTTGAATTTGAATGCAGGTTGGCTGAAGCACAATTCTCAAGGGCTGGTCGCTAGAATCGGCTCGTAAATATCCCTGGGTGACGTTGTAAACTCCCCCCGTCGCGCGAACTTCTGACAGCACCACAGACAGATCAAAACTGGGTGTGTCAGCCGTGCAGTTAAGCTCTACGATGACGCTGCCGAGCAGATGCAGCGCTTCAGACAACGGTGCAGACGTGTAGATGAGAACATCACTGCGGCAGTCAAGAGAGGTGCGATCGAGCGAGCCAGACGGCGCAGAGGCGTGACCTCCCAATGCGGGGACAGGTCGCCAAGGGTCATGAACCAGCACATCCAGGGATGGAGGACACGGGTTAGGCGTTAGTCTGCCATCCAAGTCCTGGATACCTGCAAGCCCTGTGCTGGTGAGAAAATAAGGTGTTTTGGGAGAATCGGGGAATTCGTCGAACGATCGCCATTCATTACTTCCCTGTTCAAATAATTTGACGGGAGGTTCTTCAAGTAGCCCTGTGTCAATGCCTTTGAGAAACTGATCGAACCAGCGAATTTGGGTGCGATCGCACACACTCGCCGCGTCTGACCCATAATCAACGGCACCCACTTTTCGTCCCCACGGCAAATGCGCCCACGCTCCGACTAGCAGATGTTGAGGATGCTGGTTTTGTCCCACCATCGCTTGATATAAATTCAAGGTGCTGCGCATAAAGGTGTCAAACCAGCCGCCAATATGCAGCATTGGGAGATCAAACGACTGAAGATAGGTTTTGGGAGACAGCCGTTGCCAATAGGGATCAGATGCGGGACGATCGAGCCAATCGTGATAAAACGAATCGGCTGCTAACTCGCTCATAATCGTCGGACGGGCAGGAATGGCATCGTGCAGAGGCAAATTTCGTGCCGCATTCGAGAGTGCCAGAAATGCCACTTCGTCACCGTTGAGTCGTGCCGTTTCTGCCGCGACTTGAATCGCCCATCCTAAATTTGCTTGGAGACAAAACGCGCCGCCTTCATACGCCCAATCGTGATAGAGGTCATAGCCCAACATGGCAGGACACAAGGCTTTGAGTGCAGCAGGACGCTTCACCGCTGCATAGAGTTGAGTCATTCCTTGATAAGAAAACCCATACATGCCGACCCCGCCACTGCTACCCAGAAGCGTCGCTGCCCAATTCACCGTGTCGTAACCGTCCTCAATCTCGTCCTCAAATAGCCGAAAGTTTCCTTCAGAGGTGCCCCGACCGCGCACGTCTTGAATGACGACAATATAGCCATGAGCCGCATACCAAATCGGATGGGCATAGACGATCGTAGAGGCGATCGCGCGTCCATAAGGTTGCCGCATTAGCAGCACCGGAAACGTGCCGTCTGCCTTGGGATAATAAACATCTGCATCGAGCCGCACCCCGTCGCGAGTGTGCATCGAGTGAGTTTGTTTCGGCAATACGTCAAACATGCGACAACTTAGGAATGGGAGTGCGCTGCAAGACTGACATATCTTCGTCGTCCAGCTCAACTGAAACGCCACTGCGAATCAGCTCGGCAAAATCTTCGTTTGGCACCATAAAACAGAGGGCATAAAGACGCTCAGAGCCAGTGTTTCTGACTTCATGAATTCCTGTGGGCGGTACGAGAAGACTATCGCCCGTCTGAATCGGAACTTCTTTGCCGTCGCAAATCGCGATGCCCTGCCCTTTGAGGACGAAAAACATCTCGATCGCCATTTGGTGACGATTAGGCGGTGTTTTGCCCCCAATATCAAAAATCTCGACGCAGAACGTCATTGAAAAATTCGCGGTCGCTGGGTCAAAGACGATCGCCAATCGATTTGAGTCGTGAGGGCTAATGCGATAAGCCTGATAGTCTCGTGGTGACTTGACTACGGCGATTACACAACTGCTATCTAGCATGAGATCCTCCAGAAGTGGCGAATAGTCCGATCTCACCCTCTTATACCTAACTTATCCGCAACTTCCGATACAATCTGCCTAAATCTTGAGAATTAAAACCGTTTAATCGCCTTTAAAATTGCCTCAGATTCAGTTACAAATCCAAAGCATTGTTTTACGTTATACAACGTGGCTTGCCAACAAAATTCGGGCGAAGTCGTCGCGGTGCAGTCTTTGAGTAAGAGACAGTCGTAGCCTAAAAAGTTCGCGTCTTGAAGGGTTGCCATCACGCACTGATCGGCATTGACTCCGGCAAACAAGAGCGTCGTTTTGCCCAAGTTGCGGAGAATGCTGTCCAGAGGCGTGTCCCAAAAGCCACTCATCCGATACTTATCGATGTGGACATCTCCGTTTTTTTGCTCTAGCTCATCGACGATCGCCGCTGCCCAACTTCCTGCGGTCAGCACTAGAGCCTGATTTTTGGGCAACGGATCACCCAATCCGACACCTCCACCAGTTGGGTTGTAGACGTGTCTAGAAGCCGCACTGATATTTAGTAAATCAGGACGGTTGCCCCAGTTCACCCAAATAATTGGCACTTGCTGATTTCGCAGCGCGGGTAGGAATTTTTGGAGCGGCGCGATCGGTTTCCGTGCAGGATTAACATCAACTCCAATGTGTGCCAGCCAGCCGTCAGGATGACAGAAATCATTCTGCATGTCGATTACGAGAATCGCGGCTTTTGCTAAGTCGAGACGCAGGGTTTTGGTATCGGTGGCAACGACGATCGGCTTTGGTTCTAACGGCGGACGGGTGATATCGGCGGTTTCTGCATCGACTGCCCAGGCATTGGGGGCAACTCCTAGGGTTTTAAGAGATGGGTTCATAGGGATGATGAGACAGAGCTGAAGGCGGCGATCGTGGCTTGGGGGAACTCCGATCAGGGATCACTCTTCATTAGTTACTACAACGGTTTCGCTCGTGCTGTTCATAAAATTACGAATTTAGGTCAAATTTATGGACGAATGCGATGGTTGGTTGGTTTACCCGATGGCGGGGAGACGTTCCACCGGAACGTCTCTACAGGGTTTTGCGATCGTGATGGGATTGGTTGCAATGGGGGATCTTCTGGTGTCAAGAAATCTATTGTTTGATTCTGCTCTGACTAATTTTTTTGAGACAAACTCTTTTAAGCAATTTGATTAATTTTTAGAGCAGAGTCCTGTGTTTAATCATTAAACTAAACGTCCAAATCATTCATTTCAGACTATAAATATCTCACTTCGAGCCTTCACTCTTATGCGCCTCTCGACCGTCACAGTTTGCACCCTCGCCGCTCTCTCTACTTGGAATGTCTCTCAACCTGCAAACGCGGCTGTTCCAAAAGCCCCATCGACTGAGAAAACTGCTGATGTAGTGGTGGCGACTGACGCGGTTTCTACGAAGTTGCGCTCTGCGCTAAGCGAGCCTGCGCCCATTCAGACCGTCGCCCCTCCTGAAACGATCGTCTCTCAGCAGTTTTCAACCACTCCAAAGCCATCGGTGACGATCTCTCAAGATCCGGCTCACTATTATCAAGACTATCAACCTGCTGCGACGACTTCCCAACTTGCACCCACCCAAGCCCCGCAGCTAGTCCCCATTACGCCCACGGCTTCGGTCAAACCGACTCTACCCGCCTCAGTTAATCAACCTGCCTGGGTGATTCCTCAAAAAAATCTGACTCTGCCGACGGTGACTCCACCTGCCGTTTCGACTCCTAAACCGATCGCGAATCCAGCACCGCTCCCCTCAGATTTGGTCGTGACGGCAACCGACGTGCAAATTGTAGGCACCGCAAATCCCGAACTTCAGCAGATTATCCGCAGAGCTATTCGCACTCAACTGGGAGGAGGAACGAGTAAAAGTCAGCTTCAAGACGATGTCGCGGCGATTTTAGAAACGGGACTATTCAGCACTGCCAGCGTCACCAGTCGCGAGAACTCGAATGGGTTAAGCGTCACCTTTCAAGTGCAGCCGATCGTGGTGCGATCGGTGCAGTTAGTCAACGCTCAAGCACTTCCTCTGGCAGTCGTCAATGACATTTTTCGACCACAGATTGGCACGATCGCCAGTCCGACTGCTCTAAATCAAGGTGTGCGACAAATCAACCAGTGGTATGCCCAAAATAACTACAACCTAGCGAGAGTCGTCGCCTTGCAGCCTAGTCGAGATGGAGTGCTGACGATCGAGGTTGCTGAAGGCATCGTCAGCGATGTGCAGATTCGCTTTACTGATGAGCAGGGCAAACTGGTTGATGACAAAGGCAACCCGATTCGCGGCAGAACTCAAGAAAGTTTCATCAAACAACAAGTGCAAATCAAGCCAGGACAGGTGTTTAAAGAAGATCTGGCGCGGCAAGATCTGCAAAAACTGGTTCAGACTGGGCTGTTTACTAATGCTCGTGTCAGTTTAGAAGGCGACGCAAAAAGCACGATCGTCGTCTATAACCTCGCCGAAGCCCGGACTCGTGCTGTCAATGCAACAGGCGGCTACAATACCGATTTGGGGCTGTATGCCGGACTCAACTATCAAGACCGCAACATTGCAGGAATTGGACAGCAGCTCAGCACCAATGTCTTAATCGGCACGAAAGATGCTCAATTTGACGGGCGATTTATCAGCCCCTACCGCGCCAACGAACCGGACAAACTCGGCTATAGCGTCGATGCCTTTCGGCGGAGAGGGTTGTCTCGGGTGTTTGACGACAACGTGAAATTGGCGAACGGCGATCGAGTTCGAGAAGGGCGATTTGGTGGAGGCGTTGCGGTCAACCGCCCGATTGATCAAGATTGGAACGGGTCGCTAGGGTTGAACTATAACCGAGTCAGTCTCCGCGACGCGAGTGGCAATGTGGTCAGGCGCGATCGTAATGGCAATCCGCTCTCGTTTAGCGGCACGGGCGTTGATGATTTGGTGTCATTTAACTTCAACGCGACTCGTGACAAGCGAGATAATCTGATCGATCCCACCAATGGCTCTTTTTTAAGTTTGAGCACCGAGCAATTTTTGCCGATCGGCAGTGGCAGCATTCTCGCTAACCGCATTCAGGCAAACTACACGCGATATATGCCTGTCAATATTTTGAACACGCTGCAAACTAAGAATGAGCCAGAAACTCTCGCGTTTAACGTGCAGGGCGGCACCACGATCGGAGATCTGCCTCCTTACAACGCCTATTCCCTGGGCGGACCCAACTCTGTGCGGGGCTATGACGCTGGCGATGTTGGCATCTCTCGCAGCTATGTCTTGGCTTCGGCAGAATATCGGTTTCCGATTTACAAAATTATTGGAGGGGCGTTGTTTGCCGATTTTGCCTCTGATTTGGGATCGAGCGCATCAGTGTTAGGACAACCAGGCATCGAGCGCGGCAGACCCGGATCGGGATTTGGCATCGGCGCAGGTGTGCGGCTCAAATCGCCATTAGGAATCATTCGTGCCGATTTTGGGTTGAATGATCAAGGTGATAGCCGCGTCCAATTTGGTTTCGGACAAAAATTTTAATCGTCCAACCCTGTAGAGACGTTTCGGTGAAACGTCTCTCCTCCAGACGATCGTGCCATAACCCACCATCTCATTCAAATCAAACAATCAATACAGGCAATCTATTCAACCTCGATCGAGCGTCCCAATTCCAATGGTTCAATGGGCTGATTCACCAACACCATCGTGGTACTGGAATTCACTTTAAATCCCACCTTCTCGTAAAACGACTGTTGATGAGTCGTCATTAAATAGACTCGCTCGACTCGACACATGTGAGGGTGGCTGAGCACCGTCTCGACCAATTTGCGTCCCAACCCTGCCCCCTGATAGTCCGGGTGAATCACCACATCCCAAATCGTGGCTCGATAGATGCCATCAGACGTTGCTCTCGCAAATCCGATTAATCGATCGCCATCCCACGCCGAGATCACGGGATTGCTGTGACGAATCGCGATCGCTAACTCCTCCGATCGTCGCTCAGTTGCCCAAAACGCTGCCTGTTGAAACAAGTCTTGAAGCTGCAAAAGATCGATCTGCTGTGGGCGATCACAAAGCTGAACCTGACAACAATTCATTCCTACCATTCCTAACCTTATACTCTGAGCATTGACGATTTCAATTATCCTGATTGAGGTTGGTCGTCCAGCAAAACACTGAAGCGCCTCTTTTCCTGAACAGAGAAACATCCAGATGAAATAGTGAGTCTAGATGGCAATCGATTCTGTAGCGTTCATGTCCAAATGGTTGAAACCGATGCTCCCCTCTCCTCGCCGCCTTCGTAAAGTTAAATCGTCTCAACGCCGCAAACGTCCGATCGTGCTAGTCTTGCTGCTGCTGGGCTGGAGTCTGTGTTTGGGGCTAGGGTTGGCACAGGCGATCGAAGCCCCTCAACCCTCAGCCGTGATCGGGACAGTGGATGTCGTGCCCGATCGCTACAAATTTGGACAAGAGCTTTATCTAGAAAATTGTGCGACCTGCCATATCGGGGTGCCTCCAGCGGTTTTGCCGTCTCAAACCTGGCTCAGTCTGCTTCAAGACTCGCAGCACTATGGCATTGAGATTAAGCCCCTTATTGACCCTCCTCGTCGGCTGGTGTGGAACTATTTGCAAACCTTCTCTCGCCAAGTTCCGGCAGACGCGAAGGTTCCCTATCGCGTGTCTGAGTCTCAATATTTCAAAGTGCTGCACCCCAAAGTGGAGTTACCCCGCAAGTTAAGTCTGTCAAGCTGTGTCAGTTGTCATCCCGGCGCAAACCAGTTCAACTTTCGTAGTCTGACGGCGCAATGGGAGAATTCTCCTTAGAGACAGTGACAAGAAACGTTGCAAATCAGCGCAGACGATGTAGATTGTTCCTACGATCGAAAGTACGGATTTCCTCTTCACTGCTCACCCTTCACCCTTTCGCTCAGAGTGATAGGATTGACATACACCAAATTTGCTGTCTTTGCAGTGGCTTGATGCTCACTCAAACGGCTAAAAATCCCAAAAGATTCAAAAACGTCTTATCCCTCCTGACATGCTTAAAACTCTGCTGGGCGACCCCAACGCACGAAAGCTCAAAAAATATCAACCCTACATCACTGAGATCAAACTCTTAGAAGATGAAATTCAGGCACTCTCAGATGAGGCGTTGACTGCAAAAACCACAGAATTTAGGCAACGGCTCTCTAAGGCAAAAAACGACAACGAGCAAAAGCAAATTCTAGATGATTTGCTGCCCGAAGCGTTTGCGGTTGTGCGAGAAGCAAGTCGCCGTGTCTTAGGAATGCGTCACTTTGATGTGCAGCTTTTGGGCGGCATGGTGCTCAACAATGGGCAAATTGCCGAGATGAAAACGGGAGAAGGCAAGACCCTCGTTTCGACGCTGCCTGCCTATTTGAATGCGCTCTCAGGGAAAGGGGTTCACGTCGTCACGGTTAACGATTATTTAGCGCGACGTGACGCTGAATGGATGGGTCAAGTTCACCGTTTTTTGGGCTTGAGTGTCGGGCTGATTCAGCAAAACATGAGTCCTGCCGAGCGTCAAAAGAACTATGCCTGCGACATCACTTACGCAACGAACAGTGAGCTAGGGTTTGACTACCTGCGCGACAACATGGCGACCTCTATGGAAGAAGTCGTGCAGCGTCCGTTTAACTATTGTGTGATTGACGAAGTAGACTCGGTGCTGATTGACGAAGCCCGAACTCCGTTGATTATTTCGGGTCAGGTTGAGCGACCGACCGAGAAATATTTGCAAGCCTCGACGATCGCCAGTGCGCTCAAACCCGATGAACACTACGAGGTAGATGAGAAACAGCGCAATATTCTGCTGACCGATGAAGGCTTTATCGAAGCCGAAAACCTGCTAGAAGTCAAAGATCTCTTTGACCCAGAAGACCCGTGGGCGCACTACGTTTTCAATGCGATTAAGGGCAAAGAACTGTTTATCAAAGATGTAAACTACATCGTTCGCAACGACGAAGTGGTGATTGTCGATGAATTTACGGGTCGAGTCATGCCGGGTCGTCGCTGGAGTGACGGACTGCACCAGGCAATCGAGGCTAAAGAACACGTCGAGATTCAAAACGAGACGCAAACGCTGGCGACGATTACCTACCAAAACTTCTTCCTGCTCTATCCCAAACTGGCGGGAATGACTGGCACCGCTAAGACTGAAGAAGCTGAATTTGAGAAGATTTACAAGCTAGAAGTCACGATTATTCCGACCAACCGCTCGACCAAGCGGAAAGACGTGTCGGATGTAGTGTATAAGACCGAAGACGCTAAATGGGACGCGATCGCTGAAGAGTGCGCTGAGATGCACCGCGATGGTCGTCCGGTTTTAGTCGGCACCACCAGCGTTGAGAAGTCAGAGTTGCTCTCAGGGTTGCTAGCCGATCAGGGCGTTCCGCACAACTTGCTGAATGCGAAACCTGAGAACGTCGAGCGAGAATCTGAGATCATCGCCCAAGCCGGACGAAAAGGCAAAGTCACGATCGCCACCAACATGGCAGGGCGCGGCACCGACATCATTCTCGGCGGCAACTCCGACTATATGGCGCGTCTGAAGATTCGTGAATATTTCATGCCTAAGATTGTGCAGCCCGAAGACGAAGATCAGTTCGGTGGAGCAAGAGGCTTTGGCGATGCGCGTGGCGGCGGACAAGGCTTTGGTGCAGGTCAAAAGATCAAGACTTGGAAGGTCAAATCTGACATTTATCCCACCGATTTGTCTCGCGAAACTGAGCAACTGCTCAAAGATGCCGTCTCTACAGCCGTTAGACAATACGGTGAACGCAGCCTGCCTGAATTGGAAGCAGAAGACAAGATTGCAACGGCGGCAGAAAAGGCGCCGACCAGCGATCCGGTAATTCAACAACTGCGAGAAGTCTATCGGCTGATTCGTCAAGAATACGATGGGTTTACCGATCGTGAGCATGAAGAAGTCGTCGGATTCGGAGGTTTACACGTCATCGGCACTGAGCGTCACGAGTCACGCCGTATCGACAACCAACTGCGCGGACGGGCAGGGCGACAAGGTGACCCCGGCTCGACAAAATTCTTCCTCAGCCTGCAAGATAACCTGCTGCGGATTTTTGGCGGCGATCGAGTCGCAGGCTTGATGAATGCCTTCCGGGTCGAAGAAGATATGCCGATCGAGTCGGGGATGTTGACCCGATCGCTCGAAGGCGCTCAAAAGAAAGTCGAGACGTATTACTATGACATTCGGAAGCAGGTGTTTGAGTATGACGAGGTGATGAATAATCAGCGTCGTGCCATTTACGCCGAGCGTCGTCGGGTGTTAGAGGGGCAAGACCTTAAAGAGCAGGTCGTCAAATATGCCGAGCAAACAATGGATGACATTGTAACGGCTTACATCAACGTTGACCTACCGCCCGAAGAGTGGGAACTCGATAAGCTAGTGGGCAAGGTTAAAGAGTTTGTCTATCTGCTGTCTGACTTAGAGCCAAATCAGCTAGAAGACATGACGATCGGAGAGATCAAAACCTTCTTGCATGAACAGGCGCGCATTGCCTATGACTTGAAGGAAGCCGAGGTCGATCAACTTCAAGCGGGTTTAATGCGTCAAGCCGAACGCTTCTTTATTCTCAATCGCATCGACACGCTTTGGAGAGAACACCTTCAGCAAATGGATGCGCTGCGTGAGTCGGTCGGTCTGCGGGGCTACGGGCAGAAAGATCCGCTGATCGAATATAAGAGCGAGGGCTACGAGTTGTTCTTGGAGATGATGATCAACATCCGTCGAGATGTCGTGTACTCGCTGTTTCAATTCCAGCCGCAAGCGCAAGCGCAGGTTGAGACCGCCTCTGAAATGATTTAATGAGTCAAATAGAATTTGTGTGGGGTGGGCGAATCTGTCTACCCCATTTTTATATTCAATCCCCGCCAAGAGCCTCATACCAATTTTATTTTTGGGTGCGACAAATAACAAATTTACCCAACGCTGTAGAGACGTTCCACCGGAACGTCTTACCGATTTTGCCATGACCGATGATGGATTGCATTCAAAAATTGTGCGGTTACCCAATAGTATTGAGACGTTTCACCGAAACGTCTCTACAGCAATTTTGCAAAAATCGACGGTCGGATCACATTCAAAAATCAAATGGGTGCAAATCGCGATCGTTTAGGTCAGGGTAGCCTCGAAGCGAAGAAGATATCAACCAGTCATAAATACCCTCTATCAATGAAAACCATCAAATAGACTGATGATTTATGTCTTGTGCAATAAGTTGATCTCATCGTTAAATAGAACTGTCCCGCGATCGAGAGCCACTCTTTATGCAGCCTTCAGAATCTTCTTCACCGTATTGGATCAAGACTCTAAGTCGAGGTCATCTAGTTCGGGCGTTAGAAACCGTTCAAGATGGAATTGTCATTTCGTTGTGCATCGGGTTGTTTTGCGTCATGGTGATTCAGCTTAGAGAGATGTTTATTTCTTTGCTGCCTCCTCTTAACTTTCGAGAAGTCACCGCAGACATTCTGTTTTCACTGATTTTGGTTGAGCTATTTCGATTGCTGATTATTTATTTGCAAGAACAGCGAGTCTCGATCGGCGTTGCGGTCGAAGTGGCAATCGTGTCTGTCTTACGAGAAGTGATCGTGCGTGGAGTCTTAGAAGTCGAATGGACTCAAGTATTAGCAACCTGTGCGTTTTTGCTGGTGCTGGCAGTGCTGCTCATCGTGCGCGTTTGGATTCCGCCCACTTTTAGTGGCGTTGACCCCGAACGACGAATCACTGAAAACTATCAAGTCAGTAAAGAAAAAATCACTGTGAACGGGCACTAAGTAGAAGGAGCGGATGGAGAACCATCCGTTTTGATTTTTGCGCGGTTCTCTGTAGGTTGGCGGGCTATATTAAGATGCTGATTGGGGTTTACCTGTAATGAACTTCAGCCTCTTAATTTCTGCTGGCTTTTATTTAATTGTTTGCTCGATCGGAACTCTAGCTATGTTCCATCCCACGATTTTAAGTGGGTTTTCTAGAATGCAAAGTTATCCGGCTGATAGCCGATTAAATAATTATATTTTAGAGCATTCTTTCCAGTTTGTTTTTAACCCAAATTACACAAAAGATTTTTGGTCAGCAACCTTTTTTTATCCGATTAAGAATACGATCGCGCTGACAGAAAATTTACTGGGAACCAGTCCGATTTACTGGCTATTTAGACTCTTTAACCCACCAGAGACATCTTTTCAAAGTTGGATGATTGCCGTCACAATTTTGAGTTTCTTCTCTCTAGTTTTTCTATTGCGTCAGTTAAAAGTGAATCCAATTCTCGCTGCGTTAGGTGGCTTTGTCTTTGCCTTTGGAATGACCAGAATTGGACAGATTAATCACGAGCAGTTACTGGTTCAGTTTTTGACTCCGATCGCCTTTCTATTTTTATGGAATTTTTTTCGCCAACCTACGGTTCGATCGTTTGGACTGTTTTTGCTATTTACTTACTTGCAGATACTTTCAGGAATTTATTTAGGTTGGTTACTTCTATTTAGTGTGTTGGTAGTGGTGCCAGTCACTCTCTATTTCGACCCACTTTTGAGACTTCGCTTAGTTGGGTTCTTCAAACAATATTGGAAGGCTTCTTTAGGTGCTTTTTTAGCGTGGATGTTATTTGTAATTCTGCTATTTTTGCCCTATCTAAGCGTTAGCCACACTTTTGGAGTTCGCTCATTTCAAGAAGTAGCAACGATGCTTCCTCGCTTATCGTCCTGGTTTTTTCCACCTGCTGGAACACTGTGGAATTTTCTTCGACCTGGAATTCTTCAAGACCTGCCGATGCCGTGGGAACATCAGCTATTTATCGGCATATTATTCAGCGTTTTAACGGGATTTTCTATCTATTGTTTGCGATTTCAACCAAATGCAATCACTCGCGAACGATCGCTACTGATTAAAGTTTGTCTCACGACTGCGCTAATTCTTTTTAGTCTTTCTCTAAGCGTTGCCGATTGGTCACTTTGGCAAATTGTCTACACTCTTATTCCAGGAGCAACTGCGATTCGATCAGTGACTCGCATTGGGTTGGTAATTGATTTCTATTTGCTAATTGCCACATTGACGTGTTTCGATTCATTTATCAAAACTATGGTTCGGACTCAAAAACGTCGAATTGCGATCGCGACTCTAATCTGCCTAGCCGGAATTCTAGAACAAATTAGTTTTGATCTTCCCAGTTTTGAAAAAAGTCCTCTTCTTGCCGCAGAAGCTGAAGTTCAAACGCTCATCAGTTCTGGTTGCAGCGTTGCGTATATCTCAATGTCTAGAACCACGTTTCCGGTTGAGCCAAGCATTCAGCATTTTTATGAAACCTGGTCATCTCCAAAAGATAGTTTGTCACCTCCGTCGGATACTTTTTCTGACTTTCAACAAACGGCTGCGATGTGGATTGGCATCAAATCCGGCGTTCCGGTCATCAATGGACGATCGGGATTCTTTCCACACAACTATCCCAACCCCTACGCGCCGCCCAAAATTGCTGAGTTGATTCACTGGTTGGGCGATCGCTATCAAGGAACCCTCTGTTTCGTGTCTGATAAAACAGCAAAGCCACGACCGGGGCTAGAAACAGCTCGATCGTCTACGATTTCCTCCGATCGCTTTATTCTATCTAGAACTAATTTACCCCTTTCTGAGTAGGCATTATTAAACTACCGACCTTCATCCCCTAACTCCTTGTATCTTAAGGAGAAGAGAAACCCGACTCTGGCTCCCTTCAGGCAGGAGAGGGCAGTGACTTTTGCAAGAGGTCTATTTATGGGTTTCTACAAGTCGTTGAAAGGCGACTAACGTTTGTTGATAGCGTTTGCCTGCGACCCAAGCGAAATCATTGTGCCCTGCCTCTGCGACCCAAAGAGACATTTTAGGCTCTGGTGCAGCTTCATAAAGCCTTTGACCGTGTTGAATCGGGATTGTTTGATCCGCTTGACCGTGCATCACGAGAACAGGGCAATGCACTTTTCGCAGTTTGTCAAGGTTAGAGAACTTGTCGAAAGGAAGAATGGGAAAAGGCACCACAACTCGAAAGGCAGAGGTAAATGTACTCTCCAAAATTAACCCGCCCACAGGATGCCGAATTGCCACGTCAACGGCTGATCCACCGCCCACCGATCGACCATACACAACAATCTGCTCAGGCGGTATTTTGAGTTGCTGAGTCAGGTAACTGTAGGCAGCATCCGCATCTTGATAGGCATTGCGTTCACTTGGGTTACCATTGCTGGTTCCATAACCCCGGTAGTCATAGGCAAAGACGGTAAATCCCCAGCTATGCAAGCGATCGAGCAAAGGACGAATATCCCCTAAATCTTCTGCATTCCCGTGAATGTAGAGCAAAGTATGCGTGGCTCGAGAATTGGGCAAGTAAATGGCTGAAATCTGCTCAGTCTGAGTCACCGATAGTTTGAGACTAGTCTTCGTGTCTGAGTAGCTGGCAGGTTGAGGCAGAAAGATCATGCTGTCTGCTCGAAAAAAGACATAAAGCGCAAAAAAAGCGTAGATGAATAGTAGCGATCGCATCAGCCTTTTCCAACTTAGTTCCCCAATGAGCAATTTCCTTAGCGGTAATTGACGCATGAATGATTCTCAAGCCTCAATTGATTCTCAAAGATTTTAGTAAGCTAACACAGCAATTAGAAGAGTCGAGGGCGATCGCTAAAACTCAGATACACTAAAACAGTCAGCACCATCCCTGCCAGATCAACGGCAGCGCCAGGAATGCCTCCCACCGTCGAACTTCTGATCATCTTGCTCTTAACGATCGCCAACGGACTGTTTGTGATGTCAGAAATGGCGATCGTGTCTGCCCGAAAGGTGCGTCTCCAACAAATGGCAAATCAGGGAGATGCAAAAGCCAAAGCAGCGTTTGATCTGGCAAGTGAGCCAAATAACTTCTTGGCGATCGGGCAAGTTGCCATTACGTTAATCGCGATCATCTCTGGTGCTTTCGGTGAGGCTGCTATCTCGCGCAGAGTCGAGCCGATTTTAGAGTCAATCCCATTTTTGCAACCTTACACTCAGCCGCTTTCGTTTGGGATCTCGGTGATTCTTCTTGCTTATTTAACGCTGATTATTGGCGAACTCGTGCCTAAGCGATTAGCGCTCAACTATCCCGAACGGGTGTCAACGATGGTGGCGATTCCGATGAGTTTGCTGGCGAGAGTCGCCTCTCCGATCGTTTTCTTATTGGGAGTCTCAACTGATGTCGTGCTGCGGGTTCTGGGCATTCGTCCATCGGGTGAGCCGACGGTAACGGAGGAAGAAATCCGCGTCATGATCGAGCAAGGCACTGAGGCGGGGATGTTTGAGCAGGCAGAAGAAGACATCATGAAGCGGGTGTTTCGGCTGGGCGATCGTCGCGTCAGTTCTCTCATGACCCCTCGCTTAGAAATTGTCTGGCTCGACTTAGAAGACTCGCTTGATGAAAATCGTCGCACGATGATGGAGAGTTCTCACGCTCGCTTCCCAGTTTGTCATGGTGGACTCGACAATCTGCTGGGAGTCGTGCAGGTCTATGATCTGTTGGTGAAGACGCTGGAGGGTCAGCCCATTGATTTCACCAGTTCGCTCAATTCGCCTGTGTTTGTGCCTGAGAGCACTCGTGCGCTGAAGGTGCTAGAGCTATTTAAACAATCGGGCACTCAAATTGCCTTCGTTGTCGATGAGTATGGCGTGATTCAAGGATTGGTGACGTTGACGGATGTGTTGCAAGCGATCGTCGGTGACATTCCTTCAATCGAAGAGCTACAAGAACCGCAAGCCGTGCAGCGAGAGGATGGCTCGTGGCTGTTGGATGGAATGTTGCCAATTTACCAATTCAAAGAGATTCTCAATTTAGAAGACGAAGAGCTTCCGGGAGAACAGCGAGGCAGCTATCAAACGCTCGGCGGTTTTGTAGTCATGCATCTCGGTCGCATTCCTGCACCAGCTGACCATTTTGAGTGGAGTGTTCTTCGCTTTGAAGTGATGGATATGGACGGAAATCGGGTGGATAAAGTGCTAGTGATGCCGCGTCAAACCCAAGACCGAGGATTTGGAACGGGAGGAACCTATGAACCCGATCGACGAGACAGACCCTAATCCCATCAGGTGAGCCGTCTTGCAAAATTTGTGAGTCTACAATCTTCGAGTTTCTACGGAGAAGGTTGGCGCTCGGTCAGGTGAACAATAAATCCTGATGATTAAATGACGAGGGAGGTTTAACCGATGGCAACGATTCTTCTTGCGGGGAATGCTCATCTGAGTTACCCCAATCTGCCACGTCAGTCTCAGCACAATTTTTTGCGTCCAAAAGCGTTTCCATGGGGTCGATATCCCCTGCAAAAGATTGTGTCAAGATCGGGTGATTTAGCAACTTGGCAACCGACTCTTAAACTCCATCAAGTGATTCATTGTTTCAATCAAATTCCTTTAACTCGAAAACCTTGGGTTGTCACCTTTGAGCAAGCGATGCCTTACGATCAAGAGAGTTGGCTGACTCCTTTTTTAACTCAACGATTGTTGGCAGATAATTGCGTGAAGTTAATTGCGATTTCTGATTACGCAAAGCTAAAGTTTCTTCAAGGCACAAATCACGATCGTCTAGCTCATAAGTTAGAAGTCGTTCATCCTAACTTTCCAGTTAGAGCAGCTCATCCTAAAACTTATCAAACAGGAACCTCACTGAGTCTTGTTTTTGTAGGCAACCAATTTGCTCGTAAAGGCGGAGTTGTTGCACTGAGATTAGCAAAGAAAGCGAATGAGTTAAATCTCCCGATCGTGGTTCATGTGGTCTCTCAACTAGCGCTCAATGGCTCAACTGATCATCTAAATACTTCAAACTATGAGAAAGACCTAGAACTTCTTGAGCTACCAAATGTTATATTTCACAAGCAAATTTCTAACTCAAGCGTGATAGAGCTATTAGCAAAGAGTCATTTTCAGCTAATGCCAACGCTGCACGATACCTATGGGTACAGTATTGTAGAAGGATTTTCAGTGGCAACTCCTGCGATTACGACCAATGTTTGTGCATTGCCAGAACTAGTTCGATCGGGCGAAAATGGCTATCTTCTTAACTTAGATTTAGACGACTTTAGACAATGGAAAAACTGGCTCTATGGTTCTTTAAGACAAAGCCCTGAATATTGGAGTATTCTCAATACAACGTTTAATGATTTGACAAATCAAGCCCTAGATTTTTTGCTCAATTTTCTCGATAACTCTGATCAGAAAGGTTTCTACGCGCAACTGAGTGCGGGTTGTCTGACTCAGATGAAAACGCTGCACGATCCAGAAAAAGCAACGGTCTGGTTTGACGATTTGTATGCAAAACTAGCGCAAAAAAACTGATTATCAATTAACATCAGTTCGACGACTGAGGCTCGCTACAATTCCGTCCCGCACGTGAATGAATTCCAGGCTAGTCGTTCAAAATCTATTGAGATGAGTTGATTTCAGATTTCATCAGGCGTTCAGTTTCTTGAGTGGACTTCGCACCGTTAGCCTAGATTTTCAATAATGCACTTTTGTCTCACCATAAACTAACACGGTTTAATTGCCTTCCATTGAGTCACTGGAATCAGAGGTTTCCAGCCCAAAAATGTGCCGATCGCGTCTACTCTTTGAATGCCAATCCGAATTAAATCACCCCCATATAAACGGTGATACTGCAAAACAATCTGTTCACTCTCGATCGTCACCGCGTTGACCACCAGTCGTCCCCCCGGACGCAGAGCATTCCAGCAAACATCAAGCAACCGATCGGCAGTGACCCCGCCGCCGATAAAAATCGCATTGGGTTGAGGCAACTCTTGCAAAGCAGTAGGGGCATCTCCTTCAATAATCTTGAGATGGGGAACTCCCAAAGCAGATGCGTTATCTGCGATCGTTTGCAGGCGAGTTGGATGTCGCTCAATCGCGATCGCCCGACAGCGAGGATGACTTCTCAACCACTCAATGCCGATCGAACCACAGCCAGCCCCGACATCCCAGAGCAACTCTCCGGGCAACGGCGCAAGGGTGGATAGGGTAATCGCTCTTACTTCGCGTTTAGTCAGTTGTCCATCGTGGTGATAAGCGTCATCAGGTAGACCCACCGTGCGAGACAGCGGAACCGTTCCCGGATCGGCGCTGCATACGATCGCTAGCGTGTTCAAATCGGACACATTTTGCAGATCCCACTTGTGAGCAGTGCCCTCAATTTGGCGTTCTTGAATGCCGCCCATATGTTCTAGAACGGTGATTTTGCTGCGACCAAATCCGCGTTGAGTCAGCAGGGTTGCGACGTGGGCAGGTGTGGTTTTATTCGCGCTGAGAATTAACAAATGGGCATCAGGAGAAAGGGCAGGGGCGATCGTAGAAACCGGACGATTGGTGAGGCTAAACGTTTCAACCTCTGCCAGTGACCATCCCAATCGGGCACAGGCAAGACTAAATGCCGATGGTGCCGGAATAATCATCATTTCTGATAGGGGAATGCGACGAGTTAGCGTTACGCCAATCCCATGACACATCGGATCGCCGCTTGCCAGGACGCAAACATGCTGTCCTCGGCGATGCAAAATTTCATCAATGGTTACGTCTATCGGAGAAGTCCAGGAGAGCCGTTCTCGCAGATCGTCTTGGGGCAGCATAGCAAGGTGACGATCGCCACCAACCAACACCTCAGCCTGATCGACCAGAGAACGAGCGATCGGACTCAATCCCGTTAGTCCGTCTTCACCAATGCCAATCACTGAGAGCCACGTCTGCATTTTAAGGTCGTTCTGTCATGATTGAACGATCGTACAGGGTTTTGGGCGGCTGGTTTCTATTCAAAAAACGTGAGTTCGACGAGTGCTGGCGCTGCGATTTTGACTCTAGAGAGGCAAGTCGGAAACCCAAACGAAGGACGAAGAAGCGATGTCGTTTGGCTTTCATTCCGCACTCATTTCAACGATTTTAGCGATTTGCTCATCTTTTTTAGGGTTTGCAATTGCAGCAGGGTGATGCAAATCATTAACCAAAGAAAGCCGACGGCATAACCTGCAACGATGTCGGTGAACCAGTGAACACCCAAATAGAGGCGACTGATGCCAATAGAGATAATCAGGAGAATTGCAAAACTGTAGATCCAGACAGATAGTTTCGGAGTTGCGATCGCCCAAAGGTAGGCAAGAAATCCATACAGAACTAAAGAACCCAACGCGTGACCACTCGGAAAGCTAAACGACGTTTCAGGAATGAGCGGAGTCCAAAGCTGAGGGCGAGGTTTCGCAAAAAAGAGCTTTAGCCCCTGATTGAGAATGAGTGCACCTAGACACGCGATCGTCAAGACTTTTGCTTCAGTTCGTTGCTGTCTCCATAGCAGCAGCCCAAAACTCAGAGCAATAATCACGACCACAAACTCAGGATCGCCGAGTCGAGTTAAGCTCACCATGACGCGATCGAGAACAGGATTCGCCCACCGATGCACCTCTAGTAAAACGGTCGTGTCAAATCCGAAGGCTTCTTTTTCTAAAACTTCTTGAAACAGCCAGCCCAAGCCTAACGAAATGACTAAGCAAGTGAATAGACCGATCGTGCTAATTGCCGTCACTAGAGTTGCGAGATGTTGATTAATCCGACGAATCCAGAAGTGAACCAGTTTTTGCATGTTGAAGGGCAAATTGGAAGAACGATCGCAATATATCTAGTAAAAGTCAAGAACTTGAAAAGATGCTCACCCTGTTCATTTCTAGCGATCGCTAGAAATTTTTTTGTATCTGAAAGGCAAGATGATTGGGGCAACAACTGGTTTAGCCGTGCTCAAATCTTTCTAAGTTCTTGACTTTTATTATCTATGTTCAAATAGCAAACCCAACCAAGGGATTTCACACCATGAAGTCTTCAACGAAACTCATTTTGACGGCTGCATTCGCTGGAACATTAGGACTCGCTGGCTTAGCTAAGCTGGTGAGCGCCACTCAGACTCAATCTCCGATCGCTGTCATGCCACACTCTAATCAAGCGGTGGAAAAGAGTGATGGTGATGGTGAAACGAACGACGATGTGAAAGATCAGCAGGAGTCTAAAAAGCTGCAACCCCTCGCCAAAATCACCGCACAGCAGGCACGACGGTCTGCTGAAACCGCCGAGAAAGAGAAGGCAACAAGCGTCAAATTAGAGAATGAGAACGGCAATCTCGTCTACACAGTTGTCATCGGACAGAAGGAAGTAACCGTAGATGCAGGGAATGCTCGTGTTCTCTACGCAGACACTCTAGGCACCGATCGCAAGAATAACCAAAACAACGATCGTCTTCGTAGCAGTATCCAGGTTGCTCAAGGGATGGGCGATGAGGACAGCGAAACCAATGACGATAGCGGTATGAAGAAGTAGTCTGTTTAGGAACGTGGATTTATTAGGGTGCAACGTCTCACCCTCACCCTCTCCCCAAGGAGCTACCGTGTACATACAAGTCCTTGTAGATTCGTTTGGGTCGGCTTCAGCCCCCTAAATCCCCCAAAATTGGCAGGGCTGATTTATTGTCAGAAAAGAAAACTTGTAACCTTTATCCCTCGTTTATATATTGTTGAAGGCTGAACAAAGCCAAAGGCTTCTAAGATTTCTCTGGCGAACTTAAATTAGCCCTGCCAAAATTGGGGGACTTTGAACTGGAGCGATAGCTGAACCTTGAACCTCTTTCTGGTTGAAAGTCCCCCAGAATGGGCAGGGCTAATTTAAGTTCGCC
>JBBRPT010000038.1:0-51852 GCA_038227635.1 Leptolyngbyales cyanobacterium | reverse complement strand
TTCAGGTTGGAGAGCCGGACTGCTACAGCCCACTAGCCCAACTAAGAGAGCTAGCCCAACCCTATGCATGAAAATTAAGACGTTTGATCGCATCGCTCACCTACCTGCTTTGACCAATAGACTTCACATCAAGCCTGATTCAACCGCCAGAGACTCCCAGAACGGTATTCCACGGTAAACTAAATCTGCAATGCTAAGAGAAAGTCTTTAGATGTGTTCGCACACTCGATCGGGCTTTTGCATGGCGATCTTACTCCTTCTTGACCCAAAAGACACTCAGAATTCTTAGAATTTTGAACTCGTTTTCACTCAAATTTCATTTCTTATGACAGCCCAACTTCTCGATGGCAAGGCTTTGGCTCAACGAATGCAGGCAGAGTTAGCCCAACACGTTCAGACTCTGCAAGCCAGCTATAGTCGCCCTCCAGGGCTAGCCGTTTTGATGGTGGGTGACAACCCCGCCAGCGCTGCCTATGTGCGAAATAAAGAACGTGCTTGCACAACCGTAGGGATCGCATCCTATGGCAAACACTTCCCCGCAGACACCACCCAAGCCGAATTAGAACAAGCGATTCAAGAACTCAATCGTGACGATCGGGTCGATGGCATCTTAGTTCAGTTGCCCCTACCAGATCATCTAGACTCGATAGCGCGGCTCAACCAAATCGATCCCGACAAAGATGCAGACGGGCTGCACCCCCTTAACCTCGGACGATTAGTGCGCGGCGAACCGGGACTGAGAAGCTGCACCCCTGCCGGAGTGATGCGGCTCCTTGAAGCGTATCAAATTGATCTTAAAGGCAAACAAGCGGTCGTCATTGGTCGTAGTATTTTGGTAGGAAAACCGATCGCGCTCCTGCTGTTAGAAGCCGATGCGACGGTGACGATCGCCCATTCTCGATCGCAGGATCTGGGCGCGATCGCTCGTAGAGCTGACATCCTGATCGTGGCGGTGGGTCGCCGAGGGCTAATCACGCCTGAGATGGTCAAACCTGGCGCAGTGGTGGTCGATGTCGGCATCAATCGCATCACTGACGAAACGGGCAAAAGTCGGTTAGTCGGTGACGTTGATTTTGAGGCAGTTCTGCCTGTTGCTGGATATTTAACTCCTGTTCCGGGTGGAGTTGGCGCGATGACTGTGACCATGCTGTTGCACAATACAGTATGGAGCTATCGCCAAAAATTTTGAATAATGAGTTGAAGATTCAACAGCTACGACTCTCTGTTCAGAAATGACCGCGAGAGGATGTTAGGAGAGAACTTATGGTAGTAACGGACGAAACACAATTTTCAAGACGAGCCTCTCAGTTTGACTTGTGCACTTATCTATCGGCTAAACAAGAACAGGTAGAAGCTGCTCTCGATCGCTCCCTCCCGGTGATCTACCCTGAGCAGATTTATGAGGCGATGCGCTATTCCCTGCTAGCAGGTGGCAAGCGGTTGCGTCCGATTCTTTGTTTGGCGACGTGTGAACTGGTCGGCGGCACGATCGAGATGGCGATGCCGACTGCCTGTGCGCTTGAGATGATTCACACCATGTCGCTGATTCATGATGATTTGCCCGCGATGGATAACGACGACTATCGTCGGGGCAAGCTGACCAATCACAAAGTTTTTAACGAAGCAGTCGCAATTCTGGCTGGAGATGGGCTGCTGGCATACGCGTTTGAGCACATTGCTGAAGAGACTAAAGACGTTCCTGCTGATCGCTTGATGAAAGTAATTGCCCGTCTCGGTCGAGCCGTGGGTGCGGCGGGGCTGGTCGGTGGTCAAGTGGTCGATCTCTATTGTGAAGGTGCGTGTGATGTGAAAATTGAAACGCTCAACTTCATCCATGCCCACAAAACGGCTGCCTTGTTAGAAGCCTCGGTCGTCAGCGGTGGCATCATTGCTGGAGCCTCTGAGACCGACGTGCAGCGATTGTCTCGCTATTCTCAAGCGATCGGGCTTGCCTTTCAAATCGTCGATGACGTGTTGGATATCACCTCGACTCAAGAAGAGTTGGGGAAATCGGTCGGCAAAGATTTACGCGCTCAAAAGGCAACCTATCCCAGCTTTTGGGGGATTGAGGAGTCGAAGCGCCAAGCTCAACAACTAATCGAGCAAGCCAAATCAGAAGTCGCGGGGTTTGGAGATCGTGCCGTGCCGCTGATGGCGATCGCTGACTTCATCACAGCCCGTACCCACTAATATTTCATCCCTCATCTTTTAAAAAATGCAGGACTTTGGCGACTTACTTAATAACAGAGTGCTGCTCGTTGCGATCTTTGCCTGTTTATTAACCCAAGCAACTAAGCTGATTGTTGAACTGATTAAAAATCATAAATTAAACTTTCGGGTGGTAGTTGAAAGCGGCGGAATGCCCAGCTCTCACTCTGCTTTGGTGACGGCTCTCGCGGCTGGAGTCGGGCAGACTTCAGGATGGGCAAGCAGCGAGTTTGCGATCGCCACGATCGTCGCGATCGTCGTCATGTATGACGCAGCAGGAGTCCGTCAAGCGGCTGGAAAGCAAGCCCGAATTTTGAACCAAATCATCGACGAGTTCTTTCAGGGAGAACATCAATTCACCGAAGATCGCCTCAAAGAATTGTTAGGACACACCCCCGTCCAGGTGATCGTCGGCTCAATTTTAGGCATCGCAATTTCATTCGGTGCAGAATTCGCGTTTGGTCAATAACCCCGGTAGAGACGTTCCGGTGGAACGTCTCTCTTCGCGTCGCCACGCAATGAATGCGTCGATCGTGGTTTTTGATTCAATGCGTGAAGGGGTCGATCGTGGTTTTTGATTCAATGCGTGAAGGGGTCGATCGTCGGGAGGAGGAGACGTTCCACCGGAACGTCTCTACGACGGTATGGTTGGTTACCGTTCGCCGACGGCGGGTGGGGAAATTTGGACGCTGGACTTTAACAAGATGACGCGACGACTGTCTACAACTATGACAACAAAGCCGCGATCGCTCAAACTCTGTAACGTGGAATTTGCCGCGCTCCGATTTGTGGTGTAATTTGCCAGTAGATAAGGACGTTGCCCATAAGACACTAACCCCACGTCTTTTTTGAGTGCCTGCTGTAGCTGGGTTGCTAACTCTGGCTTGTTAAAGTAGCTCACCAAAACCGCATAGCCTGCACCGAGAGGTTGAGGATTGTACTTCGGGGTATTGGAGGGACTTTGAATTGCTGATGGGAAATTTGTGATAGCAGGACTCTGAGGGACATTTCCGGCGATCGTCGGTCGTGCCACGAATGCTTGAAGTCCGACTGTCTCAGTCAGATATTGTGCCCAAGAACTCGCGGTTTCTACAGTGTTGAAGCCACTGACGCGAGTCACTACATCCTGTAAATAACGACAAGCTGTCGTGCTGGTATTGCTCGGCAGGACTCTGCGTAACTTGGTTTGAACGTCTGGTGTGGTGCTCACCACCAACAGCAAATATTCACCCGCATTTGGGGGCTGACATTGAGAAATAATTGACTGCGCGATCGCTCCATTGGGAGTTGTCACCAATAACCCAACGATCGCGGGAAGTGCTTTTAAGCTAGTCCAATAAGGGCGCACGATCGTCGGGTTCATAGTCTTTAGGTGCAAATAACTGGGTTGTATTAAGGAATTTGCAGATTATCACAAAACGGCAGCCAGAGAAGTCAACGGCTGTGGAATCGTTTCTGAAACCTGGAATTCACCTGTGATGACATATTCTAGCCTCAGCTTTAGCCAGGTAATAAATTGTTTGTTGGTGGAGACGATCGCTGCCGCAGGTTGAGGACACTGGGCTTTGATCGTTGCCATTTCAGGCACTTCAAGAAACGCTGGCTGTTTGACGAGCCAGAAATCAATTTCTTTTTCGTTTTCTTGATAGTTGCGAGTCCGCTCTTTAAAGATTTCGTCGATCGGTTCATCTTCGGTCAAAAACTTCTGACTCGCCAAAACATAGTAGTAAGTCGTCATTACAGGTTCCCTTGAATCGCTTGTTTCATTTCTCGGACGGCGCGTTCTAACCCAACCAGGGCAGCACGACTAATAATGGTGTGTCCAATATTCAATTCTTCCATGCCTGTGAGACCCGCGATCGGGTAAACATTCCAATAAGTGAGTCCGTGCCCAGCGTTGACGCGCAATTGGGCAGCGATCGCGTGTTCACAGCCGTCTGCTAAGATTTGCAACTCTTTGGCGCGGCTCTCTTCGGTGCGAGCTTCGGCATACTGTCCGGTGTGTAGCTCGATAAATCTGGCACCCGTCGCCACCGACGCATCGATTTGATGGCGATCGGCATCAATAAACAAACTAACGGGAATGTCTGCATCCTGAAGTTTGCTGACGACAAATTTCATGCGATCGATCTGTCCGGCGATGTCTAAACCGCCTTCAGTCGTGACTTCTTCGCGCTTTTCAGGAACGAGCGTGACATAATCGGGCTGAATTTTGAGGGCGATCGCCACCATTTCATCGGTTGCCGCCATTTCTAAATTTAAATGCGTTCGCACAATTTGCCGCAATAGCTGCACATCGCGATCTTGAATGTGCCGCCGATCTTCACGCAGATGCACGGTGATACCATCGGCTCCAGCCAGTTCTGCTAAGACTGCTGCCGCAACGGGATCGGGTTCTACCGTGCGTCGGGCTTGCCGAATCGTGGCAATGTGATCGATATTGACTCCAAGTGTAGGCAAGGCGTTGTTCTCCCAAGTAGAGACTTGATTTTAACGTGTCTTCATTGTCTCTAAAGCGTTTAAGCTAGAAACGTTTAATGGCGAACCGTCAGACTAGAATCACCATGTTTATCAGCTTGATTGCAGACTATGGAACGGGCGATCCTGCCTTTTCGGAAGTGACTCAACGCCTGTTGACAGGCATTCCTCAAGCGCAGATTAATCTGCTTTCAGTTCCGCCTTTTAGCACGTTGGCAACAGGCTTTTGGATTGCTCAACTCGGCTTGAATCCGGGCCCGGCAGAGCGATTGATTTATCACAATTGTGCTCCGCGTCAAGACGACCCCGAAGCCCGCCAAAACAACGAAGGTGAGGGATTAACTTACGCGCTCTTGAATAATGGAGTGAAAGTAGTGGGCGTAAACGCTGGATTCACGCTTTCGTTTATTAAGCATCACGCTCAGGTTTTACAGGTTGTGAATGTGTCGAGAGGTGGATCACAGTTTCGATCGCGCGATGTGTTTCCTCCGGCTGCGGCGGCGATCGCCAATGGAGATCTCAGTTTGCTAGGCGAGGCTCTTAACCCGGATCAAATTTTAGATGTACCGAGCGATCGAGTTGCCTGGGTTGATGGCTATGGCAATATCAAAACCACGATTCCGGCTCACTCGCTGACGTTAGAGCCAGAATCCAAAGTCGTGATTCGGATTGGCGATGTGGTCAGCGATGCCATTTACTCAGACGGGAGTTTTCGCGTTCCTGAAGGCACGTTGGCGTTTGCTCCGGGCAGTTCTGGCTGGGCGATCGACGGCACTGAGACTCGCTGGATGGAGCTATTTTTGCGAGGTGGCAGTGCTTGGGAGCGATTTGGTAAACCGCGTGTGAATCAGAAGATCGCGCAGATTGGTTAGAGACGACGATTCGATCATTGCTACTATTTTCATGACTGTCCATAATGAGGAGTCGTTACGCAGGCACTTCGGCTATTCGAGTCTGATCGCTTCGTTACAATTTCGCCCTGAGCTGAAGTTCGGGCTAACAGTGGGAAACCCGTTGAAACGGGTTAAAGAGGAACCAAATTAGTTTCTGAGTCCGTTTCAACGGACTTTCCTCAATTACCCGAACTTCAGCTCAGGGCGGGCAAAGCGGATAACGCGAAATTATTCTTAGACGCAAAAGCGTAAAACTTTTCTAATGGCTCTCTAGAAATTTATGAACGCTATTAGCAATGAGTGGGAGTGAGGAATCAAAACGCTGTGGAAAAATTTCTAAAACAAGTCCGATATCAATTTGAACACGCTTGGCAACCTGGATTTTTAGCAGCGTTATTGACGATCGCTCTCATCATATCCAATTGCAGCAGTCCCTCAACAAACCCCGTTAGTGGAACCGCTCAATCAGGCATTTTGGTTTACGGTTCGAGTGGTCAGCCTGTCAATTTAGAATCAGGGAATATCACCGACGGCAACTCGATTATTGTTCACAATCAAATCTATAACCGTCTGATCGAATTCAAGCCAGGAACTACAGAATTACAACCCGCTTTAGCGACTTCGTGGACGGCTTCACCCGATGGCAAAACCTGGACATTCAAACTCCGCCAAGGCGTTAAATTTCACGATGGAACAGAGTTTGATGCTAACGCGGTGAAGTTTAACGTCGATCGCTGGTGGGACAAAAACAGTCCCAATGGTTATCGCAACGCTGGCAAGACCTATGAGATTTGGGAACAGATTTTTGGCGGCTCTAGAGGCGAACCCAACTCACTGCTTCAAAATTTGGTCGTAACGGATAAATCCACGATTCAGTTTGGGTTGAAGCAACCGTTTGCGGCATTTCCCAGCACGATCGCGTCGGGTTATTTTGGCATCGCCAGCCCAACTGCAATTCAGAAAGCTGGGGCGAGTTATGGCACACCTGCCGCTGGCGCAGTCGGAACCGGAGCTTTTGTGTTTAAAGAATGGCGATCGGGCGATCGCATCGTGCTCGAAAAAAATCCCAATTATTGGAACGCTGGATTTCCGAAAAGTAATCAATTAGTGATGCGATTTATCACCGATCCCGCTGCACGACTGGCTCAACTTCGCGCCGGACAGCTTGATTTCACCGTTGATCTTGCGCCTGATCAAAAGGCAGAAATTGATCGTGATCCCAATCTCACTGCCGTTGCTCGACCGTCGTTTAATGTGGGCTATTTAGCACTGAATCCAACTTATAAACCCTTAGCTGATGTGCGAGTTCGGCAAGCGATCGCTTATGCCATTAATCGACCTGCGATCGTCAAAGCCTTTTGGGGAGACTTGGCAGAAAGTACGCCTCATTTTGTGCCGTCCACCCTCGCGTGGGCGCAGTCTTCAGCTTTAAAAGATTACGACTACAATCCCCAAAAAGCCAAAGAACTGCTGCGTCAAGCAGGCTACCCCAATGGCTTTGAGATGGATTTGTGGTATATGCCTGTCTCTCGTCCCTATTTCCCGACTCCCAAGCCGATCGCTGAGGCATTTGCCGCCGATCTCAACGCAGTGGGAATTCGTGCCTCCCTTAAGACAAAAGACTGGACGGCTTATCTCGCCGATCGCATCAAACCCCCTGGCTATCAGTCTTTTATGATGGGTTGGACGGGCGATTATGGCGACCCAGACACGTTTTATTATCCTCACTTCGGGACGGGCAGCACCAAAGATATCGGGAATTGGAAGAACGATCGTATTCTGCAAGCGTTAGATCAAGCGAGACTGACTGCTGATCAATCCGTCCGATCGAAGCTCTATGCCGAAGTAGACGAAATTTTGCATCAAGAAGTCGTGCGAGTTCCGATCGTGCATTCTAAACCCCTGCTTGTGTCTCGCAAATCGATCAACGGTTGGCTACCCAGCCCGCTAGGAACTGAACCGTTTGAAGCGATTTCTAAACAATGACCGTTAAAAATTCACTCAAAGCAGATCAAAGGCTAGCCTTCTCATCCATGAGAGCGGCTGAGTTAGACGTAGAACTCAAAGGCAAAATGAGAGTGAAGGTGGCTCCTTGCCCCTTGCCTGCGCTGTCAGCCGTGATGCTTCCGCCATGCAGCTCCACTAAATGATGGACGATCGCTAGACCCAGCCCTAAGCCTGTTTGAGTTTTATTAGTAGCTCCTTCAGCTTGACGGAAGCGATCGAAGATATAAGGCAAAAATTCCGGCTCAATGCCCTTGCCCGTGTCGATGACTTGAATTTCAGCATGGGTTTGTGAGCACTTAGACCGCACGTCGATTAATCCCCCTTCAGGGGTAAACTTAATCGCATTGGATAGCAAGTTCCAAATAATCTGCTGCAAGCGAATTGGATCGGCATATATCGCAGTGGAGCAGGATTCCAACGTCGATTCTAAGCGAATCTTTTTAGCAGCGGCAGCAGGCTGTGCCCCATCGATCGCTGCCTCAATCACAGCAGTCGGCTCGACAATTGAGAACTCCAACCGAATTTTGCCTTGAGTGATGCGCGTCACATCCATTAAGTCTTCAATCAGTTGAGACTGCATTTGTGCACTGCGCTCGATCGTCTCCAAGGCGCGTTGGATAGTGGACTGATCTTGCTGGCGACTAAGGAGCAGCCGCGACCAGCCCAACATCGTGTTGAGCGGATTGCGTAGCTCATGAGAGAGCGTGGCAATGAATTCATCTTTGCTTAAATTAGCTGCCTCAGCCTCAGCTCGCGCTGCTTGCTCACTCAACAGCAGTTGAGCGCGATCGGCTTCGGCTCGATCGCGGTTTGCAATCTCAGTTTGAAGCTGCTGGTTCGTCAGCTTAAGCTCAAGCGACAACTGCCGCGATCGCAGCAAAATCTCAACCCGTGCCTGAAGTTCTAGCCGCTCCATTGGTTTGCTGATCACATCATCGACACTTTGCCACAGGTGGCGTGTTAGCAGTTTGACATCCGATCGTGGAGTCGTCAGCAGAAATGGTAGAAATACAGGCTGCTCAGATTGTTTTCTGGCTTGCACCCATTCCCATAAGTGATTCAGCGCTAAACCATCTAAAATGCACAGGTCAAATGGCTCATCAAAGAGTGGTAATGCCTGTTTTGCTTGCACGATCGAATCACCCGCCTCAACTTCATGGTGAAGACTCAGCCAATCTGCCAACAAGCGGCGGTTTTCACTGTTTTCGAGAAAGATGACAATTCGACTCATGACTAAACTCTAGCAAGTAGTGAATCGTTTCTAATAACTGCTTCACAACAAGTGGCTTGATCAACAAGCTGTGAGCACCCACCGCTCGACTTTGCTGCTGCAACCTGGCACTCAGTTGAGATGACAGAATTAAAAATGGAATTCTAGCATCTTGCAAATGTTTGCAACTCTGCCAAATGTGGTGATCAAATCCCGATATATCGATTAGAGCCAGATCAATCTCAGAGGAGGTGGTTAGCAGTTGTTCAAAGGCTGTGATCGAGTTAATGCCGGACACCTGATAGGTTTGCTCACCCAAAAACTGGGTCAGCAGTTCCAGATTGCGAATATTTCGGTCTACGGCTAACAGGTGAAAAGGATTAGAGTTGGTCATCCTCGTTCAGTGCAGGGATTCCTCGCAACACGCCCCGCAATTGAGTTAGAGGTTTGCCAACTTTGATTCCATAGCGGGTAATTTCAAATTCGCGCAGGGTTTTCTCAAAGTCGGTCATGCGTTTTTTGAGAATCCCGATCGCACGTCGCAGTTCCCCTTTCAACTCCAGATAGCGCAAAAAGATCAGATTATCTGCCAGGTAGCTAATGCCCATTTCTGTGGCTCGAAAATCTCCCGTAATCGTCTCGACTTCATTGATTAACAGCACCATCACGCCTTTGTTTTGCAAATATTTGCACAGTGAATGGATGTGCATGACTAACTCATTACCACGCACCGAAAGCTGATAGCCAGACACACTATCAATCATCACAATTCGCGTTTGGTTTTGCTCAACTTCTTTCCGCACCATGTTGGCAAACTCATCCGGCATATAGAGCAGTGGCTCGACTTGCACCACAGATAGCGTTCCTAGCTTCATCATCGTGCGAATGGGAATGCTGACTGATTCCGCCCGTTGCAGCAGCGTTTCCTGCCACTCTTCAAAGCTATAAATCACCGATCGTTCGCCTCTGCCCGCTGCTTCTTTCATAAACTGAAGCCCTAGCGTGCTTTTGCCAACTCCACTCGGACCGCTAATAATCGTGATTGTGCCGCGCTCTAACCCGCCGTGCAGCAGTTCATCAATTTCTGGAATGCCCGAAGAAATGGTTTCTAAAGTAAAGGTCTGTTTATAGGTTTCAGGCATCAGCCGAGGAAACACTTCCATTCCAGCACTGGTCAGCCGCATTGAGTGATAGCCACCGCGAAAATCAGACCCCCGAAACTTTGAGATAGAAATCGATCGCTCTTGACGAGAAAAATCGAGGTTAATGACTGCATCACTCATAAACTGCAAATCATCATCTGGGGCTTCCTGGCTCCCTTCTGATGTAAACAGCACCGTCGCCCCCTGCTCAACCAAAAACCGCAAAAACGATAGCACCTGTCTGCGAAACTGAAACGCATCTGCCGCCAGATAGCGAAACTGCGTCATCGCATCGATAAAAATTCGCTGGGGCTTGAGGCTTTCGACTTGCTCGACAATGCGCTGAGTGGTGGGTTCGCGCTCGACTTCAGCCGGGGTAAAAATGTCATAGGTCTGAACTTCGGCAAAAAAGTCAGACGAGGGGCTGAGATCTAGAAAGGTTACTTTGTCAATGTCAAATCCCAGCCCGATCGCCGCTTTTCGTAACTGTCCAACGGGTTCTCCAAGCGTGATGAATAGAACGGCTTCTCCGTGGGCGATTCCAGTCGTCAAAAAGTGCCATCCCAACGTAGTTTTGCCTGTTCCAGGTCCTCCCCGCGCTAAGTAGGTTCGACCTGGAACATAACCACCACGCAAAACTTCATCAAGCCCTGAAACTCCAGTGGCTAATCGGTCTATTGACATATGCAACCTCAATCCTTGGCAGTCTGCCTAGTCAACTCCTCACTGCGCTCATTCTCGCACCTATAGCTCCCTTGTGAAGTTTTGTTTAATCAACCTGTGGCTTGACAGAGACTGTTGTTTGACTTTGGCAGGGCGATCGCTATGCTTCTGTCAAAGCGATTAATGGGGCTTCTACAGGAGCGGTTGACTCTAATTTTGCAGACGACTTTTCAGCGATCGCTGCTTGAATAAATCCCTTAAACAGTGGATGGGGTTTGCTAGGTCGTGACTGAAATTCTGGGTGAAACTGAGTCGCTACAAAAAATGGGTGTCCGGGAAGCTCAATGATCTCAACTAGTCGTCCATCCAGTGATGTGCCGCTAATCACATATCCAGTCTCTAGCAATAGACTTCGATATTGATTGTTAAACTCATAGCGGTGGCGATGCCGTTCATAGACGACTTCTTCTTCTTCATAGAGGCTAAACGTCACCGTATTGGGTGCCAAGCGACAGGGATATAAACCGAGGCGCATAGTGCCACCCAAATCTACGATGTCTTGCTGTTCGGGCAGTAAGTTGATCACCAAATTTTTGGCATTTGGGACAAACTCAGCACTGTGAGCCTCTTCTAAACCTGCCGTGTTTCTTGCCCACTCAATCACTGAGCACTGCATCCCCAAACACAAGCCCAAAAAAGGAATTTTGTGGGTTCGGGCATATTTGATTGCTGCAATTTTGCCATCGACTCCTCGAATTCCAAACCCACCTGGCACCACGATGCCGTCAACGCCGTTTAGATAAGATTCTGCGTCATGTCCTTCGATGTCTTCAGAGCTAATCCACCGCAGTTGCAGTTCGCTGCCGTTGGCGATCGCTCCGTGTTTTAAAGCTTCGACAACGGATAGATAGGCATCACTCAAGCGCACATACTTGCCCACGATCGCAATCTCAACTTTTTGAGTCGGACGGTAGAGCCGCTCAACCAGAGTGTGCCACTGGGTTAAATTAGGCTGGCGTTGTTCTAAGTGCAGCAGGTCGATCGCTTGCGTGGCGAGTCCTTCTTTCTCCATGATCAGGGGCACTTCATAAATGCTAGCAGCATCCTGACAGGTGATCACACACTCCACAGGCACGTCACAAAACTCAGACATTTTGTCTTTAATGCCAGGAGGAAGGGGACGATCGCAGCGACAGACCAAAATATCAGGCTGAATGCCAATCGATCGCAGTTCTTTAACTGAGTGTTGGGTAGGTTTAGTTTTCATCTCACCCGCCGACGGAATCCAGGGCACTAGCGTGACGTGCATATAGATCACATTTTTCCGTCCGACTTCTTTACGAAATTGGCGGATGGCTTCTAAAAAGGGCAGCGATTCAATATCGCCCACGGTGCCCCCAATCTCAACCAGCACTACATCGGGATTGGTATTGTTGGCAACGCGCAAAATTCGTTCTTTAATCTCATTAGTGATGTGAGGAATCACTTGCACAGTGCCGCCGTTATATTCGCCGCGCCGCTCTTTATAGATCACTGACTGATAAATTGAGCCAGTGGTGACGCTGTTAAGACGAGACATCGGCGTGTCTGTAAACCGCTCATAGTGCCCCAAATCGAGGTCGGTTTCAGCCCCGTCTTCGGTCACAAACACTTCCCCATGTTGGAAGGGACTCATCGTTCCAGGATCGACGTTGATGTAGGGGTCGAGCTTGAGAATCGAAACGGAATAGTCGCGCGACTTGAGCAATCGACCTAAACTGGCTGCTACGATGCCCTTGCCAATACTAGAGACAACGCCACCCGTCACAAACACAAACTTAGTCATAAACCTTGAGGGCAGAAATGCAGATAACCCGTTTATTTTGACACAGGGATCTGGTGAGCGGATAAGTCGTAGGTCATTGGTGATTAATCAGCAACAATTCTATGAATGCGGTGTCTTTGCCTTAAGATAGTCACTTCTTACGATCGCTCTCTTTCCTCTATGCAACGATTTCTAGGGCTGGCATTTTTGATGGTGCTGCTGGTAGCACTTCCGACTTGGGCGAGTCAATCGCTGGGAGTGGTCTACCCGCCTGCTGATCACCAAACTACGGCAGCACGAATTTTTTTGATTGGCTCAGCTCCGATCGCAGGGTCTGTCTCGGTGAATGGTCAAGCGATCGCTCGCAGTCCTGGCGGACATTTTGCCCCTAGTTTTCCACTGCGGTTAGGTGAGAATCTATTTTCGTTGCGCTATCGAGATCAGAAAGTCAACATCAAGGTGACGCGCAAATCGGCAGAACCTGCTGCCCCAGACGGATTGGCATTTGGTCAAGATTCACTAACTCCGATCGCCGATATCGCCCGACTGCCCGGAGAGTTGGTGTGTTTTGGAGCGATCGCTCCGGCAAACGCCCTAGTGTCGGTCAAGCTCGCAGATCAGATTATTCCATTGCAGCGTCAAACGGCGATCGTTACCTTGCCCGAAAATTCTGGGGTGTTAACTGGGCTGACTCAACCGACGAGCAGCAACGGAGCAGGACAGTATGCAGGATGTGTCAAAACTGACGCGCCTGGAGAATTGGGTCAGCCTGAATATCTCATCAATGTGAAAGGAGCCAGTTTTGCTCAAGCCGCTCCTGGAAAGGTGAGAATTCTCGCTCCTGCTCAGCTAGAAGTTGTGGAAGTGACCGCAGAGCAAGGCGTTGCCCGAACGGGAGCCAGCACTGATTATTCGCGCTTGACTCCTCTCCCAAAAGGAACTCGTGCAACTGTGACCGGACGAGAAGGAGCGTGGGTACGGCTCGACTATGGGGGATGGATTAAGAGTGGTGAAACCAAAATGGTTGCGAGTTCGGTGCCTGTACGATCGCTGATTCGTGGAGTCACGTCTCGCCAAAAAGCTGACTGGACAGAGATTCTTTTTCCCCTACAAGTGCCTGTTCCTGTCACAATTCAGCAACGTAGAGATACGTTTGTTTTGACGCTCTACAACACGACCGCCCAAACGGATACGATTCGACTCAGCAACAACCCGTTAGTCACCTTTTTAGATTGGCAGCAGGTTGAGCCAGGAAGAATTGACTATCGGTTTTCGCTCAAGTCGGCTCAGCAGTGGGGCTATAAGCTTCGATATGATGGCACAACGCTCGTGTTGTCCCTCCGAAATCCGCCGAAAATTGCCCCCACGCGACAGTCAAAATCTCTCACAGGAGTGCGAATTTTGCTCGATCCAGGGCACGGCGGACCTGAAGATCTTGGGTCAAGAGGTCCGACGGGCTATCCCGAAAAAGATGTTGCGTTGATCACTTCAAAACTGGTGCGATCGCATCTCATTCAACGAGGCGCAACGGTTTTGATGACTCGCGAAGCCGACATAGATTTATTACCCAACGATCGAGCCGCGATGATTCAAAAAATGGAGCCAACGATCGCCATTAGCCTGCACTACAATGCGCTGCCAGACGATGGTGATGCTACCAATACCAACGGCGTTGCCGCGTTTTGGTATCAACCTCAAGCGCAGGATTTAGCTGCCTTTCTGCATCATTATTTAGTCAAAACCCTCGATCGACCTTCCTATGGCGTGTTCTGGAATAATTTAGCGCTAACCCGTCCCACTGTCGCCCCCTCTGTCTTGCTAGAACTGGGATTTATGATTAACCCCGTCGAATTTGAGTGGATCACAAACCTGCAGGCACAGCAAAAACTAGCCCTAGCTCTATCTGACGGAATCACAGAATGGTTGGTGCAAAACCGTGAGCCGATCGCCAACAGTCATTAGAATGATAAGAACACCACAAGGGGAGCGCAATTGATGCCAGGGCAACTAGTATTAGTCGATGATGAACCTGGACCCCGTGAGGCAGTGCAAGCCTATCTTGAAGACAGTGGCTTTGCGGTTAACGCAGCGAGCAACGCTAAAGAGGGCTGGGAACTGGTTCAGCAAAAGCTACCCGATTTGGTGATAACAGATGTGATGATGCCCCAAGTCGATGGCTATCAGTTTCTCAAACAACTGCGTGAAGACCCCAGATTTCAGTCGCTGCCCGTCATCTTTTTAACAGCAAGAGGCATGACAGGCGATCGCATCCAGGGTTATGCAGCAGGGTGTGATGCTTATTTACCCAAACCCTTTGATCCCGACGAACTGGTGGCGATCGTGACTCGTCTCCTCAAACAGCGCGAATCTCTTAAAGTCTCTGGGGGCAGTGGTGACGCACCCGATGTCGCTGATATGGCACGTCAGATTGCCGAGATTCGAGCGATTTTAACGCAGAGGGGCGCGATCGTTCAATCGACCTCTTCGGTCAAGCTTGACTTTACTCCACGAGAGCAAAGCGTTTTAGATTTGGTGGTAGATGGCTTGATGAATAAAGAGATTGCTCGTCGCTTAGAAACCAGTGTGCGCAACGTCGAGAAATATGTCAGCCGCCTGTTTAGCAAAACTGGAACCAATAGCAGAACGGAATTAGTCCGGTTTGCATTAGAGAACGGCTTAACTACATCGTGAATTCACCCCGTTCACTCGTCGGGTTCTCAAATGTGATATAGAACGTCGTTCCATTACTCCTTTCAACCTCCAAGGTTCCTTCAATTTGGTGAACTAAGGATTGAACTAGCTGCAGTCCCAAAGAATCTATGCGGCTAAGGTCAAAGTCAGACGGGAGATTGCTGCCACTGTTGCTCACGGTCAATCTAACTTGCCCTGCTGGACTGCTTTCAAGACTCACCCTAATCTCTCCGATCGAGGCTTCTTGAAACCCATGTTTGAGGGCATTTGAAATCAACTCATTGAGAATCAACGCGGCAGGAATCGCGCGATCGGAGGTCACCCTAATCTCAGAATTTGCCTCAACTCGCAGAGTGATTCGAGCGGGATCGATGGCATAAATCCGAAAGACTGTGAGTGCCAGATTTCGGACATAGTCAGTGAAGTTGATCTCAGTTAGCGTCTGTGACTGCTGAATAGTCTCATGGAACAGCGCGATTAGACTAATTCGGCTTTGATTGCTTCTCAACAGTTCACGCGTTCCTGCATCATTGGTTTGCAATGCTTGGATGTCCAGCAAGCTAGAAACGATTTGCAAATTATTTTTGACTCGATGATGAATCTCTCTCAACAACACGTCTCTTTCTTGCAAAGAGGGTCGTCGTCGGTCGTCTTGTTGAGTTTGAGCAGGTTCGCTCGAAGCCAACTGCTCAGTGGGTTGATTGAGTGCCTCTTGTGACGTTTGCAGTAACTCTAAAGCAGATTGCAGCTCATCCAGGATTTGACCTTGCAAATCCTGGTTTGAGATGGGTTCCGCTAGGATACGATTGCGCAGCAGAGCCAGTCGCGATCGTATTGCCCCTATTTGGTGGGCAACCCCGCTATCAGTCATTTCAAATCCAATCCAATGCGTTCAGGAACTCAAATTAAACAATTAGCTTGGCAGCGTTAGCTTGATATCGCGACTCGACTAATCTGTGAAAAAGCATTTCTGATTCACCACAGGTTTCGCTAGGGTGGACGTAGATAGGTCATAATGAAGAGCCTTCTATCCATGCTTTGAGCAATTACACTATCACGACATTTCTGCTCACCTATAAGGGTCGTGTGCCACTTTTCTACGATCGCTTTTTACGAGCCTCTACTTCAAAGCGTTTCACCGCAATACTCGCTCTGCGTATACCTGCTCTGTTAACTTAGGCAGAATGAGGGTTTTTAAAGACCTTCTTCAAATTCGTTATAGTGAAGATAAGTAACAAACAAGCCCATTTACTTTTGAGGCGTTCATGGCTGCTAATCTTGCGACCGTTTCGATATCTGGGAAGCCAGCAGCGCAGGATGTGGCGGCACTCAGGCAGGTTTTTGCGTCAATTAATGCTGAGAGTTGTCCACATGTCTACAATTTTCATATGCACACCAATCACTCAGACGGGCAGCTGCAGCCTGAGTTGTTGATGGAGCAAGCGATCGCGCTGTCGCTTAAAGGGTTCGCTATTACTGACCACCATCAAGTGAGTGGCTATCGAGTCGCGCAACACTGGCTTGATAAGTGGCGACACTCTGCTGAAGCAGTAGATAAGCCCATCCCTCATGTTTGGGTTGGGGTCGAGATTACGTCCCAACTGCTCGATACTGAGGTGCATATTTTAGGCTTTGCCTTTGACCCTGAACATAGCGCGATCGCTTCCTACTTGCAAGGCAACGCCCCTATTGGGGAAGCGGCTCAAGCGGCTCGTGTTATTTCTGCAATTCATCAAGCGGGTGGTTTAGCGGTGTTGGCTCACCCGGTTCGCTATCGGCGATCGCCCGAAGACCTCATTCCGGCAGCGGCTAACTGTGGGATTGATGGCGTAGAAGCCTACTATGCTTACAACAATCCCAAACCTTGGAGAGCTAGCCCCAACGAGACGAAACGAGTTCAGCAATTGAGCGATCGCTATCAGCTGCTCAACACCTGTGGCACTGACACTCACGGCTTGAGTTTGCTGCAACGGGTCTAAGAGCGCATCGTTAGCCAAAAAGAAGGGGCAAAGATATGACACGATATCTCTGCCCTTTTATTTATGAGAAATTCCAGCCGACACATCTGAAATTGTAAAGTAAAGTAAAAAAGCTTTGTCTAAAACAGCTTGTTGATGCTCTTACTTTCACTTTAAAAATCGTGATCACCTTCAATTCATCTGAGAAACGATTGCAATGAAGCCAACACAGGTCATAGCGAGCAACACAACCATTCCGATCGATTGACCCAGGTGTCTTTGAGAGGATTGCATAACGTTACCTTAATATGTTTGTGAATCATCAAAACATATCAGGTTTCCCTAACTTCCTGAGAAAACGCAATGTAAGTTAGATTTTCTTAACCTATCTCAATGGTCTGCTCAGACTCGCGGCTAGCCGCCATAAAGAATCTCATTGCGGACAGATGCCCCCAGCATGGCGCGTCGTGTCCCGACCCAAGAGCTTGGCTCAATCATGGTCGGAGACGGCACACTACCCCACTGATGCTGTAGCGATTTGAGAAGGACTTCTTGCTGCTTTCGGAGACTGCTGATATTGGTGCCCCGATTGATGATCGCGAACCAGACAAACCCGCGATCGCGCGTCGGCAAAACTCCTGCCAATGCACTAACCTCATTGAGCGTGCCTGTCTTCACAACTGCCGCACGCGGAATATCTCGATCTTCTAATGTTCCGTCGCGATCCCATCCTGATACGGGAAATAGATCGGCGATTGTAAAATTGCGCGGATGAATGTAATGGTCGATCGCGGCAAACATTGCACAAGCTGCACGAGGAGAAATTCGATTGTCCATGCTCAACCCTGACCCATTGACCAGTTGAATTTCTGCTGCGGAAACTCCTGCGGCATTGGCGGCTTTCTCGACGGTTGCCTGGATGCCTCCCAAATCATCCGCTAACATCTGAGACATTTCATTCTGGCTGTGCACATTCATCCGTTTAAGAATGTCGGTGAGCGGTAGAGACCGATGTCGCAACAGCAGAATTTGTTTAGGAAGTAGCTCAGTTCCGACGACAACTCTGACTGAGCCTTTAATCTCAACATTGGGATGGGGCGTACCTTTGGGCAATTGCTCATACTCAAATTTTGCATCGTCATCCCAGGTTTTTGAGTTGAGCGTTTGTTTAAGTAACTCTCCAGTCTTGGTGCGATCGTCCTCAAAGCTCATCATAAAATTACCCGCGATCAGCAGATTGCCTGTGATGCGAGAGATGCCCATTTTGTTGAGGGTATTGCCCAGTTCGATCGCCTCTGCCCAGTCAAACAGAGGATCACCTCCACCGTGAATCACCAGATCCCCCTGCAAAACGCCGTTCTGAATCACACCTGTAGCTGAAAACAAGGTCTCAAACTGATGATCGGCACCCCAGGTCTCTAACGCGGCTAACGTGGTAGCAACTTTGGTAATCGAAGCAGCCGGGAGTGGAGTCGTTCCTTGATGATTAGCTAACGGCTGAGCACCTGACTGAAGCCAAACTCCTTGAGTTGTCTCGCTTAATCCTTGACTGACAAGCTGTTTAAGATATTGCTTCATCATGGTTTCTGCACTGAGATCGGGCGTTTCTTGCAACCTATTTAGCTCGATCGCCTCTAGAGCATTGAGATCTGGCACTCCTGCCACATTTAGCCACAGCGACACCAATCCAGAGCCAAAGAGTTCTAGCAAGCCACGTCTCCTGTCAGAATAAATGAAGGGGATTGAGAGATTTGAGTGAGAAAAAATGGCGAAACCCGATCAAAACCAAGTGCTGAGACAACTGCCGATCGTGGTTGGCATAATAGCAGGTATTCTACTGTTCACCAATCGGTTTTTAACATCAAGCTTGACCGATTCACAGGCACGATCGGATGCGTTGGGCGTTATTCTCAGTGCGTTACTGATCTTGACAGGGCTGCTTTGGCAACGAGTCCAGGCGAGAACCCCAGAGAGCGTTGATCTAATCGGTGAACAAGGCTTTGAGCTTGCGCCTGATTTGCCAGATGCTATCAAAACTGAGCTAGCTTGGATGTCGCATCTCCTCTTAAAAAATACCGTTACGAAGTCGATCGTGGTTTGGCATCGGGGCAAAATTCTGCTGCGACGAGGCATTCTCAGCCCCAACGCTGAAGTCAAGCCCGGAGCCATCTTACAACGAGTGTTAGATAAACATCAGCCGATTTATCTAGTTGCTCTCGCCATCTATCCGGGACGCTTTGAGTTTGATTATCTGCCTGAAAATACACAAGGGGTAATCTGTCAGCCGATCGGGACTGAAGGAGCGCTAATTTTAGCAGCGAATGCTCCCCGCAGTTACACTAAGCAAGATGAAAATTGGGTCGCTGCGATCGCAGAAAAGCTTGACAATACCCTCAGTCAGGAGCTTGAACCCGCCAAAGGTTAACCTCTTCACGCTACCGTAGTAATGACCCTTCACTAAACTCCCATGACATCCACGATCGTTATCTATTGGTCATTGGTCGCCCTCATGGTCGTGGGCATCATCGGCGCAGTCGTCCCGGGCATTCCAGGCACGAGCTTGATTTTGATTGGGATTATTGCGTGGGGATTGATTAAAGGATTTGCCAGTGTCGGAGTCGCCCTAACCGTCGCGATCGTCGTTCTCATCAGCAGCATTGGCATCGACTTTTTAGCAAGTTACTGGGGAGCCAAAAAAGCAGGAGCCAGTAATTGGGGACAGATTGGCGCGATCGTCGGTCTGTTTTTAGGATTCTTTGGTTTGCTGCCCGCTTTGCCCTTCGGCGGACCGCTACTCGGCATCTTGCTCGGACCTTTATTAGGAGCGATCGTAGGCGAGTTCATTTACTGCAAAGACATCAAAGTTGCTGTCAAAGCAGGAATCGGCATCGTCGTCGGTTCGCTAGTGGGTAATTTAATTCAGGGTGTGTTAGCGATCGCGGTCGTCGCTGTGTTTCTGTTCACCACATTTTCAACCGCAATTCCGTCTTAGTCTACTTGAGCAGAACGGCTTGGACACTTCAACGTCTTTGAAAATTCGGGAACGGGTAACGACTCGGCTGAACGTTGTTTTGCCTTGCAGATGATATTTGCAGTTTTTTCCTCAGTTACCGCGACGACTCCGACATAGCTTCTCAAACTACGTTCTTTGGGGACGGCTGCAATTTCGACACGAGATGCAGTCGCGATTCTCAACTTATAGGCATAGTCATAGCTTTGAGAAATTAAGTTCGTCGATCGCTCAAGCTCTTCTAAACTGCTGGCAAATCGCTTGTTTTCATCAAAAAACTTAGTTTGAGCGGCATTCATGGCTTTTAGATAGCTCTCAGCCTTTTGCTGCTTCTCTTGAGGGGTCTGCTTACTCCCATCTCCTAACAACCCTCCTGCTGTCTCTATAGCCGCCGTTTGATCTTCTGTCTGCGAGGTCGAAATCAAGGCTGCCATTGTGCCGCCTGACATAAAACCAACCACCACGGCGATCACAAACAGAACTGAGTAAGCTCGGAAATAAGACGAAATGGATGAATCATTTTCCGTCTGCTCCTCCTCAATCTCTGCTTCATCAAGGTCTAAAGAGTCTTCTAGGTTTTCAGAGCTATCTTTTGAAACAGCGTTAACTACGGGCTGTAGCTCAAATTCTCTCACCCAGGAAACAGAAGATTTCCCTGTTTTTTGTGAGCAGATCTTAACAGCATCAACTTGCTCTGCGCCAAGCCTCTGTAGCCCTCTGTGAACAAAAGTAGCGATCGCGTCTTGGTTCAACGCTTGGGCTGACTCTAGGAGAATGCATAAACACCGCTCTTCTAGCTTCACTTGAGCCTGAATCTCGTGAGGGTTTAAAACTGCATTCATCAACGCTGCGATAGCGGTGGAGTCTCCTTGTTTGGCAAGTTTTAGAAGGTGAGGCTGATTCATAAGGATCCACTCTTGAGATGGAGAAGATGTTGGTAGATGGGGAAGATGCTGATAGAAAGCTGATGCTAAGGCGGATTTATTAATGTCGAGATCTTCGACCTCCTCACGAAGTGGGGCGAAGCCCTCGCCTAACCCCTTCTTCCAAGCTGGGACAAGGGGAACCGGACTCTTGCTCCTCTCCCAGTTTGGGCGGGGGTAAGGGCAAATCCACTTTGCAATGACCGGTTTGATTTAATTCACGATTCTAAGTCACACACAAGATGCGAAGAGCCTGATCTCTTCCTCCGCTCTATAACAGGACGGGTAACCTAGAGGCGCTAAACGGCTTTCGCTACCTCTATTAAAACTTTTTATCTCAATTTGTACCATCAAAAACCCTCCACTGTAGACCTTGGGACGGAACTCAGCATAAGGTTAATCTTTTATTGGTTCTTTATCTCTAGATACGTGAGACTGTGAATGTAGCTGGGAACACTCAGTACAGGAGTGGGCGGTTCTCCTCTTTCAATATCCACTTTTGACGAAGGGAGCAGGGCAGTGCAATCAGTCAAGCAGCAGCAAATTTTAGGCTATTTCATCGAAGAGGCAAAAGAACATCTTGATACGATCGAGCAAGGCTTAGTCAATCTGCAAGTCACCATGTCTGACTCAGAGCGAGTCAACGAGCTATTTCGGGCAGCACACTCTATTAAAGGAGGAGCCGCAATGCTGGGGTTTGATAGTATTCAAAAAACGGCTCATCACTTCGAGGATTGCTTTAAACACTTGCAAGAGCACCCAGTTGCGATCGACCAAAAACTAGAGAACTTGTTTCTCAAGGGGTTTGATACCCTTAAAGAATTAATCGAGGCGCTGCAAAGTCCTTTTGGGTTACGAGAAGAAGAGGCTCACCAAACCGTTGTTGCCTCCGAGCCTATTTTTGCCCAATTAGAAGCGTATCTTCAATCTCTCATCAATCGCAGAGTATCTGCCCCGCTACAGGTCAAAAACGCTGCTGTACCTCAGCCTGCGCCGAATGCAACTGCTCATATCAATGCCATTCTTAAGGCAATGCTGCAACTGTTTAAGCAGGGAGACTCTATTAGGAGTCGTCAACAGCTTGTCGCGTTATGCAGTCGCTTGATTCAACTAAATGGCACTGCCAAGCCTTGGGTGACTGCTCTGCAAATCGTGCAACGAGCGATCGCAAATCCCCAAAACGCTTACCCGATTTTGGCTCCGATCGTGATTCGTGATCTTAAACAGGCGAGTGATCTTTTGCTGACGCGGCGAGTCGCTGAGATTGAAGTGAGTCAAAATCTTCTCAAACTGGTGATGCCCACTCGAACTGCCGCGCCTTCTCAAGTTGCAGCTCAACCCTCTGTGCGTCAAGTTACGTCTAAACATAATCAAGTCTCAATTCCACGAGACCCGAGAGTAGCGGCTAGGGTGTTACTCGAAACCTTTAACAAAAACGAATTGATTGAAATCGCTCAGTTTTTGATGAAAGCAATTCAGTAGGGTTCCCGTTCCCTCACCCTGTAGACTTTAAATTAGGCGCTCAACAAGCCAACGTTTTGAGTTGAGGTGAACCGTGAAGATTAGCGTTCTGGGAACTGGATTGATGGGCTTGCCAATCGCACAACGCCTAATAGCTGCCCATCATTCTCTCACTGTTTATAACCGCACTGCTTCTAAGCTAGACCCTTTACAAGCAATGGGAGCCAAGATCGCGCCGTCTGCTGCTACCGCGATCGCCGCTTCAAATTGCATTATCCTCATGCTCACGGATGCAGTTGCCATTCGTGAGCTTTTGCTCTGCGATGCGTCTCGATCTCAACTAGCAGGACGCACCATAATTCAAATGAGTACAATCGCCCCGCATGAAAGTCAGAGAATTCGGGATGAGGTGGTCGCCGCAGGAGGTGACTATCTAGAAGCTCCCGTGCTAGGCAGCATTCCAGAGGCGCGATCGGGGTCACTGATCATCATGGTTGGCGCAGAACCTGAGCAATTTATTCGCTGGTCAACGCTTTTAGAAACCTTTGGGTCAGAGCCAGTGCTGTTAGGCTCAGTGGGGTCAGCAGCGGCGGTTAAGTTGGCACTTAATCAACTAATCGGCGCGTTAACGAGTGCATTCGCAGTCAGTTTAGGGTTGGTCACGCATCAGGGCGTAGACGTTCAAGCGTTTATGGCGATTTTGCGTAAAAGCGCCCTTTATGCGCCTACCTTTGATAAAAAACTGCAACGAATGCTCGATCGAGATTATGAGAATCCAAATTTTCCGACCAAGCATCTCAAAAAAGACGTTGATTTGTTCATATCATCTGCTCGATTATCAGGGCTTGAGACAAACGGCGTAGAAGGAGTGCGTCAAATTCTGATGAAAGCGATCGCGATGTCACTTGCTGAGATGGATTATGCAGCCCTGTTTTCTGCGATCGTTCCACCCATTGAAGGAGCCGATCAGTCAAGCTAACAAAAATCCTAGTCTCTCTAGATCTGGATCTCACTATTCATCTGATAATAGGGGTTCCACAAGGTTTATAGAGAATCCATTGAGTCCTGATCTATCGGCTTTATTCAGAAGAGTCTAAATTAAGAGTCTAAATCGCTGTGAGTATCCTCCAGAAAGGTATCGCTCCGCGTGTAAAGAGTAGACAAAGCGAACCTGTCTTCAAGTATCTAAATAGACTGCGACCGTTAGTCTATTTACAGAACGTTAATCTAAGCGTAGTACAAGAATATATCTCTCTACTCCCTAAAAGATCGGTCGAATAGTGTAATCATCTTTACTCAGTGGGAATGATAAGTAAAGCCTTACTTAAAAATAATTCAAGAAATCATTGATTTCTGATGACAGTCAAAGATTCTTAGAGACCAGGAATCAAACCTTCAGAACGAATGCAGCCAGTGAAACGTAACTCCAACCGTCTAAGTCCACCCGCTATGCGTGTTTTGATTTATTCATACAACTACTACCCGGAACCGATCGGCATTGCACCTCTGATGACTGAGCTTGCAGAAGGGTTAGTAGCTCGCGGGCATGAAGTGCGGGTAATCACAGCGATGCCCAATTACCCGCAGCGCGAAATCTATGAGCAATATCGCGGCAAGCTCTATGAAACTGAAGAACGCAATGGGGTGACGATCCAACGCAGCTATGTCAGGGTTAAGCCGAAGCCGACCTTGGTCGATCGCATTATCCTAGACAGCAGTTTTGTGTTCACTAGCTTCTTTCAAGCGCTCAGAGGGTGGCGACCTGATTTGGTTCTTCTAACGGTGCCGCCGTTGCCCGTATGCGCTCCGGCTGCTCTGTTGGGCTGGCTATACAATTGCCCGATCGTGCTAAACGTGCAAGACATTCTGCCCGAAGCTGCCGTTCACATGGGGTTGATTAAAAATAAGGCTTTGATTTGGGTGCTGGAAGCGATCGAGAAGTTTGCGTATCAGACAGCACACACCGTCAGCGTGATTGCTGAGGGGTTTGTTGAGAATCTAGAGAGCAAAGGGGTTCCGTCTGAGAAGATCACCTGCATTCCCAATTGGGTAGACACTAACTTTATCCGTCCGCTTCCTAAAGAGAATAATGCCTTTCGACGTGCTCACCAGCTTGAAGGCAAGTTTGTTGTGCTCTACTCAGGCAATATTGCCTTAACTCAAGGGTTAGAGACCGTTGTAGAGGCGGCAGCACAGTTATGTGGTGCGCCAGATATTGTGTTTGTCATCGTCGGTGAACAGAAGGCAGTTGAAAAGCTAAAACGCTATTGTAAAACTTGTGGGGCTGACAATGTGGTCTTGCTGCCCTTTCAACCGCGTGAGAAGTTGCCTGAGATGTTAGCCGCCGCTGATGTGGGGCTGATCGTGCAAAAGCATAATGTCGTCTCGTTTAATATGCCGTCTAAAACGCAAGTTTTGCTGGCAAGCGGTCGCCCAGTGATTGCATCAGTTCCCTTATCGGGCAGTGCTGCAAAAGCGATCGAGAAAAGCCGAGGAGGGGTCGTGGTTGAGCCAGAAAATCCGGTGGCGTTGGCAAAGCAGATTCTAGAGTTGCAAAAAAATCCCGAACACGCCGAGCGATTGGGCAAGCAGGGGCGGCAACATGCTCTAGAGCGCTATTCATTTGAACAGGCACTGAGTCAATATGAGAATCTCTTTTACCAGGTGAAGGCAAGCTCTTTGCCGATCAAACCGACTTATGCGCTCAGTACTGATAAGCCGGGTACTGAAGTTTAGACTGATCGCCTTTAGGTCTAGAATTAATGACTAGCCTAGAGACGGCTGTTCTGGAATGGGAACACTGCAGGGCAACGATTATTCTGCTAACCTTGCGGTCTGGGTCGCGCTCATGCTTAATGGTTTAATTATGAACTCCAAGCTCCCTAAACTTCCGGTGTCTGTGCTCATCCCGGCTCGAAACGAAGAGGCAAATCTCTCGGCGTGTCTTGAGAGTGTTGCCAGAGCTGATGAGGTGTTTGTGGTTGATTCTCAGAGCAGCGATCGATCGCTCGAGATTGCTGAACGCCACGGAGCTAATGTGGTGCAGTTCCAGTTCAATGGTCGATGGCCTAAAAAGAAAAATTGGTCACTCGAAAATCTGCCATTTCGCCATGAGTGGGTGCTGATTGTCGATTGCGATGAGCGCATTCCGCCGGAACTGTGGGATGAAATCGAGACAGCGATTCAACAGTCGGAGTGTGATGGCTATTATCTAAACCGGAAAGTGTTTTTTCTCGGTCAGTGGATTCGTCACGGAGGCAAATATCCTGACTGGAACTTGCGTCTGTTTCGACATCAGAAAGGGCGCTATGAAAACTTGAAAACTGAGGAAATTCGAAACACAGGCGATAACGAAGTTCACGAACACGTCATTCTGTCAGGAAAGGTTGGATATCTCAAGCAGGATATGCTTCACATCGATTTTAAAGATCTCTATCACTGGCTAGAACGTCACAATCGCTACTCAAATTGGGAGGCTCAGGTTTATCTGAATCGGCTCAATGGCAAAGATGAGCAGGGCACGATCGGAGCCAATCTTTTTGGCACTGCCGTCCAGCGCAAGCGGTTCTTAAAAAACATTTGGGTTAGGCTTCCGTTTAAACCGCTGCTGCGGTTCATTCTCTTCTACATCATTCGGCTAGGCTTTTTAGATGGAAAGGCAGGCTATATTTATGGTCGATTGTTAAGTCAATATGAATACCAGATTGGCGTGAAGCTCTATGAGTTGCGTCAGTGTGGTGGCACTCTGAATACAGCCAAACACGAGCCTCCCCAAGCGACTTCTCAACCTGTCGCCCAAACCGAATCTTGGCACTGAGAGGATTAATGGATCAGGAATCGGCACAACTGTCTCCGGTTTTAGATGCAAAACCCCTAGTTGACTTGCGTCAATATGACCAAGGCGGGTTCGATCGTGGTCGTCCTACCTGGTATGTGATGCTGTGGTGGCTAGTGCAGGGGGTAGTTTTTCCGTTGACTCCTCACCCGTTTAACTCAGTGCGGTGTCAGCTATTGCGGCTGTTTGGGGCACAAATTGGCAAAGGGGTTTTGATTCGTCCGACGGCTCGATTTACCTATCCTTGGAAGGTTGAGATTGGCGACTATAGCTGGATTGGTGATGATGTCGTCTTTTATAGTTTGGAGTCGATTCAGGTTGGCGAGCAGTGCGTAATTTCCCAAAAGAGCTACTTGTGTACCGGGAGTCACGATCCTCAAGACCCTAAGTTTGGATTGGTGACTGCCGCGATCGCGATCGGCAACGGGGTTTGGATTGCAACAGACTGCTTTGTCGGGGCAGGCGTTCAAATTGGAGCCAACACATTGGTTGGAGCACGGAGTAGCGTGTTTTCTTCGTTGCCAGAGCAGCAGGTTTGTTGGGGAACTCCTTGTCGTCCTCGATACCCCAGAAAATTTCGGGACGCTTAACCGTGAAGCTGCATTTCACCGAGATATTTCTGCAAGTAGGGTGAAAACACCTCGTAAATCACCGTCAGGGGTTGCCCGTGGTGCCAGAAGAGATAATGTCGTCCCCAAAAAGGACCTGATTGCTCAAAAGCTTCTTCTAAAACGCTAGAGTGACCGTAGCAAATGCCCTTCACGTCTCGGTATAGCTCGGTTCGCAATCGGGCAAGACTTGCCCAGATGGGGAGCGATCGGTTCTGCAAATACTCGTCTACATGGCTCTGCTCCCACCACGAAGTTGCATAGGCTAATCGTTGCCCAGAGGACGTTCTTAGCCAAACTTGCCGTCGCAGTCGCGGTCCGGGCACCATCTCGATCGAAGCAGGGGCATGGTCGTGATCAAACCCGATCGTAGACATATCGATCACGTCTACTTCAGTCGGTTCGCCTGTGAGAAGTTGCAGGTGGCGGGTTGGAGAGCCGTCTCCTAAGAGCAACATTTGCCAAGTTGGGGCTAACTGACTGTGGGGTAAGCCTTGCTGAATATCGCGATCGTTGCCCTGCCAAACGGGATCGAGAGAGTTCCAGCTAGTTGGGAGAATCGTGCTGTCGGTAGGTTTAAAGGTGGCAGTCAAAGAACGTTACATAAATTAACTTCCTCTCAATCATACCGTTCCTGTTCTTCAAACCACTGTACAGACAAGGCGGGATCACTGTCCTAAATAAGCTTCTAAGACTTGAGCATTGGTTTGAATTTCGCTTGGAGAACCAACCGCGAGATTGCTGCCTTCAGCGAGAACCCAGACACGATCGCACAAGGTCATAATCACGTCCATGTTGTGTTCGATGATTAGAAAGGAGAGTCCTTGACGGTTCCAGTAGTGAATATATTCGCAGATTTGATTGATTAGCGTTGGGTTGACTCCTGCCGCAGGTTCGTCGAGCAGCACGAGTTTGGGACGGGTCATCAGCGATCGGGCAATCTCCAACAACTTGCGCTGTCCGCCCGAAAGTCCGCCTGCATAGTCGTGGGCTTTAGCTGCCAGTCCAACTGATTCTAGGATTTCCATCGCCCGATCGCGGGCTTCTCGCTCTTCTTTAGCAATCTGCTTGCCTGAAAACCAGGTGTTCCAAAATTTCTCACCCGTCTGATGTTGAGCCGCTAACAGCAAATTTTCTAACACCGACAGACGAGACAACACACGGGCGACTTGAAACGTGCGAACCATTCCTCGTTGGGCGATTTGGTGAGGCTGTAAGTTTTGAATCGGCTCTCCGTCAAACAACACTTGCCCCTGATCGGGATGGATGAAGTTAGACAGCAGATTAAACAGCGTCGTTTTGCCTGCGCCGTTGGGACCGATTAGCCCCGTGACACTGCCGGGAGCAACCTCGATCGAAGCGTTATTAACTGCCATCACGCCGCCAAAGCTTTTGATTAATCCTGAAGCAGAGAGAACGGGCGTTGAGGATTGAGTCATAAAATTTGACGCTAACTGCTGGAGTGAATGCCTCGATCGCGCAACTGCTGCACAAAAAACTCTTCTAGCGACGGGCGAGCAAGCTGAATCGAAATTAATTGTGCTCTCATCAATCGCAGACTGGCAATAAAGTCTTGGGGATCGCCTTTGAGATGTCCGATCCAATAGCCTTCCTGAAATTCTAGATCAATGATCCACTGTTTTAAAACTTCGGGATTGCCGCCCTTGACCTTGACTTGATAGGTGTCGGCAATGCCCAACAGATCTTGCAGAGAGCCGATCGAAATCAGTTCTCCTTGGGCGAGAATAGCGACGCGATCGCAGATCTTCTCAACATCTGACAAGACATGACTGTTGAAAAAGATTGTCTTGCCTTGAGACTTGAGAGATAGGATAATTTCTCGCAGTTGATAGCGTCCGAGCGGATCTAAGCCAGACATCGGCTCATCTAAAAACACCAATTCTGGATCGTTGATGAGCGACTGTGCCATGCCAATCCGTTGCAGCATTCCTTTGGAGTATTGCCGGAGTTGTTTTTTTCGGGCAGTTGAGTGCGCGAGTCCCACTAAGTCGAGCAGTTCAGGAATGCGTTTGCGTTGAATCGATCGGGGCACCTGAAACAGCCCTGCTGCAAACTGCAAAATCTCCCAGCCCGTCAAATAGTCGTAGAAATAGGGATTTTCGGGCAGGTAGCCGATGCGTTGTTTGACAACTCGATCACCCAGTGGCTTCCCTAATAGCGTTGCCCGTCCAGACGTTTGACGCACGATGCCCAACAGCGTTTTGAGCAGAGTGGTTTTGCCTGCGCCGTTTTGTCCCAACAGTCCGAAAGTCTCGCCCTCGTAGACTGTCAAACTGACATTTTTCAGCGATGCCACCGTCTGATTCATCCAAAATCCAGTGCGGTAGCGTTTGCTCAGGTCGTAGGTTTGAATCACGATCGGGCGATCGTCCTCAAGAATTTGACTCGGTAAATCTACAGAAGCATCCATCTCGTCTTGTCAGCAATGTGTAGACATTAAACCACTTTATCGGATTTTCGATTCGGCTGATTTTGAGGTTGGAGATCCCGCGTTTGGCAAATCTTGCTTAGACTTGATTTATAGAGAATTTCACTGACAGTAATTTTATGGATCGCTCGAAGTTTGTGGCTGTTTTGACGGGCGCGATCGCGCTCATTCTGGGCGTTGGCTATCTGGTTCTCGTGCAGTTTTTGGACATGCGAGGCGAGATGATCCCCGCGCCGATCGTGGAACTAACGCCAATCGTCGATCGTGTCTTCGAGGGGTTCCAGTTCCAGCCGTTCTGGTTCTCTTTGCACTAAAGCACCGGGTTCGTCGTCCTCTTCAATTTTGGCTTCAAGCTGCAAAGGTTTGATGACTTTTGTGATGGCATCTTGCACAAACGACTTAATGAATTCGTCGCGGCGGTTGAGTTGAAACTGACGCTGCACGACTTCGGTAATGCCGCCATCGCCCCAGTCTTGGTCATGCCGAAAGTATTCGATAAAGCTTTTGCCTGCGATGCGAGTCAAATAAGCTGCGCTGATCCCTTGAATGGCACGTCCGAACAGAAACCCGCCCACGCTCAACTGCAGGGCAGTGCTGAGAAGCTCGATCGCGCCTTTGACCACGCCTAAACTGACCAGCGTCTTTGCTAGCGATAGCGCCATTTCTCGCCCTCGCTCCATGTTGATTTCACAGCCGTAAACTCTGCCAATCTCGACAACCATTTGAGCATTGACAGCCGCCGTCGCTAACAAATCCACTACGGGGAGCGGAGTCACCGCAATCACACCCGCCCCGATCCACTGAAACCGCTCGACGATTTTTTCTGCCTGTCGTCGCCGTTGTCCGTCAATTAAACGGCGTGCCTCTTCGCCCAGCCGTTGTGATTGCAGCAAAATATTGTCTGCTAGCAGGTCTTCACCTTCTGCTCTCAAAATCGCTGCCATTCGTCGAATCAGCGGCATGATATCAGATTCGGGTTTAATGGTTTCTCCGGTGTCTAGCTTCACCGATTGGGGATTGGCGGCGATCGAGATCACGTCATGGGTCGAAACTACGCCACGCACCCGCTCTCGCAGCCGAGCCAAAATCGTTTCTAAATCGTCTTCTGTGTAGAGATCGGCTTTGTTGACGACCACGATCGAGCGTTTGCCAATCTCCGCCAACATTTTCATTGGGTCATATTCTGACTGTCGCAGGTCGTTGTCGAGAACGAACATCAGCAAGTCCGCTTCAGTTGCGAGTCGTCGAGCCAGCTTTTCTCGTTCTGTCCCAGCGACTCCGGCTTCTAAAATTCCAGGGGTGTCGGTGATCAGGATTTCTCGATCGACTCCCTTTAATTTCAGTCGATAGGTTTCTCCCACTTCGGTAGTGCCCATTGGTGCGCCTACTTTGCCCACCATCCGCCCCATCAGCGCGTTCACTACAGAGGTTTTGCCCGACGATCCCGTCCCAAAGACGACAACCATCAATTCACCACGGGCGAGATTTTGCTCGATTTCGCGCGATCGAGTCAGCATCTCTCGCCGCGTCACCTCATCTTGAATTTGCTTTAACTGCTGACGAACGGCTTTCAGATTTTCTTCGGCGGCTTCTGCTTTGACGAGCGACACTTTCGGAGCCGTGCGGCGACGTTTGCGTTGCTGCTTGCGAGGCAGAAGAAAAAAGTAGTAGACAAACGCCCCAATCAACACACCCAGTAGGGCAATGATCAAAAAGATCAGAATCGGTCCTAGTAGGGGATAGTAAGCCAGTTGCCAGGATAACCGAGAGAGAGAATCGATCAGCCAAATCATCAGCCCCAAAATGAGCGTGAGACCAAAGATCAACGTCAGCAGGCGAGGCAACGGCATGAAGATAACCCGATTCTAGTCAATGAACTTCGCGAACGCGAATCGAAATTCGGTGGTGTTTCAGAGGTATGGATCGATAATTTAGATGGGTAATCCAATCATAGCGATTGATGAACAGTCTAATGACTCCATCATGTAACCAGATGGACTTGAAAAGGCAAATGGCTTTACGAGCCAGTCACCTAATTCTCGTGCGTCAGGTTCAGATGCTTTCGCTCAATGGTAAGCTTTCTAGGGATTGCGAGAGAACTGGGTGATGCCAAAAGGTTCTAACAGCCTGCGCTAAACGCGCTCCATATGATCGTCTTCAAATACCGATCTTCTTTAATGTTTCGATGACGGTAGTCGGGCTGAGTTTGAGCACTCGTGCCGTGTCCTGAATCCTACTATCACTAGCTGCTATCTCAACAATCTGCGGCTTAACGTCAGGCAGGCAACCTCGATAGGCATACATAAGCCCACAATTAGATGGAAGTAGCTATGCTGACATTCGCGATCGCTACATTTGTACCGTTGTTTGCTGCTTGAGAACGACTCTACTTAGCCACATCCTCACTGCCCGATCGGGACAAAGAACAGATTCTAGAACTACTCGCTAGGTGAGAATGAGTGGTCTCTCTGATTTTCCCTCACTTCCACACGCCTAGAACGTTACCTCAGCACACAAGGTCGGTGTTTCTGCCATCCCCTTAAAAATGCGAAAACCCGCTACTAGAGCGGGTTTTGCCCCTATCGGAGCGACAGGATTTGAACCTGCGACCCCTACTACCCCAAAGTAGTGCGCTACCAAGCTGCGCTACGCCCCGATGTTGCTTAACAAATATAGCATAGGGGATCACATCTAACCAGAGTTGACATCCTCACCGCTCTAAAGATACGGTAATTCCTCACCATGCCACAACCTAAGAACAGGAGGATGGTCGTTGAATGGGGTTGACGCTTCAACAAGCACAGCCTCAATTGAGGTCTTACACGCTCTCCACGTCCGTTTTAAGTCTCGGAATGTCTTCCCGCGACTAATCGAAACATCATGCAAATTGACTTGTTTTTGCTTCGAGGTTGGATTTTAGACCATTGCCTTTTAGCATTCTCTATGCCTGCTCTCACCGTAGCTGTTTCAACGTGTCTTGAGCCTAGAGGGGGATTGTTAACTCCGTTGTTATTCTACCAAAAAGCCGCCCTAAAAGTGCGGGGCTTGAGTCTCATTTGTTTGGTCAAAAAACTTGTAGCGTTTGAAGCGCTGGCAGGAGCTGCGCAACGGCTGAGGCAGACCAAAATCCTTCACCTCGGCGACCTGTAAGCAAAATCAATCGAAGGCTGTAGGCGTGGGGATAGCCTTCAACTTCTAGCCAGAGGCGATCGCTCTCGGCTTCACAGGTAATTGTTTCTTCGTCCATCAGTTCGCTGGTCATTTGCTGCATTGTGCGGCTGAGTTGTTCGAGCAGTCGAGTGAAGTCTTGCAGTTCAAGTTCGGTGAGTTCGATCGCCCAGTGGTCGCCTCCGAGAAGTCCTTTAAATTCAAGGGCATCGGCATCCCAACCAATGCGCCAATCACTGCCGCTTTTTAATAATCGTCCCATTGCATCTAGGGCTTGAGGAGCTGGGCACTACCGGGTTGCACTGGGCGATCGGGGATTGTGATCGCGGGTTGAGGACGAGAAATAGGGAGTGAGATAGGTTTGCTAACAGTGGGGCTAAAGAGGTTTACGAAAGCTTGAACTAGGGTATTGCGCTGTTTGAGGGTGAGATGTTTGATGATGGCACGATCGTTGTCTATAGGATTTTTCCTCAAGTTGTTTGAGCCTGGATAGTCAGAATCAATCATGGGTTCGTTGATGCCCAGATAGTCACCTAGTGTCATTTTCCAGTCGAGACGGTAGTTAACAGGACGACCTTTAACATACTGGTGGTAGCGAATCATGCGGCTGACGAGGGTGTTGTTGAGGTCAACTTTTTTAGTTTCGCGGTTGATGTATTGATTTTCTAGAGGCAGGTCGGGAATTTGCTCATAGACCTTTTTCCAAGCATCTTGGAATCTAACGGATTGAGCGGCAGATGGGGTCAGATGAAGTAAGGCTGGGCTGAGAGTGAGAACAGAGATTGTAAGAGTGGCGATGGCAATTTGCTGAATAGGGCACTTCATAGAAATGGTTAACGTTCTACTTCGTCTTCGATAGTTTATAGAACTTCAGGCAGGTAACCTCGACAGGCATACAATCGAATGAGAGTAGCTATGTTGACACTCGCGATTGCGACATTTGCACCGTTGTTTGCTGCTTGAGAACGACCCTGATTAACCGTATCATCACTGCCCCGATCGGGACAAAGAACAGGTTTTAAACCTATTTGCCAGGTGAGGATGAGTGGTCTCTCCGATTCGCCCTCACTTCCACACGTCTAGAATATTACCCGAAATTCTTCTCTATTCTCCTGCATAGATTTAGTGTGCTCAAAATCTAAACCTCCGATCGTTGACTTTGAAGAATGAGTTTTCTATTCTCTAGAAGCTAATAGAGCGCTTAGGTTGAAACGCAATCATCCAAAGCTTAGAATTCTTCAAAGTTGTTGAGACAGGGAAATGTTATGGGTCTTTTTGATCAAATTCTTAGCGCGGTTGGCAATCCGCAGCAGCAAGCCAGCCCCGATCAGCTAGGAGGCATTCTTGGCATGGCGCAGCAAATGGGCAATAGTCACGGAGTCGATCCCGGAACGACTCAAATGATGATGTCTACACTGGGCAACTATGTGCGATCGTCTCTGCAAGATAAGCAAGCTTCGATGGGTGGCGATCAGGTGCAATCTCTAGTGAATCAATACGGTGGGTTAGAAAGCAATCCTGAGGCAGTTCAAGCTGTGTTTTCTGGGGATCAACAACAGCAAGTTACCAGCGATTTATCTCAGAAAACTGGATTAAATGTAGGCACAATTCAAGCAATGCTGCCTGTTTTAGTCCCGATCGTGCTCAATCTTTTGCAAAGTGGTTCTAACACTCAAAATGCTCAAGCAGGAAATCCTGTGCTCAACGCATTTTTAGATTCAAATCAAGATGGAAATGTGGATTTAGGAGATCTAATGGGAATGGCAGGACAGTTTCTTAACCAGCGGGGGTAACTCTTTGCAGACTGGGTGAACGACGTTTGAAAATGTCATCAAACTCAAACGTAAATGGGGCGTATTTGTCATGAAGTACGCCCTTTCATTGATTTAAGGTGGACTCAGTACCGGGACTTGGTGAAAGTTTTGTTAGGAGCGCCCTCTCCACTGCGAGGCTCTCGCGGTTTTGCCTTGTTGACCTTCAATTCGCGACCGAGCCATTCTGCACCATCAAGTTCGGCGATCGCGGCATCTTCTTTAGATTCGTCTTCCATCTCGACAAATGCAAAGCCTCGCTTTCTGCCCGTCTCACGATCAGTTGGTAGACTGACTCGACTCACCGCGCCATACTCAGCAAACACTTCCTTTAAATCGTCTTCTGTTGCCTGAAATGCTAAATTTCCAACGTAGATAGTCACAGTTTTCTCCAAACCAAATGCGAGGGCGAACTCGGTGAGTGCTTTGGATGCAGCAGACTGCTAATCGTCCTTAGCAACTGTAGCCGAACTCTTGTTCGAAAGCCATTATAACGGAATCTTTTCTGAAAGAAAAGCACAAAATCTGCATTTCGTCCAGTAATAAATGCATAGATTCTTATTAGCAACGACGTTAAAACTTATCTAAAAATCAAGGAATGATTAAAAATTGTCTCCAAACAGACAGCCAATTAATAGATTTCATCAAGCTTTATGAAGTTTTATAAAATTTATGAATGATGTTCCATGAATCGTGATTTTTAACTCAAAAAGTTCTCGGTGGAGTTCAGTTTTTAGGGTGTTAGGAATTACATAAACTTCAAGAAAGTTATACCGAAGCCGAAGAGTTAAACAATAGAAATAGCTTTCGAGCAATAATTTCAGCAGCTACAAATACATTTCTGTTCGTCTTAACCTGATCTTTAATGTCACGGTGTAACCTAATGGGGTTATTTACAAGACTGTTTAGACCTTATGGCTTTTTCTCTAAGTGCAACCTGTTGGAGACTCTCGGTTCCAGCGATCGCCCTGACTCTGGGTTTGGCTTCTTGCACCCCGCAAACACCACCTGCCGCTCCTGGAGCCAACGCCCCTGGAGGAAGTTCCAGCCCGGTGGCTGCTGGTGGCGGTGCCACTATTTCTATTAGTGGAGCAGGGGCGACGGCTCCTAATCCGCTCTATCAGCGCTGGTTTCAAGAATATAACAAGCAAAAACCAACCGTTCAGATCAGCTATGACTCTGTGGGTAGTGGAGCCGGGGTCAAGCGCTTTTTAGATCAAACCGTTGACTTTGGTGCAAGCGATGCGGTGCTGAAACCCGATGAACGCAGCAAACTTCCTGCCGATCGAGGGGCTGCAATCCAAATTCCGACGACTGGCGTATTTATTGTCTTTGCATACAACCTTGATGGGGTTGACAACCTGAAGCTCTCTCGGGAAGCTTTCTGCGGGATTACCGATGGGTCAATTAAAACCTGGAATGATCCCAAAATTGCCAAAGACAATGCCGGAGTGAAGCTACCTAACGAACCGATTACCTTCGTTCACCGTTCAGATGGGAGCGGCACCACCGATATTTTCACCAAACACCTCGTTAAAGCTTGTCCAAACTGGAAAGCCGGATCGGGTAAAACCGTTGAATGGGCTGCCGGAACAGGTGCCAAGGGGAACGAGGGGGTTTCTGCAAACATTCAGCAGACCAAAGGCGCGATCGGGTACACTGAGTTTTCTTACGCAAAACAGACTCAGCTAAAGACTGCTACGTTGCAAAACAAAGCAGGAACATTTGTTGCTCCCACTCCCGATGCAGCAGCAAAAGCGCTGGCAGGGGTTACCGTGCCTGCTGATTATGCAGTAAAAGTTCCTGACCCAGAACAAACAGATGCTTATCCGATCGTCAGCTTGACCTGGATATTGCTGTCTGAGCAACCCAAAGATCCGGCAAAGGCAAAAGAGATTGTAGATTTCTTGCGCTGGGCTGCAAAAGATGGCAAGCAATATGCAGTCGAGTTGGGCTATGTTCCGCTACCTGACGAATTGATAACCAAAATTTCAGCTACGTTAGATACGATCAAGGTAGCTGCAAAATAGTCTGCGCTTCCTCACACCATTGGTTTGCTCCTCACCTTCTAATTCCGCTAACTCTTCGGTAGATTCTATGGCTACTACGTCAACCTCTCCAACTGCAATGCCGACCCAGCGCTCTGAGTCGTCACGCTTTTTAGACAAAAGTTTTGTTTGGCTAACAGGTGCGTTTGCGATCGGAGTCGGTTTTGTCTTGCTGGCGATTGCCTTTCGAGTCGGCACTGACGCTCTTCCAGCAATTCAAAGATTTGGGTTGAGCTTCTTAACCACCAGTCGTTGGAGCGTCAACGATGAAGTATTTGGAGCACTGACCCAGATCTATGGAACTCTGGTGACTTCATTTATGGCGCTGCTGATTGCCGTCCCGATCGGAATTGGAGTGGCGCTATTTCTCAGCGAAGATTATCTGCCGCCGCGTGTTAAGCAGCCGATCGTGTTTCTGATCGAACTGTTGGCAGCCATTCCCAGTGTGGTTTATGGGCTGTGGGGCATCTTTGTGTTGATTCCTCTCCTCAGACCGTTCGGCATTTGGCTCAACGGCAACTTTGGTTGGATTCCTCTATTTAGCACGGCTCCCTCAGGTCCGGGCATCTACGCGGCGGGGATCATTTTATCGATTATGATCTTGCCCATTATTGCAGCGATTTCGCGAGATGCTCTGGTTGCGGTGCCGACTGAGATTCGTCAGGCGGCATATGGGTTAGGGGCAACCCGCTGGGAAACCATCTTCCAAGTTATTCTTCCGGCAGCGTTTTCTGGTATTGTAGGCGGCATTATGCTGGCTCTGGGTCGGGCAATGGGAGAAACGATGGCGGTGACGATGGTGATTGGCAACTCTAACTCCATCAATTTTTCGATTTTGTCTCAGGGTTCAACGGTGTCTTCGCTATTGGCAAACCAGTTTGCTGAAGCTGGAGGGCTACAAGTCTCGTCGTTGATGTGTGCCGCTTTAATTCTGTTTGGTCTGACGCTGGTTGTTAACGTCTTAGCTGAGCTGATTGTGCGTCGCTTCAGCTTAAAACTCTAGAGAATAGGGTCAGACTTAGATATCTCACTTGATACCCGAATCCTGATACTCGAACTCTGATACCTCTTAACTCACTATGGCAAGCTCAGAATTGGCAACGGCACCCAACATGAAGCGATCTCCGACATCGCCTCGAACTCTATTTTCGTCGGTGATGACGATGGTAACCTTTGCGTGTGCGGCTCTAGCATTGATTCCGCTTGTTGCAGTGCTGTCTTATGTCTTGATTAACGGGGCATCTAGTCTCAGGCTAGATGTCTTTACTGAGCTTCCGCCCGCACCTGGTTTAACAGGCGGCGGGTTTGGAAACGCGCTCGTCGGCACCCTGTTGACTGTCGGGATCGCTTCTGTATTAAGCATCCCGTTTGGAGTGATGGCAGCGATTTTTTTGGCAGAGTTTTATCGCGACACAAAACTGGCAGAGACAATTAATTTTTTAACCAACGTGTTGAGTGGGGTGCCCTCGATCGTGATTGGCGCGTTTGCTTACGCGCTCGTAGTGCTCTCAACCGGAACCTTTTCTGCGGTGGCAGGTGGCTTTGCATTGGCGGTCTTGATGCTACCCACGATCGTTAGAACGGCAACCGAATCGCTGGAATCTGTGCCCAGAGATTTTAGACAAGCCGCGATCGGGTTGGGCGCAACTCGCTTTCAGACCACCTTGAAAATTGTTCTCCCAGCGGCAATGCCGGCCATTATTACAGGCGTGATGCTGGCACTCGCTCGTGCTGCCGGAGAAACGGCACCTATTTTGTTTACGGCATCAACGAGCCGTTATTGGGTACGATCGGTCTGGGAACCAACTGCAACCATGTCTCGATTAGTATTTGACTTTGCCACGGCCCCTTATAAGAACCAGCAAGAGCTAGCATGGGTAGGGTCATTAGTGTTGGTAGCATTGGTGCTTGTGACCAGCATTCTTTCTCGCTGGATCGTCAGAAAGCGATAGTCTTTGTGGCGTGCTGTTGTCTGTTTTTGCTTAGATTTCCTGCTCCAAATTTCCAACTCTACGGTTACGCATCCAGCAACCTCTACCCCAGTCACCCTATGGCTTCCGAACTTCAGAGCGCTCGTAAAACCGAAACCGTGTTTCGGACTGAGAATCTCAACATCTACTACGGCAGTTTTTTAGCGGTTAGAGATGTCTCGATCGAGATTCCTAAAAATAAGATTACTGCATTCATTGGTCCGTCTGGTTGCGGCAAAAGCACGTTGCTGCGATGCTTTAATCGCTTGAATGACTTGATTCAGTCGTTTCACATCGACGGTAAGCTCTTCTACCGCGATCAAGATCTCTACGCGACTGCGATTGATCCCGTTGAGGTGCGGAGACAGATTGGGATGGTGTTTCAAAAGCCAAATCCATTCCCAAAATCTATTTACGATAATATTGCGTTCGGTCCGCGTCTATTGAACTACAAAGGTGATATGGATGAGTTGGTCGAGCGTGCGCTCAATCAAGCTGCGCTTTGGGATGATGTCAAAGACAAGCTCAAAGCAATGGGAACTGACCTATCAGGTGGGCAGCAGCAGCGGTTGTGTATTGCCCGCGCGATCGCCGTCCAGCCCGACGTAATTTTGATGGACGAACCCTGTTCGGCTCTTGACCCCATCTCGACGCTCAAAGTCGAAGACTTGCTGCAAGAACTCAAAGAGAAATACACGATTTTGATCGTGACGCACAATATGCAGCAAGCCTCTCGTGCCTCCGATCGGACTGCTTTCTTTAACGTAGAAGCCAACGACAAAGGTCAAAGAACGGGGTATATCGTCGAGTACGATCGAACGGAGGTGATTTTTCAAAGCCCCAAAGAGAAAGCGACGCAAGCCTATGTCAGCGGTCGTTTTGGTTAGGCCACTTAGAGTTTAGCGTTTAATCTCTACTGTTTTTGAATGCGATCGTCGGTCGCATTTATTATGGTTACTGCATAGATAATCGCGCTTTAACGAGTAGCAGAGAGAAAGTCGCGACCATAGTGCTGATCATTAAGTTACTAACATTAAATGAACTTCCTCTCAGCAATGTCTCCGTCAACACGGCGGGAACGACAACTCCACTCACAAATAGGAGAAATTGAACACTCAACGACCCTTTCGATCGCAGAATGAGAAATGCCGTAAGGAACCCTAACGGAATGAAAAAGGCAGCATAAAATAGAACTCTGTAAATAAAAATATTTGTGCGAGTGAGATCGATGCTGTGTGCTTCAAATGGAAGTAGATAACGGAACAGAGTAACGTCTGGAGTTAACTGAAGGGACTGTACCTGCTGAACATTATCAACGTAAAGATTAAGAATTTGCCGCTTATAAGTCAACACTAAATGACGGAGTTTAGTATCGCTAAAAACATCAGGAACCGATAAAACAGCGTTCGTTCCGTTGATGCCTGTAATTGGAGTTCGTAGTCGAAATACAAGGTTGGTTTTTTCCTGACCCAATGTGAAATTACGCTGAAATGAATCGCCTGACAGCGAGATGATGCGGGCAGGTCCTGATTGGGTAGGGTCAGATGTAGCAACGATCGTGCTCAACGTAAATTCGGAAGTCGCCTTCAACTTCTCGGCTAACACTCTTGCAGGCTTCTGAGTAGACAACCAATGCTTAGATGTCAATAACGCTTCCTCAGACCGCTTTGACGACCCTATCCAAACGAGATCAGGTAAATGACCTGTTTGGTCAGAATAGACTTCTTGCCCTTTGAGGCGATAAGCAGTCACCAGAGACTCTGGCGAAGCAAAGCCCTGATGCTGAAAAATGTCAGCAACTTCTGATAGCGAACTCGCCCGATCGGAGATTTCAACGGTTGAGATCGTTCCTGCCCAAGGTCGATCGCCAGTGCGTTCGTTGCCTAAGAGAAGCGGAAACTCAGTATCCCAGTTTCTAAATGTGACCGCTTGTTGAAGGTTAAAAACAATCAAAGCGGTGAACATCACCCAGAGGACGATCGCAACCGATAGAGTTCGTTTTGAAAACCACTGCCTCAGAAAGCCTGAAAGTTCACGCGATCGCCCCGGCGCAGTTGCCTGCCAGATTAGAAATGCGATCGCCCCTAAAAGCCCACCAGTCGTATTTGTGTAAATATCAATAACGCTAGAACTGCGCGAGGGTAGAAAGACCTGTAACGTTTCTACCGTGAGTGACAAGGTACTGCTGACCACGGACCCAATCAAAACCGCCCCTAGGTGATTAAAGCCTTTTTGTCGGGTTAAATCTGCTAACCCAAAGCCGAACGGAAGAAAGAGGATGACATTTCCTACTAGGTCATTGAGACTACTGGGATGCGAAAAAAAGCTGCGAAAGATCGCTTGAAAACTCAGATCATTGGGGGTGAAGTTAAACGGAAATAGCGTTGCGATCAGCACCAACAAAACACTGGTGATCACCAGGTTTCCAGCCCAGTGTTTTGAGAAGAGTACTGCGTTAAAACGGCGATTTCGACTGGAGCTTTTGCGCGTCTTCATCAAGTCACACTCGATCAAGTTGACAACCAACCTCAGTATAAGGACTCAGCGCTAAACGCAACGCGAGATGAAGTTACGCTTGGAACCCGATCTGCAATCGCTTGACCAATCTCGATCGAGGCTGTTGCCGCCGGGGAGGGGGCGTTATAAACGTGTAGTGCCTCGCCCTCTTGCACCATTAGAAAATCATCGACGAGTTTGCCATCGGGCATCAAGGCTTGCGCTCTCACGCCTGCATGGGTCGGCACTAAATCTTTGGCTTGTACTTCTGGAATCAGTCGTTGCAGACTTTGCACAAATAATGTCTTACTCCACGATCTCATCATCTCTTGAACGCCTTGATCTGCGTGCTTCGACATTAGTTTCCAAAAACCGGGATAAGTCATGACCTCAGCAAAGTCTCGCAGGTCAAAATCTGTTTTTTTATAGCCTTCTCGCTTAAAGCTCAATACCGCGTTTGGACCAGCATGAACCGTGCCATCAATCATCCGCGTAAAGTGAACGCCCAAGAAGGGGAACTCGGGATTAGGGACTGGATAAATTAAATGCTTGACCAGATGACGCTTCTCTGGGGCTAGCTCATAATATTCGCCTCGGAAAGGGACGATTTTAGCAGGTGGTTTTGCGTGAGCAAGTTGAGCCATGCGATCGCAGTGCAGCCCCGCACAGTTGACTATAAACCGGGTGCTAAACGTGCCGTTTGTGGTCGCGATATCATAGCCACTGCTGGTTTTGACCAGAGTTTCGACTCGCGTGTTGAGGCGCAGATCGGCTCCTTGAGAAGTCGCGAGTTCTGCATATTTCTGGCAGACTTGCCTGTAGCTGACGATGCCTGTCGAATAGACCCGAACTCCGGCTAAAGACCGAACATGAGGCTCAATTTCCTGCACTTGTTCTGCCGTAATTCGTTCAACCTCAAGCCCGTTTTGCAACCCCCGTTGATAAAGATTTTCTAATCGCGGTAGCTCGTCTGGCTCAGTGGCAACGATGACTTTGCCGCACACCTCATGAGCGATCGCGTGTTCCTGACAGAATTGCACCATCGACTGACTTCCGGCGTAGCAAAACTTTGCTTTAAAGCTTCCTGGCTTATAGTAAATGCCAGAGTGAATCACTCCACTGTTGTTGCCTGTCTGGTGGTGTGCCCATCGGCTCTCTTTTTCTAGTAGCAAAATTTTGGCATCTGGATATCGGTTTCCCAGTGCCATCGCGGTCGATAACCCAACGATGCCGCCGCCAACAATCGCAAAATCGTACATGGAACCCCTGATTTTTGAGACATCAAAGGAGGAATCTAGCACGTTGATTCCTCCGTGTTACGATCGCGACTTAAATCGCCCTAACTTCTGTGGTCACTCCCATGTCATCTAACATTTTCTGAATCTCATCACAGTAGATGGCATTCATAACAATCACTTCATCGGGCTGGTAATCTTTTAGGGACTCTGGAGATTTGATTTCTTGACCAATACCAGGAATAAATCGACCGTGACGGTGAGGATTAATGTCTACCACCCAGTCGATTAGGTCTTTGGTTCCCAACGTGGTTAAGAATGCGACACATTTCGAGCCAGATCCCCATACAGCAACTCGTTTCCCTTGCAATTTCATCTCTTGTAGATGTTGCGTCCAGTGAGAGAGTTTGCTGCCGATATTTGCTGTAAAGGTTTCAACATCCTTGACGAGTTGCTCTAAGCTCTCTTCAGCAGGGTGAATCTTGGTCGAAGGAGTCGCCACCGGACGGGCTTCAATCATCAGATATTGGTCGCCATAGTCGAGATACAAATCATCGACTTCAAACCCGGAATTTCGGAACAGCCGCGCCAAAGATCCTGGTGTGAAGTAAGAGCAGTGTTCGTAATAGATGTCTTCAAAGGCTTGCTCAGTTAGCACTCGTCCCATGTCAGGAATTTCAAAAAAGACCGTTGTGTCGAGACGATCGCCAATAGACCGACGCACCGTGCGAACCAATTCAGCCGTTTGGTGAATGTGCTCTAAGGTGTGGCGGCAGCAGATAAAGTCACCGGAGCGATCGGCATACTTTTCTGAGTAATAGTCTTGAATAAAGCTCACCCGATCGGCGGCTTCACTCTGCACACGTCCCACAATGGCACTGGGATCGATGCCCAAGCCACGATTGTTGCCCAACTCGCACAGTAGAATCAGGAAATCCCCTTTGCTACAGCCGATTTCAACTACGTCCTTGTTATGCAAATCGAATTTGTCAATCAAGCGAGTTGCCAGCTTGTAAGCAAACGAGTTGAAGGTTGGTGAAAAGCTCTGCTGATCTTCGTAGATGGGAGAGTAATCAGAGTTGTTAGCATCAAACTCGACGTTGGTGATGAAGCCGCAGTTGGGACAGAAGCCCAACACTACATCTCCACAGGGAAACTCGATCGCTTCTTGTTGCGTAGGCATCATCAGACAACTATGAACCGGAACATTCCGCACTTCGTAAAAAACGGAAAGTTCTGAATGTCCACAGCTAGGGCAGGAATGCGCGATCGTGCGGGTTCCTGTAAGACTCGATTGTGTGACGACTGACGGTTGATTCATCGGATGTCCTGAATTAACTAAGGTGGGCGACGCAGATGGAGTTTATCGAGTGGAAGCCAACTCTGGCTGAAAAATCAGACCTTCGTCAACGCTGGTTTCGTCATAGAGCGAGACAACTTCTTCAGGTAGACGAGACAAGTCACTGCCGCGCATAAAGTCTCTGAGGGAGGTGCCTGTTGAAGAAGAGTCAATATTTGGCGCACCTGACTTTGACACGACTTCATCTAAGTGAACGGTTCTGAAGTCGATGCTATAGCGACTCACCCCAGACGTGTTGGGCACCGTCGAGTGCATCTGTGCGCCAGAAAATAACACAATGCCACCAGGTGGGCAGACGACTCGAACTTGGGGATCTAGCTCGATCGTTTCAGTTGCGTGGGGTTGCTTGCGGGTATCAGACTTGATTTGAGTAGCAGCGTTTTTGCGTCCGTTCTTATTCCAATCGTAGTAGTTAAAGCTGCTCGACTCGTTCTGCACAGGCTGGCTCCAATAGCGAGGGTGAAACGCCATTGAGCACTCAGATTCAATGTCATAGATGGGCAGCCACCAGTTTAGCTGACACATTGGTGCAGAATACCAGGTATCGCGATGGGGATGGTGCGCGTAGCCTACGCCACTGGTGAGGTAGCCATCTGATGTGACCATTCTCAAACGGGGCACGTCGAGATAAGTCTTCTCCAGATCACAAGACAAATCTTCTAAAATGTCTCGAATCAGCTGTTTAGTTTGAGGATGGTGAATGAATTGGGGCTTTAAGGGAGCCACGATCGCCACATACTGTTCAACCGTCATCTGATATTGCGCGGTTTTTGGATCGAGGGGTGCAAATGCCTCTTCGATCATGTCGCGGGCAAGTTGGCGCAGTGCCAGAGTGCTAGAGCGCGGTGAGAATATAAAAAGCTGTCCGTCATAGAGGCGTTGCCGTCTCACGGCATCACTGACTGGAGAATCAAAATAAACGGTGTGCATACTGAAAAGCGTCCTTTTCGGGCAGAGCTAAAGAAACAATGGGTCACTTAAACGGGAACATCATCGATTGATTTAACCGTCGTCCTAGACGATTTTAGGAGTCGGAATCGGGACGATAAATTGCCCGCCTTGCTGACGATAGGCTGATTGCTGACGCATAATTTCTTCTGAGAAATTCCACGCCAAAATTAGAACGTAGTCAGGCTGGTCTTCTAACAGCTTTGAGGGGGCAAAAATCGGCAGATGATTTCCGCCCATGTAGCGACCTTGCTTAAAGGTGTTGAGGTCAACCACATAATCGATCAGTTGGAGATCGATGCCCACGTAGCTCAAGAGCGTGGTTGCTTTGGCGGCGGCTCCATAGGCGGCTATGCGCTTGCCCTGCTGCTTCAAATCGTGCAGAATTGCTAATAACTCGTGCTTGATGGTCTGCACTCGATCGGCAAAATCTTGATAATAGTCGAGCCGATCGACCTTGCGATTTTGCTCCTCTTCTAGCAGAATCTTGACCGAATCGCGCACGGCTTCAACAGGTTCGACAAACAGTCGCAGCGATCCACCGTGAATGGTTGTGCGCTTGACATCGTTGAGATAAAGTCCGTGACAGCGAAATAGGCGATCGAGGGCTGTTATCGAGAAGTAGCAGAGATGCTGGTGATAAATGGTGTCAAACTCACCGTGATCGACTAAATCGACCACATAGGGGGCTTCAATCACAGCAACGCCCGTCTCTTTGAGCAGAATGCCAATTCCTTCAACAAAGCCATTAAGATCTGGGACGTGCGCCAATACATTGTTGGCAAGAAACACATCTGCCGTTTTGCCTTCAGCGCGGAGCTGCTTGGCTAGCTCAATGCCAAAGAACGTGTTTAGGGTCGGCACTCCTGCCTCTAAAGCTGCCTTTGCAGGACCCTCAGCCGGGTCAATTCCCAAAACTGGGATACCAACCTCAACAAAATTTTTGAGCATATATCCATCATTGCTCGCTGCCTCAATCACGAGACTGTTAGCATCAAGATGGCGAGACTGAATCAGCGATCGGGCACTGCCCCCAAAATGCTCTAACAACGCGGCTGACACCGATGAGAAGTAAGGATAGTCCCGACAAAATAGAATCTCTGGCGGCACCACTTCAGTAATCTGCGCCAGTGAGCAATTAGGACAAACGGCAAGATCGAGAGGAGCCGTAATTTCTGGTTGCCCTAACTGTGCCTCGGTTACGAGGGCATCAGCCAAGGGGGTATGTCCAAAGTCAATAATGATTTCTAACTCTGGATTGCCACAAGACCGACACGCTGTTTTGGAAGTGCCCATAGATGAAATCTCCTAAAATCTGAGTTTAATGACTGCATAAATTTGCACTGCGGAACATTTCAGAACAAGGGGCTTAAGCCCCTTGTTTCCACAGTAGTCTAGTCGCCGCACCTAGACAGCTAATGGCGTTAGCACCGCTTGCTGCCAGCGCAGATTTTGATCGAGCAATCCATCGCTGATCAAATATTTGATGTGGGCAATTCGCTTGTAGCGTTCACCCTCAAACTCATCTAGCGTTAGTCCAACTTTTTTGTAGGTGTTATAAAGTTCTTCGGCCCCCTTTTTAGCCGTCCATTGGGGCTGAAATTCCGGCAGCGTCTTTGCAATTTTTTCGCAGTCTACACGATAGCATCGCAAATCGGGTCCCGCATCTTCAGCATATTCAATTTCACAACCAGGAACCGTCGCCTTCACAATATCCGCAATCTCGCTAATACGGTAATTCTCTTGAGTGCGTCCCACATTAAACGACTCATTGTGAATGACCGCACGAGGCGCGTGCAGCACAGCTAGAAATGCGCGGGAGATGTCTTCGATGTGGACGATCGGTCGCCAAGGGGTGCCGTCGCTCTTGATATGAACTTTGCCTGTCGTGATTGCCCACGCAACCAAATTGTTTAACACCAAATCAAATCGCAGCCGAGGGGATACGCCGTAAGCCGTCGCACTTCGGAGGAACGTGGGGCTGAAATTGTCGTCTGCCATTTTGGTGACATCCATCTCGGTCATCGCTTTGGACGAGCCGTAAGGTGTGACCGGATTGAACTCTGAGGTCTCGTTGACGGGCGTATCTCCGGCGGCTCCATAATTGCTGCACGAAGACGAAAAGATAAATCGCTCAACTCCGACCTGCTTAGCCAGTTCTGCTAATTTGACCGATGCTTTGTGGTTGATGTCAAACGTCAAATTAGGGTTCAAGTCACCTAATGGATCGTTCGACAACCCCGCTAAGTGCAAAACCGCCTCAAACCCGTCGAGGTCAGCCGCAACCACATCTCGGATGTCTTTTTGAATCGTGGGAATGTCAGGAAACCCATCGCCAAACGTGCAGCGCTGATAGAGATCAGTATCGATGCCGACAACATCATGTCCGGCTGCCAGCAGCATGGGTGTCATGACTGTTCCGATGTATCCTCTGTGACCCGTTAATAAGACTCGCATTTTGTTGATCCTCCCAAGTTTTCCAAGGTGCTTTGCCACTGTCCCAGAGGCTTTCCAAAAGTTTTTTCTCACGGATGGTGTCCATGCACTGCCAGAAGGAACTGTGCTTGTACGCCATCAGCTGCCCGTCTTTGGCAAGGCGCTCTAGCGGTTCTTTTTCCCAGTGGGTCATATCACCGTCAATGTAGTCAAAGATTTCTGGCTCTAAGACAAAGAACGCACCGTTGATCCAGCCTTCGCCAATTTGTGGCTTCTCAGAGAACTCCACAATTTGGTCATTGTCGAGCTGCAAGTGCCCAAACCGAGCGGGGGGGCGGACGGCGGTTAAGGTCGCAAGTTTACCGTGAGATCGATGAAACGCCAACAAATCATCTAAGTTGACATCTGACACGCCGTCGCCCCAAGTGAGCATAAACGTCTCATTACCGATGTAGGGCGCGAGGCGCTTGATGCGTCCTCCGGTCTGTGTTTTAAGAGCCGTATCTACTAGGTCGATCGTCCAGTCGGGTTTATACCCCCCGTGCATTTCGATCTCTCCAGTTTTCAGGTTTACAGTCAGATTGCTGTTCAACGAGCAGTAATCAACCATGTACTTTTTAATCACTTCAGCTTTGTAGCCAAGCGCGATTGAAAAGTCTTTAAAGCCGTAGGTGGAGTAGTGCATCATGATGTGCCAGAGAATCGGGCGACCGCCGATCTCAACCATCGGCTTCGGTTTAGCTTCGGTTTCTTCAGCTAAACGTGAACCGAGTCCACCAGCCAAAATTGCGACTTTCATAACGTTCCTCAAAGAGTTTCTTTTTGGGTTTTCAAACGGTGCTCGGTCTTCGGGCAAAAGACATCAGCATTTATGCCGTCGCTATCAGGACTTTCTGAGCAACTAGGGCTATGCAGCCAGTGATCGCTACGTCTCAATGAGAACGTTAAGAGCAGCGATGAGCAACCGTCAAGGGGGCAAACTTGTCTAGCGATCGCTCGTTAGAGTCGAAGCAGTGTCTATAGCGAGCAGCTAGTTTTGAGAAGGTGGGTGGGGACGGGCAAGTGCCACGGTACAAGGTCGGAAATAGCCTGGTGCGTACAGGACATCATGAGTGCTGATGACGCTGACGCGAAACTGGAAGTCTGCCATCTGAGATACTTGTTCATTGTATAGACACAACCTTACAAAATCGTCTTGATCGAACTCAGTAATCTTTGAGGCTTGCTCAGAAGATAAAACTGAACCCCTTAAGACCTTTTTGTGCTGTATTACTAATTATCAAACTGGGGGTAGACAAAGCCAGTGCTCCCACAGGGTCTTCACTAAAAAAATACATCCGTTCCCTTCAAATAGCCTGTTCTCCTCATGAAAGCTTACTAAATTGTTAATACATATTTTTATGGACGGAATGGACTAGATCTCGCACTGGCTAATTAATCTAGATCAGCTTCTCTATGAATAACAGTGCGGACATTTTTTGGAACGGTTTCAAAAGGCTTCTAGGACTTGTGGCTTCAGGACTGAGCTATTTTTTCAACGTTAGCTCCACCTCTGACTTTGAAAAAAGATCAAGCCTACGGCTGAATCAGGGCTTAAGGTCTAAAATCTGCTCAAGTTTCGTCCAGATGCTATAAAGTCACGCTTAGAGAACTGAGTTGAATGAGCTTGTGGTGCGCACCTGTCAAATTAATCTAATTTAATACTGTAAAGATTAGCACTATAAAGATCAGGTGAAGGAAACCCGAAACCGTATTCTTTCTGAGAGGTTTCTTCCTACTCTGTGAACATCAGCAAGAAAAGAGTTAATTTCCAGTGAAGCACCTGAAACTTTAAATGACAATATGGAGAAATTTGGTAATCTTTCCGTACAATTACTAAGCATTAGCTGAGGATTATGTTTATCAATACCAGATTCAGTACGGTTGAGTATAGGGTTTGGGTTTGTTGAGTTCGTTTACCCAACAGAGAGCGTGAGCCTTGATCGTGAGTCCGCTATAAATCCGCTTTCTAATAGCTCATTTCTGACCACTCAAACTCAGTTGATTTGTCAACCTCTAGCCCCCGATACTTTCATGCACTTGCCTTTGATTTCTATCATCATTCCTACTTTGAATCGAAGTGAATTTCTTCCGTCTACGTTAGGTTCGCTGCAAAGTCAAACCTTTACTGACTGGGAGGCTTGGGTAGTTGATGACGGTTCGACAGATGACACGTTCGAGCAAGTTTCACAGATTGCCAGACTTGATCCGCGAATTCATTTTGTACAGCGAACAGGAGAAAAAGCAGGTGCTCCGGTTTGCCGCAATTTAGGAACTCGACTTTCTACAGGCAACTATGTCATCTATCTAGATTCTGATGATTATTTAGCAGTCACGGCTTTAGAAAAACGCTTTGAGTGCATGGAGGCGCATCCTGGTCTTGATTTTGGCGTGTTTCCCTGCATTCTTTTTAGGCAGCAGACGCATGATATGAAAGTGCTGTTCAATGTCGAAAACAACGTAAACGACCTCGATCGCTTCCTTAATTCTGATGCGCCTTGGCAAACTATGTGCCCGATTTGGCGACGCGATGCCGTGGTCAGACTAGGGCTGTGGAATGAAGATTTGCAGGTGTTTCAAGACGATGAGCTGCATTTTCGAGCAGTGGCGCGGGGTTTAAATTATCGCCGTTTTGATTACCCAGATTGTTTTTGGCGAATGTCGCACAATAACCGAGTCAGCGGAAGTGAGTTCTTAACCTCTCGGCTCAACTCCCATTCTTGTCTTTTTGAGTCAATAACCAGGACGCTCAGAGAGAAAGGACTGCTCACGTCTGAGCGCTGTGCAATGGTGGCAGGGCTATACTTTTCCTACACCGATCATTGGGCTTTTCATGGGCATCACACGATCGCCCAGACGCTTTGGGCTGAGTGTTATGATCACCGACTAATCAGTGCAACTGTTTATCGCATGGGAACGCTCTACACAACCCTTTCTAGCACCCCACGATTGCCTTTCCCCCTTCGCAGAATTTTACGTCGCCTGCTGCGAACGGTATTTAAGCTAACCTGGCACCCCAAACTCTTTGTTAAACCCTCTAAGACCAGTTGCTGTGTGCCCATTGAGGCAGATAAAATCCCGGCAGTAAAGCTACGATCGCTTGGTCCGATTGAAGGCGATCGTGTCGTTGCCAACGATCAAATCATTGAGGACGACCAAATAATTGAGGACTTGGACGCTCAAAGCTACGCCGATTCTAAGCAGTCAGCCGAGAATCCTGTCCCCCTAGAATTGAAGGCAAACCTCCGTTGATTCAACAACAGCAACCAATGTCAGACTATCCACGAGACATGATTGGGTATGGGCGCACGACTCCTGACCCAAGCTGGCAAAATCAAGCGCGGGTTGCGGTGCAGTTTGTGATCAACTACGAAGAGGGCGGCGAAACCTGCATTTTGCATGGTGATCAATCCTCTGAGACATTTCTTTCAGAGATTGTGGGAGCCGTTCCGCTCAACGGACTGCGCCACATGAACATGGAATCTTGCTATGAATATGGGAGTCGATCGGGCTTCTGGCGCTTGCATCGACTATTCACACAGCGCGGAATTCCGGTCACGGTTTATGGTGTGGCGATGGCGTTAGAGCGCAACCCCGATGCGGTAGCAGCAATGCTGGAAGCAAATTGGGAGATTGCGAGTCATGGCTATCGATGGATCGACTATAAATATTTTGGTGAAGACACAGAGCGAGATCATTTACACAAAGCGATCGAGATCCACACTCACGTCACGGGCGATCGTCCGTTAGGATGCTATATCGGACGCACCAGCCCTGTGAGCCGTAAATTAATTGTCGAAGAAGGTGGATTTCTCTACGATTCTGATAGCTATTCAGACGATCTGCCGTACTGGGTTCATGACTACGGCAAGCCTCATTTGGTGATTCCTTACACGTTAGACAATAACGATATGCGGTTTGCGACCAATCAAGGATTTAACTCCGGCGATCAGTTTTTTGCCTATCTGCGAGATGCCTTTGATGTGTTGTATGCAGAAGGTGAAACCGCACCCAAGATGATGAGTATAGGACTGCATTGCCGATTAGTCGGACGACCCGGACGATCGGCTGCTCTATCCCGATTTCTTGATTACGTACAGCAACACGATCGAGTATGGCTCTGTCGTCGAATTGATATTGCTAATCATTGGCATCAACATCATAAGCCATCCTTCTCATAGAATCGCCGTCAATATCGCTGTATCAAATCTATGAAAATCAAGGTCATTAATCCAAACACGACCGCTAGCATGACCCGCAAAATTGGGAAAGCCGCGATCGCGGTGGCATCTCCTGGAACTGAGATTTTTGCCTGTAATCCTGCAATGGGTCCCGTGTCGATCGAGGGGCATTACGATGAAGCGCTCAGCGTAATCGGGCTGTTAGACGAAATTCGCAAAGGCGACGATGACGGCATGGATGGCTATGTAATCGCTTGTTTTGGCGATCCGGGCTTGCTCGCGGCTCGTGAGATCACTCGCTGCCCGGTGATTGGCATTGCTGAAGCTGCTATGCACGCCGCCAGTTTTGTCTCAACGGGGTTCTCGATCGTCACCACGCTCAGTCGCACTTGCATCATCGCTCAACATCTTGTCGCAACCTATGGCATGAGTCACGTTTGCCGCAACATTCGTGCCACAGATCTGCCCGTTTTGGATCTCAATCTCGAAGGCTCTGATGCTAGAAAAATCATCCCCGAAGAGTGTCGTTTAGCGATTAAGGAAGACCGATCGGGGGCAATCGTGCTGGGTTGTAGCGGTATGGCTGATCTTGCCGCCCAGATCAGCCAAGACATTGGCACACCTGTGATTGATGGCGTAACAGCAGGGGTGAAATTTGTCGAAGCGCTCGTCGGGCTGGGCTTAGAGTATGTTTGTAAATAAGTATTACGAGAAATAGCAGGGTTAATGCAGAATTTGCCAGATTAATCCTCATCCTGATTAGCAACCCTATCTAATTGAAACCATGTCCGTATATAAGGGATATACCAGCGATTTGACT
>JBBRPT010000037.1:0-52279 GCA_038227635.1 Leptolyngbyales cyanobacterium | reverse complement strand
TCTCGATTAATCTCTCCATCTGCCGCAACTTTGTGATCAATCTCCTGCGCCTGAATGGGATTGACTCGATTACTCAGGCGTTGAGAGCTATTTCTCATGACATTCCCCTCCTTTTACATCTCGCACAATAAATTAGCCCTGAGAATGGGGGATTTAGGGGGCGAGAGACCTCAGCCATGACAGATCGATCAACTTATGTGTAAACCGTAGCTCCCGCAGGAGAGGGGACAAGAGTTCTAGCTCCCTTCTTCTGCGGGAGAAGAGTTGGGGATGAGGGCAAAATCTGTGCTTTATAGACTCATTCAGCAACGCCGATTTATCCAAGTGGTTGCTGGCACAGCCATTAAATACCTTTAGGACTTACGCGCTTGAAGCTTAAAACTCGATCTCCCCTTGCCCTCATTGAAAAGAAAATTGGGGGTATCTCTTCTGCATAAGTCCTAACCTTCTGGCTTACTGTCGCGCTGCATTAGCGCTTCAACCGCCGATCGAGGCGTGATTTCACCTTGAATCAGTTGATAAACCTGATGAGAGATCGGGACAGAAATATCTTGTTGATGAGCCAACTTCACCAAAACGTGAGTCGTGTTAACTCCTTCCGCCGTGCCTTCTAGTTGGCTGAGAACGTCCTTTAACAAACTTCCTTGCGCTAACCCATAGCCCACTTGATAGTTTCGGCTTAGAGGGCTGTTGCACGTCGCCAACAAATCGCCCAACCCTGACAAACCGTAGAATGTCTCAGCATTTGCACCCCAATAAGCCCCAATCCGAATCATTTCGGCTAATCCGCGAGTCACTAAAGCGGCTTTGGCGTTGGTTCCTAGCTGCAAACCATCACAGGCACCGACCGCGATCGCGATTACATTCTTCAACGCCCCCCCCAACTCGACCCCTAACGGATCGGAATTGGTATATATCCGAAATCGAGGCGACGACAGAACAGACTGCACCTGCTCAGCAGTGGCTAAATTTGTGCTAGCAACCACACTGGCAGCAGGCAACCCGTGCTGAATTTCTTTTGAAAGATTGGGACCTGAGAGAATTGTGACCGCGTGAGTCGGAAACGCAGCCTGCCAAAGCTGCGAGGGCAATAGCGGCAAATTCACCTCGGTTCCTGAGTCGGGATCGAGTCCTTTAGTGGCAGTGATCAGAATGGTGTCGGGCGACAGGGAAAGCGATTTTAATGACTCGATCACTGACCGAACCCCTTTCATCGAGATGGCAGACAGCACGATCGCCGCCCCGTCAATCACCGTCTCCAGGCGATCGCAGCTTTGACGCGACCACACGCTGACTTCGTGCCCGTTGTCTTTAGCCAGACCTGCCAGCGTCGAACCCCAGGCACCCGCCCCAATCACAGCGACCTTCATCCCTCACCCTGTTTGCGTGGATATTTCGCCATCAGGTCGCGAACTTGCTCGGCGTGATAAGAACTGCGCGTCAAGGGCGAGGAGACGACTTGCAAAAGCCCGATCGCTTCTCCATAGTCTCGCCACGCATCAAACTCGTCAGGAGTCACAAACGACTGAACGCCCAAATGCTTTTGCGTAGGCTGAAGATATTGCCCGATCGTCAAAATGTCACACTCGACCTCTCGCAAATCTCGAATCACCTGCCGCACTTCTGCATCGGTTTCGCCCAAGCCGACCATGATCCCCGACTTTGTGTAGACGTGCGGGTTAATCTGACGAGTCCGCTGCAAGAGTTCGAGCGATCGGGCATAGTCGCCTTGAGGGCGCACCCGACGATAGAGACGAGCGATCGTTTCAGTGTTGTGATTGAGCACATCAGGCGAGGCACTGAGAATCTGTGCTAACGCATCCCAATTGCCGCACAAATCGGGGATGAGAACCTCGATCGTCGTGTCAGGCGAAACGGCTCGAATCTCCTGAATGCAGCGCACAAACTGAGAAGCTCCCCCATCAGGCAAATCATCTCGATTGACGGATGTGATCACCACATGCTTGAGGCGCATTCGGCGCACGGCTTCTGCGAGTCGCGCTGGCTCAGTTGGGTCGAGAGGCTGAGGTTTCTTTTCAAAGTCAATATCGCAGTAGGGGCAGGCACGAGTGCACGCCGGACCCATGATCAAAAATGTGGCAGTGCCATTGTTAAAGCACTCGCCAATGTTGGGGCATGATGCCTCCTCGCAAACGGTGTTGAGAGACAAATCCCGCAAAATTTCTTTAACGGTGCCGACCCGCTCCCATTGAGGAGCCTTAACCCTTAACCAGTCTGGCTTAACGACCACGCCTGTTAGTCCTGAAGTTGTGCAAGACTTATCTTAACAAGTTGCAGCCCAGGATTCTAGGAGCAGGCTCTTGTGTTAATCTAAGTCATGCAATATTGATTGCGGGATGTAGCGCAGCTTGGTAGCGCACCTCGTTCGGGACGAGGGGGTCGTAGGTTCAAATCCTATCATCCCGATTTTTGTTGATGTCCGTCAACGTCCGTTAAAAAGCTATTTGTCAGCTTTAAGCCTTTAGTATCACCGCTAGAAAGCCTGTCATCTCAGGATTTTAGTTGTGACGTTAGCTCTTTAATCAAGACAAATAAATGTTTAATAGACACCTTGACAACAATCGAATGTCTATATTTTCTATAGTAAAATATACTGAAATTATTGGAGAAACGGCTTCTCATGTTGCTAAAGAGCGTCAACTGAGATCTTGCACCTGAACTAAAGCTCTCTCGTGTCTGGCATTCACCCGCCCGTGATTTTCAATCACGGTCTAACAGTGCGAAGTCCACTAGAGGGACTGAGAGAGGGTTTAAGGTTCAGTCCGTCTTAACAAACTTCACAAGGCTAGTCCAGAATTCCATTCACGGGCGGGACAGAACCGCAGTGAACAGACTGAGGCAAGATCTGACTCAAGATTCATTGCCTAACGTTCCTTGGGCACAAGTGATTAGCATGAGGAATCGACTCACTCAGGTTTAGCTTGATATTAATCTAGATGTTGTTTGGAGTACAGTGACCGAAGACATTCCAATTTTGTTAGCTGAACTTGAAACTATTGTTGATGACAATTTCCAGGAATAGAGATGCAATTGACACCCCAAGAGAAAGACAAACTGCTAATTTTTACGGCTGCATTGTTGGCAGAGCGGCGAAAAGATCGAGGCTTAAAGCTTAATTATCCTGAAGCGATCGCTTATATCTCAGCAGCGATTTTAGAAGGAGCAAGAGATGGTCGCACCGTTTCAGAGTTAATGAGTTACGGTACGACTTTGCTGACCAAAGAAGATGTCATGGATGGAATTTCTGAGATGATTCATGATGTGCAGGTTGAGGCAACATTTCCTGACGGAACAAAGTTAGTGACGGTACACAATCCAATTCAGTGAGGTGGCTTATGATTCCGGGTGAACTGTTGATTGATGATGGAGAGATCGAACTGAATGCAGGACGGGCAACTATTAAGCTGAAGGTTGCTAATCAAGGCGATCGTCCGATTCAAATTGGGTCTCATTTTCACTTTTATGAGGTGAATTCGGCATTGGAGTTCGATCGCGAACAAGCACGAGGAATGCGGCTAGATATCCCGGCAGGAACGGCTGTGAGATTTGAACCGGGAGACGATCGACAGATCACATTAGTCCCGCTAGCTGGCACTCGCGAGGTGTACGGATTCAATGCAAAAATTGAAGGCGCGCTAGATGAAAAGCCTAAAAAGGAGAAAACAAAGAAAAAATCTAAGCATTCATAAAAGATCATAAATCAGGCAAATGAAATTATGTATCGACTTTATAGTTTTCCCCCTTCAGGTAACTGTTATAAGCTGCGGTTGTTGCTCACCCAACTGCAAATTCCGTTTGAACTAATTTCTGTAAATCTGCTCAATCAAGAAACTCATTTACCAGAGTTTTTGCAGAAAAATCCTAATGGAAAGGTGCCTGTTCTAGAAATTGAACCCGATGTCTTTTTAACAGAATCTAATTCGATTTTGCTTTATCTCTCTGAAGCGACGAATTTCTTTCCAGTCGATCGTACAGAGCGAAATCAAGTGATGAAATGGCTATTTTTTGAGCAATTTAGTTTAGGCGCTAATTTATCTCGTCCTCGATTTTGGATCTCGATCGCGAGACAAGCTGAAAAATTTGCATCTCTGATCGCCTATCATCAAAATTTAGGAAAAGCTGGCTTAGAGGTGATGGAGAAACACTTAACCGATCACTCATTTTTTGTAGGAGAACGTTACACGATCGCCGATATTGCGATGTATTCCTACAGTCACATGGCAGACGAGGGTGGGTTTGATATGAGTCAGTTTTCTAATATTAAAGCGTGGTGCGATCGTGTTGCCTCTCAGCCCAATTATATTGCTATCACAGAGTAGTTTGCATCAGCTAAGACAAGCATTCTGAAGCTGATTCATCACCGAGTCAATTAACAAGGCTGCAGTTTGATCACTCAGTAGAGGAACCGCATAAGCAAAACTGCAAGCCATTTCGTCTTGGCACGTTACGGCACCTAGCCAGAGGCAAGCCCCAATACAATGGATACTGCCTGCAAAATAAACCGCTTTTAAGTTTAGAGAAGCATACGTTGCTGTAAAAGGAAATTGTCCCCGATTAGAAATAGCGATCGCACCGCTTCGCCCCATCTTTTCTGCAAACGCTTTTGTCAAAAACGCCTCGTTGACTTGAATCCAATCTAGAAGTAGCATTCGTTCTTGAGGATCTTTCTGCCGAATTGCTTGCTCAACGGTTGCCTTACACTCTCGTGCAAGCGTCCAGAACTCAGCGTGTTGATCTAAGCTGTGAATGACTTCGACCCTAGATGCCAAGCTGCCAATCCGATCATTTCCTAATTTTGGCTTGCATAATCTTCGTAAATCAACACTCGAATCGCACAGCAAGCGAACTTTAGTCTCTGGAAACGCAACCTGTGCAGTTCCCAACAACATGGCTGCACACAGCGCCCCATGAATGCTTGTATTTTCGTTCCGACAACGGTTTTTGAGCTTCTCTGTTAGGTTTGGACTGAGCGATCGCGGCACGATTCGAGTTCGACGCTGCTCAACCGGAGCAGCGTTTTCGATCATTAAATGAGTCGGTCGAATTTTCTGGTACAGTTTTTTCAAAATGTACTCAATCTTTCTACTAACCGTTAACTTTTCAGATATCAAGTCTTCAGCAGCAGGCAACATCGGCATAGAATCAACATCAGAAATAGACTCACCCGCCGCAAGTTGTGTATAAAAAGAAAGCAAATCATGAGTGAATTTTAAACAGGACAACCCATCGGCGATCGCATGATGATAGGTAAACATTAACTCGCTACTTGAATTGTCAGGTGACTGCAATAAAATGAATCGCCATAGCGAATGCGTCAGATCAAATTTAGTATGAATTTCCTGTTCAGCAACTTCAACCCAGTTGGTAGCCGACTCTCGTTCTATCACTCGAAAATTAATCGTTAGCTGGTCATGAGATTGAAACAACAATCCATCCTTTAACTGAGCAATACAAACCCGCAGCATTGGATGACGCTGATACACTAAACTAAGAGCTTTCTGTATGATAGATGCAGAAATATATCCCTCAACTATTGCCACATTTACAACAATATGAGAACCAAATTGATGAAGAGTGCAATACAAATTCTCTAATGGACTAAGCTTTCTATCAATCGACTCCATAACGTCAATCTTCCTGTATTTTGAACATCAGCCTCGCTCTTTATCTAACCCCTAGCTTAGTCGTTATGGGCGCAGATCAGAATATAATGAGCTTTAAGAGTCCACATAGCAAGCCGCTCTATCTGTTATGAATTAAGCATTCCTTTAGGTTTAGAGTGTTGCGATTCTGAAGTTAAATAGTGTCAAGTAAACAGCGATCTACGGGTCTCTGACTACCTACTCCAAGGCTTAGGAGGGGCTGAGTAAACAGATCAACCTTTCTCATTCCTTGCTGAGTTAGAGTTGAATGCACAAATTGGAGAAAAGCCATGCTGAATGTCGCTCTCAACGATGAAGCAGAGAGATAGCTAGTCGAAATCTTAGCCCAAGAAAAACGACTAGTCATGAACTGCTGCAACGGCTCCTGCATCAACATTGGCAAAGTTTGCAGCCACAGAAAACGGTGCTAGATCGAATGGGCGATCGACCTCGACACTTTCTGCCAGGTTCTAGTAACTTGTCCGAGCGAGATGTTTGTAAGAAGTTGATTGCCGAACCCGTCCAAAACCGTCATGAGAGACGGCATGAGAAAGAACAAAATCCAGAATGACGACTTACCTTTTGACAGATTTAGCTGAAAATATATAAATGTGAACTGCTAACTCCAAACGACTTTAGGCGAATTGCTGAATTGAACGCTCAGTATGCCGATTTGCCGGGTGACTTTGCAGATTTATCTTTAATTGTGATTTCTGAACGGTTAAATATTGCGGCTATTGCAACATTAGACAAAGATTTTGATATTTATCGTCGTTATCGAAGACAACCGTTTGAACGCATCTTTCGCCCTTAATCGTTTAACTGTGAGGAAGACCGCATGAGCTACCGCATGAATCGCCGCGCCTACGCTGAAACTTTTGGTCCAACGGTGGGCGATCGCGTCCGTCTTGCTGATACCGAGCTAATCATCGAAGTCGAACACGATTACACGACTTACGGTGAAGAAGTGAAGTTTGGCGGCGGCAAAGTGATTCGCGACGGCATGGGGCAGTCGCCGATCACAAATGAAGATGGCGCAGTGGATGCAGTGATTACCAACGCGTTAATTCTCGATTGGTGGGGCATCGTTAAAGCCGATGTTGGGATTAAAGACGGCAAGATTGCAGCGATCGGAAAAGCCGGGAATCCCTATATTCAAGACAACGTGACGATCATCATTGGACCTGGTACTGAAGCGATCGCTGGAGAAGGTATGATTCTCACGGCGGGCGGCATCGACACGCACATTCACTTTATTTGTCCGCAGCAGATTGAGGTGGCGATCGCCTCTGGCATCACGACGATGATTGGCGGAGGCACCGGACCTGCCGCCGGAACCAACGCCACTACCTGCACTCCTGGACCGTGGAATATCTACCGGATGCTGCAAGCTGCCGACGCGTTTCCGATGAACATCGGATTTCTTGGCAAAGGCAACAGTTCGCAGCCCGCTGCTCTTGAAGAACAGGTGAAAGCAGGCGTGATCGGGCTAAAACTCCACGAAGATTGGGGGACAACCCCCGCCGCGATCGATAACTGTCTCAATGTGGCAGATCATTACGATGTGCAGGTCGCCATTCACAGCGACACCCTGAATGAAGCCGGGTTTGTCGAAGACACGATCGCTGCCTTTAAACAGCGCGTCATTCACACCTATCACACTGAAGGTGCAGGCGGCGGACACGCTCCTGACATCATCAAAGTCTGCGGTGAGGCAAATGTGTTGCCGTCCTCGACCAATCCGACTCGCCCCTACACGCTGAATACGCTAGACGAACACTTGGATATGCTCATGGTCTGTCACCACCTCAGTCCCAGCATTCCTGAAGATGTCTCATTTGCTGAATCGCGAATTCGCCGAGAGACGATCGCTGCCGAAGATATCCTGCATGATCTGGGCGCTTTTAGCATGTTGTCGTCTGACTCTCAGGCAATGGGGCGCATTGGTGAAGTGATCATTCGCACCTGGCAAACGGGACACAAAATGAAAGTCCAGCGTGGTGCATTGGCAGAAGATTCGTCACGCAATGACAATCACAGAGCCAAACGCTACATCGCAAAATATACGATCAATCCGGCAATTACTCACGGCATTTCTGAACACGTCGGCTCGATCGAGGTCGGTAAATTAGCCGACTTATGTTTATGGAGACCTGCGATGTTTGGCGTTAAACCCGAAATGGTAATCAAAGGCGGCATGATTGCCTGGTCACAGATGGGCGATGCCAACGCAAGCATTCCTACACCACAGCCTGTACACATGCGTCCGATGTTTGGCAGCTTTGGAGGCGCGATCGCGGCGACTTCTCTGACCTTTCTCTCTCAGATCGCGCTTAAAAAAGGCATTCCCGATCAGCTAAATCTCCAAAAAACTGCTGTTGCGGTCTCTAACATTCGCACTCTGTCAAAGCTTGATATGAAGCTCAATGATGCCTTACCGCAGATTGAGGTAGACCCCGAAACCTATGAGGTGCGAGCCGATGGGCAACTACTCACCTGCGAACCTGCAACCACATTGCCGATGGCGCAACGATATTTCTTGTTCTAAGGGGAGTAAGTCTAAACAGGCAGGGATGCATTAAGGGGTAGCTTGAGCAATCACTTTGGTTTGGGTGTCTTGCACAAATCACAAAGAAACCCCTGAAGAGGACTCAACCTGTTCTGCTACCCCTATGAGACTTTTCAACTGTGCTCATCATGCGCCGATCGCAGATTGATAGGCGGCTACCTGCAGATCAATCCCGGTAATTGCGGTGCCGACGACGACGGTGCTTGCCCCTAACTCGATCGCTCGACGCGCCATGTCTGGAGACGCGATCCCACCTTCACAAACCACCGGAACGGTTAAGATCTTAACCATCTGAGTCAGCAGGTCAAACCCTGGAGGAGAGAGGTGTTGAGTCTCAGCCGTGTAGCCATAGAGCGTTGTTCCGACACAATCGGCTCCTGCCTCAACGGCCGCGATCGCAGCCTCCAACGAATCGACATCTGCCATCACAGGCTTGTTTAAATCAGCATGAATCTGGGCAATCAACGCTGCAACCGTTGAGCCGCCGGGACGATCGCGAAATGTGGCATCGATCGCGATGATATCGGCACCCGCCTGGGCAATCTTTGCCGCATGGTGAAATTGAGGCGTAATGTAAACGTCAAAACCCGAAATCTGCTGCTTCCATAGCCCGATAATCGGTTGATCGAGACGTGATCGGGCTGCTACAACGTGGGTTGGCGTATCAATTCTGACTCCGACGGCTCCTTGATTGACAGCAGCTTGTGCCATCGCAGCGATTACGGCTGGCTCATGCAAAGGCGAATCTACTGGAGCCTGACACGACACTACTAGCCCTCTAAGGCTCTGAATTATTTGAGCAAAATTAGTCATTCTTAAGACTCCATTCTCCGCACAGGCATAATACCAGGCTAGAGAATCCCTGAGTCTGAATCCTGGTTGAGAGAAGCTAATTAGCTTTTTGCTGCCTTGACGTTGCTTAACGCCAGTTGACTAATCGCTCTCCAATCGGTTTGCTCGTCGTAGCTGCTTCTCAACAACTCTGACCCGACAAACATCCGACAAAACAGCACACTCTCGTCACTGCCGGGTTGAGGCGCGATCGTGATTGGCATCCGAAGCTGTTGAGGGGTCAGCATGGCGACTGAGGACAGCAGCCCTTTTGAGAAGTGAGAGTCATAGCCCGACTCGACGCAATAGGGACGATCGCCCTTGATAAACGCCTGAAGTTTGATCACTTCTTTGCCACGCCGCTCGACTTTCTCAAATTTGAGTTCTTCGAGATAGCCTGTGAGGGCGGACTGCTGCACGGGTGATACTTCTCCATCTCGAATGGTGTACCAGGGGCAATTATTGGAGCGGTTGGCGTAAATCCACAGAGTGCTAGGGGTTTCGACGAGTCCGAGTTTGGGCTGCTTGAGTTGGTCGAGAATTTGACTCAAGAGTTGATTTTGCTGGGCGAGGGCAGTGAGCAGTTGGGCAGTTTCGGAGATGGTTTGCATGACGAACTCCTTTTTAACTAGAACGTGTGTTCTACTATTCTACATTTTTATAGATGGATGGTCATCCCCTTTGGGTACGATCGTGCCTAAGAAGTCTGGGCACATTTCATTTCTAAGGTTGAATGATTAACTTGTCGTGTAATTCCTCCAGTTGGATGGGGGAACCATTGCCGATCACACTATTGAACGTCACTAACGATCGTTCAACTTGATATCCCGGCAACACTCGAACAATCTGAAGAGACATGAATTAAATCAGGTCGGATTTTTGCATAGACATAGCAAAGCCTCGTCAAAATCAGTCACCACCCTTAGGCTTTAGATGCGCTTGCTAATGTCTTTGCATGAGCTTGATCCCAATAGGTTTAGCGAATTCTACAACTTTTATCTTCTGCTGTGGCGCTGCTATAAAGTACAGTTGCCAACCTTAAAGCGATCGTGATTTTCATTCGAGCGGAAGTTACTTTCATTTAAGCGGAAGTTAACTTTACTGAAGCAATCGTGATTTCCACTCAAGCAGAAGTTACTTTTAATTAAGCAGAAGTTAGTTTCACTAAAGCAGTCGTGACTTCTGTTCGAGCGATCGTGACTTGCGTTTAAGCTAAAGTTAGCTTTGCTCCTGACTTTGATCATAAGATCCTGTTCGTGGTTGAATCAGGGTTTGAGGCTCAAACCCTGCTCAAATTTTGTCCGGAGCATTGCTCTAGCAGTCCTTCGTAGATTTCGCCTTTGACATCAACACCTAAACGAATCCAAGTTTCCCGATCGATCACGTCAACGATCTTGAAGAGCATTGCAGGGGTTTAAATCTTGTTCTGAGATTTAGTGAGAATTTGCCTCAGAATGCCTTTTTCGTGACTCAGAGCTTGCAATAGTTTTGTGTAGTGTGCGCTGAGTTCATCTCCTCGTTTGTCGGTCAGGCTGTTCTAGTTGTACGCCGTGGGAATTCCGGTATCGCGTTTTTAGGGTGATTCGCTGTATTCGTCTGCCATTTTGAGGAATAGCAGGTAGGTCAATTGCTCTAAGTAGTCGCCGTAGCCTACGAGATCGTCGCACAGAGTTTTGCAGAAGCTCCAGACTTTTGAGACGATCGATTGAGGGGTCATAGGTTAAATCTGGTCGGGGTCTTCGCCTAATTCTCTTAATCTTGCTGCAAACCGTTCTGCTCGTTCTGCTCGTTCTTCCGGAGTTTGATAGCGGTTTCCTTGGGCATCAAACCAGCAGAGTAGCTCTTGAGGGATGCCGCTTGTTGTGGATTGGAAGCGTCCAATGCCTAAGCCGATTTCGGGCATCCAGAAGGGTTCGCCGATCTGTAGTTGATAGTTGCCGTCGATCAGTTTGTAAATCTCGAAGGGCTGATGGCGATCGCGTTGCCAAAATTCAGGGTTGTAAATGATGTAGTATAAAACGCCCAGTTTTCGGTAGATCTCTAATTTTTCGTCATATTCTCCACCAGGCGACCAGGAGACGATTTCTAGAGTCAAGATCGGAACAATTCCGTTTTCTTCCCAGGTGATGTAGCTTCTGCGAGATTTACCGCCTTTGCGGCGTTCTACTCCCAGGCTCAAGAAGCCATCAGGAACAATGGGAACTCGTGGATGCGCTCCGGTGGTGTGGTAGATGCCCATATCAGCCCCAAAATACCAGTCTGTGCGCTGTGCCCAAAGCACTTTTAGGAGGAATAGCAGGACGTTGGGAATTAAGTTCTGGTCTTCGTTATCCACGGGTATATCGTCGGAGTCGGGTAACTCGTCACTGGTAGGCAAGCGGTAGAGATCAGACTTGACCATAGGACAAGTGAGGGCGAGTGGAGTTTGCAGGATGCTTTATGGTAGACGATTTCAATGCAGCCAGAGTCATAAACCCTCAAGGCTTAACTGTTGCAACTGTTTTGAGGCTTTGGGCGATCGCTGTTCTGGTCGCGGCTGGCTCGTCGTTGGGGTCTCAAGGCACAAGGTTGCTTTCAGAGGCTTGTTTGAGAATGTTTTGGCGGAGAGCTTTAGCTTTTTAGATGTTTTCGATAATGGCGGTTTCCAACTGATCACAAATCGAAAGCCATGATTCAATTCTCATCAAGGGTAGATTCCCCGCCCCGAGGGGCGTAAGAAGTGCCAAAAAAGTGGCTGTTCATACTCCGTCCGCTTGCGGCGGAGCCTTCGATTCCAAATTTAGATCCGATCTCAACGAGTTAGGATCGCTCGATCTTTATAATTCATTAGCTTTTGCTTTTATTCTGTGAATTTTTAAGAGCGCAGGCTTTTGTTGATCAGAAGTTGGGAAATTTGGAGGAAGGGCTGAATTCTGATGGAGTCGCGTCCTGCCCAAGAACTCCCTGCACTTTGTAGAAATTGAAATGCTTGCCATTCTGCAAGATTCCATAATTCACCGTAGAAATTGAAATGTTTGTCACTCTGCAAGATTCCATAATTCACCAGCTAGTAGAAGCTCAAGTTTCAAAGCATCCTGCCAGGACAGCAGTTCACTTCAATCATGAGACGCTTACTTATCAGGAACTTAATCAGCGTGCAAATCAACTTGCACATCATTTGAAGACATTGGGAGTACAACCGGAAACCTTTGTTGGAATTTGTGCTGAGAGATCGCTGAATATGCTAGTCGCAATGCTCGGCGTTCTCAAAGCGGGTGGCACCTACATTCCCCTCGATCCGAACTATCCCGCCGAACGCCTTGCATATATAGTTAAAAACGCCGAACTTTCAATTGTCATTACTCAATCTCATCTTGTGACCTTTGAATCCTGTCAGACTATCGATATTGAGGCAGACTGGACAACGATCTCGCAACAGCCCGTCGAAAATTTAGCAAACACGATTACACCTCAAAATCTGGCGTATGTCATTTATACCTCTGGTTCAACCGGAAAGCCCAAAGGTGTTCAAGTCACGCACCAGGGTGTCGCGAACTTCCTACTCTCAATGCAACAAGAGCCAGGATTAACATCCAGAGATCGATTGCTTGCTGTCACAACCATCTCGTTCGACATCGCTGTTTTGGAACTCTTCTTGCCTTTAACAGTTGGCGCTTGTGTGGTCATTGCTCCAGCCGAGACAGTTGCAGATGGTCATCGCCTCATTCGATTGTTAGAGTCTTCTCAATCGACGGTGATGCAGGCGACTCCGGCAACTTGGAGACTTCTCCTTCAGTCTGAGTGGCAGGGCAATGCAGGATTGAAGATGCTGTGCGGTGGCGAAGCCATGACGAGATCGCTAGCAAATCAACTTTTGAAAAAAGGTGGATCGCTTTGGAACCTTTATGGTCCAACTGAGACAACGATCTGGTCTGCTATTTACCGAGTTGAGCCTGGAACTGAGCCTGTTTCAATAGGACATCCGATCGCAAATACGCAAATTTACATCATTGAAACGCAGTCGCAGCGCAAAGACGATCCCATTACACTAGTCCCGACTGGCATTCCAGGTGAGTTGTGCATTGGAGGAGATGGTGTCGCGCGTGGCTACTTTAAGCGACCCGATCTGAACGATGAGAAATTCATCAGTGATCCGTTTAGTGAAAAGATCGGGAATCGATTATATCGAACAGGTGATTTAGCGCGCTATCGACCCGACGGCACGATCGAGTTTATTGGACGGATCGATCATCAAGCGAAAATTCGGGGATATCGAGTTGAACTGGGCGAGGTGGAAGCCGCTATCAGTCAAGCAACGATCGTGCAAGAAACGGCAGTCATTACCAAGGAAGATGCTTCTGGAAATCAGCGATTGATTGCTTACAGTGTCCCAAAAGCTTGCGAAGAAACCGCATCACACTTGCAGTACGTTGAACAATGGAAGACTGTATGGGACACAGCCTACCGCCAACCTGCCGATATTGAAGACGTGACTTTCAATATTAACGGCTGGAAGGATAGCTATACCGGATTGCCAACAGCTTCTGAGGTCATGCAAGAATGGCTAGATTTGACGATTGAACGCATTCTGGCACTCCGTCCTCAGCGAATTCTAGAAATCGGCTGCGGAACGGGCTTGTTGTTGTTTCGACTCGCTCAACACTGCACCCACTATCATGGTGTTGATGTTGCTCCAGAAGCGATCGGGTACGTTCAGCAGCAGTTTTCGACTCTGCCAGGAGATTGGTCAAATGTTACGGTTTCTCAGAAAGCGGCTCATGAACTTGACGACTTAGATTCGACCTTTGACACGATCGTGATTAATTCAGTCGCTCAGTATTTTCCAAGCGCTGAATACTTAACTACTGTCCTCGAAAAAGCGGCGCGTCTGGTGCGACCTGGAGGACGAATTTTTATCGGAGATGTTCGGAGTTTACCTCTGTTGGAGGCATTTCATACGTCAGTTCAACTAAGCCAAGCGCACGATTCGATCACACAACTCCGCGCCAAAATTCGTGAACGCATTGCTCAAGAGCGAGAGTTGGTGATTGATCCTGTTTTCTTTCAAACCTTAGCTCAGCGCATTTCTCAACTAGGTACTGTCGAAATTGAACTCAAGCGAGGTCGTGCCGATTCCGAATTGGTTCGCTTTCGCTACGATGTGACCTTGCACGTTGAGCCTGAACAAAAAGCGATCTCTGAATTTCGCTGCTTGGACTGGATGCGCGACGGGTTGAGTTTAGAAACTTTGCGATCGCAGTTAAACAATACGCCACTTAGAATCACCAGAATTCCAGATGCCCGCTTGCAAGCAGAGTTGAGCGCGGTTCAACAACTGACTGATTTAAACTGCCCAGATACAATCGAACAGTTTCGCGCCACAACTCAATCTAAGGCTGGAGTTCATCCAGAAGACCTGATTCTGATTGCTCATGGTTATCGCGTCAAACTACTCTATTCAGAGCAATCAGGGTTCTATGATGCTTGGGTTTATTCTGAAGATTGTAAAGTTCCAATCGCGCTTCTCCCTACACCGCAATCTTACACCAACTATCCACTCCAGACGCTAGAAAAACCTCAACTGACGCTGCAACTCCGCCAATTTCTGCGCGAGAAGCTCCCATCCTATATGATTCCCTCTGTGTTTATCTGGTTGGAAAAGCTTCCACTTACGCCCAATGGCAAAATTGACCGTCGAGCTTTACCTGAACCACAGGTAATTCAATCAGAACACAGCCCTTCTGCACCAAGCACACCCGCAGAACACCAAATGGCTGCGATTTGGACAGAGGTGTTAGAAGTGAATGCGATCGGAATTCACGACAACTTCTTTGATCTCGGAGGACATTCCCTGCTTGCTGCACAACTTCTTGCCCAGGTTAAAGCAGTGTTTGAGGTTGAAATCCCATTGTTCTACTTGTTCAAAGAGCCAACTGTTAAGGGATTGCTGAGCGCGATCGGTCAGATCCAATCCTTAGAAATTATCCCGATCCAAAGCTCAATCGATCTGCAGGCTGAAACTCAGTTAGATCTGAAAATTCAGCCAGAAATGGTGCTTACTCAGACTGAACCAACCGGAATCTTTCTCACAGGTGCTACTGGTTTTCTAGGGGCATTTCTATTAAACGAGCTTTTACAGCAAACGTCAGCGACAGTCTATTGTCTCGTTCGTGCAGCCAATTTGAAAGACGCGATCAATCGAGTTCAAGCCAACTTAGAACGCTATCTGATTTGGAACGAGGCACTGCGCGATCGCATTGTTCCGATTGTTGGCGATCTGGCTCAGCCCTACTTTGGACTTTCAGAGGCTGCTTTCCTAAAACTGGCGACTCAAGCCGAGGTCATCTATCACAGTGGTGCACTGATCAATCTTGCTTATCCATACGCTGCCCTGCGAGACAGTAATGTTGGAGGAACTGAAGAAGTCCTGCGGTTAGCAAGTCTAATTAAAACAAAGCCTGTTCACTTTGTCTCAACGCTCGATGTATTTCAATCCCCGTCTTATTTCAACGATCGCTTAATCCTTGAACAAGATTCCCTTGCATACGGAGACGAACTTTATCGCGGCTATGCACAAACTAAATGGGTTGCAGAGAAGCTAGTCAAGACAGCAGCAGATCGAGGCATTCCTGTGAACATCTACCGCCCAGGAATGATCTCTGGACATAGCGAGACAGGGATCTCTCAAACCAATGATTTACTCTGTCGATTCTTGAAAGGCATGATTCAACTCAAATCTGCTCCAATTTTGGATCGACCGATTTCGATGGTTCCAGTCGATTATGTCAGCAAAGCGATCGTTCACCTCTCTCAACAATCGAACTATGTTGGACAAGTGTTTCATCTTACGAACCCGAACCCTTTGCACTTGGGACAGATCGTTCATGTCTTAAAACAATATGGATTCATGATCGCAGAACTGCCCTATGAGCGCTGGTTGACCAACCTTACAAATAACGCTCAAGGCAACGCTTTAGCTCCGCTGATTGCCTTACTCAGTGAACAATCTGTCCAGCAGCAGACCTATCTTGAGACTTCTCTGCTCAGCACTCAGAATTTTGACAATCAAACAACTCTTCGTGGGTTGCGTGGAACCTCGATCGTGTGTCCACCCAGCAATGCCAAACAGATCAAAGTCTACCTAGAGTATTTTGATCGCATCGGTTTCCTCCCTCTGAGCAATGACGCTCGACCTTCAGAATGGTCGCTAGATCGCGAAATTCTGTCTCCTGCTTCTTTAAAGATCTCGGTAAAGTAAATTCTCGACAACAAAGATGCATTACTCCAACTCTAGGGAATTATTAGAACTAAGCGCGTTTTGGGTCAACTATGAGAAAACTGCTCCGCCATTCGATTGGTTCCAGTCTGTTTGTCCATGTTTTGAGCGGCGCACTGATTGGACTGGGTGGAATGTCCTACTTTTTCTACCGAACATTAGAAGGAAACGCCACCAGCGAAATTCAAAGCAGCCTCAAAACGCAAGTCAAGTCGATCGAATTACAGCTTGCCAGTGTCCAACAATCCAGCGAAGATCTTGAAGCAAGCGTCCGCACCTTGCACAGGCTTAGAAACCAAGATCCTGAAGCCTACAAGCAGCTTGTATTTGAGCTATTTCAGCATCGCTCGCCCTTGACGATGGCGCTAGGGTTTGGGCAATTTCCAGATCAGATTGTGCCTGATCGTCAATGGTATTGGCCCTACTTTTACTTAGATCAGAAATCGCCGGGACAAATTGGGCAATTACTTCCGCCCCCAAACGACAAAATTCGCTTTGCAGACCTGTTCAAAGATGACAACTATCCGACTCAAGATTACTACAAGCTCGTCATCCAGGCGAGGGGAGATGTTTGGCTAGAACCTTATCTCTGGTATGGTCTGACTCTTACAACATTTTCAAGTTTTATTTATGACGATCAAAACCGCGAGATCGGGATCACAGGACAAGACATCAACGTGAGCGTTCTGAGCCAACAAATCCAAACTTCCGTTAAGGGTGGTGGCGGCTATTTTGCGATTTTGAGCCAGAAAGGAAATCTCCTTGCCTATCCACCCGATCAAGAGAAAGCTAAAAAGTTAGCATCCTTCAAAGATGTGCCAGAACTTAATCGAGTTTGGTCACAATTTCAATCTCAACCGTCCGGCATTCTTCAATCGGACGGCTCATACTGGGCATACGAGCGGGTGCACGGCACTAATTGGATCATGTTGGCATCTGTACCGCAGTCGATCGTACTGCTGCCCGTCTTGTCGATTACAGTTGGCGGGGCGATTGGAGCCGGAGCCGTTTTAGCGATCGTCGTCGTCCTGTTTATTCGTCGGTTGAATCGCCGATTGGAACCGATCCTACAAGGCTGTCAGCAGCTTGCTCAAACGGATGCTCAACGACTCTCGCGCTTGAATTGTGCAGCAGAAGAAACCACAGCACTAACGCTACCTGCCCGAAATGCGGATGAAATTGAAGTGTTGCAATCTGCATTTCAACAAATGGCAACCCAGCTAAATCAGTCCTTTGAAGAACTCGAACTGCGAGTGGAAGGTCGCACGGTTGAACTGACACAAGCAAAAGAATTTGCAGACAGTGCTAACCGTGCAAAGAGCGAGTTTCTTGCCAATATGAGCCATGAGCTTCGGACACCGCTGAATGGAATCTTAGGCTACACCCAAATTTTGCAGAGATCAACGACCCTCGATCGCAAAGACTCTAGTGGCGTTCGTGTGATTCATCAATGTGCGTCTCACTTGCTGACCCTGATCAATGATGTGCTCGATCTCTCGAAGATCGAAGCTCGCAGGATGGAGCTTGACCCGCAAGACTTCTCGCTGTCCGTCTTTTTGCAAGGCGTGGTTGAAATGTGCAGCATTCGAGCAAAGCAGCAAGAAATTGCCTTTGAGTATGAGTTCCAACCCAATTTACCGAAGCGAGTCCATGCGGATGAAAAGCGGCTACGACAGATTCTGATCAATCTACTGGGCAACGCGATTAAGTTTACAGATCGAGGATACGTCAAACTTACGGCAATGAATTGCCGTGACAGTAAGTCTCATCGTGTGCGTTTTGAGGTGGAGGATACGGGGTTAGGAATGACACCCGATCAACTCCAGCAAATTTTTCTGCCGTTTGAACAGGTGGGAGATGTTGAAAAACGTGCTGAAGGCACAGGACTGGGCTTAACGATCAGTCAAACGATCGTGGAATTGATGGGCGGATCGATCCAAGTTGAAAGCCAAATCAACCAAGGGAGCCGATTCTGGTTTGAGATTGATCTGGCTCCCGCTCTCGATGATTTGTGCGACGCTCCTGAATTTGATAAAGCTAGGATTATTGGCGTGATTGGCAGCCACCGCAAAATCTTGGTTGTAGACAATCACGCAGAAAATCGATCAGTACTGAGAAGTTTACTTGAACCGATCGGATTCAAAATATTTGAAGCGGAAACTGGGAAAGCTGGGCTTAGTGAAGCACTGCGGATTTGCCCCGATTTGTTGATTACAGACATGGCAATGCCCGAGATGAACGGAGATGCGTTGCTAAAACACATTCGACAATTGCCTGAACTTCAAAATTTGAGGGTGATCATGTCCTCTGCCAGCGTATTTGAGCGCGACCAACAACAGAGCTTTGCAGCAGGAGCAGATGCATTTTTGCCGAAACCGATTGAGGTCGATCGCTTATTTAAGTTGCTTCAAGAACTGCTCCAGCTTGAATGGATCTACAAAAATCTCTATTCAGAATCTGAAGATGTTCTGTCGCCTGAACTTTCAGAGACGATCACGTTGCCTGATTCAACTACTTTGTCTACGCTCTATGATCTTGTCCGCAAAGGCTTACTTAACGATTTAACCCACCAGCTAGAAGCCCTAGAACAATCGAATCCCTCTCTTAAATCGTTTTGTCAGCCGTTACGCGGTTGGGCAGAAGACTTTCAACTGAAGAAGATTCGGTCATTTCTTGAGCAGCATTTATAAGCAAGGAAATATTATGCAATCTGCCGAACAATCTATTCTCATCGTGGATGACAACCCTACGAATCTGAAGGTACTGTCCGAAGCGCTAACAGGCAAAGGATTCCAGGTCTCAGTTGCGATGGATGGCGAGAGTGCTCTGGAGCAAATGATACATCATCAACCTGCCTTGGTTCTTTTAGATGTAATGATGCCAGGAATTGATGGTTTTGAAACTTGCCGTCGCATAAAAGCAAATCCAAATTTTCATGAGATTCCGGTCATCTTCATGACTGCTTTGTCTGAAACTGAACACAAGGTACAAGGGCTAGCAATCGGTGCAGTTGACTACATCACAAAACCGTTTCAGCACGAAGAAGTTTTAGCACGAGTCAAAGTCCATCTCCGTTTGCGCGCGCTCGGACAGCAGTTAGAAGCCCAAAATGCTCTGCTGAAGCATTTTAATGAAACCCTAGAGGAGAAAGTTGAAGCACGCACGGCTGAATTGCAGAAAGCTCAGATGCAGCTGATTCAACAAGAAAAACTGTCTTCGCTGGGTCAAATGGTGGCAGGAGTCGCACACGAAATCAATAATCCGGTGAATTTTATCTACGGCAATATTGTGCCAGCGCAAGAGTATGTTGAGGAAATGCTGAATCTCCTTCAACTTTATCGATCCCGCTACTCTGATTCGGTAATTCAAGAGATGATTGAACAAATCGATTTTGACTTCGTCTCGGCTGATCTTCCAAAGCTACTAAACTCGATGAAAGTGGGAGCAGACCGGATTTGTGACATTGTACAATCGCTGCGAAACTTTTCTCGACTAGACGAAGCGGATTGTAAGACCGTCGATTTACATGAAGGCATCGACAATACGCTAATGATCCTCAGTCATCGACTGAGAGTTCAATCGTCACAAGCGGAGATTCAAGTTATTCGAGAGTATGGAGAGTTGCCGCCTGTCACCTGCTTTCCGGGGCAGTTGAATCAAGTTGTGATGAATCTGTTGGCAAACGCGATCGACGAGCTACAAAGCCAGAAAGCTCTTCAGCCCCAGATTCGCATTCAGACAGCACGAGTTGATGCTGACAAAGTAAGAGTTCTCATTATTGACAATGGTTCAGGAATTTCAGAAGACCTTCAACAAAAAATATTCAATCCATTTTTTACGACTAAAGAGGTCGGAAAAGGAACTGGATTAGGTCTGTCAATTAGCCATCAAATTATTGTTGAAAGACATGGTGGGCGCATTTATTGCCGCTCAAACGTGGGGCAAGGAACTGAATTTGAAATAGAGATTCCGATTCACCAAGCCGAATTTGACTCAGAGCGCCTGCTTAGTTTAGTTATTGTTGAGTAAGTCTGTTTGTTCGTTGCGTCTTTCTCAACAATTCCGAGAAATGCTGAGTGGATTAGACAAGTATGTGCCTTAATATCATTGTTAATCTAACCAGCTTTGTTCAAACTTAAGCACAATCATTCCTAAATCAGCCTGGTCGCTCAACTCGACAATCGACAATACGGCTTGTCCTACGACAATGATAGAGATACCCCAAATTGGGTGAGTTGGCAACTAAACGCATCGTGGCTGGGAAGTATTGATTGCTGTGGAAGATTCAGCCCCGACCCTCTCCTACCCCAAAGACTTCAATATTGTGAGACTCAATGACTATACAGGAAGCGGTTTTAGCCGGGGGCACATGACGCGATCGGGCGATCGCACTGCCAACACGACGGACAATTGCGCGACGTTTTTCTTGACAAACATCGTTCCTCAAACTCAAGAGCAGAATGAATGTCCTTGGGTAGAGCTTGAAAATCTGTCTAGAGAGTTGGCACAGTCAAGCAAAGAGCTTTACATCGTCGCCGAACCTCTTGGAGAAGGCGGAACGGGTTTGCAGGGGCAATGACGCGAATCAAAGGCAAAATTACTGTTCCTGAAAGCACTTAGAAGATTGTGTTGGTTCTGGACAAGCCTAGATTGGGCGTAAAGGGAGTGACCACTAAAACCCGCGTGATCGCGGTCAGGATGCCGAATACATTAGGTATTCAGGCTGATAGCTTAAAAAGTATTTGACGACGGTGGATGAGCTTAAAAACCTGACAGGATATAACTTTCTATCAGATGCGCCTTCAGGGATTCAGGCTGTGATTGAAGCGAAGAAAGACAATTAGGGGTCGTGGCAAAGATTTGAACAGTGCAGGACTTCACTGCTGTGATCTTAATCTAAGATGCCCATCGGACTGAATTTCTCAACGGGCACACTTCTCAAGCGCTGATTCTTTCGTGAGCACCAAAGGCTACAATACTGATGCTGCCGTTGGCAGAGGAACAAGCGAATCGAGAGATTGGGAAAATTATCGATCGCTCGGTTTCTGGCTTTAATCGAACCGGGAGAAAAACCGTCACAAGTCAGTCACAGAGAATCCTTCAGGTTTAGCGTTGCTTGATTCAAAACAATAGTCCGGACAGTTTTTTGAACGGCTCCACAAAGCTTTCAGGGCTTGCAGTTCCAGGATCAAGCTATTTTTTCAACGTTAGCTTTGTCCCTGAATTTGATCATAAGATACTGTCCACAGTTGAATCAGGGTTTGAGGCTCAAACCCTGCTCAAATTTTGTCCGGAGCATTGCTCGATAGATGCTAATCGATAAAACTCCTTACCAGTCAGGGTTTGAAAGGTACAGGTACATTTTTGGCGCGCTGGGCTATTTTAGCCAGATTTATTTTGCGGTGCAAACGAGTCCAAACACATAGTTTTGAATCGTGGTCTTAAAGTCGGGGTCGCCAGGAGCAGGTTTTGCTGAAAGCGCTAGCCTGACGGGATGATTGACCTTGCCGCGCCTGAAGAGATTACCAATGTCTCGCCGAAAGAGTTCTGCTGCGGAAATTTGTCCCGTGACAGTGGTGGGATCGCCGTTGGTTAAGGTTGTAATTTCGAGATCATGAAAGTCCTCGAAGTTCACAAGATCCTTCCAAACGCTGGTTGCAGCGAGAGTATCCCAGAAAAACAGGGTGTCATAAATGTAGAGGACACCCGTGTCTGTAGAGAGTTGATTGGATCGTTGAAGGTTCTTAATGAATTGTGCAGGGGCAGTCGCGCACTGAGCAGAGTTACTTGTGAGGCGATCGGCAAAGCCTTTCAATCTCGCTTCATCCGTTGCGTTAAGCGGCACAATATCGACGGGAACGCCCGAGTTCAAAATTTCATTTACCGCAGCCGCATCTGTCCAAAAATTCGCTTCGGCATGATTGAGGGAGTTGAAGATGTTTTTGTGGGTGTGGGTTTGAATGGCTTCAAACCCTGTGCCTGTGTCGGGCAAATGCTGATCGCCAAACACATGAGAGCCATCTTGATAGTAGATGTTGCCTAATGTCCAGGTTGGCGATGGTTCATTCAACCGATAGTTACCATTGGCATCAAAATTATCGGCTTTGTTGGCATCCCAAACGCCTCCAATAAAGCGCGTCGAAACGTACTTACCCAACTTGGCAAGGTTAAACTTGCGAGGGCAACCGTATGCTGCCGGGTTTGTCTTGATTTTCTTGAATGCTCTTGCCAGGTTTGTCGGCGGTCCAACCGAGACGATCGTGAGCGGATCTTCTTCCCGGTAAGCGGCACACATGGACTCTGCCAGATAGTCAGTCGCTTTTTTCGGTCTGATCAACTTTAACTCTGGTAAATTGAATTCTTTGAGCGTATTTTGTGCGGTGGGTAGCACATACTTAATGGTCTCATCGCGGAACGGTTTATTAAACTCATTCCAGCAGACTACATCATTGCGTGAAAAGACAAATTCCTGGTGAAACAAGCAGGGGGCAAACGCTTTTTTGCCACCAAAAGGTAGCTGAACGCGAAGCTTCGTATAGTCAGTATTGGGCAGTGGATTGCCTAAAGCATCTGTTTGATTGGCTATTTTAAGCGTGGCGACTCGTTCATCACAACCCGAATAGATTTTTGCCTTTTGATACTGCGCGATCGACAGTATTTTTTGAGTGAGTCCATCAACGGTTCCTTCTTCATCGCTAAAGCCGCCTAAAAGGTCAGGAGCTAAGCGCTTCAAAGTTGGATAGCCGTTGGAATTGTTGCAGTAGGCTTCTCCAGTGGCTGCTGTTGTCACTCCGATCAATTTGGCAGGGGGCGACGGCAATTGAGACACAATGGCAAGCGTCAAGATGGCATAGTTAGCTTCAAAGGCACCATCATGATCTAAAATAATGCGTACTGGTTTGGCAGCAAAAGCAGGCGGCAAGCAAATAACACTTGCAATTCCTGTTAGCAGTAGACCTGAAAGAAGGGGGTTGAGATGAGAGCGAATCATAGATATCCTCACGCTTTTCTAGCTTGTGCGAGTAGTTGAGTTATCGGTTACTCCAATTGGAGCAATGATCTTGTTCTTCTGACTGCCTAACGGAAATAGGCGAAAGTCAATAGGGAGAGCTGGTGGAGAAGGTTAGAGAGACATGAGAGGCTGGAGTTACCACACAACAGCAATTTGCCGTAACCCACTCTACCCAACTGTATAATCAACTATTCGAGTTCCTGGGTCAATACAGTTCTGTCCATGCTGTGGATAATGTGCGTTGATCGCTCTGGAGTTCAGATGAGTATGGATGGTCGAGGACGCTGCCACAACAACATCTTTATCGAACGCCTTTGGAGGAGTCTGAAGTATGAGTTGATTTACCTCAAAGCGTTCGGGGATGGTCAACACTTAACTCAAGAAGTCAACCAGTGGTTTCGCTGGTACAATCAAGTTCGTCCGCATCAAGGATTAGATTGTCAAACACCAACTCAAGTGTATTGTAATAATCTAAAGAAACAAGCGGAATGACAAAGCAATCGAGACCTGGAACACGAAGGCGAATAGATCTAAGAGTCTCAACCCCCAGCTTATTCACTTCCTGAAAACTGTTTAGTCTTGGGGGTCTACTTCATTCCACAATTGAAGAGGAAGGGGTGTAGTGGCTCGAACCCAAGTACAGTATTGCGAAAGTCATATATCAGTATTTCTAGCGATCTGCATTAGTGCTGTACTTAAAATTGTGCCTAGTTCAGCGTCACAGCTCAATCTTAGGGTAGAACCTCTCGGTAAAGTTTCGATGAATGAATATTTCAGCGATCGCGAACCCTAATTTTGATCGTTGACGCTGCACTCATCTACAAGCTCTCTGCTTTATCGAGATCGCCTTGGTTCAAAGCCGCGATCGCCAATTGAGTTCGATCGCGCAAATTCACTTGGCTCAAAATCGTCGTGATGTAGTTTTTGACCGTTTTCTCGGCAATATGCAGCGATTGAGCAATCTCCCGATTGTTGTAGCCTTGAGCAATCAAGCGAGTAATGTCCTTTTCGCGATCGGATAATTCCGTCCAGGCTTCGAGAGAGAAATATATTGACCCAGGATGAGAAAGCGCTTTGGCTGCCAATCCTGGACTGATTTGGGTATAGCCTTTGTTAGCAAGGTGAATGGCTTGGGTCAACTCTTCAAACGGCGTATCTTTGAGTAAGTAACCCGATGCACCTGCCTGCAATGCTTGAGTCACATAGTCTTGATCATCAAATGTCGTTAGCATCAATACCTTTGTCTCTGGAAACGTCTGACAGATTGTGCGAGTGCCCGCGACCCCGTCCATCACAGGCATTCGGACATCCATCAGCACTAAATCTGGGTGCAAATCTGCGACGAGTTTTAAGGCTTCCTGTCCATTTCCTGCTTCACCGATCACGTTGAGTTCTGGGTCAGTCATCAGCAAAGCTTTTAATCCTCGCCGAATTAAATCTTGGTCATCCGCGAGTAGTAACTTAATCATGCTGCTTCAGGGGTATGGGTCGAGAGCGGAAAGATTGCCTTGATCGTGCATCCTCGATTGGGTGATGTGAGAATTTCAAGCTGACCAGATAATGCTAAGGTGCGTTCTTGCATTCCCTGATGTCCGAAGCCAGTCGTATTTTGACTGAGTTCAAACCCCTTGCCATCGTCGTAAATGTTGACTTGTAGCTGTGAGACATATTCTACGATCGAGACTTTCACTACAGTCGCCGCCGCATACTTGCGAATGTTGGTCAAACTTTCTTGCACAATTCGATAAACCGTTACATTCAATTCATGATTTGACGGATGCCTCAGGTGGAATTCGTAATTTGGCACAACACCAGTCGATCGCGCAAATTCTGCGACTAAATCCGAGATCGCATCGATTAAAGGTTTTTCTTGCAGCGGATCAGATCGCAAAGCCGCAATCGATTGTCTCACTTCTTTCAGGGTTGTTGAATTCAACTGTTTGACCTCTCGCAAGAGTGTTTCCGCTTCTGCTGGATTCATGTGCAACAACCGCAACGCTGCCTCTAGGTGAATTCCAAATACTGTCAGAGAATGCCCCAGAGAATCATGGATATCGCGAGCAATCCGATTGCGCTCCTGAACGGTTGCCAACTCTTCAACTCTTAGCGCATACTGCCGTAACTGAAGATTTGCTGCCGCAAGTTGTTGCTGTCCGCGATACTCTTTCAACGCTGCATCAACCAGTAGATGTAGGAACAAAATCACTAAGCCAAACACCAAAATAAAGCCGACCCAAACTGTTCCAAGCTGATCGAGCGGAACTCGCAACATTAAACTCTGATGAATCAAACGGTGAGTTTGCGACAGTAGACAGCCGAGGAATGCAAGCCCCGTTACGATCGAGCGATTGCTCCCCTCTAGCAGCAAGCAGTTCCGAATCACCAGCACAATGAACAACAACGAAGGCAGCGGAATCATCTCTACAACGCTCAGCCAAAAAATTAGCCCGAATTCTACAAAGGTATAGCTAAACTTTGAGATCGCACTCCGGGGCGTAATCAGCTTCAACATAGAAAACAGCAGTAATCCTGATCCATTGATCACAAGCAGAATCGGTGTGGCATGAGTGATCGCAACCCACAACTGAGCGATCGCGACGGTTCCCAACAACACCCACTCTAGCTTCATTAGCAGGGGGAATAGTGATGATCGGGCTTGAGCATTCAGCCTCATAAATTCGATTCAACCTCACGCGCATCGGATAGACCGAAGAATGTCTCAACCAAAATCGTAAATCTAAAATTCAAAATGTCGGACAGGACGAAAGTCCTGAATAAGTCAGGACGTTATCCCCTACTGACAGAATAGGCGCTGCCATTAAATTGTAAACATCCAAGCAATGACGAGGAGCAACCGATGAACACTCGATGGATCGCACTGCTGGCGAGTGGAATGCTGATTTCAATGCCGACGATCGCCACAGTTGCCCAAGCAGAATCAACTTCTCTGACGCAATTGTTTCCCGCGCTAGTCGGGGTTTCGCTCACACCCACTCAACAAGCCCAAATTCAGGACTTGACACAGCAGACCTTACCCCGGGTGCAATCCATGCTTACAACCGAGCAACAAACTCAGTTTAATGCGGCACTTGCTCAAGGAAAAGGAGTGCGAGTTGCCGCTTCATCCCTGAATCTGTCGATCGCGCAACGGCTCCAAATTCTCAATGTTTTGCAGACTTCGCGATCGCAAATCGACACCATCTTGACCCCAAAACAACAGCAACAAGTTCAGCGAAATGTCCAGGCTTTGCAACAGCAAGGTCGTTAGGTTCTATCTCCAAAATTTTCACTATCTACACCAAGGAGACAATCATGAAACTTTTCACGAATCTTTCACTCAATCTTTCACTCGCTGGGTTAGCGCTGGTCGGGTTGGGTCTGCCCGCTTCTGCGGGAACGGCTACAGGATATCGAGGCAGCACCGCAAATGGACAAGGCTCGATCGTTCAAAATCGCACGGGTGGCTATACGGGCGCTGGACAAGGCAGCGTCAAAGGCGTGAACGGGGGCAGCGCCAGCGGACAAGGGGCTTTTGGCAGCAACGGTCAAGGCAGTGTCGTTTATGGGGGCAGCGGGACAGCGACAACTCCCGGCGGTACACCTTACAACGGCAGCACCAGCGGCAGTGCTCATTACAATCCAACCTCAGGCTACAGCGGACAAAACACAACCACGGTGAACGGCAAAACCGTCAACTCCTCGACTCAAAATCGGACAACGACCGTTGTGACTCCTTCTGGCTCGAAGACGATCGTCTATCCAACTCGCCCAGGCGTTTATCAGCAGCAGTAATTCTGCAAAACTTTCACTCTGGCAGCGATATCGAAGGGGATGGGTTGTTACATCCCCTAATTTGATCTCATCTTTATCTATCCTCAATCCCTATGCTGCATTCCTTTCTCTGGGTCTACCCAATCGCATTCGTCGCAATTTCATTGGAACTGGTACTGATGCGGCACAATCGTAGGACGCTTTTTTCAAGCAAGGAAAGTTTAACGTCTTTGGGGATTGCGATCGGACATCACATCACAACTGCAATCTTCAGCGGTATTCCGATTGCAGCCTATTTCATCGTCTGGCAGCATCGCTTGTTTACCCTTCCGTTGGATCAACTCTGGACGATCGCGCTTTTGTTTGTCGGGCTTGAATTCTTTTACTACTGGCATCATCGATTTGCCCATGAGATTCGTTGGCTGTGGGCAACTCATGCAGTGCATCATTCGGCACACTATCTCAATCTGTCAGCAGCCTATCGATTGGGCTGGACAGGATGGCTTTCTGGGAACTTTCTCTTCTTTCTACCCCTGTGCTGGGTTGGCTTTCATCCGATCGCGATTACTGTTGGCTTGAGTGTGAGTCTGCTGTATCAATTCTGGATTCACACCGAATTGATTCCTAAACTGGGGAAGTTTGAGTGGATCTTTAACACGCCCTCTCACCATCGGGTGCATCACGCGTCAAATTCCGAGTATTTAGACCGCAACTATGGCGGCGTTTTAATTGTGTTCGATCGGATTTTCGGCACGTTTAAAAGTGAACAATCCCACATTCGTCCTATCTATGGCTTAACCCATTCTATTCAGTCTCATAATCCGGTTACGATCTCGCTGTATGAGTGGCAGAGACTGTTTCGAGATTTGATCAAGGCAAAAAGCTGGCGCGGTCTAGGTTCGGTAGTTCTGGGACGACCAACTTAATTTTTCCGTAGGTGAAGTTCAAGAATCTTGCATTCAACAATGAATGAAACCCGCTTTGTAGCTGTCATTCACCCGTTAGCTTCGTTTTCATCTGACACTCAATGTTCAGAAAACCGAAGGAAGCCTCGCAGATCAATGCAAACCTCTGGACTAAATCCTTAGCTGCCTGCGACTTCCGCAGAAGTTCAAGCCTAAACGTTGATTCTCTCGTTCTCGCGGTGACAGTTGGCAAACGAGAGAGTCAGCCTGTCAAACCATCACTGATCGGTGATTAAGCCCAAACCTAGTCAACTCGAAAATTATGGCTTCGAGTGGACAGCTTCGTGCTTTCTTGAAGGATTAAAAGCTGAGAGGTATGCCAGGAACGAGACTTGAACTCGTGACACGAGGATTTTCAGATTCATTCTTTGAATAGAGACAAAAAGAGCCTAATCGTCGTGAGCATCTGCCCACTCTGCTGCAAGTTTCTGCCTCATATCAGCAGCGATTTGCTCTAGAGCCGTGGCTGTGTTCAAGTCATTCATCCCTAGTTGGTTAAGCAAATGCTCAATGCAGGTTCTTTGATGCCTGATAAGCAGCTCATCAATCTGCTGATTTATCGTCATGGGGATTTGGCTTATGGGCAAAAATGCCGCTAATCGTCTGTCCTGAGTTGCTCATCATCATTTGAAGAAGTGCCGTCTGGGTGTGCATATCCTGTGTCAACTCATCCACTTCTTTACCCATCATGGCTAGGGTTAGCTTCATCTGCTCTTGATTCAGTCTCAGATGATTGAATTCACGCTCGGCTGCAAACTTCTTACGTTCAGACGTGCTGAACCATCTCAGCATACCTAAAACGGCTGACCCTGCGCCTGCCAGAAAGGTAAGAATGGCAATGATTGACTTGATATCTATGCTATCCATTTAGAGTCTTGCAAGGTTGTAGACGAGTTGAACTGCTGCATAGAGATTCCCCCCATAGTTGTGAGGCTGCACAATCAGATAAAAAAGATTGGTGGAGGTAGCAGCAACATCGATCAGCATATTGATCGGGGTGTTTTTTCGAGACCAGACGTTTGCAGGTTTCCCGATCGTGTTGTCTGAAAAAAACGTGTTAGCGCTGCCACTGGTAGAGATGGTCAGCAAGTCAAATTGCCAATAATAGGTAGAGTCTGAAGCGTAGCCCAACACAAAATTACTATTGATCGCTTTGAACAGGTAATTAAACGCTGGGTTGCAGTGGATGAAATAGTCGAATCGTCCCCCTAGATTATTGACTGAGTAATCTAGTTCAAAGTCTGGCGAGAGCCATCTCAAGCCGTCCCATCTCCAGAGCCACCCATATTTAGGGAAGTCGCTTGTGTTCAACTCCATCCACAAATCACCGATCGCCCTGGTCGCTGGTTCGGTCTGACTGTGAGCAAAACCGCTGGCGCCTGGTGCGGTCGTCGTGGAGCCAGCGCCGGAGTGAGGTTTAGAGAGTGGCATTAGGTAAACTCGGTAACTTTTGCCGATCCGTTAGCAGATGCCCAAATTCCAGATATCAACCCAGTGAAATTGACCGGCGGTTCGTAATAATCCCCTGCTTCTAACTTAGCGGTGAAATTAGCGCTAGTAGCTTCTTCACCCAATGCCAAATATAAAGCTGACGTACTCAAATTGAAAACGCCGAAACCCAGTCTAGCAGAATTAACCGCTAGTATCTCGACTGCTGTAATTGACGATGCAACCTCTGTTATGGATGCTGATATAGCTTTTGTTGATTGTGGCAGTTGTGGAGCGTGATAGAGAGGCATAGAGGTTCCATTGCTATAAGCAATTAATTGATTAAGAAAGTCATCTGAGATGAAACCGATGTACTCCCAAATTCGTAGATATCCCGCAGGCAATGAGGCAATCGGATTCCATTGAAGCGAGTAGGGCACCAGCTCATCAGAAAAGACAAAATATCTGTTCTCAAAGTGAACAGTCTGCTCACCTGATGGAATCCCATTAAAGATTTGCTGAATCGTTCCTGCTTTTCTGAGACTGCCTTGGTTGCCCTTGAAATCGACTTCGACCCGCACTAGAGGGAAAGTTAAATCACGGCACAGGATAAGTGGCAAGCGATCGCCACTTATCCCATAGAGCCTCTGCCCTCTCAATCGCCATTGAGTCGGGTCAAGCATTCGCTATTTAGCAGCGACTGGGTAACTTCTGCCGTCACGAGAAACAAACGACGCGGGTTTGTTTTTTGTTGCTTTTTTGAGGAACGCCGCGATCATGACATTTGTGGCACCACCAGGCATTGGAATGCTGCGGTATTTCTGAACTGATGTGCTTCCGCCTGATTTGCTCTTCTTTTTAGTGGGCTTGCCAATCGGCACTTTGATCGAGCCAGCACCGAATGAACCACGGATCAGACTACCCGCAACCTTCTTCCCGCCTACAGTGCGGTCTTTTGATTTTGGTGCTGAAATCGCTTTGAAGCCAAATAGGTCAGCGACGGTTTTCGGCATATAGGAGTACAACGTTACCGTTGCGTTGCCTACTTTCTTACTGCCAACTGAAACCGTCACCCGTGGACCAATTGCAGGTCTTTTTGTTGCCATTTTTAATTACCTCCTATGGGTTTTCTCCTATGGGTTAGAGGTAATCGAGCGCGGTGATCGTCAACGATCCGGTCGTTGCGTCGATCGCTGAACTGTAGGGAATTGCCGCCGTGATCGTAACGGTTCCCGTCTCGCTAGAGGAGTCAACCTGAATGAAGTTAGGCTGATCTTCAGTCGGTTGAATTGCCTTCTCAGCAGCGCTTAAAATTTGAGCAACTTGCAAAAATGCTGCCATTGCAGAGGTAGCAGTCACGTCACCACCTGCTGTAAACGCTGCATAGGTTCCGCCTAAATAATCTTTAGGCAAATACTTTACGCCGCCATCAGTTCCGACCGAAACATCGACAGGGAGAGTGGCGGTAATGTTTGCGGTGCCCTCATCACTCGAAAATACCAATGAGACATTGTTTTTAGGTGTGATTCCAGGGTTAGCACCATTCCGCGCCTTTTCTGCTCCATCCAGTAGTAAAGCAGCTTCGATTAATGCTGCTGGCTTGGTGTCAGATTTCAGGCTAGAACCTGTCGTAAGAATTAAAGACATTTGTGGTAGGGGTAAATTGCTACTCATACCCTATGCAATCAAACCTAGAACAGGCAAGAGGAAACCCTGTTTATTTCCTTCTCCCTAAGGGAGAAGGGACTTTTACAGACGCTCTAACCTGTTTAGGCTGTATGTACATACAGCACCGGCAAAATTACTTAACTTTTTGCCGTAAATTAATCGACCAATCGGGCTGTAGGTTTGTTTGCCCCTTTGAGTAGAAATCAGCCCTAACGGGTGTGACCTTGCACTCTTTGAATGCAGCATTAGGATCTTCTACAATTCTCGGTTTAATAGCTTTGCCCTTTTTGGTTCGGAATTCGACCGGGATATGAATTTTTAAGCGATTTAGCACCCGCTTGCACTCGCTTGAACTGCCTGCATTCACACCCAACTTAGAACCGTCTGTCAGTCGCAAGGTGCCGAACCAATTCCCCTTTTTATAGGTGGGGATGTTTGGACGTGCCCCTTTTGGTTTGTTGTAGTGAGGAATGGATAGCGTCCATCGTGAGTCTCCCAACTTACCAGAATCGAATTGTTCAGCAAAGATGATCGCTAGCTGGGGAATGTCAGCACCTCTACGCGCTTGCCACCACTCAGGCACCGAGGCGATCGCTTTTGGATCACCACACTGTTCACACTCCAAAGCATAGAGACGATCGTAGAGAAATTTGTAAGCGTCTAACTCATCACCAGGAACCTTAATCGTCTTCTCTTCAAAGTCGATTTCAGATGGTTTTGTCGTCTGCCCTTCTGGTACAGGTTTACTGCACGATTTGAAGATTTTCACCTTCAGATCCTTACCTGCTTTCGCATCTGCTTTATCGTGCAGACCTTGAATGCATGGATCTTCGCATTTACCAGGTGTTTTGGGTTGGCTCTCCGTTTGCGCCTGGGTTTTTGGTGAGATGCCAGTGTCAGGCTTCACTATATTTTCTGTAGGAGCTTTAACCGTGGTAGGAGAGTTCACCCGTGTATCTGGCAAGGGAGGATTGAGTCTCGGAACGGGTTCACCGTTGATAGTAACGTTAGTGCCTGGTGTGTCAGTCGGTCGAGTAATAGGCGAGGGTGAAGGTTGTCTTGTGTTGACCGGTTCACCGTTGATCGTGGTTTCGGTTCTAGGCTCTTCGTGTGGAGCTGGTGAAAGGTTGTCGATGAAATCTTTCACCCGTTGCAGAGTGTCACCCAAGCGATCGCTGTTTGTCTTGTCTGGTGAATCTGTCTCAGAAAGTGGATCTAGCGGGTAAGGGAACGGCGCGGGGAATGGCTTGAAATCAGGGAACAGATCATCCCACGGGTACGGAGCCGGCAATTTATCCGCATGGTCGTCGGTTTGTCTTTGCTGTTCTGGGTCGGGTTGACGTTGCCGATCTTGCTCGTCTTGTTTGGCTCGGTCGTCGTTGGTTTTTCGCTGTGGCTTGAAATCATCCTCTGTGAAGATTGGAGGATAGGCTGATATGTCGGGGGTCGTTCCATCTGGCTGAGTTAATAAGGGAGAGTCAGAGGATGGAGGGACATAGGTTGGATCGGGTCGAATCGTATCCGGTTCGCACTGTGATGAGGCGTGACTAACTGTAAAGTTTGGGGCATTCCCACTGATTTGATCCCAGTAGATAGCCTGATGGAGTCGTGCAGTGTTACCCGGTGAGTAAGAAAAGTTTGGATTGTTGTACCCAATTTCCCCTAGTGAGTATTCGCCCCCGGCTGATGCTGCTTGTTGCTGAATTCTATTGTTAGGGCTGTAGAAAGTAAAGGCTCTAATCTCATAGGCATATCGAGTTCGTTGTCTAGAATCATCGTTTTTCGGGTCGGTGCGCGGGTGTCGTTTGAATGGATCAGCAAGACGATCAAACACATTGTCGAATGTGTCTTTAGGGTGATTTATGGCATCCCCTAAACCGTTGATTCCATCCCTGATTTTGCGCCCAACTTTGCGATAGAACTCACGTATTTCGCGATCGCCCTTACTCTCTTGTTGTAATGGCTTTAAGTAGCCAGCTTTCAGTGCTGTATCTACCAGAGATTTTTCAAGTGCAAACAATCCGGGTCTAACGCCGACATCGCCCCCAAAACTAGAAAACTTTTGAGGTTTGCTGCTTTGCAATGGTGACGATGGAGGTTGTAGCGGTTCTAATGATGGTTTGGGAAGGTAAGGAACAATCTCACTGGTTGTAGGTTGATTTTTAAGTGGTGTAGGTAACGGTAGAACATCTCTAAGTTGTCTTGAGCTTGCATAGTCACTTGTGACAGGTGGGCTACCAGGCGATATATCTAGGTTAGGTGCTGATCTGCGAGTATAAGGAGCAAAGGGCGGCGCGTTAGTCCTCTGCTGTGGTTGCTGTTCTCTTTGGAGTGCCCTATCGTAATTCTGCATTAGTATGAATGTGATTAAGTAAATTCTCTAATGAATACACTGCCGTTTACTCTATCCCATAGACCAACGATCTTAGTTTGAATTCCGCTTGGTACTTCAAAATAATCGTACGGCAATACCTTTACAGCATAGTTAGTTATCGAACCATCGTTAGTATAATCGAGGTATAAAGCACTATCACTGTTGTTAGTAATTGTTGCCAGCTTTCTATTACTGTTTGCTTCTAACAATGTTGTCAATTGCGCTGTAGATTCTATTATTGTTGAGTTGCAGTTGATCGAGAATTGAGCATTACTTGTGTTCTCGTGCATATTAATATTTGGCTCTACATCTAGCACTGACAGCGAGACTCTAAGCGTTCTAGTTGCTTTTAACGATAGTCGTCTCTTATCCGTTGCGATTAAGATTGGTAGAGGTAAGGTGATCACAATCGGACTGCTATCGGCTGAAATGGTGATCGGTTGCCCAACTGTGAGAGAGCCGTCACCCTGCGAGATTTCTAAGTGTCCGTCTGTAGCGGGTGCAAAGTCTAACCGAAACAAATTACGGTCGGTCGGTTGTGTCCAGACTTTGAGACCAGAGCCGAGGTAAAGCCGATCGCTTAGTGGTTGCCAGTTCATCAGGTAGTGTAGGCATTGCCTGTTAGGGTGCCTGATCCAGCGACCTCTTTAGCTGCCATCCACGGCTTGACCCCACTTGAGAGCAAAGCTGAATCGACTTCGATAATGGCTCTGCCAACAAACAAAACTCTGCCCTCTGGATTAGGCTTCCAATCCCATGAGCAAACGGGCATCGTGAAATTTGTCTCTTCTAACCAAAGTGTGCGCGGGTTCACATCGCGGTAATACATGATCAGGCGCATCAGGTCTTGTTCAGTGGTTGCGATCGCTGCGGGTCTAGTCGGTAAAGCTGACATAGTTGAGGGTGGTAGGGGATCACCTTCATTTTTCCCAATCGCTCTCAATTTTCACCATGTAGTATGGCTTGGGACTAAAAGTGGACTAAAAAGGCTATGTAATACGATGTTACATAGCCTGAAAGCCTTATTCTATCGTTAGCTCAAAACCTTGAAACCCTGATTGTCTCGTTGGACTTCTGCTGACCGAGCAACTACTCAGACAGAGAGCTTTCTGAGTGCCAATCTTCCTCGCTGTCGTTGTCAGGTGGATTGCCAGCGACGACCATATAGCTCCATGAATACTTTTCGCGTTGGACTCCAATGATGTAGCCAGTTGCTTCATCAACCATGACTCTCTGCCCTAAATGATATCGCGCTGGCATGAATGGGATGACTGAGTTATCGACTTTGATGTTTTCGATCATGATTGAAGCTCCTTAATGATGGTGAAGCCCCTACCAGAGAAATCTAGTAGGGGCTTTTTTAAGGTTCCCAAGTTTTGATGAAAGGACGATCGCTTTGTCGTTTAATCAGTTCGTGGGTCTACTCCCTCCTTGCAGTTTTTAGCAACATAATCACGGCTCTCATCGCCCATCTCATCTTTGCCGAAAAGGAAATTGAAGATTCCCATCACTTCTTGACCTCTTTGACTTCGATCACAAAAGAGCCTTTTTGAATTTCGTCCCCGCTGCGAACGTTAACGACTTCAAGCTCTTCTTTGACGTTGCCTTTGCTGTCAGAAATGGTGATGATCTTTCCAACGTCGTCATTAGAGTCAGAGTTGTTTTTGTTAGTCATCAGTGTCGAGCCTCCATCGAGACAGCCCGATCGCCCTGATAGCGAACAGCGATGAATCGACCGTTTGAGCGCTCAAACAGTTCGACATTCCCCTGAACATAAGCAGGTGCACCGAATCTATGTCGCATGGCTTGGAAGCTTTGAGGGAATGCGAGGTTATCCATCGCATCAACTTCAGAGTCTGTGATGCCTCCAAACGAACTATATTCAGTGGCTCCTGGTAGCGCCGGGTTCGTGGGGATAAGTGGGCTTGCCACAGATTGAGGGCGATCACCGCCCGCTAACCGGTTAACCGCATTCGTGAAAATGTCTCCGATATCGTCGTAGGTCATGGCGATCGCTGCCGGCGCTGCAATCACGATCGATGCTGCAACGATCGCACCGAGCGATCGTCTGTGTGATGAAAGATTCATAATGTAAGTGCCTCTCAGTGGGGTAGAGCCAGGGCAGAGCGTCGAAACAACGCCCTGGCTGAAAATTCAACGTGATGTGGGGTTAATGACCTCCTTTCTTAAATGAGCGCTGAGGTGTGATGTGGGTCATGCTTCAGCGCTTTCGTTTGAGTAGGGAGCCAGACTATTAGGAACGTCCTGCCAAGTAAGCGATGCCTCTCCTAACAACTCATCCATAGCCTTGATTTGCGCGATGGTAAAAGTCGCTTCATAGACACCCCTTTCCCATCGGCTCACAACGTTTTGATCAGAGCCAATCCTTTCTGCAAACTGCTTTTGAGTGAGTTTGAGCAATTGTCGGATTGTTTTTAAAGGGGACACGCCTTCCTCCCACGGGTTGTTTTTTCCTGAATCCATAGTATCTTGATGTAAGCGATTCGTCTAGATGAATCGTCTAGATGAATCGCTTTTATGTTAGTTGAACATCCACACGGGACTGATTAGCCGTCTACCCCGTGTGGCTAAATCCAATGATCCACCGAAACACGGGATTTCCCTATCCCTAGAGTTTCTGATGACCATCCCCACTCTCAAGAGGTGCCAATGACTGAAAACCAAACTCAGGACAAAATCATCGCCCTGTTTGAAGACCTGCCCATCCATCGGCAAAAAGCACTCTTAGCCGAACTACGGCAAATCCTTGAGCTGGGCATCGAGGAGCAAGACGACGACAGCATTGAAGTCGAAATCATCGATGACGAATACGCCGCATAAAAAAGGCGATCGCTCTTCCCCGGCAGGTGAGCGATCGCCTTTCAAAACAAATTAGTTCCTAAACCAGAGGTTAACCCATGTCCCCCATCACGCAACAAATTCTTTCCCTGACAGAAGACCAGAAACTTGGTCTCATCGTCGCTCTCTCGCAACAAGTGGCTTATCCCACCAGCTGCAAGCCGTTGGGTTATCACGTCGATCGTTTGGCACCAGACCTAGAGCAAGCGATCGGTGCGATGGCAGAAGACGAAAAGCGCGGGCTGATTAAAACGATCGTCAATCACCATTTCTAAAAACCAAAGGGGCAACCGCTACTACGGTTGCCTCCCTCATCTCGGCTCCATCGAGCCGTCGTCTTTTCCTTGTCCATAAAAAGCCATATCACCCATGAATCCTAGCGTAAAAACACCAAAAACTGAACCCCATCACAGACTCACCCTTAAAGATGTGATTCGCGACTATCAAAACGGGTTGCTCACTGCTAAAGGTGCCATCTTCTACATCGTCGCTGCCAGTCGCAAATTAGGAGAAGCCGTTAGAGTCAGCGTCGCTGGCATCTGCAAAAAACTAGAGATTAGCAAGGCAACTTACTATCGAGTCATCGGTGAACTAACTACCGAAAAAAGGATTGATTTTGACACATGCGATGAAATGCTCCTTACCGTCCCAACCTCAAACGAGGAAGGCATTCCAGATTATGTTTTTTTGAACGAATTGTCTCATAAACGAGACTATTTGTCTCAAAAACGAGACTGCCAGTCTCAAAAACGAGACGAATTTTCTCAAAAACGAGACGAATTTTCTCAAAAACGAGACGAATTTTCTCATGAACGAGACTGTTTGTCTCAAAAACGAGACGAAAAACCGCTAGAACCCTTGCCTGATGAGGGGTTGCGATCGCCTCTATCTATACAGTCTTTACAATCTTTCTCTCTCTCTACAGACGGCGATCGAGAGAGAGACAAAAATGCTGATGCAAAAGAAGAAATCGAACCCGCCTATCGAGAGTGGTTAATCGCAAAATCTGAGAGCCTTCCCATCAAGCCCACCTTCTTAGAGCAGTGGATTAGAAAACAAGCACCCTTAGAAGCCAATCAGAAAGACTTTCTGTTAAGTCAAAATCGCCCGGTTGAGACGGACCATGTTCCGCCGCCCGCGCCGCCCGATTTATTTGAAATTCAAGAAAGTTGCCAGCGCGCGATCGACTTTGGCGATCGCCGATTCGCTCTTGATCGGCTGCAATCCCTGATAGTTGATGGTTGGTTCGACTTGGTTGAAAGTCTTTGCAGTGCGAATAATTGGGGCTTTCTAGTCAGTGGTGATCGTGTGGAGGGAGGCACATGAGCGAAATCATCGATCACAGCGACGAATTGGGACGGATGAGCGCCCTGGTCTCGCTCCTCACTGACTTCGATCCAGATGGGCAGTGGCAGAGAGATGCAACTTATAAGAAGTGGAAACGATCGCGCTATTCCCTAACCCGCAATCAGTTTCTAACCTTATCTGTCTTCCTAGAAACCGAGTGGGAGCGGGTCAAGCCAAAGCCCGGAGCCAAAACCTACGTGCAGACGAACCTGTTTCAGTGATGGCAAAGAAGCGAAATATCAAGCCATCACGCTTACTCGTGCTGTGGCGAAAATACACAACCTTTCAAGCCTCCCAGCTTGCCCCATCCACGATCGCCCGTGACTACCACAAAGTAGAGCGGCACCTTGAGAAGATGCCCACTCATCTCGAAACCTCCATTCACATCAGAGATTGGCTGATTGAAAAGTACGCCGGCGAAACCGTCCGTCGTCTGATTATGCAGTTCAACGCCTGCTGTGATTGGGCAGTCGATTCAGACCTCATAAACTACAACCCGTTCATCGGAATCCCGCGTCAATTCAGGCGCTATAGAGGCGGTTCTGACTACACAGGTTTCACCACCGACGAGCGGGAACTGATCATCGATGCCATAGAAGCAGACCATCCCTTCTATGCGTCGTGGGCAAAATTCCTATTCTGGACGGGCTGCCGTCCCGAAGAAGCAGCCGGATTGCAGTGGGAGCATATCGCACCTGACTGCTCAAAGATTCGGTTCTGCAAAGCCCTGCCATACGAGATGAAAGTGCATCAGTCTACCAAGACTTGGAAAACTCGCATCTTCCCCATCAACCGCCGATTACAGCACCTTCTTAAGGTCATCAAACCCAGTGAGGTGAACCAAGCTGATCCAGTCTTTAAAGGCATAAAAGGAGGTTATTTCGACTATCACAATTTCCAGACACGGCAATGGAGACCGACCCTAGAAACCCTGGTCGAGACTGAAAAGGTGTCAATTTACCTGCCACAGTCTCACACCCGTCACACGTTCATCACGTTGGCTCTAGAGCATCTTCCTGTAAAGGATGTTGCTTACCTGGTAGGCAACACGCCCCAAGTCATCTGGAAGCACTACGCAAGCCGTAGCCGCAAAATCGAATTACCAGAGTTCTAACTTCCTGCCCAAAATACTAAACTGTCCACTCGAAAGAATCATTCGAGTGGACAGTTTACGCTTTCTTGAAGTATTAAAACCTGGAACCAATGCCAGGAACGAGACTTGAACTCGTGACACGAGGATTTTCAGTCCTCTGCTCTACCAACTGAGCTATCCCGGCGAAGTTATTGCGTTTGGCGCTTAACTAAATTAGCAAAAACAGAAGCCATTTGCAAGTAATGTAAAAAACATACAGCGGACAGGCAACGTTTGAGAGCACTGCTGAAAGCCTGCGCCCTTAAAATTGCAGGAAATGACATTGGGATCTCTGCTAATTTCATCATCTAACTGGAGATGGATCGGTCAAAATAGAAAGGTGCCATTTACACTGGTCACAGATCACCGCTAGATTTTAGAGCTATTTTACGCTAAAACGCTTATGCGCCGACGTTCTACCCCTTGGATTCATCGCTGGTCACGCCCACTCATCGGGACGATCGCCATCCTGGGAGCCCTCAATACAGGCTATCTCACAGTTAACAAATTCTTAGACAGCAGTCCGGTGTGCACGAGCAGCTGTGAATCAGTGCTTAATAGCCCTTACGCGACCGTGCTGGGACTGCCCCTATCACTATTTGGGTTTTTAGCCTATTTGAGCATGGCTTTATTTGCGCTGGTGCCGTTGGCGGTGAATGCTGAAGAAAAGCGATCGCTGCGCACCACGTTAGACAACCAAACTTGGCTACTGTTATTTGCTGGCTCGACCGCCATGCTTCTGTTTAGCGGCTATTTGATGTATGTCTTAGCATTCGCCATTAAGACAGTTTGCTACTACTGCATTGCATCCGCTACGTTTGCCGCTGCGATGTTTGTTTTGACGCTACTCGGTCGCACTTGGGATGATGTAGGGCAGCTCTTTTTTACAGGGGTTGTTGTGGCAGCGGTGACGCTGGTTGGCACGCTGGGGATCTATGCGCCGATCAATTCTGCCAATGCTGATGCTGGGGCTACCTATAGTCTGGGTCCAGCAACGGGTCAAGCTTATTTCACAATCAAAGATACGTCTGGACCTGCCGAGATTGGGCTTGCCCAACATCTCAAAAATACCGGGGCGAAAATGTATAGTGCTTATTGGTGCCCTCACTGCTATGAGCAGAAAAAGGTGTTTGGGGTTCAAGCCTTAAAAGATGTTCCTTCTATTGAATGTGCGCCTGAAGGCAAGAACCCTCAAACAGCGTTGTGTCAAGAGGTAGCAACCAAAATTGAAAAAGAGTCAGGGCAAAAATTCGGCTTTCCAACCTGGGAGATCGAGGGTAAGTTTTACTCAGGTCAGAAGCCGTTAGATGAATTGGCAAAGATTTCTGGCTATCAGGGTCCGACGAATTTCAAAAATAGCTTCTGATGAGAGAGAATCCAGCTAGACAGCTATTTTCAAATCCCCGACTTGTCTAACTGAAAAGTCGGGGATTTTTTAATCGACTCGCTCTAATTGCCACAAGATTTGATTGCCTTCTCTTCGCACTCGTGAGACTACCCAGTTACGCCACACCCAATTGTCGCCACGACTGGTAACGGCACTAGCGTTGACATTCATTAAATCGGCGAGTTCAGAACTGGTGATTAAATAAGCTTTACTGGCAATCTCATCTGCCATTTGCAGCGTTTCTACTACGTTTCGTAAACTCTCGACTCGCTCTTCGCGAGGTAACTCGTCTACTAAATCAACGGGCGTAGGCAGTGATGCATCTGTCATAACAACCTCAGGCTCGTAGGTTTGGTCAGTGAATGTTTTTAGGGCAGGAATTTTGCCGAGAGAAAAGGCACGCGCGATCGTGTCACAGCGTTCGTTGCCGACATCTCCGGTATGCCCCCGCACATAGCGCCACTCAACTTGAGTTGAGCTAAGTTCGTCGAGAATCTCCCACAAGTCTTGATTGAGAACTGGTTTGCCCGTAGAGGTCTTCCAGCCTTTTTGCTTCCAGCCTTTGATCCACTTAGTGATGCCGTTTTTGACATATTCGCTGTCAGTGTAGAGAGCGATCGGGTCTTTCTGATTTGATTCTTGCAGAAATTTAAGAGCATCGATCGCTGCCTGCATTTCCATCCGGTTATTGGTGGTTTGGGGATCGGCTCCTCCCATCTCGTAAACAGACCCATCCGTGAAATAAACAACAGTGCCCCATCCACCCGGACCGGGGTTACCAGAACACGCCCCATCGGTGTAGATTTTTGCAATCGCTTGAGAACCCATAACCCGCCCATAAAACACCCAACTAGATTACTGCATTCGTCGCTTTGATTGATCGCAGGGAGCGATCGCTGCTAGCTTGAATGGCTCGATCAGAAAAGTAACGACTTAAAAATTCGTCACCGAACTGAAACTTAATCAAAATGTTGGGTAAGTCTCTGCGTTTGACTTTTTGCAGCAAGCTTTTGATCTGTTTCGCCTGTTCATATTTGTCAGGCGTTGATTCGGCTTGAGCTAACTCGTCTGCGTAGGTTTTACTGGGTTCAAGGGCGATCGAGGCATCAAGTTCAAGATAAATTTCTAAAAATCGTAATCCTTGAATGAGCGCGGTGGTTTGATGCAAAGCATTTTCGACATCAAGCCAAAATTCAGCGGCTCGACGAATTTGACTGGCGCGAATGGCATCATAAGCATAGCGAACCAGCAGCGTATAGATGGATTTAATTTGATAAGACTGAGAACCGGGGTCAGTGCTGGAGTTTAACAGGGCGGCAAACCCAATGCCAAAGGTAGCGGCTTTAGACAAAAGATTGAGATCGATCGCTGGCTTGGCTGACAAAGATGACATCCACCAAAATGAGGCAGCCGGAATGACCAGCTCGATCGCTGCCCAGAGCCAAACGCCCGGAATTTTGTAGGGTTCAAAAAAAGGCAAGAGTTGACACTTTCTGTCGAGTTCTCGAAAGGCAACAATAATGTTCGTGATGCCCGGAATCGCAGCGATGTAAAGCCAGGGCAACCAGTCAAAAAAACCATTCACTGAGCGGTGCCCTCTCGTTGAGAAGGCTTCACTGGATGTAGATGAAAATGCCCTTTAGGGGTGAGGCTAAAGGTCATAGAACGATCGACTAAGCGACTGGGCGGATTTGGCGTAAAGAATGCCAAGACGCGAATTGGAACTCGTCGTCTAGCGAGATCGATATAGCCTGCATTCCAGAGTTGTTGCACCATCGCTTGAACTTGCTCGATCGGCAGTTTGACATAATAAGCTAAATCTTCGACTGTTAGCAGTTGTTGGTCGATCGCGTGCAAAATCACACTCGACTGAGCGTCAGCAGCGGCGAGGGCTTGCTGTAAAGCGGTGAGAAAAGCGTGTGCGTCGGGGGGTGGAGAATTTTTAGTGGACTTGAGGCGATCGAGGAGCGCTTTGGCAGTGGCTCGAACATCATCAGCCATTAATATTGGCAGAACGATGCTGTCCCAGATGAGTGTAGGGGAAGGGTTAGAGCCAAAGAAATTTTCTGCTCGTTCTTGAAGGCGATATTGATGGGAAAGCTGCTGATATTCGCCCTCGTAGAGTTCATTGAGGTGAGGCTGTTGACTGACTAAATGGCGAACGGACTCAGCGGCAGGTTCGAGTTGGTGGTTAGCAAACTGCAAGCCTATTTGCTGCACTGCTTGCTGTAAATCTTGAGGCATGGGCATTTCTAGCCGGAGCAGTGCCAGAGAAAGCGCCTGTAACGTTAATAAATCAGAAGAATTAGCGATCGTCATACGTTTTGCCTGTGAGCGTGAGTGCTGCCCAAACCTGCCAAACCACAGCCGCGATCATACCTCTCGTTTATTACCTTTTTCTTCAGAGCGGCAAGGCAGGGTAATTGCATCTTAACTGTCAGTTTAGAGCCAGTATCAAGCTACCAAGGTGTAGATGTTTGATGCACCCATGACGAGAGAACCTCTGTCTGAGGAACGATATGGCTGATAACCCGGATGAAGTACAACGTAAAGTGAACACGAATGGATATTGTATTCTATGAAACTGAATTATTTTACGAAGCCACTTTTGACGGTGGGACGCTGGCTAGCAACGGCTCTGTTGTGTGTATCCGCGATCGCAGGGCATGGTGCGTTTTTCTCAGCCTCATCTGCGATCGCGGCTCCGACGCTGATTGCTGCCGATGCGGGCGATCAAGTTAAAAGCAAAACTCGTGAAGATGCTGGACGAGCTAAAGGGTTCATCCGAGATACAGCAAATAAAGTTGAGCGAACCGCAAACAAGAACGCCGATCGCGTTGAAAAAGCAACGGATGGCAAGGGTGGTTTTGTTGAACGCAAAGCCAAGAGAGACAAGGCTCGAATTGAGAAAAGAGCCGAGGAAGACGCATCACGGACTCAAAAAGCTGTAGACAAAACAAAGAATGCAGTTGAAAGAACTGTTGATAAGGTCAAAGACGCTCTCAACTAAAAAATCACATTTAGTCAATAGTTTGTAGGAATATTAAACGTAGTGTTCCTGCAAACTATATAAGTTGATGGATTAATTACCAAGGGTTAGTTGCATTGACTTATAAAGCTTGATTAGGTGAACAGAGTAGAAAAATTCTATTTTGTTTCATAAAACTTTTCTGCCAATGCAAGTTTGAGTAAATCCTTATTCTTCCGTCAAATACAAAAGGACTATAGATTAAATTTAATGTCAGAATTCCTAGCCTCTTTAAGAAGCCAGGAATCTTGAGTCTTAATGAGAGAAGATGGTCTCGCTTATCTTACAAACCTGTTTCGGCGTTGTGTTCAACCGCGTTGGGATCTACACCCATCGGGGAAACGATATCGCGAAATAGCGTGATTTGCTGCTCGAATGCCAACCCTTTAATCTGCTCCAACAGAGTAGTGGCTTCAGAAACCAACTCGTAGCTAGAAGGCATGGGAATGATCGTGCTATTGTCCATTCCTTGAGCCAGCAAATACCAGAATAAAAGCTTGGTGGTGTCACCCAGTGCCCCATACTCGCGGGAAAACTCAGTGTTTTTGCGATTAATCAAATCCCGCTGTAGCTCTAGCTGCTGATCATGAGGTAATGCTTTCACTTGGTTAAAGTAAGCTTCTCCGATTTCTGGAGATACTGTGCTCGCACTAGGAGCAGCAGGCGTAACAGAGTCTCCCATTTCCTTGTAGATGAAATAGAATAATGCAAGCTGCTGGTCGGTTTCTAAGCGTTGAAAAGCACTAGATAGTTCGTTTGCAGTATGTGATGTGGTGTATGTCATAGGAGCCTCATAATTTAACCTCTTGAAAGTTATCAAAGCTATCAATAGTCTTCGCCTCGCTAAAGGGAGACTCTATGACCTAACTTCAGAGAGAGGCATCTCTTGAATCTTTCAACAAGAGTGTGAGGAGTTAATCTACCTACAAACTGAATGATGTCTCGAAGACTCGACAATAAAGTGGCGATCGTCACTGGCGCAGGGACTAGAATCGGAGAAACGATCGCTCATAAGTTTGCAAAAGAAGGCGCGAAAGTCACAGTGAATGAACTGCCCAGCGATTCGATCGAAGAGGTTGCTTATGCCATTCGTCAATCGGGTGGAACGGCGATTGCCTATCTGAGATCTTGCACCTACTCAACCAGTCCCGTTCGATCAGGTCGTTTTTGGCTCAGACCCGCCCGTGATTGAAAATCACAGAACGGTGCGAAGTCCACTGAAGGGACTGCAAGAGGGTTTGAGGGATTCAGTCTGTTTCAACGGACTTCGCAAGGCTAGCCCGGAATTCCATTCACGGGCGGGACGAAACCGCAGCAACAAGGCTGGTGCAAGACCTAAGCTAACGGCAACATCTTCTCTGCTGGGTCAAAAGCGGGATTTAATGGGCTAGCAAAAAACGCTGTGTACGGCGGCACAAAAGGCTGGATACACGCCTCTGTGAAAGGGATTGCGGTCGAACAGGCAAAATATAGGATTCGGGCGAATTGCCTTTGTCTAGGCGCGATCGACACCGCGTGGACAAACAAAGAAAACGGTCTAATGAACAGCCAAATGGAAAAGATGGTGGTCAAGGCGACTCCGATGGCGCGTGGCGGCACGCTTGAAGAAATGGCAGTCTATACGTTCTTAGCCTCCGATGAAGCTACTTATGTTATGGGTGCCATTTTGGAAGAAGTCGGATTCCGAAAATAAGTTGCGCTTAGAGCACAGCAAAAAGACTGGCTAGAAAATAAGGAATATCTTAGTGTTAAGTAAAAAATGAGGGATGAGGAAAGAGAATTCGAGGCTAAGTTTTTAATTCTTTCTCATCCATTGTCCTTATCCTTCTTCATGGAAAATTATGCAACTCACAGGTAAAGTCGCTGTCATCACAGGTGCGGGGTCAGGAATTGGTAAAGCAGCCGCGCTGTTATTTGCGGCGCAAGGGGCAAAGGTGGGAACGATCGACCACACGCCCAAAGAGGGGCAAGCCACAGTCACCGAAATCAATCAACAGGGCGGCGAGGGACTCGCGACGATCGCCGATGTCTCTCAACCAGATCAGGTGCAGTCAGCGATCGACAAAGTTGTACAGCAGTTCGGCAAAATTGACATTGTGTTTGCCAACGCTGGAATTAACGGAGTATGGGCACCGATCGACCAGCTTGAACCAGAAGAATGGGATCAAACAATCAACACAAATTTGAAAGGGACATTCTTAACCGTAAAATATACAGTGCCCTATCTTAAGCAGCAAGGTGGCTCCATTATCGTCACCGCTTCAGTGAATGGAACTCGAATTTTTAGCAACACTGGTTCAACTGCATATTCATGCACAAAAGCAGCACAGGTTGCATTCACAAAATTAATAGCAGTAGAATTAGCAAAACATAAAATTAGAGTGAATGTGGTGTGTCCCGGGAAGATTGAAACCAACATTGAAAATAGTGCCGATCGACGCAATCTTGAATCGATTCGTGAACCCGTCGAGTTTCCTGAAGGGATGATTCCATTAACCGATGGCGCGCCTGGGTCGGCTGAACAGGTCGCTCAACTGGTGGCGTTTCTAGCGTCTGATGCAGCGAGTCACATCACAGGCACCGAAGTTTGGATCGATGGGGCAGAGTCGTTGATCAAAGGTTAGTTCTCTATGAATCCTAAAAGTCCCCTAAGTTCTTTGTCATTTAGGATTTGGGGGACACCTCGTTAAATTCTTAAAATTATTCTCTATGCCACAAGTCTTTGGAAAGCTGCCGACCACCAACCAACCTTGGTCAACGTTAGGCAATGTGCAAAATTTTGCACAGAACGATCGTCACCTTCATCTCGATTGTGGGGAGGCTCAAGTCAAACTCAGCATTCTTTCTCCTAAGCTGATTCGGGTTCGATTAGCGCCTCAAGGTAGGTTTTTGCCGCGTCGATCGTGGGCAGTGACTCGCGATGATCAGCAGTGGGATGTTCCTCATTTTAATGTGCAGCAGACCCACGACACGATCGTGATTCAAACTGAGCAGATGCGCGTCGAGATTCAGCGTCGTCCGTGCCGAATCGCTTGCTATGACTCAACCGGACAGCCGTTTGCCCACGATGCCGAGATAGGGATGGGCTGGAGAACCGGACAGGTTGCAGCGTGGAAAACGATTCATGCAGACGATCATTTTTATGGATTTGGAGAACGATCGGGGCTGCTCGATAAGCGCTTTAAAGTCAAAACAAATTGGACGGTTGACGCGTTAGATTATTCGTCGATCGACGATGAGATGTATCAGGCGATTCCCTTTTTTCTGACGCTGCGCCCGGGTTTAGTCTACGGGATTTTTCTCAACTCGACGTTTTGGAGCCAGTTCGATTTGGGAGCCACAAAATCCGATGTGTGGCACATGCAGGCAAACAGTCCCGAATTGGACTATTACATCCTGTCTGGGGCGACTCCTGCCGAGATTCTCGACACTTACACCCAACTCACCGGACGGATGCCTCTTCCGCCAAAATGGGCGCTGGGCTATCACCAGTGTCGTTGGAGTTATGAATCAGAAGACGTGGTGCGAAACCTTGCTAAAGAGTTTCGCGATCGCCAGATTCCCTGTGATGTGATTCATCTCGATATTGACTATATGCAGGGCTATCGCGTGTTTACGTGGAGTCCGATTCGATTTCCTGATCCGGCTAAATTAATCAGTGATTTAAAGCAACAAGGATTTAAAGTCATTCCGATCGTTGATCCAGGAGTCAAATATGAGCCAGATGGGGACTATCCGATTTATCACGAAGGCTTAAAGAATGAGTATTTTGTTCGTAGCGCCGACGGGAAGCTCGTTTATGGCTATGTCTGGGCGGATAAATCTGTCTTTCCTGACTTTTTGAAGGCAGAGGTGCGTGAGTGGTGGGGCGATCGCCAAAAAATCCTAACCGATGCGGGAGTCTCAGGCATTTGGAACGACATGAACGAGCCGACTCTCGATGATCGACCATTCGGCGACAACGGCAACAAAATTTTCTTCCCGATGGATGCACCGCAGGGTGACTCTGCCGAAGGCAGCACCCATGCTGAAACTCATAATCTCTATGGTCTGACGATGGCGCAGACCTCCTATCAGGGCTTAGAGCGGCTGCGACCCGATCAGAGATCGTTTGTTTTGACCCGATCGGGCTTTGCCGGAATTCAGCGCTGGTCATCGGTGTGGATGGGCGACAATCAATCGCTGTGGGAGCATCTAGAAATGTCGCTGCCGATGCTCTGCAACACAGGCTTGTCGGGGGTTGCCTTTGTTGGGGCAGACATCGGCGGATTTGCTGGAAACGCAACACCAGAGTTATTTGCCCGATGGATGCAGATGGGAATGCTGTATCCGTTTATGCGCGGTCATTCTGCGCTCAAGTCAAAGCCCCATGAGCCGTGGATGTTTGGCGATCGTGTCGAAGCCATCTGCCGAGACTACATCAATCTCCGCTATCAACTGCTGCCCTATCTCTACACCCTATTTTGGAACGCCGCCACAACAGGTGAAGCGATTCTGCGTCCGTTGCTTTACGACTATCCCAACGATTCTAAAACCTATACATTGCACGATCAGGTCATGTTAGGTGCATCGCTGATGGCGGCTCCAGTCTACCGTCCGGGTGTGGACTATCGAGCGGTTTATCTTCCTGAAGGTGTTTGGTACGACTGGTGGAGCGGAGATCGCTATCAGGGCAACACCACGATTCTCGCCCATGCGCCTCTCGAGCGGATGCCGCTTTATGTCAAAGCTGGCTCAATTATTCCGATGCAGCCTGTGACGCAGTTTGTAGATGAATGCCCGATGCAGCTTCGTCTCAAAGTTTGGTCAGGCGATAGAGAATTCACCCTCTATGAAGATGATGGTGAGAGTTTTGAGTTTCGATCGGGTGCCTGGGCAACCACAACCTATCGAGTTAGAGAAGTGGAGACAGAAGTCATCGTCGAAGTGGATGCGCGTCAGGGTGAGTGGAATGTGGGCGATCGAGAAGTTATTGTCGAACTAGTCGGCGTAGGTGAACAGACGTTTATCGACAACGGCAGCAATCACCAATTAGAATTCATCGCGTTGAATGCTACCTGAGTTGTGAAGCACGATCGTATTGAAAACTCGGCATTTAGAGAGCGATCGTTGTACTCTCGAATGTAATCCTTTGCGATCAATATGGAACTGGAACTTGTATGGACGCAACACGCAGAAGAACGACAACAGCAATGGGCACAGCGACTTAACATCACTCGGCAAGAGGTTGAAGCAGTCGTGACCAGCCCAGAACAGATTATTGATGATGATGACGAAGGCGTTCTTGTTGCACAATCAAGAAGGGGAAATGGCTTACTACGGGTTCCCTATGTCAGAATTGGTTCAACTAAGCGTATCCTTACCGTCTACTGGACAAATCAAGTTAAACGCTACTGGCAGGAATAAATATGAGAATGCACTATAGCGCTGAGGCTGACATTTTAATCTTGATTTTGCGAGAAACGCCCCCAGTCGATGCCATCTCTGAGCCAGGTGGTGTAATTGTCAGCTATGACGAAGCCGGAGAACCTGTCAGCATCGAGTTTCTCAACGCTTCAAAACGGCAGTTAATTCAACCGGGAGAAACCACGCTATCTATTCAGATGTGATAGAACAAGCACGATCGCTGTCGTTAGCTATCGTGTTCGCAATAGTTGCACAAATGTATCGCTGACAGTGTGATCTTTGGTGTCTGCGGCATATTGGATCAGCCGTTCGCGCAGGTCTTTGGCATCGGGGAGGGGAAGCAGGGTAGCAAGAAGGAAGTAAACGCCTCGAAAGCGCGGATCGCCCATGTGATCGAGGAGATGGTTTTGAGCTTCGGCACTGTCACCCAAGAAGGTTTGCACGATGAAGAATTCCATGATTTTGTCATGACGAAAATACCATTCGTGCTGCCCTTCACCTTTGGCATCTTTCCATTGGCGACTGACGACCATTTTGTATTTTTCGTCTTCCATGCTGACCAGTTCTTGATAAAACTCGTTGGCAGATAGGGCTTTTTCGTCGTTGAGGCGGAGTTGGTAGACGGCTTCGGAGAATTTTTTGAGGGGAAAGTCTTGGTTCCAGTGCTGCTGATAGTCTGCCGCCATCAGGTTATATTGCTGCTCTTGCAGTTGCAGCAGATTGGGTTGTTTGCCCAATGCAATCATTTGGGCGACGACGGTGAGATCCATTGGGTTAGACAGGGTGCGCTGAATGGCGGCGAGTTCTTCGGGAGATTGTTGATTGTCTAACACTTCATTGAGATAAGTGCAGCAGGCGTGAGTATATTTGTCTACCCAGTCGGGAGCCACGATCGTTCCTCTCGACAGCAAGAAGTCTTGAATCTGATCGCTGCGGAGTGGTTGGAGTTGATAGATTTTGGCGGTGGAAGGGGGCAGCCACTCTAGGGGTTGAGTGGTCATGATGATGTTGCCTTTGAAGTAGCTTTCGACAAATTGGGTGATTTTGGCGCGGGTGTCGGCGGTGACTTCGTTGAGTCCGTCGATGCAGAGGTCGATCGCGCCACTGTAGATCAGATTTTTGAGAAATTCGGCATCTTGTGCCTGTCCGTGGAGTTTGGTTTGGATGGCTTCGATCACGCCTTGCTCACATTTGCGGGCGGGCAAAAAGACGACAGTGCGCTTTGAGTGTTTGACGAGGTGACGCAAAAACATCGATTTGCCTAAGCCGGAGTCGCCTTCGAGGACGATTTGCCCTTTGATGGCGGGAATGGCGGTGGCGATCGCAACTCCTTCTTTTGCATCCAAAGGTTTCACGTCTGATGAGGGGAAGTAGGCGGCAGGTTTGAATCGATCGACTCCCGAATCTGCTAACAAGGAGAATTTGAAGGGTTCAAACAGTTTGCGGCGCAGGAAGGGAACCCAGGTGAGCAGAAAGCCCACGTAGCCCACGCCCAGAATGCGACGCACCCAGGGATTCCAGAAGAAAATTGCCTGAACTTGGGGAAATTTGGGATAGGCAAAGATCAGGGCAAGCCAAAAGCTGAGGTGAATCGCGATCGTGTTTCTGGCATTGTTGAACCATTGCCAAACGGTGAGCGATTCAATGGCTTTATTAACAGAATCGGCGCTATTGGAGTGGATGGCATTGAGGTTTTGATAGTGGGTGGTTAGGAGAGGAACATCACCTGTCTCCCATTTGCCCATTTTGGCGACATCGGCGATCGCTTTGGCTAAGTCACCACGAATGCTGCTAAAGCTCTTACTGGGTTCCCATACGTCTCTGAAGACTTCTAAAGTTGCTCTGGCATCGGCGTGAGTGAGTTGAGTTGGAATGCTTTTAGAGTCGGGGCGACCAATCCACTTGAGCAAGGTTTTTATGCTGCTGTCGCCTCCACCGTATAAATAGACAGCGAAACGTGGCTCAACAAGATGATTAGAATCAGCAGCGTAGATGAGATTGATGAGAACAAATACTTCAGCCAAATTGAGCCGTTTGAGATTTCCCAATGCATAAGCCGCTTTGACGCGGCTATCAAAGTCTGCCTTACTGTCATTGATTAAGTTGGTTAGAAATTCCACCACACTCGCATCGGCTTTGCCTAGCTTTCCCAGTGCATCAGCCGCTATGACGCGGGCATAGGACGTTGCCCTGCTGTCGTTGGTTAAGTTGGTCAGAAATTTCACCACACTCGCGTCGGCTTTGCCTAGCTTTTCCAAGGCATAAGCCGCATTGATGCGGAGACTGAAGTCTGCTTTGCTATCGTTGACTAAGTTGGTCAGAAATTTCACTGCACTTACATCGGCTTTGCTCAAAGTTGCCAATGCCTCCGCTGCCTGCATGCGAAGATAAGACTCTGCTTTGCTATCGTTGGTTAAGTTGGTCAGAAATTTCACCACACTCGCATCGGCTTTGCCTAACCTTCCCAATGCCTCAGCCGCGTTGATGCGAAGATAAGACTCTGCCTTGCTGTCGTTGAGTAAGTTGGTCAGAAATTTCACTACACTTACATCGGCTTTGCCCAAAGCTCCCAATGCATCAGCCGAATTGATGCGGAGACTGGAGTCTTCTTTGCTATCGTTGACTAAGTTCGTCAGGAATTTCACCACATTCGCATCGGCTTTGCCTAGCCTTCCCAATGCCCCAGCCGCGTTGATGCGAAGATAAGACTCTGCCTTGCTGTCATTGAGTAAGTTGGTCAGAGATTCCACCACATTCGCATCGGCTTTGCCTAGCCTTCCCAATGCCCCAGCCGCGTTGATGCGAAGATAAGACTCTGCCTTGCTGTCATTGACAAGACCGATCGCTTTCTTTACCATCTCCTCCGATTGCTTAGGAAACGCTGCTAAATCTTTTGCATCAAATGTGACTAATTTCTCATAAGCTGCCTGCTTGACACCCGGATAACCATCATCTAAAGCCGCCAAAATGCCGTTGATCTGCCACTCTTGCGGCTTTGGCTTCTGGCTCTCCTTGGCGTTGACCCAGGGGGCGGCAACCAATAGCACCGTGGTCAAACAAACCACAAACAGGAAGCCGTAAAAAGCGGTCTGTTTCTGCAAACGTTGGGGGCAAACCATGGGTAAAGATGTAAACAAGGGGCAAGTACAGGGGTACGATCGTCAACAAGCCCAAAGCGTAATTTTACGGATACAAATAATGCTGTCTAAACTATGACGCTTACTTGTGCTAATGCCGCTTTTCTTAATCCATCTTCAACAATTTCCTCTCAAAGGTCGGAGTTTTGAGTTCAAAGCACGGTAGCTGCGCTTCACTACGTGTTTGTCCGAGTTCAGAGGTCGAAGTTCCGAGCAAAAAGCACGATCGTTCGAGTTCAGAGGTCAAAGTTTTGAGGTCAGAGCACGATCGTTCAACTTCAAAGAGCGATTGTTCGGGGTCAGAGGCATTTGTGACAACTTAGAATCTAGGTTCAAAAGTCAAGTAGGGTGAGGAGACAAGTTTAATCTCTGACTCTGCTTGGCTTTGGGCAAGCGTTTGACAATTCCTAAATCTTTGTTTTCGGGTGCGGTGAAATAGCTGAGCGG
>JBBRPT010000036.1:0-52759 GCA_038227635.1 Leptolyngbyales cyanobacterium | reverse complement strand
GTTGTCGGTGCTGGTGACCCAGGAGCAGAACTGCTCCCACAAGCTGGCGCTTTCGCGTCTCTGAATTGTGGTGGTCATGAGTTATGAGTGCTTAAAATTTATAGGTGTAGGGCGGAAATCCGTCCCACTTCCATACAATAGCGGGAAGTTTAAGCTTTGTAAAGGATTCTCACAATATTTATAGAAGAGTCTCCTCATGTTTCTTAGAATGCGACTCGATCGCGCCCCTTCACAGCCAACTATTTTCGGTGAACAGTAGACGAGCGGCTTCTGCAATCTGCTCTGATGGAGGGATCGAGCGAGGCAACATAGGTAAATGGACGATCGCTTGATCAGGAAAAACACTTGGTGAAACTAAATTCCTAGGTTCGCATCGATTGTTGACGAGGTAGTGCTGATTGACTCCTAAGGTCGTGAGAGAGTCGGAAAGACGTTTTGTTTCAGCAACAATTGCCGACTTTGACTGAAACACGCCAATGAATTCTGTGTGTTGGGCATTTTGCAGCTTTTTCTGCGTTTGCATGACTCTCTGTCTCAGGGTGCGGAGCCGACCCATTAACTCAGTGCGTCCGAGCACGTCTTGATATTTAATCCATAGCTTGAAGATCCAGGCGAGCCAGTCTCCTAGTGCGGTTGGCATTTCTAGGAAGCGCAGCAAATGCCCAGTAGGAGCGGTGTCTAAGATAATTAAATCCTGCTCTTTGGACTCTAACAATTCCATGACTCTGACTAGAGATAGCATTTCATCAATGCCTGGAAGTGCCTGAGAGACAATCTTTTGCCAAGCTTCAGGGGCGTAGGCAATTTTTAGACTGCTGTCTGCCGTGTTAGATTCGCCACTCATCATCTCGGCGAGTTCCCAAAGATAGTCTTCTCGAAACTGCTCAAGAACTTGGTGAGCATCAATTTCTTGAGCGCTCAGATTAGCGGTAATCGAGGTCGGTGAATGCTCAAGCTGGGTTCCGAGGGCATCTCCTAATGAATGAGCCGGATCGATCGAGATCACCCGAATTCTTCTTTCCGGATGCTGCTGCGCCATGCCCCACGCGATCGCCGCTGCTACTGTCGTCTTACCGACTCCTCCTTTGCCACCCACTAAAATGAGTTGCCGACCTTCGGCTATGAAGTCATTAAATCCAGCCGAAATTGGCTCAGGGAATGAAATGGGTTGAGGGGCTATCCAGGACGCTGTGAGGTTAGGAGTCTGAATTTGAGCCATCAACTGATCGAGGGCGGCTCCTCCAACAGGCTCTGAGGATTGCTGAAAGGAGATCAGTGCTGGCTTCGACTCAACTAAATCAACAAATTTAGCAATGAGATTTTGTTGATCGCCGTATTGATCGAGATTATTAGTCGTCGGCAAGACTTGATTGATAAACAATCCTCCGAAGGGGATTTGGAGGGTTTTTAGAGCATCTGTAAATCGTTTGGTTTCTAAGAGACTCATCCACTCAGCGATCGCGACCACTAAGCAGGCAGTTTGGGATTCATCTTGAAGTAGCTGCCGCCCAGTTGAGAGATCGCGTTTCATCTCTAGCAAAAAGCGATCGGCTTCATCTGAGGTATAGCGTCCTGTGAAACTGCGACTAATGACTTGGTGCTTTTCTTGGAAGAGTTCTAATGCTGCTAAAAATTCATCTAAGAAATCCATCAAGCCAAAAAGATTTAGCGTGTGTCCGCTCGGAGCCATATCGACGACGATGCGATCGACCACACTTTCTCGCAGCAATCGCTGAATTTCTAAAATGCCCATCAACTCATCAAGACCGGGCCAACTCAAATCCCAAATAGGAGACAAATCTTCTTTTTGAACAAAGCTGCCCCGCTCGACTAGAAGCTCTAGCACTGCCCCATAAAGCGCTTTGAAATCTTGTAACAGCAATTCGGCATCCAGCGCTCTGATGCTCAAGTTTGGTAAATCTTGGTCTAAACGCGGAGTGTTATTGACTTCTAGCTGCAACACATCGCCTAGAGAATGAGCTGGATCGGTAGACAGAAGCAAAATCCTCTCGTTAGGAAACTGTTTTGCCCATCGTCGAGCAAACCCGCAGGAGAGCGTTGTTTTGCCGACTCCTCCTTTACCGCTAAACATGACGAGATTTAGAGAGTCAAACTGCTGCATAGGAAGGCTTTACCAAGTTCTAGGACAGAAGGATTTCCCGAAAGACTTTCTGGGAACACTTTCTCAATAGGTTTCCCAATGCTTTGTGCTGAAAGGAGACTGCGATCGAGATTCTTTCATCAACCAATTCTGCGTGGAGCGCTATGAACCGATGAGTGATTTTTTTAAAGGGTTCGAGCAGTTGTTAGAACTCGCGAAAGCGTTGGAAGAAAAAGCAGAGAAGGGAGAACTCAAAACGGAATTTCAAATCAATTCCCGTAATTTGAGCAGCATTCCACGTCGCGGCAATATTCCTAGCGGAGTTGGTATGAATCCCGTCCGTCCTGATAGCGGAACCTCGGCTAAAGAGCTAGAAGTTGTAGTGACCCCTCCAAGCAAAGACGACACTACTTCTCTAAAGGATGTTGGGGGATTGGGCGATGTCCTTAAAGAGCTTAAAGAACTGGTTGAGATTCCGCTCAAGCGTCCTGATTTATTGGCAAAGCTGGGGTTAGAAGCCATCAAAGGAGTTTTGCTCGTCGGTCCTCCAGGAACCGGAAAAACCTTGACGGCTCGTGCTTTGGCAGAAGAGTTGGGGGTGAGCTACATCGCGATCGCCGGACCCGAAATCATGGGCAAATATTACGGCGAAGCTGAAACTCGGCTGCGAGGGGTATTTGAGAAAGCGGCAAAGGCGGCTCCCTGTCTGATCTTTATTGATGAGATAGACAGTCTCGCCCCCGATCGCAGCAAAGTCGAAGGCGAAGTTGAAAAACGTGTTGTCGCTCAACTGCTGACTTTAATGGATGGCTTTGCCAAGGCGGATGGCGTAATTGTGTTGGCTGCCACTAATCGCCCTAATCATCTCGATCCGGCGTTGCGTCGTCCGGGGCGCTTCGATCGAGAAGTTCAATATCGGGTGCCCGATCGCAACGGACGACTAGAAATTCTCACCATTCTCACTCGTGCAATGCCGTTAGATCAGTGGGTGGATTTGAACACGATCGCTGATCTATCAGTGGGAATGGTAGGCGCTGACCTCAAGGCAGTGTGTCAAAAAGCCGCTTACACAGCGTTACGTCGTCAGGTTCTCTCGCTTCAAGAACCGCTCCCAGAGGTAATGACGATAGAACAATCTGACTTTTTGCACGCCTTGAGAGAGGTGCAACCCTCGGTGCTGCGATCGGTCGAAATCGAGTCGCCCAACATTTCGTGGAATGAGATTGGCGGACTGAACTCCATCAAGCAGACGCTTCAAGAATCAGTGGAGGGCGCATTGCTCTATCCCGAACTCTACAAGCAGACTGGGGCAAAAGCGCCTCGTGGAATCTTGCTGTGGGGACCTCCCGGAACCGGAAAAACGCTATTGGCAAAAGCGATCGCGTCTCAAGCAAGAGCCAACTTCATTGCCGTAAACGGTCCCGAATTACTGAGTCGGTGGGTCGGTGCGGCTGAACAGGAAGTTCGAGGTTTGTTTGCAAAAGCTCGTCAAGCGTCACCCTGTGTGATTTTTATTGACGAAATTGATACTCTGGCTCCGGTGCGCGGGAAGTTTAATGGCGATTCAGGAGTTAGCGATCGCGTCGTGGGTCAACTGCTTACCGAACTGGATGGGCTGCAAGGCTGTCCTGATGTTTTGCTGGTCGGAGCGACTAACCGACCCGACGCGATCGACCCGGCTCTCATGAGAGCGGGACGGCTTGACCTTCAGCTAAAAGTAGACTTGCCGGATGGAGATAGCCGTCTGTCAATTTTGCAAGTTCACAATCGCGATCGACCTCTCACAGACGTTGATTTAGCAACCTTAGCGGCTCAAACCGAAGGCTGGAACGGAGCAGACTTAGCACTTCTCAGCAACCAGGCTGCACTAGAGGCAATTCGCCGTTATCGCGCTCAAGGGCTGACTGACCCACTTTGCATTCAAATCCTCATGGATGACTTTGTGGCTGCTTACCAATCCCTTCTCAGCCAGCGGCAAACTGCTGGTTTATTGTAACTAGACAAATCTGGAGAAGATTTCTCGTTGAAAATACCTGCACTGAGATGGAGCGATCGCTACAAAGTGAAAATCGGTAGTGAACCCAGCATGAAAGAGTCAGTAGTTTCTCTGGTTATAGAAAAGCTTACCCTCATAGGTTCCGTGTTTGCGCTAGACGACTTTGAAGGAGATGAAGCTTACCTTAATAAAAGAAGCCGAAACCTTTGAAGCAAGTCTAAAGCAAAGGTTAGGCACATTAAAATCTACCGTGTTCTCAAGGACATAAAACAATGGCTGTTGAAAAAGTAAACTCTTCCTCTAGCTTGGCTGAAGTGGTCGATCGCATTCTCGACAAAGGCATCGTTATTGATGCTTGGGTGCGCGTCTCTTTGGTGGGCATTGAGCTATTGGCGATCGAAGCTCGCATCGTGATCGCTTCCGTAGAAACCTACTTGAAATATGCAGAAGCTGTCGGTTTGACTTCTCAAGCGGCGGTTCCTGCAAACTAGGAATCAGTCTTAACGGCTGGGGAGCAGTGCTCCCCAGTTTCTTTTTTTATTGAACGATAACCGTAAGGAAGCTTTCAATCATGGCTCTCAAAGATTCCTGGCAGCAGCAACGCCAGCAACGCCAACAAGTAGCCACCCAGCGCCGCCAACAGGTTTCTGAAACCTTAGCGATCGCTCAAAAAGAACGTCAGGAACTCGCTTCTCAGGTTCACAGCGATCTCAATCTGTTTCGCACCACGCTTACCCGTGCTGACCGAGATCGCACGATAGAATTTCAACGCTTCTCTACAGAATTACAGCAGCATCGTGTAGAACTGCAGCGTGAGACTCAAGAATTTCTCACCAATGTTAGCGATCGTCGTCATTCTCAGGCTCAACAGGTGGCAAGTCAACTTCGTGAGTTTGTCCAGGCACTTCAGGTGCAGACCGCAGATTTTTTGGCAGTCACCGAACTCGATCGATCGGTGATGGCTCAACAATTGGCAGATGACTTGCATCTCTTTCGAGAGGTGCTTGATGAGAGAGTCAATGCGTTAAGGCAAGATATTCGGACAGACATTCAAGAGTTGCAGTTAGAGACGCACGCTTTTTTGTCTCAAAGCCAACAACAGCGAATCAAAACTCAGATTCGCCTGACTCGAAATCTGGCAGCGTTTACCGAAAACTTGCATCGCGGGGTTCAAAATTATCTATCGGATGCGAAAACAGCACGACACGATCGGGCGGCATCCTTAGTCCAAACTCTCTGTCAAAACCGTATGGATAGAGAAGCTGAGAATAGTGTGTTGTTCTCGCGTTTGGCAGAGTTTCGATCGCAGCTTCGTCACTATTGTGCAGAACTCAAGAGCACTGTTTGGGGAGAAGACAATTCTTCTACCTCTATTAGGCAAGTGTCTGAATCGGTTGCCCCTCAGCCTTCTCCAGTCCTTAAAACTCTGCCTACTCGTCTTGCATCGGTGCCGAGCATCCCTAAAATTGCTCTCAGTCAGAAACCCGTTCAACCCGTTGAGCCTATGGAAGCGCCCAAATCTAAAAGCCTTTCCCTGATGGGGAACAACGACATCAATGCTGACGCTCGAGCCTTTGAGGAAAAGGTCTACCACTACATCGAATCGATGCAAGGTGCTCGTTTGACTGAAATCGAGTCCGCTATGGGCATTAGCCGTTTTCAGGCGGTCGATACTTTAAGGTCGCTGATTCAAAAAGGATTAGTGACCCAGCGCGATCGCGTCTATCGGATTCAAGAAGATTTTGTCGTTTGACAAGGATAACCGCCCGTGACTACTGTCCTTCGTGCCAGCCCCCGCCGATTTGTCAGCACCCCCGCGATCGAGCGGATTACGCTTCGAGCTTTACGCTATCTTCAATCTGGTTTTTCAGTACATTTACGCGGTCCAGCCGGAACGGGTAAGACGACGCTGGCGCTGCACCTCGCAGACTTGCTGGCTCGCCCGATCATGCTGGTGTTTGGCGATGATGAAGCAAAAAGCTCTGATCTGATTGGATCTCAGTCTGGCTACACGCGCAAAAAGGTGGTGGATAACTACATCCACACGGTGATGAAAGTCGAAGATGAACTGAAGCAAAACTGGGTCGATTCCCGTTTGACGCTGGCGTGTCGAGAAGGATTCACGCTGGTCTATGACGAGTTCAATCGATCTCGCCCCGAAGTGAACAACGTTTTACTCTCGGCGCTAGAAGAAAAACTTTTAGTCTTGCCGCCCAGCAGCAATCAGACCGAATATATTCGAGTTGATCCTCACTTCCGCGCCATTCTGACCTCCAATCCTGAAGAGTATTACGGCGTTCATGCGACTCAAGATGCACTGATGGATCGGTTGGTCACAATTAGTATGCCAGAGCCGGATGAGCTGACTCAGCAAGAGATTCTAGTTCAGAAAACTGAGATTGATCGAGTCAGTGCGCTGCTCATTGTCCGCCTAGTAAAAGCGTTTCGGGTTAAAACTCAGGGCGACAAAATCTCTGGGTTGAGATCGGGTTTGGTGATCGCCAAAGTTTGCAAAGAACACGCGATCGCTGTTTCACCAAGCGATGCTGACTTTAGAGAAATTTGCTCAGACATCATGCTGTCTCGGATTACAATTCCGGTTGATGATGCCACTAAAATTCTGTGGCAAATGCTCAATGAATTGGTTCACAACGACTTAATCGAAGTACCAGAAGAGAGTATCGTTACAGACTCGTTTGGTAGCTCGATCGAGCCATCCTTAACAGAAATCTCGACTTCAGATTTAACCGTTCCAGTAAAAGTACCAGAACCTGTTGTTACATCTGAACCGTCTGTGGCAGAAATCCCGACTCCAGATTTAACCGTTCAAGAGCAATTAGCCGAACTGTTTCGAGAGATGACCGAGTTAGAGACAGAAGTCGCTCCACAGGTGATCAGTGAGACGGTTGAACATGAACAAACCATCTACCACTATCTGCTGCAATCAGGTGGAGTCAGACTTTCTCAAATTGAGAGCGATTTAGGATTAACTCGATTGCAGACACACGAAGCGATTCGGGTTTTGCTTAAAAAAGGACAAGTCAAGCAACACGATCGTTTGTTCATCGCTCAGACGGCTGCCCTTGAGGTGAAATCATGACTGCAACTACGCCGATGAAAAACGTGGGGCGAGATGCCTCTAGAGCCATCAGCACCTCAACCCAGGGTTCGACCTTGGCAGACGTGCTAGAGCGAGTTCTCGATAAAGGCATTGTGATTGCAGGCGACATCTCGATTTCAGTAGCGACGACCGAACTGATTAATATTCGGATTCGTCTACTGATCGCGTCTGTTGATAAAGCACGAGAAATGGGTATTAACTGGTGGGAAAATAATCCTCACTTTAGTCAGCAGTCTCAAAGTTTGATCGATGCAAATCGTCTACTGATGGAGCGAGTTGACAGCTTAGAAACCGAGTTACGATCGCTCCGTCCCGCTTCCCCTAAAGAATTGCCGACCCCTGTCCCCAACACGCTTGAGTCACTTTTGGGAGATTTATGATCACCCTCAAAACGATGAGACAAATTGCGACGAGCCGCGTGATTGCTAGTGGTCAGTCGGTGACTCGATTAAGCCGACTGTCATCGAAAAGCAGCGATCGAGCGCGTATTTCTGCGAGAGTCGCCCAGATTTGTGCTCAAGAAGCTCGTCGTCAATGGCTCAATCAACTGGTTTTAGACAGAAGCCTGAAAGCAATCCCATAGAATTAAGAAGACCTTACAGCCGAGTAACCGCGTGACTGATCTTCCTACCCAAGCCTTTGTCGATCCTCCCAAGTCAGGTAAAGAGGCGGGGCTTGCTCCACTTTTGTTAACCGTGGTCGAGCTAATTCGGCAACTAATGGAAGCTCAAGTCATTCGGCGGATGGAAGAAGAAAAACTCACCGATGAAGAACTCGATCGAGCCTCTGAGAGTTTGCGAAAGCTAGAGGAACAAGTCATTCAGATTTGCGACATTTTTGAGATTAATCCCGCCGATTTGAATGTTGACTTGGGCGAAGTGGGAACGCTATTACCGAAAGCCGGAGGATACTATCCGGGTCAAACGTCTGCCAGTCCTTCTATTTTAGAATTGCTCGATCGTCTGCTCAACACAGGCATTGTGCTTCAAGGCAGCGTTGACCTCGGAGTCGCGCAACTAGATTTAGTCCACGCAAAGCTCCAACTGGTTCTGACGGCAAAACCGATCTAAGCCCCCTAGCTCACACTCCTATGACTCACGGACTTTATTTGTACGGCATTTTTCCCACACCCGGGCCCGAAAATTTAGCACTAGAAGGACTCGATAAGCAACCTGTGCAAACTCGCATTGTGGATGGGTTTACCTTTCTCTACTCAGAGGCGCAGCAAAACCGTTACTTAGCTAGCCGTCGAAACCTATTAGGGCATGAAAAAGTTCTCGAACAAGCAATGCACGCGGGTCATCGGACTCTGTTGCCGCTTCAGTTTGGATTGATCATTGAAGACTGGGGAACCGTCACAGAACAGTTGACCGCACCGCACAGCGAGACCTTAGACGATTTATTTCAGCGATTGGCTGGGCGGCGTGAGGTCAGCGTCAAGCTATTTTGGGATGCCGAAACCGAACTGCAAGCGCTGATGGCAGAGGATGCCAATCTCAGAGAACGGCGCGATCGCTTAGAAGGAAGATCCCTCAGCATGGATGAAGTTGTGGCGATCGGGCAAGCGATCGAGCAGACGATGAGCGATCGTAAACGCCAAATTATCCAAGCATTCCAGTCTACTCTCAATCCCCTCGCAGTCGAAGTCGTCGAAAACGATTTGCTCACCGAAGCCATGATTTACAACGCGGCTTACCTGATTCACTGGGATGAAGAAGTAACTTTTAGCGCCCAAGTCGAAGCATTGGATCAGCAGTTTGACCAGCGCTTAAAGATTCGCTACAACGACTTTACGGCTCCCTACAACTTCGCCCAATTTGAACGGCTGTAACCCTTATGATATTCCGCTTATTACTTGCTCCCATCACCGGACTTTCCTGGATCGCTGAACAAATTCAGGAACGAGCAGACACCGAGTTAGACGACAAAGAGAATCTCGGAAAACGCTTGCTGGCATTGCAATTGGCGTTTGATATGGGTGACATTCCTGAAGAAGAATTTGAGATTCAGGAAGAGGAATTGTTAGTCGCCATTCAGACGCTCGAAGACGAGGCGCAGCAAGCAGAAGAGCAGTAGGATAGAAGCAGATGTGAACGACTTCTGCCCTATGACTCAACTACAAATGCCCGATCGAGAGATTTATCACGGACAGTTTGGAGACTTTACGATCGACGCAGACGATCGTCGAGGAGTGGTCGTCTATCGAGCCGGATTGCTGGTAGCCGCCTTAAGCTTTGCGATCGCAACTGGGCTGGTTCTCTGGCAGGGAAGCGATCCGATCGTTCTCAATGGACTGACTCTGCTTTATCTGGTTTTTTGGGTAGGCTTGGGCGTGAGCTTGTTCACGATTCACATTTATTTGAAGCCATTGCATCAAGCGCTTCAGGCATTTTGGGCGATCGGCGGCATTGCCTCGATCGTGGTTGCTCTCAAAAGTTCTGAGCCGCTTGTCGTCTATATCTATGAGCATCCGCTGACTATTTTAGGAGTCGGCTTTGGCTTTGCTGCCTTGACCGGAATCTTCTTTAAAGAGGCGTTTTGCTTCGATCGCTTAGAAACAAAAATACTCACACCCCTCATTCCCATTTTGCTTTTAGGACATCTAACAGGTCTGCTATCGCCTCAATGGGAGCAAGCTTTGTTAGGAGTTTGGGCAGTTCTGTTTGTAGTGTTTGCAATCCGTAAAGTGATTCAGCCAATTCCACCAGACATTGGCGATAAGAGCGTGTTTGAATATCTCAAAAAAGGGCGGCAGGGTCTAGAGAATTAAGGGCTGGCTTATGACCATCACGACTTTGAAGTGGACGATCGCCGATTATCACCGTCTAATCGAAGCGGGGATTCTCGACGACCATCAAGTTGAGTTGCTGAATGGAGATTTAGTCGAAATGTCACCCGAAGGCGTTCCTCACGCATCTAGCATCAACGAAGCGGCTGACTATCTCCGAGACCTGCTTGGAACGCGTGCCCGAATTCGAGAGCAAAATCCAGTTACGTTGCTCCACAACTCAGAGCCAGAGCCAGACATTGCAGTCGTAACCAGAGATGCGACAATTTATCGAGACCATCATCCTTACCCAGAAAACATCTATTGGCTGATCGAGTATGCAGATTCCTCGATCGCCAAAGACCTTGAAATAAAACGCACCCTCTACGCTCTGGCTGATGTTCAAGAATATTGGGTGATTAACCTGAAAACAATGGAGCTTATTGTTCATCGCACTCCAATCAATGGCAATTACCAATCAGTTTTGACCCTGACTCAAGGAGACATCACACCTCTGGCATTTCTAGATATTTCAGTCTCCGTGCAGCAGATATTGAGACGATGAAAACTGTTTGATTATTCATCACGTCCCCATAAAGGGAACACTTGACCGAGAATCCCATTGATGGTGAGGACGGGAAATTGGAGGAACGTGCGTTTTGGCTGGCGTGGTCGCAGATTCCGGGCATTGGTCCGGTTTTGATCAAACGACTATATCGGCATTTTGGCAGCTTAGCATTGGCTTGGGAAGCTAGCCCAAAAGAGTTAATGGAAGTTGAGGGAATCGGCAATCAAACCGTAGAGGAGCTTTTGCCAGAGCGAACTAAATGTCAGCCCGATCGCTTGCTGCAGCAACACCAACAAAAGAATGAGCATTTTTGGACTCCTGCCGATGCTGACTATCCTCGATTGTTACGAGAAATTCCTGACCCACCACCCGTCTTGTATTACTGCGGTGACTCTAGGCTGGCGAAAGATTTAGGAAACTTGCCCACGATCTCCATCGTAGGAACTCGTGATCCCTCTGACTATGGCAGGCGCTGGACGCGCAAACTTAGCTCAACTCTGGCACACAATGGCTTTGTCGTCGTGTCTGGTTTAGCAGATGGTATCGATACCGAAGCTCATCGCCATTGCATTGAGTCTGGAGGCAAAACCGTTGCTGTGCTAGGAACCGGAGTTAATGTAGTTTACCCGTGGGCAAATCGCCAACTCTACCAAGACGTGCTAGAACACGGATTAGCCTTGAGCGAGTATCCAGCCGGGACGCAGCCCGATCGGACTCACTTTCCCCGTCGGAACCGCATCGTAGCAGGTTTGAGTCGAGCCGTGTTGGTCACTGAGGCTCCTCAAAAATCAGGTGCTCTGATTACGGCATATCTTGCCAATGACTATGGACGCGATGTCTATGCGCTTCCTGGCAGTTTAGATAGCTTCAAATCAAAAGGCTGCTTGACCTTGATCAGCAAAGGCGCACAAATGATTTTAGGAGAAGCAGAACTACTAGAAATGCTAGGGGCGATGCCTCAGCTAGACTACCCAATTATGGAAGCGACGCAATTGCCTTTAATTGACCTGAATGCAGATTTGAGTCAAGTGTTGCAATCGGTCAGCACGATCGTCAAAACCACGAATGTAGACGCGGCTGCTTTTGATGCGATCGTAAACCAAACCGGGATGGCGGCAGGTTTAGTCTCAGGAGCATTGTTACAGTTAGAAATGTTAGGACTTGTTTCTCAATTACCTGGGATGCGTTATCAGGTGCACTGAAGCTATTTTCGTCCCAAAAATCCCTTTGAATCAGAATTTCTTTCTTCAACCTTTTGCTTGTTCAGCAAGGCTACGACTCCACATGAAAACATTGCACTGCTGCAAGATGCTCCGTGAGTCGAAGATGCTATGACGGATAAATCGGAGCCGTTTTGTCATCAAGCGGCAGCTTTAGCAGTGCTGGCGGTGGGTGTGAAGTCACGATCGTCGGCTTGCTCAGTAACTTTGCTGAGTTGACATGGTTCTGGTAACTCTGCCCAAAACTATGCCCGGATACCCAACCGGGGGACTTCAATAGAGCACTTACGGACGCGCTCATGCAGAAGATTGTACTTCAACGGGCTTTTCGACGAAAGAACAGAGATGTCAAGAAGCTCCAAAGCAAACGTTACAGGGGTTGCTACAGTTCTCAAAGGTTAGGAATTATTCACAAAAACTGGGTAAAAACCCTGTTTTTAGGAAAGATTGATCACACCGATCAAGCATCCTCTCAGTGCGCTCGGTCTGAAATTAGGTTTAGATTTCCCTAACATTGCAACCTTACTCTGAGGCTGACAGCAGAGAAGTGGTCTCAAAATTACGGTGAAACCTCACGGTTTATGCAAAGGGAATCAGGAGAAACAGTCAAGGTGCTGGAGAGTCGTGTGAGGAGAAGGACTCATCAGTGAAATAGGTAGATTGCAAGCTTGCTAATTCAACTCAGTTTTGCTGAACGCCCCGGCACCCAGGCTTCTTTCTAGCTTAGAACAAAGCAGGAGATTGAGGTCGCCCAATCATTCAGGCAATCTATGGCATTTGGGGATCTGGCTCTAAGCCCCACTGATGCTTGAGAAAGTGACGATACATCGTTTCACGCATCACCATCTGCTCATAGAGCTTAATCAAAAAGTCTTGAGCTTGCTCATGGCTCATTTTTTCGACTTGGGTTTCAAAGGATCGGATGCTGAACTTTTGTTCCAAAGACAGTTCTACAGGTTGGTTCATAACACACTCCAATGTAAGAGAGAGAGTAGGTCAGTTAGAGAATCGTCGGCTTGGGAATCCGCGGGTAGATTCTCGTCGGACTCGGTTGATTTTTCAAAGATACCCAATGAATCAATCAATCTATCCTTTGTTATTACAAAAGATAACAACTGTTTGACAAAACGACCATACTCCAGTCGGCTTACTTTGGCAGAGATTCTCATACCTCCTTGGGTGGGAACGTCAAAATGGTATATATTGCGACAGATCGACGCAAATTTTAGTAGTCATTGCGACAAAGGCAGGACTTATCGATTAGGTAAATCCCTCATTCATCAGTCACCTGATTAGATCTTCTCAAGATGTCCCAGTTGAGCATTCTTGGTGAGAACACCGTTGATAGTCACTGCGGCTCAGACTCTCTAATCGTCAGAATCACGACTGTAATATTGTCTCGCCCGCCATGATCTTTCGCAGCGCTGATCAGGGCAGAGGCGGCTTTCTCAGAGGCGCGAATCGACTTGAGTTGGTTAGTGATCAGTTGGTCAGAAAGCTCTTCAGTCAAGCCATCGCTACAAAGCAAAAGGCGATCGCCCGGTTGTACAGATAGAGTATTGACCTCAACCTGCTGTAAATCTTCTCGTCCTAGACATTGAGCAAGAACATGACGTAGTGGGTGAGTTCTCGCTTGATCAGAAGTGATTTCGCCTAAATGCATGGCTCGTGCCACCCAAGTGTGATCTTCTGTGATTTGATCTAGCTGCGCTCCGTGCAAACGATAGAGTCGAGAATCACCAATGTGGGCGCACAAGGGCTGCTCATCCCGAAAGATCACAACGACGACCGTAGTCCCCATATCTGAGCGTTCTGGATGCCGCTTTTGGTCATCTAAAATTGCCTGATTTGCCTCTAATAATGATTTCTCTAACAAATCGTGTGAAGGAGTTTCTGTGTACCAATAGGTATCTAGACACGATTGAATAGCTTGCGTTGCTAAGCGACTAGCTTCTTGCCCACCTGCATGTCCACCCATACCATCTGCCACGATGAAAAATCGCCCATCTGAGTCGAGGTGATAGGCATCTTGGTTGACAGTCCGGACTAAACCCGTGTCTGTCATCCCTGTGAAGAGGCATTTCATGGTTAAGCGAGCATAGTTAGAGATATTTAAGTTTAAGGCATTCGCTCATATCGATCGAGCTTAATTAATAACCGGATCAGCACGATCGCGGCAGCAAGCGCGGCAACTGCCATCGCGATCGCCAACCAGGAATAGTGACTGACAAACAAAATAGTCGCAGAAACCGTGAACGCACAGGTTAGCAGCGTATAGTTAGTGCCCATGTTTACGCCACTGATCCGCCGCAGGACGCGATCGGTTTCGGTCGATCGCACTCGAACGCGAATATCGCCTCGCTCCAGTTTGTCTAATGTGTCTTCTATGCGACGGGGCAACCCAAAAGCCGTGTTGCCAACCTGTACCGCTTGACGGCTCAGTTCATTCAGCAAGCTCCCCGCTTCTGAGGAGGAATTTCCGTTTGTCATAAGTTGCATTGCAAAAGGTTTTGCAACCTCCATAAAGTTAAAGTCTGGATCTAAGCCTTTGCCTACTCCTTCTAGAGTGGAAAAAGCGCGCATTACAAACGTGAATGTTGCCGGAAAGCGAAACGGCTGATCGTAGGCAATTTCATATAAGTCGTCACTGATAGCACTGACAGACTGATCTTCCAAGGGCTTGTCCATGAAGTTATCCAGCATGAACTGAACTGAGCGTCGCACTGGACCCATGTCATCAGTGCGAGCTAATGCCCCTAATGCGATCAGAGACTCAACGACTCGATCAGCGTCTTTTTGCGCTACCCCGAAAAAGGTTTCTAATAACTTCTCGCGGGTGATGGCTTGCACCTGTCCCATCATGCCAAAGTCATAGAAAATTAGTGAGCCATCTGGGCTGACCGCAATATTGCCGGGGTGCGGATCGGCATGAAAGAAGCCGTTGTCCAACAGTTGGTGCAGATAGGCTCTAGCCCCCATCTGAGCAAGTTCTTTACGATCGAGTCCGGCTGCTTCTAATGCCTCGTAGTGGCTAATTTTAATCCCCGGTGCATATTCTAAGCTGAGCACACGAGGGGAGGTGGAACGCCAGTAGACTCGTGGCACTTTCACCCAATCCATGCCTCTGAAGTTGCGGCGGAAGGTGTCTGCGTTGCGCCCCTCATTCAGGTAGTCGATTTCTTCCCAAAGAATCTTGCAGCACTCATCGTAAATACCGAGCCAGTCTCGCCCTTTGCCCCACTCTGGATGACTTTGAAAATAGCGAGTGATGCCTTTAAGAATTTGCAGGTCAATCTCAAAGAGTTTACGAAGTCCGGGACGCTGAATCTTGACGACAATTTCTTCGCCAGAGTGTAGTTGTGCTCTGTGAACTTGCCCTAAACTAGCAGCAGCAAGCGGAATCGGGTCAAAGCTACGAAAAAGTTCTTCGATCGACTTGCCCAAATCTTGCTCAATAGTCGATTCGACCTGCCCATAGCTAAACGCCGGGACGCGGTCTTGCAGTTTAGATAATTCTTCAACAAATTCTGGTGCAAACAGGTCAGCGCGAGTCGAGAAAAGCTGCCCAATTTTGATAAAGGTGGGTCCGAGATCTAACAGCGTCTCGCGAATCCAAATCGCTAAGCTTCTGCGCCTCGCCATCTTTTTCTCGTCTGAAATCCCGTCCTGATAGCTCCACGACTTTTTATAGAGCCATCGTGCCCCTATCAGCTTGAGCACAAACGCCCAGATGTCGATAAAGCGCCCCCGACGTGAATAGCTTTCTCGGCTCCAGCGATAGGCTTTTGCGGAGTAGGGTTTTCCCGTCGATTTGTGAACTCTATCAGCTATTGAAGGTGGCGACACTATAAAACTGCTTGGGAGATGCTCAGAGCGATCGTGGAGATCAGCACCCATGACTGGCTCCGCCGTCTCTGTGGGAATGTCGCTGCGCGAACGCTGAGGCGTAGTGGAGTCATTTGGAGAAACAGACACTCGACTTTCCAACTAAATAGGGCTAAGGTGACTCGATAAAAGGCGCACGGTTCTTTAAACAGAACGACTGCGATAATTTTGTAGGGCTGATCTGAGCTGAGCAATTTCGGCGCGAAGCTCGTCAATCGTGGCTTGCAAATCCTCAGTTTCAGACTCTACCCGCACTCCGGTTGAAGCCGTTCTCGCCTGCATCGCGATCTCTTCTTCGCGGACTGCTCTTTCAGCAACTTGCTCAACGAAAGTTCTTAAGTTTTCTCTTTGCTCGGCATCAAATTTTCCTAACTCGCTTAGGGCATTAGTGACCCCGTTTTCTAGCTGTTCGTAGGCGATTTCAGCAATCGCTCGACCCACAAAAAAGGCGTGAACCAGAGAAGTATTCATAGGAAATTTAGTTGTGCGCGCTGCCAAAATTATAGCTTGCTTAAGAGAGGGATGAAGTTATAAATGGTTTAAAGTTTCGAGTCATCTTTTGACGTTGGAGCCACGGGAACTGCCTCGCGATTAGTGCTGGGGGTGGATTGAGCAGGAGGCACCGGGTCACCACCCGTCTTTGGAGCAGGCGCGATCTCAGGAGCTGAGCCAGTTGGAATTGGGTCAGATTCCACCGCTGGGGCAGCCGGAGTGGGTTTAGCAGCCTTGGCAGCCGACGATCGAGTGGGTGGTGCTGATGAAGGTGGAGCAGTCAACTCTTCGGGGGCAGTTATCGTCGGAGGAGCACCAATTGAGGATCTTGACGCGGGAGGAGCACTCCGAGGGGATGCCAAATTATTTTGATAATTACCCGGAATCACTCCTGGCTTTTCAACTGGAACATCAGACGTATTGCCTTGAGGAGACAGCGTTCCTTTCCACTCCTTTGAGGGAAAGGCTTGATCGGGATGAAAGAAGCTAGCACCCGGAGTATGAGCGGCGCTGAAGCGCAACGCTAACCCAAAACCCACCCCGATCGAGACAGCAGCGGCACTCGTTATTCCAAGGAATTTAGGCAGATGCCGACTGATGCCGAAAGGAATAGCCATTGACGCTAGAGACAATTTGCGAGGCGGGATTGCGGAGATTGGTTTAGGTGAAGACGGGGGTGCCTGCTGAACAATCGTTGCGGTAGATGGACGTTTGGCGGAGAGATCATCGTCTTGCGAGATCGCAGATTTGACGGGTTCTGACTTTGGCAGACTGGGTAACGAGGTCGTGAGTGCAGAAGTCGCCTGTTTCTCTGCAACTTCTGAGACTGGTTCTCTAATCGCGGCACTTTTTTGAGCAGGCTGACTAGGAGTCGTCGAAAGTGCTGTAGCAGAGGCAAGAGGAAGGGCTTCACGAGGCAGCAAGTTTAGCCAGTCGGCGATCGTTTGAGGGCGATGGGTTTCATCAGAGGTCATTCCTCGCAAGATTGCTTGCTTGATCGCTGGGTTCCAGGGTTGATCGAGTTGAGGAAAGGCTTTGGGAGACCGGGCAGAGAGCAAATAATAAAGGATGGCAGAGAGTCCGTAGAGGTCGATCGCAAATCGATTCTCTGTGCTCCAAAGCTCGCTTGGGGGCACAAATTCACTAAAGTTAGAACAACTTGTCTGAGGCGGGTTGACGGCACTAGCAGCGTCGTGGGCGATTCCGAAGCCAACCAACACGGCTAGTTTAGTCCCCGGGCGACGAATGATCGAGCTAGGTTTTAGGTTGCGGTGAACTAGCCCGTTGCGATGGGCAATCTCGATCGCTGATCCAATTTGTCGGATGTAGTGAATTGCTTCAGGTTCATTCAATGCCCCGTTCAGGTTGACCTGTTCTGCCAGCGTATGCCCTGGCACATGCTCCATCACCAGAAAGGGAAGATTCTTTTCTTGAAAGAAGTCGAGAACCCGGACAATGCTGGGATGTTGACTGCGAGCGAGAAGTCGTGTTTCTTCGACAAAGCGCTGGTGTAATTGAGGAAAACTGCGCGTCACCTGCAAACTAGAATCTAGGGTTTTGATGACGACAACTTGATTTAAGAGCGTTTGAGTCGCGAGGTATGTGATGCCAAGCCCTTCATCTCCTAAAGCTTGGTTTAAAAGGTATTTACCGCTTTGTAGGGTCATTCCTGGGGTCAGCTTCATCACATCTCCTTGCGCGATTCCAGACTATGCTACCTTTTTCTACAAGATTTTCGAGAATCAGGGCTTAGGAATTTGGGACATAGTGGTGGGTCAGATATGCTCTGGCTTCAGCTCGATCACGCACCTCCCCATCCAATGTGGCTGCTAGCAAATCCTCTAAAATCTGCTTAAACTGCCGACCTGGTTTGTAACCCAGCGTTTTAAGGTCATTGCCGTCTAAGAGCGGTTTTATAGATGCCCAAACAGTCAAATAATGCCAAATCTGCCTGCGAACTAATCGAGAACTCTTGACCGCTACGAGAATTAAGAGCGGCAGTTCGTAGGGCTTTAGTTGCTGCACTACCTGGCTCGGTTTTTGATGAGTTGGCAAAGACTCTCCTAGCGTAGATTGAACTGTTTCTAGCTGGGCTAATCGATCAACGCCATCCGCAGAAAGTTGTAAATTTTGAGCGACAGGAGCACGATCGCTCGGTGCCAGATCAGCGATCAGAACTTCTAAAAGCACTTGCCAGGGAGTCAGAATTTGAGAGCGATCAAGGCGATGCAGCCAGCGATTTGCTAAACGCAATTCCCAACTCAATCTGTCATCTAGCTCTAAGCTAGGGTGAACGCAGCGCAGCGCTCCCAAATGATCGAGTTGCTTTAAAGCAGCCTTCCAGTAAGAGGATTGAAGAATGTATTTAAGTTCAGATTTGAGGCGAGTTTGCAACGCAGGGGCACTGACTCGCCCTGCAACTTGCCGATTTTGGACTTGCTCATAAATGCCACTTGCGATCGCGTAGCGAATATAGCGTTCGGTCTGTGGCTCAATCTCAAATCCTAGCCGCACCGCAAATCGAACGGCTCGATAAATTCGGGTCGGATCTTCGATAAAGCTGTTGGGGTGGAGAACTCGAATTTGTTTGGCCTTTAAATCCAGCGCTCCGCCGAAGAAATCTAGCAGGTCGCCCTGTCTAGGATAGGTCAGCCGTAGCGCCATCGCGTTGATGGTGAAATCTCGACGATAGAGATCCTGACGAATCGAACTTGCCTCGACTTCTGGGTTTGCTGCCGGGTAGGGATAAAACTCAGTTCGAGCAGTGGCGATGTCAATCCACAACGAGTCAAAGGCAGAATCTTTGTGCCATAGCAGAGCAGCCGTTTGAAAGCGTCCGTGAATGTCTAAACGCGCATTGGGGTAGAGACTTTGCAGCGATCGAGCTAATTGCACCCCTGCGCCTACATCTGCCGAGCGATGAAACCCATCGACGACTAAATCAATGTCGGTCAGCATCACAGGTTCTTGAGAATCGGTCAGCAGCAAATCGCGCACGCCTCCGCCCACCAGATAAAGATGCCAGCCGCGCTGTTCTGCCTGATGTGCCGCGATCGCCAATAATTCTTGCAGAGTGGGAGAGAGACGATCGAGACTAATTTTAGGCTTTGGATTTTGGATTTTGAATGGTTCGTCTCGGCTATGGGCTGAATGTTGGCTTGATGAAGTTGCCTCAGCACATCTGTGCGCGTCACAATGCCGACTAGCTGCCCTTGATCAAGCACAGGCAGCCGACCAATGTCGTAGGTGACCATCATCGCCTCAATTTCTGGCAATTGCGTCTCAGGCACGATCGTCTTCAAGTTCATGGTCATATAGCCCCTCACAGGGGCATGACTAAATCCGTGGTGAAAGGCGATGTCTAGATCACGCCGAGAAATAATCCCGACTAGCTGCCCATCAGCATTCATCACCGACAGACCTGAATGTCCATAGCGCAAGAGAATTCGTTGAGCTTCTTCGATCGTCGTGTCGGGGCGAATCGTGCGAACGGGCGATGACATCAATTCGCGTGCAGACAGCGGTGGCGGAATTTGGGCTTTAAATCGAGTCAGAAGTTGAGTTAAGACGGCTTGAGTATCGATATCTCTTAATGTCACCGCAGCAGCTTTGGGATGTCCGCCGCCGCCTAAGGGTGTGAACAACGCATTGAGATCGGTATCTTCGATGCGCGATCGACCAATGACGCTGAGCACATTTCCCTCATCCACTTGACAATTGACTCCTCGACAATAGCGGTGGGTCAACAGCAGCGCATCGCTTTCAGTCAATTCCACGATTCGAGAGGCGAGGCTAGAAAGTCCGGGTACATAATCATCAGTTTTTAGCGTCACCCAAGACAGGGTGTAACCCTGAATAGTTTCTGACTGTAGATTTTCGAGGGCTACTCCGAGCAAGTCTTGCAGCATTGGCGAGAGTCCGGGATCAACATATTCTGCGATCGCTCGCAAATTTGCCCCTTGGGTCATCAACCAAGCTAGCGCTAGGGCATCTCGTGCCGTTGAGTGATCAAACGTCAGCGATCCCGTATCGACGTGGATGCCTAGCGCCATTGCTGTCGCTTCGATCGGAGTCAGCAAGATCTTTGCGATTTGAAGTTGCTCAGCGATTAACGTGGTCGTCGCTCCAACGGCTTCTATATGCCGTTCTTGGGCGGGAATATCGCTCTCTGCGTCTTGATGGTGGTCATAAACCGTGATGGGAATGTCGGGCAGATCTAACCAATCGGCGACACTGCCTAAGCGATCGCGCCGCTGAGCATCAACCACGGATACCGAACGAATCGTTTGTGGGTTCACCGATCGCCGTTCAATCAGCGCATATTCATCACGATGTAGCGCTAAAAAATCTCGCACCGTGGGATGTGCACCTCCTGACAGCACAATTCGCGATCCCGGTAGGAGACGTGATAGTCCGATCGCCGCACCTAACGTATCGAAATCTGCTGTGATATGACATAGAATCAGATCCATTTTTCTGATAGGTTACTATTCAGGGCTAGTCAAAGTTGCAGCCTAATATGCCGCTGAGATCCAGATTTAATTTACTTGCTGTAGTAGGGAGAAGACGATGACCATTTTGTTTCAAGCCGCCTTGGCTGCTTTAGTCATATTCTCATTTGTGATGGTTGTTGCAGTGCCCGTTGCTTACGCATCTCCCCAAAACTGGGACCAGTCGAAGCGCTTACTTTATTTAGGTGCTGGACTCTGGACTCTGTTGGTGCTGACGGTTGGGGCATTAAACTTCCTCGTCGCTTAATAAAGTCATATAATTTAGGGGGGAGGAAACATAAGGCTTTCGACCCCTTCAAACTGGAGTTCCGTAAGTTAGGACTGCTTGAACGGGCACTCATTTCAGCAAGAAACATAGAACTAAAGTTAACGGTGTCACCTCTATTTAGGCTGACGACCCCAGCAGGTTAAGCACATACTCTTAGAACACCACTAAGAGGTGGAAGCTGGGATAATCTGCTTTCGATCGTAGCTGTGAAATGTTGATACTCAGATTGAAAAGATGACTATTTTTGAAGGATCGTTTTCGCAAACGGAGGGACTCCGCTTTGCATTAGTGATTGCACGGTTTAACGACCTGATCACTAATAAGTTGGTAGAAGGGTGTCAAGACTGCCTAAAGCGCCACGGGATTAATGTCGATCCTCAGGGCACGCAGGTCGATTATGCTTGGGTTCCTGGCTGTTTTGAGCTGCCACTGGTTGCCCGTCAACTTGCTATCACCGATCGCTATGATGCCATCATTTGCTTAGGGGCTGTCATCCGAGGTCAGACTCCCCACTTTGATTATGTTGCGTCAGAAGTCTCGAAGGGGATTGCGGCGACGGGGTTTCAAACAGGTGTCCCCGTCATTTTTGGTGTGATCACAGCAGACACCATGCAGCAAGCCCTAGAACGTGCGGGGATTAAGAGCAATCATGGTTGGGGCTACGGGATGGATGCTTTAGAAATGGCAAGTCTGATGCGTCAAGTCAAAGGTGCTCCGGCAACCAATCACTACTCACAGCCAACGATTTCCCCTACAGCTCATCACTCTTTGTCACCCTCATTTCAAGGGGCTGGTGCTGAATCAATTGGTGAATAGTTACGAAGCTCAGAAGGGCACTCCGCTCGTCGCCTCTGCTAACTCCAAAATTGATCCTGTGTAGCGTCACTAAAGACTTGAATCTCAGCTTATGCTGTTATAGTACAGTAATCTCATCGAAAAACCGGAGATTGCGGTGGGCATCGTAATACAAGACGTATCAAAGCGATTTGGCAGTTTTCAGGCTGTCGATCGAGTCAATTTAGAGATTAAGAGCGGCTCTCTCGTCGCCCTGCTGGGTCCGTCTGGGTCGGGCAAGTCTACGCTGTTGAGGTTGATTTCAGGCTTAGAAGCGCCCGATGCGGGCAAAATTCTGATCACGGGCGAAGATGCCACCGATCGCAGTGTGCAAGACCGCAACATCGGCTTTGTCTTTCAACACTACGCCCTGTTTAAACACATGACGGTGCGCCAAAATATCGCGTTTGGGCTAGAGATTCGCAAAGCGACGGCAACCAAGGTGAAAAAGCGCGTCGAGGAACTACTAGATTTGGTGCAGTTGGCTGGGCTGGGCGATCGCTACCCTTCTCAACTGTCAGGCGGTCAACGGCAACGAGTTGCCCTGGCACGAGCACTCGCTGTAGAGCCGAATGTTTTGCTCTTGGATGAGCCGTTTGGAGCACTGGATGCCAAGGTGCGAAAAGACCTGAGAGCTTGGCTGCGGCGATTGCATGATGAGGTGCATGTCACGACCGTCTTTGTCACCCACGACCAAGAAGAAGCGATGGAAGTCTCAGACGAAATCGTGGTAATGAATAAAGGGAAAGTCGAGCAAGTTGGCACCCCGGCTGAGATTTATGATCACCCGGCGAGTGCTTTTGTCATGAGCTTTATCGGACCCGTTAACGTGCTGCCCAGCTCGTCACACATCTTTCAAAATAACGGGTTTGACTCGGCACACTCAGAAATGTTTTTGCGCCCTCAAGATGTTTTGATCGAGACCTCTCCAAACGGCAGCACAGTTGCCGCTAGAGTCAGTCGATTAATTCACTTGGGTTGGGAGATTCAGGCTGAATTGACGCTCGACGATGGTCAGGTCGTAACGGCGCATTTAACGCGCGATCGATTTGATGAACTGAAGCTAGAGCCTGAGCAGCGAGTTTATGTCAAGCCCAAAGATGCAAAATCTTTTCCGCTCTACTATTCGATCTAATTAGTGATAGAGCCAACTTGTCCAGGCATATTTCCGTCCTTTGGTGACGGGCAGCGCTTGGTGAGGATGGGTGTAGCAAGCGGGAAAGATGATCGCACTACCCATTTGGGGTTTGACTTTGATGTTTTGGCGATCGAACAAGGTCTCTCCCCCTTCACAATCATTGAGATAGCCAACCACGCTAATATCTCGTGTCGGGATGCCCTGCTCAATCTCTTGAAAGCGACTAGTCAGCAGAATGTTATCGACATGGCGCTTATAGTGCTGTCCGGGCGAATAGCGCAAAATTGAGCAGGTTTCGGCATAGGGAAACTTGACTCCGTAGCACTTAAAAAGAACCTGCTGGACGATCGAGATTTTGCCAATCAGCAGCTCGTTGGTCGATTTGAGCAGTGAGTTTTTAGGATCAAGCTTCAACAAGCCACTGCTGCGAACATCGGCATCGACGGTTTTGATCAAAATTGAGGCGGGCGCAAAGTGAGAAGACTCTGCTACATCAATGATGTGAGTGCATAGTGAGGGTTCTAAAAGATTTTCGATTAACAAAATCTCTGCCCCTAAATCTCTGACAGAATAGCTCACGAGTTCTTTCTCCGATCGCCCATAGTGCAGCAATAACCCATTCAATCTACCCCCAAATCTTTGCAAAGTCCCAAAAAATCTAAGCGATCTGAAACCATTCCGTAGGAACAGGGCGAGATTACAAAATCCCCTTTATCCTGTCAAAGGATTGTTTTAGTTGTGGAAATTATGAACAGAGTTGTCGAAATCGTGCCAGATTTGGCGGCATTGGTGGATCGTGCCCTGTCGATCGTTGTAGACAAATTAAATACGGCAGTCACAGAACGAGGAATCGCCACGATCGCCCTATCGGGAGGCAGCACTCCCAAGCCGCTCTATGAGAGACTCGCAGAACAATCCTTGCCGTGGGATAAAATTCATGTCTTTTGGGGAGACGAACGATATGTGCCTGCCGACCATCCTGACAGTAATCAACGGATGGCACGCCTCGCATGGCTCGACAAGGTCGCGATTCCAGCGAGCAATGTTCACCCGATGACCACGAATGAATCTGACCCCACGATCGCCGCTCAGGCTCATGAAGCCGAACTGCAAGCCTTTTTTCAGACCGAAACCAATGAGTTTCCTGAATTTGACGTGATTTTATTAGGCATTGGCGACGATGCTCACACTGCTTCGCTTTTTCCGCACACTGAGGCGTTGCGGGTGCAAGATCGACTCATTACGGTGGGCAACAAAGACGGACAACCCCGCATCACCTTCACAGTCACCCTGATCAATCACGCCCGAGCAGTGATTTTTATGGTGGCAGGTGCCAGCAAACAGAGTGCCCTTACACAGATTTTTGCCCCTGTTGCAGACGATATGACCTATCCTTCTCGTCTGATTCACCCATCAGGAGAATTATGGTGGCTGTTAGATCAACCCGCCGGACAAAACCTAGAACTTAAAACTTAGAATTATTCATCTATCATAGGGTTTGATAGATGGGGAACCCTTCATGATTGTCTGTCCTAATTGCAATCATCAAAATCCTGATGGTGCGGTGCAGTGCGAGGCGTGCTACACGCCGCTTCCGGCGACCACTCAATGCCCAAACTGTGGAGCAACTGTGCAGGCAGATGCCAGCTTTTGCGGTCAGTGTGGCTTGAATTTGAAGACCGTAGAGGCTGAGAGTCAGGTCGCAACCGCCGTTTCATCGCCCGTGATGGCATCTGATCCCGATAGCTTTCCAGATTTGCTGGCGATCGAGCCGCTTGTGATGCCTGATCCACTCGTGGTGCCACCTCCACAAGTCCCGGTTGAAGAGTCAGTCGCCGAATCGACCTCAATTCCGCCCCAAGAGACTGCTGTTCAATCCGCTCCGGTTATTGCAAACACTCAGTTGCAGCATCAGTCAGGCAGACTATTGCATCTGCAAACCAATGTTGTGATTGAGCTACCGCAAGGGTTACCTGTGGTTCATCTTGGCAAACCCAACGATCGGATTCCGCCTGATATTGATGTCTCTGGTTTCCCCAACTCCGAGATCGTCTCTCGAATTCATGCCGACATTCGAGTAGATAGTGATGCTTATTACATCGAAGATGTGGGAAGCTCAAACGGCACTTATATCAACAACGTGCCTCTGCTGCTAGGAAATCGACATCGGCTGCGTCCGGGCGATCGCATTGCCCTAGGCAAAGGTGATAAAGTCTCATTCTTATTTCAGGTTTCATGACATGTGTCACCTTTGACCTAAAAAACCTGCTCAGAAAAATTTCGTCTAAGTTAGAGTAATAACATTCCGCAGTTTGACCGCTCTTCTCACAGCAAAATTAGACTACAAAAAAGTTTTAGACTGTAGCAGTCTTTTCGTTCTGTCTGCGTATCTAGACTCTACGGCGCTAATGTGATTACTCTGACCCTTCTGCACCCTGTCCAGTTAAAGCCCGTTCAATGTTGGACGTTTGATGATGAATCGGTGATTCGCATTGGGCGATCGACCGACAACCACGTCGTTCTCTATAGCGCTGTTGTCTCTCGATACCATGTAGAACTGCGGCGCACTAACTCTGTTTGGGAAGTCAAAAGTTCGGGCGCAAACGGTACGTATTTGGACGGCAAACGGATAACGCTTGTGCCTGTCAGAAATGGGATGATCATTCGGTTGGCACGATCGGGTCCTAATATTCAAATTCACGTTGGGGTCTCTGCTAGCCACGAGGCAACCCTGCTAGCGGGAGATCGCACGGTGCCGCAGCGCTTCCAGCACGGCACATCTGAAGCGTTAGCTAACCAAGACGCAACGCAGCCTTTATCAATAACGGGAGTGCCTGAAAGTGAGATTCCTCAGCGATTGACGACGGTAGAGCCACCAAATGAGAGTCCTAGTCTATCGGGCAACATCACTTGTGCCCACCTTCGCAAAACGACAGATTTCCGATTTTGCATTGATTGCGGCGCGCCTCTGAGAGTTCAGCAGACGATCGGACATTATCAAGTTGTGAAGCTCTTGGGTCAGGGTGAGATAAGCCTTACCTATCTAGTTTGGTGCGATGGTAAGCATTTGGTGCTAAAAACGCTGCATCCTAACTGGGTGAAACACCCTGGGGCACTCGATTTATTTGAACGAGAAGCCAAAGCTCTCAGCCAACTAAACCATCCGAGCATTCCTCACATCGTAGATTTTCTCACGATTGACCGACAGCCCTATCTTGTCATGGAATTAATTTCTGGACGATCGCTGTTTCAGCAGGTGACAAAATGGGGAGCGATTCCCCAAAAACAAGCGATCGGCTGGATGCTAGAGCTGTGTGAAATCTTAGAGTATTTACATCAGTTGTCTCCTCCGGTTTTACACCAAGACATTAAACCGCACAATCTGATTCGGCGCTCGACCCCGGCTGCCTTTCGCGAGATCTCCTTGGTCGATTTTGGGGCGGTTAAAGTTTTAAGCGTAGAGGCTAAACACCGGACTAGCGCGATCAGCTATAGTGCCCCTGAACAGTATCAAGGAACGGTTAGTCCTGCTTCAGATTTATATTCTCTAGGGACAACACTGGCGTTTTTGTTGTCAGGTCAAGACCCCAGTGAGTTTTATCGCTACCGAGAGCAGGGTTATCGCTTTTATGCAGAATATGTGCCTGGGTTAAGCTCTGAAATTGTTCAGGTAATTCGTAGATTGACCCATCCTGAAGTGGGCGATCGTTACGCATCAGCCCAAGAAGTCGCAGAGGCACTTCGGCAAATCGTTTAGAGAATGAGCCGCCGGGAACTAGAAGGACGATGGGCAGAAGCGGTTTCACAAAGCGCTCAAAACGGTGGTGAATTTGGGCAACTGACGATCGCTTGCATTATCGTGATGTACAGGGATTAATCCTGGAGGTGCACCGATGGCAGATGAGTCAAACGTTAGGCGATCGGATCAGCAACAAACCTATCAAGCTCAAAGCCCCCGATGACAGAGGGCTGGAACTAGAAGCCAGTAGTCAGGCGGAATTTGACTATGCGTATGAGAAGGCGCAGACTTTTCTTAAGGGCAATTAGGCAACAATGGCAAAGATCGCGCTGCTGATTGGGGTCAGCGAGTATGAACCAGGGTTAGAAAGACTGCCATCGGCGGTTAATGACGTGATGGCGATGCAGCAAGTGTTGACAAACCCAGAGATGGGGGAATTTGCTGATGCAGATGTGACAGTGCTGCAAAATCCCGATCGCCAGACGATGGAAACTGCCATCTACAATCTGTTTGATAATCGTGCCAGAGAGGATCTGGTACTGCTCTACTTTTCGGGTCATGGCGTAGTAGATGAAGGCGGTGACTTTTACTTTGCCAGTCGTGACACCCGCAAAGACCAAGGACGATTAGTGCCCATTACAGCCGTTGAAGCTAAATTTGTGCAGCGCTGGTTAGAACGAAGTCGATCGCAGCATAAGGTGATTATTCTCGACAGTTGCTTTAGCGGGGCGTTTGCTAAAGGCGTAAAGGCAAAAGATAGCGGCAGCATCAACCCAGAGCGATTTTTTGGTGGCAAAGGCACTGCTATTCTCACCGCTTCGACCTCGACTCAATACGCTCTCGCACAGGAAGGCTTTGATCTGTCGGTGTACACTCACTACCTGGTAGAAGGCATTCGTACAGGCGGAGCTGACCAAGACGATGACGGATTTATTGCGATGGAAGAACTCCACGCCTACGCCAGCAGCAAGGTGAAGGAAGCCGCGCCAGCCATGACGCCAGAGTTCTATCCCGTGAAGGACGGCTACAAAATTTTGCTGGCAAAGTCGCCCAAGGATGACCCCAGGTTAAAGTATCGTAAAGAAGCAGAACGAAGATCTGCTTCGGGTCGGTTTACTATTCCAGCTAAACAACTGTTAATATCTCTCCGTCGAGACTTTGGTATCTCAAATGAGGTCGCGGAGGCTATCGAAGCTGAAGTGCTGAAGCCCTATCAAGAGTATCAAAGAAAACTACAAGCCTATCGAACCACGTTTCAGGACTCTTTGCAGGAGGAGGAAGCCTTAAGTGACGAAACTCGCAGAGATCTTATAGATTATCGCAATCACTTGGGCTTGAAAGTAGAAGATGCGGAATTAATCGAACGGGAGTTGCTTGGGAAACCCTTAATTATCGATGCACCATCTCCACCACCTCCGCTCCCAGCGCCACCCGTGCCAAAAGTTACACGTAAAGGGCTTGACGAATGCGATTCTTCAAAGCTCCTTTACATCAAAAATGTGCGAGATTCTAGTGGTTGGGCTTATGCCCTTAAGCACATTCAAAGACTAGATGATTCAGTTGAAAGTCTTGTATTTGAGCTGTTTTGGTCGCCAACTGGCAAGGGTGCAAAATCAGCTTCTAAAGGTGACTTGATGATCTTGAACCAACAGGCTAAGGTCACCCATGTTGTAGAAATGCTCGATGATGAAGTCAGGAAAAATGAATCGGGTTATTTTCGCTGGGTACGAGTGGTTTGGATGCCGCAAGAAGAAGACTGGTATCAACTTCCTCATCAAAGAGAAATTTTAGGTTTTGAGCCTCCTAGAATCGGTGGTGGAACAGCCTACTCGTTCGCAAGCCCCAGTTTTGGAAAGTTTCATGCAGCGTGGAGTAGCCTCCAAGATTTTCAGCAACATGTTTTTCAATGTTTGACGAGTGTAGGTTCTTCCACACTCGATAAGATCGCTGAAGCTGACCTCAGCTCGGAGAATGTTTAAAGAGGGAGCCAAAAGAGCTGAAACCCACGTTTGCTCATCAAGATAAATATCTAAATGCTGATTTCTTCTTATGTGAATATGCGTTCAGTAGGCTTCTCAGATATCCCAGCAAAGCGTGACGTTTGAGCCAATCATGCAGGAGCGATTACAAAAATGAGATAATGCTTGAACAGTGAAGCGATCGTCAAGCACATGAAAGCGATAGAAATCACAGGCAGCGTTAATGAACAGGGCAAGGTCGAGTTAGACCAACCGCTTACTGCCTCAAAATCCACGCGCTTTCGAGGAATCTTGCTTTTTCCCGATGCCGACGAAGCTCAAGAATGGTCTTTATCAGCTCTTCAGGCTTCGGCGAGTGAGTTTCTCAACGATCCCGAAGAAGATATCTACACATTAGAAGATGGAAGCCCGATCGATCATGAAACGTAGCATCGTTCTGGTCGAGTTCCCCTACGACGATTTGTCTAATAAAAATTCGACCTGCTTACGCTTTAACAGAAGATTGCTCTAGAGACGCATGACTTTTTCCAGTACGCTATTTGCTATTGCCTGATTTGATTGCTCTATGAAAATTGCGACGTGGAATGTTAATTCGGTGAGAACCCGATTGGAACAGGTTGTGGGATGGCTGCAAGACAACCCGAACGACGTATTGTGCCTCCAAGAGACCAAAGTTGTAGATGAGAGTTTTCCTCGATCAACGTTCACCGATCTCGGCTATCAGGTTTATGCGTTTGGGCAAAAAAGCTATAACGGCGTAGCTCTGATCAGTCGATCGCCGCTTGCAGATGTCAGCATGGGATTTGGGGCAATCTTGCCAGAAAGCCTGGTGGGTGATTTAGATGAACAGAAACGGGTGATCACCGGAGTTTTAGACGGGGTGCGAGTCGTCAATCTCTATGTCCCGAATGGGTCAGCAGTGGGCAGTGAAAAATACATTTATAAGCTGCACTGGCTCAAGGTGTTGCGAGACTATCTGCACGTTTTACTGCAACAGACAGAGAATTTGCTGGTGTGCGGTGATTTCAACATCGCCTTAGACGATTTGGATATTCACGACCCCAAAGGGCGCGAAAAACAGGTCATGGCGACCGACCTTGAGCGAGAGGCGCTGCGCCACGTTCTCGATTTGGGTTTATCGGATCTGTTTCGCAAATTCAATCAAGACGGCGGACAGTTTAGCTGGTGGGACTATCGCACGGGAGCGTTTCGTCGCAACGCGGGCTGGCGAATTGATCACCATTATGTGACTCCTCAGTTATATGAACGCGCGATCGCCTGCACGATCGATATTGCGCCCCGTCAACTCACCCAACCGAGTGATCACACGCCAGTGATCGCCGAACTTTCGCTAAGTTAGTAGGAAACTACTGAGAATCACTCCTATGTTTTTAGTGACTGGGGCAACAGGTGGGTTAGGTCGTCGAATTGTCCGACTTTTGCGAGAGCGTGAGTTAGCAGTGCGATCGTTTGTGCGGCTGATGTCAAATTATGGCGAACTGGAGCAGCGAGGCTCTGAGATTTTTATCGGAGATTTGTCTCGTGAACGGGATATTCAAAAAGCGGTGCAAGGAGTGCAGTATGTAATTAGCGCTCATGGCGGCGAGGCGGAAGCGATTAATTATCGTGCCAACATTGATCTCATCGATCGAGCAAAAGAGTCAGGAGTCGAGCATTTTGTATTGATCTCAGTGTTGGGGGTCGATCGGGGCTACGACGATGCTCCTGTTTTTAAGGCAAAACGTGAGGTCGAGAACTATCTACAGGCGAGTGGGTTGAGCTACACAATTCTTCGTCCTGCGGGGTTTGCGTCTAACTTGTTGCCTTTAGCAGAGCAGTTTCACCAGACTGGAATTTATTTATTAGTTGGCGATCCTCACAGTCGCACCTCGATTATTAGCACTGATGATTTGGCAAACATGGCGATCGCGTCCGTCTTTCTAGATGCCGCGCGGAATCAAGTCATACCCGTGGGCGGTCCAGAGGTGTTGCAGCGTCAAGAGATTCCTCGTATTTTTGGGCAGATTTTCAATCGAGACCCCATCATTATCAATCCGCCTCTTCTCGCCTTTGATGCCACTCGAAGTTTAGTCGGCTTGCTCAATCCCAAAGGTCAAGAATCATTGGGGACGTTAAGAACTCTCCTCGCCAATGAGTTTTTCTGCACTCCTGCCGAGACTAAACGCACTGAATCGCTCTTTAACTTGAAGCTAGAAACGCTAGAAAGCTTTTTGAGACGATATCTGAGCATTTAATTTTAGGTTCCGATCGTCCATCCTAAAGCCATTGCTACGATCGCGCCAATCAGCGTATTGAAGACATTCACAACTTCGTTTGTCATCCAATCAAAGTCTGATTGCAAGGTTGCACCGATGACGCTTTCTAGATTTGTGGCGATAAACGCTGCAATGATGCACAGTCCAATCCCGATCGGGCTAATCAACCCAACTGCCCAAGCGACCAGTGCAATCGCGATCGATGCCACAATTCCTGCTACAGTTCCTTCTAAACTGACGGCTCCTTCCGTTCCTCTGGGCACAGGTTTAAGAGTCGTGATCAAAAAAGTTCGGTTGCCGTATGCCTTGCCAATCTCACTGGCACAGGTGTCTGAGAGTTTTGTGCAAAAACTTGCCACATATCCCAACAGCAGCAAAGGAATGAATTTTTCGCCTTGACCAATGAGCGAAATCAGCAGAATGCCCAACGCACAAATGGTAGCAATCAGCGCAGAACCCCAGACGTTTTCAGGTCCTCGCGCACCCGATCGCTTCTCGGCAATGCCCATCGCTTCTTTTTGCGCTTTGCCGACAAAGGTGATGCCTGACCCCACTAGAAAGTAGAACCCAACCACCAGATAACCTTGCCATCCGAGACTGCCCCAGACGATGACTCCTAAAACCCAGGCGTGAACAATGCCTGCGAGGGTTAGGAGTTTCTTAGGAGCAAACCACACGATCGCCAGCAAAACAGTGTTGAGCCCGATCGCAATTAGCCAGGGAGTTAGGGAGGGTGAAAGCATCAGCAAGCCTAGAAATTCGCCATAATTTATTCTGACATCTAACCTTCTTGATCCTATGTCTCCTACCCTTTTTCACCTCACCTTTCCGGTTACGGATATCGCTCAGACAAAAGAATTCTACGTGAACGGGTTAGGCTGCCGATTAGGTCGAGAAAATTCTCAGGCTGTGATTCTTGATCTCTATGGTCATCAGTTGGTTGCTCACATAACTGATGAGCCATTAACGCTTCAAAAGGGCATCTATCCCAGACATTTTGGGCTAGTTTTTACCGACGAGACAGACTGGGAGAGGTTGTTAGAAAGAGTTCAGCTCAATCAACTGGCACTTTATCAGCAGCCTAAACAGCGCTTTGTCGGAACGCCGCTAGAACATCGAACGTTCTTTTTATCTGACCCGTTTGACAACTTGATGGAGTTCAAATTTTACGCCCATCGATCAGCGATTTTTGGCGATCGTGACTATGCCCAAATCGGCGATCGACCGTGAGAAACGAATTCCTCATTTTTTTTGCACAGGTGTTCGCAGAGCATTTGCCACCGCTTGCAGCCCTCTCACGTCTTGCACCATCCACGAATGAAGCGGCACATTCACCTGAATATTTCGCCCCACCTGCAATTGAGAACTGGTGGCTGGGACAATCATCAAGTCCATCGGTGTCCAGATTGAGGTGAAATCTAGCTTGTCTAATATCGGGACATCGCGATTGAGATCGTTTAAAAAAGGACTATTAGGACGCATCTGCACACAACCCGGACGTTGAGACAGGTGAGCAGTCAATGTGCCATTGTGAGGCGAGGCAATGGTGATAAAACGCTGGACTCGATCGAGTCCTCCTAATCGTTGCACATAATAACGGCTGACGATGCCGCCCATGCTGAAGCCAATCAGATCAAAGGGTTGCTGGTCATGCAAAGCTGAGTTGATAAAGGTGTCAAGCTGCTCAGCAAGGAGATCGAGTTCGCAGTCACCATTTGAGGGCAACAAGTTGACACTGTGTACTGACCAGCCATGTTTTTGTAAATAAGCGGTCATGGGTTTAAAGATGACGTTGGTGTCGGTCAGCCCATGAACTAACACGACGGGATTGCGCTGCTCCAAGGAATTCATAGTGTAGAAGGATACTGTCTTTAGCTTAGTGCGGGACGATCGAGGTTTGTAGTGAGTAGAGGACAGACAATGAAACGTCACTAACTGCTCACCCAGATTCCCGACTTCTCCAAGAAGCCGAAAATTCTACTAATTTCATGTAGACAATAACTTTTGTCTTCAAGGAAGCGTTTAATTTTCTGGATTCATTGCTGCTATGATTGGCTGCGATCGACTCTCTCAAACAAATTCGGTATGCCACAGCGCTACTTTAGACTTCGCCCTACAAACCCGGTCTTGCTCAAATCTCTTAGCTATCTCTTATTAAGCGGATTGCTCGTTTTAGGCTTTGTGAGGTTGCCTCTTGTTCAAGCAAACCCAGTGCTGATGGCGCAAAACAGCGGGCAAGCTGCAGAAGAAAAGGTTAGTCAAGGATTGCAGTTTATTCAGCAGGGCAGACTTAATGATGCGATCGAGTCTTTCAAAACGGCAACTCGGCTCAACCCCAATCTGGCAGCCGCCCACTACAATCTAGGGTTGGCACTTCGACAGCAGGGACAGCTTCAAGCCTCGGCAACGGCGTTTCATCAAGCGACTCAAGCCGACCCCAGTTTTGCGTTGGCGTATGCAAATTTAGGAGCCGCCCTGATAGAGGGAAACAACTTAAACCAGGCGCGAGATTATTTACAGCGATCGCTCGAACTAGAACCCAAACTTGGACTCTCTCACTACAATCTCGGGCTTGTGCTAGAGCTTCAAGGCGATTTACCAGGAGCGATCGGGGCATTTCGAGAGGCGGCTCAGTTGACTCCGAGCGCTCCAGAGCCGCTTTATCATTTAGGATTGGTCTATCAAAAACAGCAGAAAAATAAGGACGCGATCGCGGCGTTTCAGCAAGCGGTGAAGCGCAATCCTAACTATGCAGAGGCGCATTACAGCTTAGGTTCGGTCTTATTTAATCAAGGAGATTTAGGCGGAGCCTTGACCGCATTTCGTAAGTCGAGTCAGGTCAATCCCAGCTATGCTAACGCCTACTACGGAGCAGGGTTAGTCTTTGTGCGTCAAAAAAAGATCGCCGAGGCTCAGCAAGTTTTAAACTACGCCAAAAATCTTTTCGCAGCACAAAAAAATTTGCCTTGGGCAGAGAGAGCAGATCAGCAGCTTAAAAAAATTGGAACTCGGTAGAAAAACGTCGCCTGGTAGGATGTGTTGAGCCACGCGAAACTCACTACCCTTAAATTGGGTGCGTTTCGCGATCGCTACTAAGTAGCTGGATTTAATTAAGTGTGGGATAGTCGTCTCGACCGTTCGTGAGTTCGGGCAAGATGCCCATCCCACAGGTCTACTACTGTCAGCCCTTGCATTACGTGCGACTTAATTGGGGATTAACTTCTTCTCTACTACTGAAGTGATGAAAGGGCTAACTACTTATTAGCCGAACGAATCTAAATCTAATGCCTGAGATCCACCTTGATCAAGCTGCGCCAAGATTTTGCCGAGCTGCCACCAGACTAACCAGCTAATTCCGATCGTCAAGGGCACTGCAATTCCATAGGCTAAAAACGAAGGCAGTCCAAAAATCTCCATGCCAGACGACAGGAAAAAACAGCAGCCGCCTGCAATTCCTAGAAATGGGATAAGCAGTTGCGTTCCCCGCATATTGGCGAGGGTGTAGGTCGATCGATTTTTTGACCACTCGCGCACCGATTGCTTGAGAACTGCATCAAAGGCGGTGCCCGACGCAAGGCTTGCTAGCAGTCCGACGACGAGAAGAAGATAGGGAGGTTCGGGGAAACTGTACACGGTTGGTTAGAAAAATAAAGGACGATCAGCCTTAGAGAGGGATGAGTGATGGCAGAATTCGGCGATTCTTAAAACCTCTTCATCGTACCGTCACTCTGATTGCGAGTCAAAGCAGCAACCGACGGGATAATGGCAGCAGTCTGAGCGGCAGAAAATTCGGAGATCGCCCCCACTGCGGCACTGAGCAACCGATCAGGTTTGAGGTCATCTTTAATCAGATTCCACAACCGTTGAACTTCTTCAGTGTGGAAGCGATCGTCCTCGGTGAGTGCCAAAAGTATCTGTTGCCGTAGAAACCGACCCTCACCAGAGAGAATGTATTGCAGCCCCAGTTGGGCGGTAGGCAGTAGATCAAAGCCGTCGTCAGATTGAGCGATCGCGATTAAATTCTCTAAGCGCTGCCACTGAAACTTACCATCTTTAAACAGCACTTCAATCAGCCTGCGTCGCAGTTGAGCCGATTCGCCCGTCAGCAAACGACGAGCAATATAGGGATATGCCACCTCGACGATTCTAAAATTGGGATTGAGAGTGAGCGCCAACCCCTCTTGAGTAACGAGCGATCGAATAATCAGCGCAAACTTAGCCGGAATCCGAAATGGATAGTCATACATCAACGTCGAGAACTGATCGGTGATCGTCTTAAAGTTAAAATCTCGAACACTCTCACCTATGATGTTGCCGAGAACAGATTCCAGCGCAGGGACGATCGGCAGAATATCTACATCAGGCGTTAAGAACCCCAGTTTGACAAAATCTTTAGCTAGCTCGATATAGTCTTTATTGATCAGATGCACAACAGCATCGACCAGGCTTTCTTTACCGCTTTCATCAAGCTGATCCATCATGCCAAAGTCGATGTAAGCCATTTGCGCCGTCACAGTCTGGTTGCCATTGCTAGACGGCACTGCAACTGCAAACAAGTTACCGGGGTGTGGGTCAGCATGAAAAAAGCCATGTTCGAGCAGTTGCCGCAGACCCGACGTGACCCCGATCCGAATCAGGGCATCGGTGTCGAGTCCGACTTGTTTAATGCGATCGAGGTCAGTCAGTTTAAAGCCGTTAATCCATTCCAAAACGAGAACGGTGTTAGTCGTGTAGCGCCAGACGATCGACGGCACTTTCACAGTCAAATCACTACGGAAGTTATTCGCAAATTTCTCAGCGTTGCGACCTTCGTTGATGTAGTCGATTTCTTCAAACAGCTTGGTGCCAAACTCATCAACAATCAGCGTCAAGTCGTGCCCTAAGTTGAGCGGAAGCCAAGGCGAGAGCCAACTCGCTGCCCAGCGCATCAAATAGAGGTCGAGCGTCAACGTGGGGCGAAGATTAGGGCGCTGCACCTTAACCGCAACCTCTTCACCACTAAAAAGACGAGCGCGATAAACTTGCCCCAAGCTTGCAGCCGCGATCGGGTCTGGAGAAATCTCGCTAAAAATGTCGGCGATCGGATCGTTGAGTTGCGTCTCAATAATATGAAAAGCCAACTCGTTTGAAAACGGAGGCAACTGGTCTTGAAGCTTCACCAGCTCGTCGAGAAAATCTTGTCTCACTAAATCAGGACGCGTAGAGAGTGCCTGACCAACTTTAATAAACGTCGGACCTAAATCGGTGAGAATCCGCCGTAGCTGGGAAGCCCGACGATATTTGTTGCGTTCTGCCTGATCCTGCCAGTCATCCCACTTTAGATCAAGAATAAATCCTAAAAATAACCCAGTAATTCTAAGGGCACGCCAGATAGCCCTCCATGGACGGTAGCGATAATATTGGGCGATCGCGCCCGTATCATAGCGTCTAAGTTGACTTAGGGGACTTCGACCCACGTTCTACAGTGCCTCTCAAAACGAATGTTAAGCACCAATAGCAGCCGCTCAGATTGAGTAGAGAACGACTTGCGCCTCTAGAAAAACCTGATTGTCAAAAACCCCGGATCAATAACTGCTATTAATGATTACTAATTGTTACCTTTTGTTCAATTCTAGTATGGAAAACTACAAATTTTCTGCTTTGCGTGCGCTCAAGGCATATTTCGCCCAAACCAATCAACCGTAACGCTTCCATACACTTGCTGGCACAGTTGATCACCCCAAGCAGTCTTTTAGGCTATAGACAACGTGCTCTTGTTGTTCGATCGAGAGTTCAGGAAACATCGGCAACGACAACACCTCATGAGCTGCCCGATCGGACACAGGCAACTGTCCAGGCTGATAGCCCAACGACTGATAAATCGGCTGCAAATGCAATGGCAACGGGTAATAAACCATTGAGTTGACCCCCTTTGCCTTTAGTTGAGAACGGACTCGATCGCGGAGCAGTTCCCCACCCTCAGGCTGACTAAAATTGTCTATGATTCTGACGGTGTATTGATTCCACACACTGCGACCATTAGGAATCTCTTGCGGTATCACCAGGTTTGGAATAGGTTGAAGCAGTTGGTGATAGCGATCGGCGATGCCCCGACGCTGATCATTCCAGCCGTCGAGATAGCGTAGTTTGATCTGCAAAATCGCTGCTTGAATCGCGTCGAGTCGGCTATTGACTCCAAACTCTTCGTGATAGTAGCCACTTCGTCGCCCGTGGTCGCGCAGCATTCGCAGAATTGCCGCGATTTCTGGGTCATTCGTCGTGATTGCGCCCCCATCACCACACGCACCCAAGTTCTTGGTGGGATAAAAGCTAAAACAGCCAATCTGCCCAACGCTGCCCACTTTTTGACCCGCCCATTCTGCACCTGTCGCCTGAGCGCAATCTTCGATAACCGCCAGGTGATGGGCGTGAGCGATCGCCATCAATCGCGTCATATCCACTGGTCGCCCAAACAAGTGAACGGGGATAATCGCTTTGGTTCGGGGCGTGATTGCCGCTTCAACTTGACTCAAATCTAAATTAAACGTCTGCGGGTCGATATCGACAAAAATTGGCGTGGCTCCGACTGCGCTCACAGTCTCACCTGTAGCGACAAAGGTGAAGGGCGTGGTGATTACCTCATCTCCAGCCCTGATCGTTAAAGCGCGCAGAGCAAGATAAAGGGCATCAGTGCCAGAATTGCAGGCAACACACTCAGAAACCCCCACATAGTCTGCAAACTGCTGCTCAAAGGTCTCGACGATCGCGCCCCCAATATATCGACCTGAGGCAAGCACATTTAGAACTGCTTGATTGATTTCCTCGCCGATAATTTTATACTGATCTGACAAGTCAAAAGGGGGGATGGTATTCACGTTGCACCACGAGCCATAATTGCTAACGCCACATTTAAAAATGGGTTTCTGAAGCGTTAGACTGTGAAACCTCTCAATTGTTTCAACAAATCCCCCATCTGGCAAGATCGAGAAGCTGAAATTGAGTGAGCAAGATGGATTTACTAATTCGACTTCCGTGGGCACTGGGACTAATTCTGGCAGCGATCGCACTTTCATCATGGCAAAAGCTTGGTTTAGAAGGTAGCTTGGCACTCGCGACTGGACGAACGATCGCGCAACTTACCGTAGTGGGCTATTTTTTGGGAGTCGTGTTTGCCTTTAAAAGTCCCTGGGCGGTGTTAGCCGTTTTAGGAGGAATGCTGATCATTGCGTCGATCGTGGCGCGGAATCGCATTAGCCAAAAGATTCCTCGTTTGCTGCCGTTGATTGCAGGGTCGATTCTTGTTAGCACGGCTCTGACACTGATTTATACCACCTTGCTCATCGTGCAGCCACAGCCCTGGTATGACCCTAAAGCCATCATTCCTCTAGCAGGAATTGTGTTAGGTAACGCCATGAACGGAGCCGCGATCGCGGGCGATCGATTAGTTAGCACCCTCAACTCTAGTCAACTCGAAATTGAGACCCATCTAAGTTTGGGGGCGACTCCTCAGCAAGCAGTGGCGCACTATCGCAGAGAGGCGATCAAAGCGGGGCTGATTCCGACTATTAACGCGATGATGGTAGTTGGGCTGGTGACGCTTCCCGGAATCATCACCGGGCAACTGCTAGGTGGGGCAGATCCAATTCAGGCGGCAGCGTTTCAGATGTTGATTTTGTTTATGTTGGCGTTTGCTACCTTGCTAACTACAATACTCGTGACCCAGGGGTTGCTTCGACAGTTTTTTAACCAGGCGGATCAGTTGATCCTTTGGTGAGCGGAATGCGGTTTCTCTTCGGTTAATTCTCGATCGCATATTGCTATTAGATAGACGAGAATAGTCTCGTGAGATCATTTTCGATCTCGCCCAATTGATACTGTTATTTGTGCTGGTAGCCCTTGAACCCTTATCTGCGGCGTTCTGTTCCTTCAGTTTTTAAAGGCATTGCTCTGTTTACGCCCGGTGGAGATTTGGTCTATTGCATTGACCCCGGCAAACAGGGGCGATGGCATTTAAATCTGTGTGCGACGTTGCAGGAGATCTTGGAGCTATCTGAACCGCCTCATTTTTTACTGCCTTGCTATACGGCAACCCTCGATCGCTGGCTAGATTCTGCGACGCGCCAGTTGAGGACGTTTGCAGAAGCTTATCCGCTCGTCTTTCGCTATCGAGCATTGCTAGATGCTGTGTTTGAAACTCAGCACATCAACTGGCAAATGGCACCGTTGCCCGAAGGAGTCTGTGATCCAGCGCTATTGGCGACCTATCGACATCAGTTTCCTCAACTTTGGGAGAGTCACGATTTGGTGATTCGAGTTGAGAGCGCCCCGACGATCGAGCACACCGAATCTTCGATTAGCCCATCTGGATCGTTTGCCAAAAGCTACACTCAGGGCTACGTGCTGCGGCTGTTTGTCTCGGGTTATAGTGCAACGACGCAGCGAATTTTAGAAAACTTGCACCAACTGTTAGAAGAGTCGCTCGGTTACCCCTATACACTGAAAGTAATCGATATTTTCAAACACCCAGAGCAGGCAGAAATGGATCAAGTTTCGGCAACCCCAACGCTGGTTAAGGTTTATCCTCGCCCAGTGCGGCGCATTGTGGGAGACCTGGACGATGCCAATCGAGTGTTGCGAATGTTGGGAGCGCCGGGAGAGGGATAAAGAATGAATAATTTAGTTCAAGAGATTTTAGACCGGGCGATCGCTGGAGAAGATTTGTCGTCAGAAGCGGGAGTGGTGCTGCTCAAACAGACTGACGAAACCACGATCGAGCAGATTCGCGACACTGCAAATCGACTCCGACAACGGCAAGTCGGGGACACCGTAACGTATGTGATTAACCGGAATATCAATTTCACCAACATCTGCGAACAGCACTGTAGCTTTTGTGCGTTTCGGCGAGACTTTGGAGATGAGGGAGCGTATTGGCTCGATCGGGCACAGATTTTAGAAAAAGCGACTGATGCTGTCCAACGCGGAGCAACTGAGATTTGTATGCAGGGGGGCTTGAACCCAGACGCTCAGGTTGACGGAGCATCCCTTCCTTATTATTTGAAGGTGATTGACGCGATCAAATCTGAGTTTCCCCATCTGCATTTACATGCCTTTTCTCCCCAAGAAGTCGAGTTTATCGCGAGAGAAGACGGCTTGACGTTTGCAGATGTGGTGGTGGCTCTGCGAGAAGGCGGAGTCGATTCCATGCCTGGGACGGCGGCAGAAGTCTTAGACGACGAGGTGCGAAGAATTCTCTGCCCTGAGAAAATCAACTCAGAGACCTGGTTAGAAATCGTCAGAACGACTCATCAGCAAGGAGTCCCCACAACGAGCACGATGCTCTCAGGGCACATCGAAACCCCCGAACAGCAGATGCGGCACTTGGAATTGATTCGATCGCTGCAACAGTCTGCAAAATCTCACGGCTACACGGGCATCACAGAATTTATTCTGCTGCCTTTTGTAGGGCAAGAAGCGCCTAAACCCCTCCGTCGTCGAGTCGGACGTGATCAGCCCATTCTCTCAGATGCTCTGTTGCTGATGGCAGTTGCTCGCATCTTTCTCGGCAACTGGATTCCTAATCACCAGCCAAGTTGGGTGAAGTTAGGGTTAGCTGGAGCCGTAGATGCCCTGCGGTGGGGCTGTAACGACATCGGCGGCACTTTGATGGAGGAACACATCACGACAATGGCGGGTGCCCTGGGCGGAACCTGTATGGAAGTGGAGACTCTGCAAAGCGCGATCGCCGCGATCGGTCGTCCCTATCAGCAACGAGATACTCTTTATCGAAAAGTGGTCGCTCCTGCTGGCAAAGCGGTCGTGTCTACGAAATCATTCGGCGTTGCGGACAATTAATAATCCATTGCCACCTCTAGCAGGATCTACGAAGAACGTGCATACTTTCTAGAGGAATCACGGCATTGCTAACATTTTTCTGCCCTTAATGAACGTCAAACCTAAATCCCGATCGAAAAAGCTGCCTCTGTTGTTGACCCTCGGAGCCTCTGCCCTTCTAATTGGAGGTGGAGTAGTAACTTATTGGTTGGTGTCGCGGCAAGGGCGTTTAAGCGTCATGCCCGTTGGAGCGAATGTGGTGCCCCAGGATGCGCTGATGGTCATGTCAGTCTCTACTGAACCCGATCAATGGGAGCGGCTGCGATCGTTTGGTACGCCCCGCAGCCAAGCCGCATTTGATCAAAATCTGGCGCAGTTTCGCGATCGTTTTCTGACACGTAGAGGGCTAGAATTTCAGCGAGACGTGCAGCCGTGGGTCGGGAAAGAAGTCACACTGGCGGTTTTATCACCTCAGGTGGGCGTGACCATTCCATCGCCGTCTCAGCCTGCGCTGCCCGCCAACTCTGAACCAATGATCATCGTGTTGCCGATCGCTGATCCCATCAAAGCAAAAGCGGTTTTAGAGCAGTCTTCGGCAACTAAAACAGGTCAATGGACAACCCGAAAATACAAAGGTGTAGACATTCGTGAGACATTGGGCACTTCTGATCAGAGTGCGTCGATCGCTGCGCTAGATGCCCAGTTAGTCCTAGTGGCAAACACTCCCAAGGCGATTGATCAAGCGATCGACACTTTTAAAGGTGGAAAAGCGCTATCTAGTACTCCTGGTTATGGCGACGCATTGGGACAGATTAATGCCGAGCGATCGTTGGCGAGGGTATATGTGAATATTCCCGCCTTGGTCAATTCGTCGGCAACTAACTCTAATCGCCCAGTGCCATCCCAGGGGTTGATGACTCAGCTTCAGCAAAATCAAGGGCTAGCCGCCACCGCAACTTTAGAATCGGATGGCATTCAATTCAAAACCGTTTGGTGGCTTACGCCTGACAGTAAGCAACGATTTGAGGGAAAAAACAACGCCAAAATGATGCCGAGTCGCCTCCCAGCAGAGACGTTAAGAATGGCATCGGGCAGCAACCTCAAACAATTTTGGCAAGAGTTTACTCAAGGGGCTTCGTCAAGTCTGGTGCGCTACATCTTTCCACAAGGTCTGTTGAGTAACCCAGAAAAGCTACGACAAGGCATCAAGTCGTCGGTGAATTTAGATCTAGAGCAAGATTTGCTTAACTGGATGCAGGGAGAATTCTCGTTAGCGCTGATTCCGTCTCCTCAAAAATCGGCACCCAATTCACCGACTAGCTTGGTATTTATGGTGCAGAGCAACGATCGTCGCACTGCCGAAAAAACGCTGAAGCAACTCGATGATGTGATGGCAAGCAAATACACCTTTAAAGTTGAAGAGGGAAGAATTGAGGGTCAATCAGTTGTCAATTGGTCGCTGCCAACCGGGGATGTGAGCGTGACTCATGGCTGGCTAGATGGAGATGTGGCATTTCTCAGTCTCAATCTAGGTACGTCTGCGACTCCTAGTTTTCTGCCTAAGCCTGCCCATCCACTTTCTGAGAGTGAAGCCTTTAAAAAGACGGCGAAAACGACCCTAGAGCCATCCAATGGGCATTTCTTTATGGATGTCGATCGTGCCCTCAGTCTCAACAATTTCTTTCCCCTGCTGCAATTGCCTCCCATGAATCGCACGGTGCTAGAAGCTACCCAGTCGATTGGGGTCACGTCGGCAGTCACGAGCGATCGCACGACTCGTTACGATATTTTTGTGGCGCTTCAAAAAGGCAACAAACCAGGAGCATTACCCAGTCCGAATGCGTCTCCGATTGACCGCACCAATCCGTCACCTCTTCCTTCAGTGTCGCCATCCCCGTAACCCAAACCAGCTATGGACTTGCGGCTTAAATTATGGTACTGAAGGAATATACCTTCTGTGAGTGTGAGTGATGGATACGAGAAACAATCGCCTCTCGGTCAGAGTTCTAGCAGGCATGACGATCGCGACGATCGCTCTAGAGTTGCCTGTTCTTGCGGTTCCTCAACCTGCGCCGATGCTAGTGGCTCAAGTCGCCTGTGTGGTGACTAAGACGACCTCAGTTTACAGAACAGCTACTCCTGGCGACCCAGAAGTGCTGCCCAATCGTCCTCTGAGAGTTGGAACTGCGGTGGCTCTGGTAGAACCGTTACCTGCTAATCCGCCAGCCCGCGTTCAGGTTAAACCCAATGGTTTTGTTGATTACGCTGCCCTCGATTGTGGGAGACCAACGCCCCCTCCTTCCAAAACGACTGCGTGTCGCAAGGTTAGAGACACCGTCTCTTTAGTGGATGTTCGTCGAAACTCTAGTTATGGGGCAAACTCGATCGCAGCAGTCGGAGCGGGTCAGAAAGTATTTGTAACCCAAATGGGAGGGGTTACGACTTCTCGAAAAGATGCAAACGGTGAAGCGTGGATAGAGGTTGATCTGCAACAGACATTTGGCAGAAACTTCGGAATTTCACCAAGTTTTGGTTGGCTGCCTAACACTGCACCCAATGATCCGAGAGGTCCTTTGGTGACTTGCAATTAAGTAGTTTTACGAGACAGCCGACTTTGCCCAAATGGGCAGAGATCAAGTACCTGACATCTCTCACAAGCAGGACTTTGGTAATAGCAGCAGCGCTGACCATGCAGCATCAAAACTTCGTGGTTGTCATAAACCTGTTGAGCCGTCCAGTCAGGTGGTAGTTGCGCTTCTAAAAGAGTATGAGCCGGAGCAACCGCGATCGTCTCCCCAATTAGACCCAAGCGAATCGCAACGCGGTGATGATGACTGTCAACAGGCAGGGCGCGACGACGCAGCACGCTAAACGACAGCACCGCAGCACTCGTTTTGGGTCCAACCCCAGACAGCGATTCAAGCCACGCTCTGGCATCCACAACCGACAGATCTTTGAGAAAGTCTAGGGAGAGATCGCCCTCTCGACGATCGCCAATCAGTCTCAAAACCTGCTGGATTCGAGGTGCTTTTTGCTCTGCCCAAGTGCAGCGAGCGATCGCCTGTTCAACCTCAGCAGCGGGCGCATCTCGCACAGCTTGCCAATCAGGAAACCGTCGCCGCAGTTCATGAAAAGCGTTTGCCGAATCAGCATTGCGAGTGCGGTGAGACAGCAAAGCTGAAACCAGTTCGCTCAACGGATCTAGCTCATGAAAGTAGGGAATCGGACACCCATACGCTTGACAGAGACGATCGTGCACCTCAATCAACTTTTGCTGAAGCGCTGGAGTCACAATAATCTCAGGTGACTTTTTAGAACGCATGATAGCTGCACAAATCCTACTCGCTTAGATTCCCTTACACAGGGCTGCAAAGCATCGGTTAACAGATAGAGTTGCGTGGGTCTAGATGAAATTGAAACGCCACTAAAAAATCTTCCGCGATCGTCGATCTAAAATTGCTAAGATAACCAAGCCGAACCTAGTCAACCAAAGCCGCTATGCAAGCCCGTCGAATTGCCCGTGAACTGGCTCTTTTGAGCATCAGCCAGCTACCTGCCAAGCAGGAGCGATTGACCACTCAAAAGCTTCAAGATATTGTTGTGGCGGCGACTCGCACGTTAGCGACCGATGCTCGCGACACACTAGAAACTGCCGTTGCCGAACTGCAACGTGGCAATAGCCGACTCTTGAGCAGTGAAACTCGCGCCAGTGATGTTGATAGCGCCAGAGACATGGTGAGAGAGGCGATCGACCTGACTGAAACCGCCATCAACCGAGTCGGCAGAACCTTCGAGATTCCTGAATTTCTTCAGTTGGCTGACCAGCTTGACGTGCGATCGTACACCCTAGAAATCATCACTCGCTTTCACGAAGAGCGGGAAGCCGTCGATGCAGCTTTAACCAACGCGCTCGTCGGCTGGCAGTTAGATCGGTTGGCACGCGTTGATCGAGACATTCTTCGCATCGCTGTCACTGAAATTATGTATTTGGGGCTGCGCGTCGAATTTGCTATCAACGAAGCGGTCGAGCTAGCCAAACGCTACAGTGACGAAGAAGGATACAAGTTTATCAATGGTGTTTTGCGACGAGTGACTGAGCAACTTAAAGCCAGCGCAAAGCGTTCGTGATTTGTCGGAACAACTTCAACTACATTAAATAGTGAGAGAAGATTCAGGTACTTGCAATGACGTTCAATTGGTTCAATCGTAAATTCGATCAAAAGGCTGAAGAATCAAAGGCAGAAGAACCTGCTCAGACTGAGCCTGAACCAACGCCTGTGGCACCATCAGAACCCCCTGCCGTAGACGAAAGTTATCTGAGCTTTGCAAAAGCTGCTTACGAGAATATCAAGAAGCGTCAGCAACAGCAGCAAGAAGCGTCTATAGAAGTACCTGAGATGGTCGAGCCTCCTGAGGAGGTGACAGAGGTTCCCGTCTCGGAGCAACCAGACACCCTGACGGAACCTTCTGAAATACCCGAACCGATCGAGGAAAATCTCTCCGAACTAGCTCCCAATGGAATTTCTGTAGAGGCAGTGAACCAGTTTTTGGAGACTTTAGAGGGCGTTAAAGCCGATTTAGAAGCGGCGATCGCGCCTCCTGAACCTCTTGAATCGTCCTCCGAAGGGGTTGACATCCCGGCGGCTCCGGCTGAAACTGTGCCCGAAACAGCCGCTCCTCTGCCCTTTTGGGCGCAGTCTGAGGCAGATCGAGAAGCCCGGTTAGAACGGCTTCGCGCTACGGCGATCGAGGAAGAATCTCCCGTTGCCGCCATCCCAACTCCATCCACCGAGACCGAGGAGACTCCAGCCTTTGCCTTAGATGAAGGATTCCTTTGGTCAACCGAAGTTTTAGCAGCTCAAGGTCGTCGCCCTGAAGATATCACCCTCGAAGAAATCACCTGGCTAAAACGGTTGAGACAGGGCTTAGACAAAACCCGTCGAGGGCTGATCAATCAACTTAAAGCGATCGTGGGTCAAGGTCCGCTCAATCAGGATGCTGTGACTGAGATTGAGTCGCTGCTGCTGCAAGCCGATGCAGGCGTAGACGCGACTGACAAAATAATCGAGGCGCTGCAAACAAAACTGCGTGAAGAAGTGCTGCCCCCCGAACAAGCGATCGCCTATCTAAAAAAACTGTTGCGCGACCTGCTCGACAGCCCGCTTCAGTCTCACAGCTCAGTGTTTGTGCCCGAAAAAGACACGCTGAATATTTGGCTAATCACAGGGGTCAATGGAGCCGGAAAGACGACGACGATCGGTAAACTCTCTCACATTGCACAGAAGTCAGGCTATCGCTGTTTGATCGCTGCTGCTGATACCTTCCGGGCGGCGGCTGTCGAGCAAGTCAAAGTTTGGGGTCAGCGCAGTGGCGTTGATGTGATCTCTAACCCCGGACAAAACACCGATCCGGCAGCGGTCGTGTTTGATGGGATTGCTGCGGCACAAGCGCGGGGCACTGAGCTATTGCTCGTAGACACCGCAGGGCGACTGCAAAACAAAAAAAACCTGATGGATGAACTCAGCAAGATTCGTCGCATCATTGACAAAAAGGCAGGAAATGCCAGAGTCGAGTCTCTGCTGGTTTTAGACGCAACCTTGGGACAAAACGGTCTGAGACAGGCACGAGTTTTCTCAGAAGCAGCGCAACTGAGTGGAGTAGTGCTGACCAAGCTTGACGGCACCGCTAAAGGTGGCGTTGCTCTAGCAGTCGTTGAAGAGTTGGGGTTGCCCATTCGATTTATTGGGGCAGGAGAAGGCATCGAAGATTTGCGTCCTTTCTCTAGCTACGAATTTGTTGAAGCCTTGATTAGTGGTTGATCACCTGCGATCAGGTAGGAACTGCTTTAGTTAGAAAAAATTGGGGAACCCTGGAATCTAACAGATGCTGCTTCCCCGTTTAGCCAAAGCCACAACCTGTTAAATTTCACCTTTATGTTCGGTCTCGCTCGGTTGCGACTACAATTGCTTGAAATTACGGACATCTGCCTGTAATTTCAAGCAGGTTAAGTTCTGAGCACTCATTACTCCTTAAAAATAAATGTCACGCTTTGCAACTCATTCGTTAATATTGATGTTCCAAACTAAGTTGCAGCGTGGTTAATCTTTAGCCAAATCCTCTCTTTTTGGCTTAAGTTCTCTAGCACGGATCTTGAAATCCCTTATTTGTCTTAATGACTGCTGTGCCTCTCCCTAGAAAGCCCTCTCAACCGCCCGATCGCAACGGTGCCTCAGACGTAACACCCGTGTTTGCCCTCAAGGAACTGGTGGCACGGCTGAATCGTGAGCAGCACAAAATTCAAGATCTGTTGAGTTCGCTGGGGTTTGCGCTTCGCAGTTTTAACAACCTCAATCAGTTTTTAGAGTTGATTCCTCTGATTGCCAGTCGCGTCACCGATGCCGATGGCGGCGCGCTAATCATGTTTCGCTCTAACGGACAAGTTAAATTAGAGCGCTTGCACTGTCAAGATAATCACTGGGGACAAGAGATTCGTAAAGCTTTAGAAGCCGCAACAAAGCAAATCACTGCCTCGTTTGCAGGACTGCCCGTCGCTGAAGGGTTAACTAAATCACCTCAAGCGATCGCTAAGCTTGATCACCAAGTCAGTCGGTTTCTTGGATCAGACATTCAGATCTTCGGGACGGCGATTTTAGTCAGAAATATCGAACGAGGTCGGCTGTACGTGTTTAGCCGTGATCCTGACTATGCTTGGACAGAGACTCGTCAAAAATTAGTTCGGTTGGTGGCAGATCAGACAGCAGTTGCGATCGAGAACGATGAACTAACGGTTGAGCTTCGCAAAAAAGAACGGCTCGATCGAGAGTTAGAAATCGGAGCCGATATTCAGTTGCGTCTCTTGCCTCGGCACTGCCCCAAAATTGAAGGGGTAGAACTGGCTGCGCTGTGTAAAACGGCAAATCGGGTAGGCGGTGACTACTACGACTTCATTCCGGCAGATTATGGACAGATTCGGAAGCCAGACAGCGAGAATGAGTCGGGGCGTTGGAGTCTGGCGATCGGCGATGTCATGGGCAAAGGTGTTCCCGCAGGTCTAATTATGACGATGACGCGGGGAATGCTGCGTGCAGAAGTCTTAAACGGACACTCTCCAGCTCGGATTTTGCAACACCTCAATCAAGTTATGTATGCCGATTTAGAGAACTCTAATCGGTTTGTGACCCTGTTTTATTCAGAGTACGATCCCAAAACTCGCATTCTGTCTTACAGCAATGCGGCTCACAATCCGCCTTTGTTGTGGCAGGCTGGCACTGATACGATCGAGCGGTTAGATACTCTAGGAATGCTGATCGGACTGGATGCCGAAACTGAATATCAAGACGCTCAAGTGCAGTTATCTCCGGGTGATACCATCATTTATTACACCGATGGGTTTACGGATGCGGCAAACCAATATGGGCGGCGGTTTGACGAAGAAAACCTAACCAAAGCCTTTCAGTTAGCGTGCCGCAAGTACGACGACCCACAGATGATTTTGAAATATCTGTTTGAGTGTGTGCAAAAGTTTATCGGGGTTGGCAATCACAATGCAGACGATATGACGTTAGTTGTGATGCGGCTCTCAGGCGGAAATTAATAGGCTTGCAGCTAAATAGAGTTCCCATCGACCGAGCTTTGACCTTGCTCAGACCTCAACGTTTCGTGATTAGGTTGATCAAAATCTACAGATAAGGCAACGAGGGTTTAAGCTCCTTGCCAAAACTATAGCTGTCGCCCTGTGAGTCGGGACGCAGCCTGCTTGAAAACGGCTTCCATTACATCACGCAAACGACTAGAGTTGCGTCGTTGCGCGCATCGGGGCAATCTCACCAGTTGCAGTGCCCAAGAAATCGTGCAGCTACTGACGTTGCTTGCCTATATATGCGCCATCGAATTTTCGATCGACTTTAGGAACCAGTAAGTTGAGACGATGTATGGGCGTTTATTCACCTTCCACAACTATGCCAATGCAACCCCCTTGTTCCTGCCTTGTCCCTGCCTCTGAACGGTTGCCTGTCACCCTAAAAGAACTAGGAGTCGCCTCTGAAGATTGACAAGTTGCAACAACAGATCACCGTCTCAGATAAACCGAAAGCTTTCTATCAAGTTATGAATAGCTTCGATCGTAAGACCGTCTCAGCTGGCTTTTGTCTATGCTCAAGCAGTAAGTCGGACATTGATTTGACGACAAATCCGATCGCAGATGTGGATGACTCGCCGAGACTTTTCCAGTGCTTGCCGCACGACACGACTCACAGTAACTCGTCTTTTTGGTAAACCTCAGCAGCCAGGAGAGGCGATCGTCAGTGCTCAAAATCGTTTAATTTTGACAGAGTAGGACAAAGTTTGGGTGTCAGAGTTGAGCCTGACACTTTCACTACTTTTCTTAAGCGCTGATTGCAATTTCCTGAGCCTTTCTCCGATGGGTTCGGAGGATTTTCTTGGGTTGATTCAACTGCTCAAACTGATTCTTAATCCAACTAAAGCCTTGACCAATGCACCTGGGGCAAACCTCGCCACACTCCGTCCCCTGATCATTGTATATGATCACTTGTGCTTCTTTGCTTTCAAACGAGTGTGTGCAGAGACAGCAAAGCTGTTCTTTAAAGGGTAGGCTATTGCATTCGATTTGGAGTTGCATATTATTTGTTTTAGCTTGTTTTTAAGCGTTGCAGAATCTTCAGGTTGTTGACACCAGCTTAATCTCAATTCTGATCTTGCACCTCTATCTCAAGGAGAAATTCTCTAGACTGCCCTCAGTCACTCAAATTGGAAGGTTCTGTATGGCTGCGAAAGCCGCAGTAACAAGTGAGTGAAGGTGTCTACGGCATTTCAAAGCCACTCAAAGTCATCGGAGTTAACTAGCAAATTGCAACCCTCGCGTTCACCCACTCTAGTTCTCGAGGTACAATCGCTCGACTGCATCCTCGTCACGATGCATCAAAGTTTGTTCTAGCTCCTGCGATAGTCGGAGTACGATCGCTGCCTGATATATTCGCGTCTCACCTTTTGGCTCTAGCTCGGTTAGGAGCAGCAAAAGCAACTTGAATGCGTCACAGCGATCGCGTTTCCTCGCTCGAATGAATGAGACAACGATCAACGGTTGCCACCACCGACTTGGACAACGCATTAAAGTCATAGCCGCCCTCCAGTCCGAAGACGATTTTGCGAGTCAACGTCAGGCAATAGTCTGTAAACACACCATAGTCTTGAGGCTTGAGAGAAATATTCGCTAACGGGTCATCGTGATTGGCATCATATCCCGCACTGACAATGAGCAAATCGGGCTGAAAGTCAGTCAAAAATGGCATAATCTTTGACTCGAATAACGGCTGATAGTCAGCGATCGTGCTCCCCGCTTCCATCGGCAAATTCAGCACGTTGTTGTGCAGTCCCCGCTCGGTGCTGCTGCCTGTACCGGGGTATTGAGGCGACTCATGCAGCGAACAAAACGCAATATTGGGATGGGTTTCAACGATCGCTTGAGTGCCGTTGCCGTGATGCACATCCCAATCGAGAATAGCAACGCGAGTTGCGCCGTGATCGAGGGCATAGAGAGCGGCGATCGCGGCATTGCTCAGTAAACAGAACCCCATGCCCACGTCACGAACGGCATGATGTCCGGGCGGTCGCGCCAAGACGAAACTTGGCTCTCCGGTTGTCAATGCGAAATTTACGCCATCGATCCAGGCGTTGACAGCTAACAGTGCCACCTCAAAACTGCGCGGTGACACAGGCGTATCGCCAGCAATCTGCCCGCCACCGCGATTGGCTAACTGCCGAACGGCTTCAACATAGCGGCGATCGTGTGCTTGCTCAATGAACGCAATCGGCGATCGTTCTGCAACCGAGGTGGGTTTTCGCCACTCCAACTGATCTGCCCAAGGTGCAGTCTTAAGCGCTTGCTGAATTACTGTCAAGCGCTCTGGCTTTTCGGGGTGAAAATAGCCTGTTTCATGGAGCAAGAATTCATCGGAGTAAATGATAGGGAACGTCATAAGGTTTGAGTCGAGCGATCGCGAAAATGAGCGCTAAAATTCACTTCTATTTTGACTGTTAAAACTCTAGAATCAAGCGCTTATCAAATACTACGCTTTTAGGAAACTCACAAACTAGATGAGTTACCTCATATTCAACCACTACAAAATTGATCAATAGGTTGATATTAAAGGAACTCAGGCTTATTTCCCAGAACCAAGCACTTGTCTGAAAATAACTTTTTCAAACTACATTTCAGCCGCTAGAATTGAGTCTTTCAACTCAGATAACACTCAATGTCTCTGATGATACTGAGTCATCCCGACTGATGGCGGGATATGTTAAAATTTTAGTAATAATCGACACTAATTGGGGCACTGACCCATTGGGTTTTAGCCCCTTGTGTCGATCGCCAAATCCATGCTTGCATTTTCGGAGTTTTCGACCTATGACTTTCTCCCAGGAGATGCCCACCGAACGGATCGTTCCTACCGATCTCCGAGGCGAGATGCAGCGATCATACCTGGAATACGCGATGAGCGTGATTGTGGGTCGGGCACTGCCAGATGCCAGAGATGGCTTAAAGCCTGTCCATCGTCGCATTCTCTACGCTATGCACGAACTGGGCTTAACGCCTGAGCGTCCTTTCCGCAAGTGCGCTCGTGTGGTCGGGGAAGTGCTGGGTAAATATCACCCCCACGGCGATACGGCAGTCTATGATGCCTTAGTGCGGATGGCGCAAGACTTCTCAATGAGAGAGCGCCTGATTAACGGTCACGGCAACTTCGGCTCGATCGACAACGATCCGCCCGCCGCCATGCGATATACCGAGTGTCGTCTGACCGCATTGACCAGCAATGCTCTGCTGCGCGATATTGAATCTGAAACCGTCGATTTTGCAGATAACTTTGATGGCTCTCAGCAAGAGCCAACGGTTCTCCCAGCGCGGCTTCCCCAGCTATTGCTAAATGGCTCCTCCGGGATCGCGGTCGGCATGGCAACCAATATTCCGCCGCATAATCTGGGCGAGTTGATTGACGGCTTGACGGCTTTGATCCATAACCCAGATCTCACCGAACTGGAGTTGATGCAGTATATCCCCGGTCCTGACTTCCCAACAGGGGGGCAGATTTTGGGTCGGTCAGGAATGCGCGACGCTTACACTACGGGGCGCGGGTCGATTACGATGCGCGGCGTTGCGTCGATCGAGACCATTGAGCATCGCGGCAGACCCGATCGCGAAGCGATTATCATCACCGAGTTGCCTTATCAAACCAATAAAGCCTCGCTGATTGAGAAGATTGCTGAGTTGGTCAACGATCGCAAGATTGATGGCATCTCTGACGTGCGAGACGAGAGCGATCGCGACGGAATGCGGATCGTAATTGAGCTTCGCCGCGATGCTTATCCGCGTGTGGTGCTTAACAACCTCTACAAGCAAACCCCCATTCAGGCGAATTTTGGGGCAAATATGCTGGCATTGGTGAACAACGAACCCCAGTTGCTCACCCTCAAATACTTCCTCGAAGTCTTTCTGTCATTCCGCATTGAGACGATCGAACGGCGGACTCGCTATCAGCTTCGCAAAGCTGAAGAACGCGATCACCTGCTGCAAGGGTTGCTGATTGCGCTGTCTCACCTCGATCGCATCATCGCGATTATTCGCGGCGCGGCTGATGCTCCGACCGCACGACAAGAACTGATCGAGTCCTATGGCTTATCAGACTCTCAAGCCGATGCGATTTTGCAAATGCAACTGCGGCGATTGACGGCGCTAGAAGCGGAGAAAATTCAGCAAGAACACAACGATTTGCAAATTCAAATCACCGACTTGCAGGATATTTTGGCTCGACGTGAGCGAGTTCTCACCATCATTGAGACTGAAATCACCGAACTTCGCGCCACTCATGCCACTCCACGTCGCACAGTGATCGAGCAGTCTGAAGACGAACTCGGCGACATCGATTTGATTGCCAACGAAAAAGCGGTGATTCTGCTGACCGAGCAGGGCTATATCAAGCGGATGCCCGTAGATGCGTTTGATTCGCAGAGCCGAGCGACTCGCGGCAAATCAGGGGC